>JAIQEY010000121.1 GCA_020073565.1 Terriglobia bacterium
GTGCCCGGTGTCAGCCATCTTCGCGCTCGACGATCTGCCGGAAAAGTGGGCCGCGTTCACCGAGCGCAACGCCAAGTATTACGGGCGGTAGAGCAAGCTTTTGGCTCTTAGCCGCTAGTTCTTGGCTTTGACTGAAGTCGGTTGTTGATGGAATCGGCTTCGATCGGATTAGTGGCGCGCGTCCTCCCGTGGGCGCGCGCTTTCTCGCTTCTGAGGCCGGCTCACAATTCTCAAGCTTACTTCTTTCGCTTGTCGGCGTTGCCCAGAATCTCAGCGTCTTTGCCGGTGTGGCTCGCCAGCGCTTCGAGGATGTGCACGTGGTCGTGCTTGTCCATACGGACGACGTAGACCTTGGGCGTGTCCTGATCGTGGTAGTCGACCTCCAACCAGTGGCTCTTGGACTTCGTGAAAAAGACGATGATCCCGGCCGCGGGTGACACTGCTCCGATGAGCACACCCTGTGTGACGCGATGTTTCTTGGTGAACTCGTAGGAGCTCTTGTCGATTTGCCCGTAGGGAATGGTCACCGTGTCGCCCTTGGCTGGGCGGACTTCCACCGCCTGGTCGTTGTCGCTGAAGGTCAGGATGGCCCTGGTTTGTCTTCCTTTTGGGTCGGTGCACTTTGACACGCTGGAAGGAAGTTTCTTCGGCGAGACCGAGGTTAACGAAAACGAAAGTCGCGAGAAGAGCGGATGCGATTCTTTTCACAGTCCCGAAAGTATATCGAAATGATCAGCAGCGAAACGAGGCACGTAGGCCCGTTGCCTGACGCACGGATCGTCGATTCAAGAACTGTTGGAGTCTTTACCGGTGGGCAAGTCCAAATCCGACCGCGCTGGCTGAAGCGCCGATGTTGACAAACGAAGTGATGCGCTCCAGTTTATGGTGGCCGGTTTTGTGGAACAGGTAGCTGATGCCGATCGAGCCTGCAGTTTCGCCTGCGAAGTTAAACGCGAGGCCGGCGGTGCTGCCAGAGAACACCCGGGTCACGGGATTGAGTTCTCTGCCTCCGTGGGCCAGATTGGAACGGGTCACGCAGAAGTCAGCCGCAGCCGAGGCCCCAACTGCGGCGAACAGGATTCCGTTCTTGCGATCCAAGAAGCGGTGCGGACGCTCTCCGAATTCCGTTGGCCGAACGTACGCCGCATGAACAAAAGGCGAAGCGGCGGCAGGTTGCACCATGGTCGTCTTCATCGCGGCTGAGAAGGGAGACTCCTGCGCGAGAACCTTACCTCCGGGGACCAACACGAGAGCCAGAACGAGCATGCATTGCATGGAGCGGGCGCGGAGGGCATTGATTGACATTGTGACTTAGGTCCCGGCCGGTATTGGCCACCTGTACTAGTACTACCGTGTCTGGGGCTGACAGTGAATGTCTCCAAAGTGCCACCAGGCTCCCCAAGAGTGGGGTTACCGAGGGTTACTTCTGCGCACTATAGCATTCTAAAATAAGGACTTAGTAGTGCCATGAGTGGTTCGTGAGCAGGAGGGGTTGGTCGCGTCTCCAATGGCTCCCTAGCCTGCATTATTCATCAGCGCTGGAAAGTGAGCAGAACAGTTATTGGAATCGAGGATGAGAGGCAGGAGGTGAGACAGAGTTGGGGATAGGGCAAGGGCAAGAGAGGTAGGCAGCGATTGGGAAGGCATTTTGCGACAAGGCTCCGCCCGCAACAGCCAAGAGCGAGTAAGTTCGAAACGAGACGAGCTGTTAGCTGGTGTCGCCGAGTCGGGCCACGGTTTGAAACAGAGACTGGAAGGGCCAGCCGCTGGCCAGGTGGATACGCACGCAGCGAGCGGTTTGCCGAACCCGAGCTCCGATTTTGAACAGCTGGGTGCGCAGGGTTTCGATCTGGGCAGAACGTAAGGCAGGAGGCAGGTGGAGGCGGAACAGGTTGACCAAGTTGTAGGCGAAGCTGTGCAGGAGCAAGCGAAACGCGTTGGCCAGGAAGCGATGACAGCTGAGCCGGTCGGCCCGGAAGCCGTTCTTGAACTCCTCAATCCGGTTCTCGCATTCTCCGCGCTCGTTGTAGAAGCGAAAGACCTGGGCACTGCGGCCCGGGCAGTTGGTGACCAGGAAGCGAAGATTGGTGCCGGTGGCGGAGTGCTCGGCTTTGGCGACGATGCGGCGCAGTCGAGGCCAAGTGCAGGCGCGATGGCGGAAGCTGGTGAAGGAGCGCTGGGGTAGCTGGGTACGACGATAGCGGCGAGCCAGGCGACGCTGCAGAGCGGCGGTACGACGACGAAACACGACATTGGCGGGAATGCCGATGGTGTAGTGAATGCCAAAGAACTCGCAGAACTTATAAAGAAGAGGTAACGCGAAACCAGCATCGGCGCGTAGCCGGATGGTGACTCCGGGAAACTCACGCAGCAGACGACGCAGGATGCGCAGGAGCAGAGGCACGATGCGAGCATGACTGGAGGCGGTGCCACGGCGCAGACGGGCCGCCAGCAGACAACCGGTATGCCGCTCGAAGATCAAGAGCGGGTGATACATGTGCTGGTTGTAGGCTCCATTGAAGAAGCTCAGCTGTTGCTGTCCGTAGGTGGGATCGTCGGTGGAATCGACATCGAGCAGGATTTCGCCGCGTTGCCGAACCTGCTTTCCGCAGAGGCGTACGAAGGCATCGAGCCCGCCATCGTGAGCGCAGATGAGCTCGCGGGCCGAGGGCGTGTTTTCCCAGCGACTGAGAGTGGGCTGGGAACTCAAGGGTTGACCCAGGGGCTGATCGGCGAGCAGTTGGAAGGCGGGATCATGGCGGAGACGATCGGCATCATTGGCATCCTCGTAGCCGGCCACGATCTGGTACACCCGTTGCCGCACCAGCGACAAACTGGAGTGCCGAATGCGACCACCCTGCCGGGGATCGCGGAGATGCTGAGCGAGTTCTCGCGTAAGTCCATGGCGCTGATCGAAGGCACGCAAGGGCAGAAGTCCGGCATCGCTGGTGATTTGCCCGCCAGAAAAATCGGCGCGGATGGGTTGATGACGGTAGAAGGAGAAGTTCAGTTGTGATAAAACATTTTGTATCAAGTGATGGATGCTCCGAAAGGGAATGCTGGGTCCACGAAACCCAGTGTTCATCTACCTTTTAGAGCATCCTTTCTTTCTTGGCGAGCAAATTCAGCGAATAATCCAGGCTAGGGCCGCCCGCGCCGACAACTTGTCCGCACTGTGATCGCACGCTCCAAGCCGTGCGACTCACGCACAACGTTCGATACATCGGGGAAGCAGCAAACCGGGATGGCTGCCGGAAACTGAGAGTCCGTCGCCCCCTCGGCCTAATCCCGTTCGCTGATTGTGCGAGGACCTTAAGTCCGAATGGCTGTGGATGTCAACGAGAAATCAGTTGCTTGTATGTTCAGTCACGTGGATGAGTGATTTGGAGCACAGCCTTAGCTTTGTGACACGCGAAGGATAATCTCGGCTTCGCACATCTCAACGTTACGTACGTACGTAACGTTGACGCTGAACTTCGGAGCCGATGTCTTCTAATTGGCGCATGTAGATGCAACTAAAGAAATAACTAGCGCCGAAGATAGCCAATAGCAAATATAAGAGATAACGTTCCCATCTCTTCTCAATTCCCATAGTCTTTTGAATAAAGGCTGGTAGTTCCGTTTCTGCCGCTTTGAACCGACAAGACATCGCGAAAAGCTCAGCCTGTATTTCTAACGAATCGCTTGCTCCGATGGTCGCATACCCAAGGTCAATGAAGGAGTGCTCAATCATTTCCCGAAACTCATGAAACAAGGTATGTGCGTCAGCAAAAGGTGCCAATTCCCGTCTTGAGACAACAATCTCCTTCTTGTCTTGAAAAGAACAATTGAGACCCCGAACGTCATCGGGAAGCGGCTCGAACGACAACGTGACACCCTTCGATTGGCACATCTGCCTTAGTGCGTCTCGCGTCATGAATGGCTTGAAACCCAGCCAAGTGACGAAGTCTTCCGCCAAGACCAGTTCTTCTGGGGGCCAATTGTCTTGGAAGCGCGAGATGGCAGAAAGGCAAAACCCGAGGAGTGAATTGTTCTTTGTTCCGTCTGTCAGCAGTTGCATGGTCTTAGGCCCCCTTTAGCAAGTTGCGGTTGGTTAACTTCTCGTACATTTCAACAATAAAGCGCTTCGTTTCCAGGCTGACGTGAGTTCCTTTGAGCCGGGTCCCGTGCTTAAAGGCCGGATCGCTCTGAACATGTTCAAATGCTTTCTCCAGAGTTCGGCGCTTGGCGGCTTCTGCCGAGTCTTCTTCCAGGTAGCCAGCCGCAACCAAAAGCTCACGATGTTCGACGTTGTAGGTTTTGGCCAACCGTTTCAGGATCTCGGGATGGGGTGGGTTCCGCAAACCACGCTCAATCTGGGAAATGTAGGCGTTGGACACTTTGGCCTGGGTCTCCACCTGCTTCAGGGTTAGTCCACGGGTCTTGCGCAGTCGGCGCATGTAATTTCCGAAGGTTTCCATAG
>JAIQEY010000015.1 GCA_020073565.1 Terriglobia bacterium
AGCGGCCTGAGTCACGTCTGGCCGCGAACTGCAACTGTCTGAGTCAGAGTTCGTCAAAGTTGTAGAGCATTCACGCCTTACCTTGCGAGTTGAGCGTTGAGCCCGCGGAATCCTTCCCACGATTTCACAGGACCCGTGACGACTTGATGCTCAAAACCGCTTGCCCATCGATGAGTGGCGTCGTCCTGGCCAGAAAAGGCCCGTTCTGAGTTATGGCGAGGCACAACCGCTGATTGGCATCGCGGCAACGATCTGGCCAGGTTCGATTCCCGAGACACCGTCGCCGAGCCGATCCACCACGCCAACCAGATCCCATCCTGGTGTGAAGGGCACCAAAGGCGTCTCGGGATGAACGCCCTCGCGCGCCATTATGTCGGGCAAGGAGACACCAGCAACCCGCACTTTCACCCGAACTTCACCATCCTTTGGCTCGGGGCACTCTTCTTCAACCACCCGAAGGGCATCGGGCCCGCCGTAGTGAGTGACGATAATGCGCGTGTGTCTCACGAAATTCTTGCTCTCTGGTCAGCATACAATGCTGGGGCGGACGGTTGCGATCACTTCACGTGATCCGTCCTGCTGGCGTGTAATCAGCGTCCTTTATTCATCGCCTAGCCCTTCAAGATCCGCACGATCGCGATTATCGTGTTCCAATTCCGTGTGGTGGCCGGCACACCGTACAGCTTGTCGATCTGGCTAAGATAGCTGATCGTCTTCATGTGACGACGGTACAGACCAAACACGAATTGTCCTTCCGACGCCATCACCCGCACCAACCACTCCCCGTCTGAAGGAAACGTGACTGGAAGCGACGCTCGGACGCCGCCGGGTTTCGACAGGATGCTCACGAATCGAACAACATCCGGGGACGACGGCTCAGCTGCAAATGGATTCTCCGCCTCCAGGCGGATGAGATCGCGGCCATCGCACAGCATAAGTTCCGCTTCGAATGGCAGCTTCCGGAGCACTGCACTACGGAACTTTGCTCGAGATCCAGGTTTACGAACGACAAACGTCCCCGCCGCACCCACATTCACCACATCATAGTCACTCAGTTCCCGTGCGAGGATGCTTGGGCGAAATGTCCTGTGCCCGCCAACATTGACACCTCGCAGGAAAACAATGAGCGCCATACGCCGATTATCAAGAAAAAAAGTCGGGAACGCTACGGCACGCGTTAAGGGCTTGGAGCTTCACCCGCTGTTGCGGCGGAAATTGACCACGTGTTGGGAGGGTCGCGAACCGATCGGGACTAACTCCCGGCCCTCGAAACTGGTGAATTCGTCGGGCGTAGCTCAGCATCCACCTCGCGCCCGATGCGCGCAACGATGTCCGGCACGGCTTCCACATCCGTTTGAGTGGTGTGAAAGTTGACAATGCAGGCGCATCGCGACCGCGACTCGTTGGACTCGTTGGCAGCTCTCTTCGCTTCGGGATCACAACCTGTACGCCGACTTATCAGGACAAATCTCTTGGGTCGCGCCGCAGCTACTCAGGTCTGCCGCTACCAACGAGATGCGGGTCCCAGCCTGCCCTCTCCGCACCAGCGTTATACGTTGACTCGAAAAACGACAGCAGATCGCCGTCAGGGTCTTTCGATTTGCGCAGATCGTCGTAATCAAAGAGGAACTCTCCCATGGCCGACTCCCATCGCGAGCTGGCCGGGCTGACCTTCGCGTGTTCGATTTCCTTGGGCTGCGGGTAGGTGAAGGAATAGAACGCGGGCTTTGGATAAGCGGCACTGCCCGACCACCATCCCACCTCAATTAGCTCCTCGTTCATGGCGTTACGTCGGATGTAGTCGGCTTTCTCGCCGGGTGACGCGGGCTTGCCGTTGTAGCGCACGTCGCGGATGTCAAGCGTTCCCCACATCAGGCCAATGGGCTGTGTCTTGCCCTTGAAGCGGCCGTGGAAAACCTGCATCACGCGCTGCGTACTCAGGAGGATTCGCCACCAAGCGTTGACCAGTGTAGGGTCGTAGGGACGAGGCAGTGCGTCTTGGTCAAATGGGATGGAGTTGAGCACTTCCTGCGGCTTCAAGTTGATGGAAGCATTGATGCCGGCTTTGCCCAGGATGTCAAAGAGCTGCCCCACAAATTCGGCGACAGACATAGGCGCCAAGTCGCAGTGACCCGAAAATCCCCAACTGGTTGCGCACCCCACCTGGTGAGAGATCAGATCAACCGTGACTTCATACGCGCCCCCAGAATAGGGGATTGGTCCTGTTGTTAATCCTTGGCTGCTGAGCCAGAGCGGTACCTCGCCCCACTGCGGTTCAAACGGCTCTTTCAGCTTCAACTTGCCCACGGCCTGTAAACCCATATGCAGAAGATGCTGGGTGGCCGCGAAGTCGGGATAGGAAAATGGGGGCCACGGCTCGTAAGAGATGTCCTGCGGAAATGGCATGGCAGTGTCCTCGTCTCAAGAGCGGAGGAGCAAGTCGCGTCCGCTCCAAAGCGCACATGACGTTCGATGGGCGACAGGTTCAAGATGAAAACGAAATTGTACAATTTTTGACCGCAGGGCGACACGATCGGATCTATCCGGACTTCCAGAAGACAGTTCGAAGACAGGACTCTGCTGGCTTCACTAAGCTTCATTGGGATGCGATCCCAGTTGCCGTCGAATCGCCAGCGACGGGTTCACCAAAATTGCTATTGAAGAGCCCGTTAGCTTTCGGGATCACAACCCGTACGCCGACTTTTCGGTACCTATCAGGCCTCGATGAGTGAATTGGCGATTTAGCAACAATTGAACCAACTGACGCCTGCAAGACGTTCCAAACGCGCGGCAATTCACACGCACGATCTGTAACTCAGACTTCATCTACCGCGGAGAACGCCGATTCCGCACGCCGAGCCCTCGCTCAAAACCATTTCTCGGGCGAGAAGGGAGTCGACTTATCTGGGCCACCAAAGAAGCAGAAGTCGCACAGGAAGTGACGGTGTTCATTGAGTGGATTCCACTCCGCGGGAAGTGTGTCGAAATATCTAAATTTGGGTCGCTTTCGCGGGGTGTCTTCAGCTCGCTGTCGCAACATCATGCACCGGGCTCCTGTGGCAGTGCGATGAATCTTCGAGGTTCGGTTGTGCGACCACGTTTCGTCATTGGTGCCGGCGTTTGCGAAGTACACGCGGTGAGGACCCCATTCGACGAAGTTATGGGGGCGATCGAGGTCGTCTGGAATCTCCACAACAACTTCGTCGGACCAGAGGATACCTTTCTGAGTGCCGATGGTAGCTGTGACAGTGCAACGGACTTTCACGCGGTCAAGAAAGTAATAGTCCGGATCGCGCAGTCCAATCAGTATCTGAACACCGTGGCAACAAAGACTATCGAAAGTGTCGGAAATACATGGATGCAGGCGACGCGAATCAGCCAGTCGAGGCACCCGGCCACGCAAGGTGGCTCACAAAGAAATGGTAGGGTCGCAAGAAAAGTGCGCATGGGAGAAGACGTAGGTATAGCCGGGCTCTCACCCCAGCAAACTTCTTGAAATGCCTCTAGACCGACGTGAATGACGCTACGTTAACGTCGACGAGCGGGCCGAGTACAGACAAGCTATTTTTCTAGCCCCAAGTTCTTTCGAGACTCGCTATCCATGCGCGCCGATAACTGTATCACGAATACGCGGAAAAAGCGCTTATGTATCCGGGTGGTGAATATTGGCGATTAATCAAGGCAGTGACGCAACTCTATGGGAGACGCCAACTCGTCTCGACCGTCATGCGAGAAACGTGTCGTCAGACCGCTCCCTTGACCAGAAGGTGGTTCAGTTGGTGACGGCTGATGCAGCCTGAAAAGCTCTTGCGCTTTATGTTTGCAAAGGCCTCGCATCCTTCTTGCGCGGAGTTCGAACGCTCGTGTTCCCGTCACTCCTTTTGGATCCCGTGACTGTCTCCTTTGCCAAACAGCGCACGTTTTGCCTCGACCATAGATTGAACGACGCGGTGGATTCTCCGTTGAAATCGTGTGCGATCTCGAGCGATGGCGCGAGGGTGTTCCTGGGGGATATGTCGGGATGCGTGCACTTCCTGCAGCTTGAAGGCGGTTAGGCCGCCTGGCGTGCGGTCCAGAAAACGGGCTTCGAGGAAATCAAGTCTGAGTCGGCATCCGTTGGGCACCGCGCTAGGGAATTTTGCGCCCCCCGGGCAGAATTCCCAACCAGGACGACAAGCTTTTGTACCTAAAGTCGGTGGGTTGTTTCAAGGACCAAGTTTCCCGAGCCGCACAAATCCAACATGCTTATAGCTGCTTGTACACGCTTAGCCGCTGCGCTCAATTTACCAGTAATAGACATCATTACAATTCGAGTGTTACTCGAAAGGTCTCGCCACAACAGGCTTCTCATCAGGCGCCCGCGCGGCTACGCATGTTGCTCGATACGGCTCATCGCCAACGTACTGGGCCCATTCTTCTTTCGTAAGGTTCCTCGTAGCTCGGGCGCACGCCTCGGTGACCAAATCCGCCGGTTCAAGGAGCCAAACTCGAGTATCGTCACGCCTAGTGCTGGCCAGAAAACGTGCGTCAGGGCTGAACTGAAGATCGCCCTCACCGCTGATGCGAATTCGTGCAACTTCCGAACGCGTGCTAACTTCCCAAACGCTCACCAGTTGGCTCCCGACGCCGCGGTTTGCCAGCAGCCTACCGTCCGGGCTGAACACGATCGCATCGCTGGCGCCTTCCGCGAATAAAGAGGCCAGGCGCACGTTCTTGGTAAGGTCTCGAATCTCCAGTACTTCTTGAGTAACGCCGGCCAGTAAATGCGAGTCGGGACTAAGGGCAACCTTTCCCTTGTAAGTTTGCGGCAGCCGTGTCCAAGGGGACAAACCCCAGACACTGGTGTCCCCGGATTTTCGAGAAATCACAAGCCACCGGCTGTCAGGACTGAATGCATGATTCGTGACGTCCGAACCAGACTCTTTACCGATCATGCGCCCCGTTGCGGCCTGGAAGACTTCCACTTCGTCAACGTCAGTCAAAGTAGCGATCCACCTGCCGTCCGGACTGATTTCTGCGGAACAATGCTCACCACAAAGGGTGCGCGCGGCAACGTGTCCAGATGGCACGTCATAGACAGTCAGCCAATCTCCCTGCCTCGTTTCGCTATCCACGATTACATAACGGCCATTTTCTGTAGCGGTTGCACGACCGATCGGTTCTGTGTGATCCCAGCGTCCAATTACCTCTCTTTTCGGCTCGCGAGTAACCACAATCGTCTTCTCATTGAAGATGTGGGCTTGGAAGGGCGGCTCCTTTGTTTCTATGGTCTCGGTTCGAGTCAGCCCGGTACTCAGATCAAAGCGATAACGGGTTCTCCAATCTTGACCAATAATTTCTGTTGGCGTGAAGGAGAGCGGCTTCGGAATCTGTTCTGGAGTTCTTGCTTTCTCCTCACCGAGGGACCACAAGATGGTTGCGCCGCCGACCGTCCCGGTCATCATCCAGTGTCCATCCGAGCTGAAAGTCAGGACATCGACGCTGCCGCTGTGCAGAACGCGAGTGAACAATTGTCGCGTCTTCAGGTCCCAAAGATCAATGTTCCCATTCGGGAACCCAATCGCAAGCCATCGGTTTGAGGGATGGAAGCCTAGACTGGCTGCATCGGCACGCACGTCGTACTGGATTTCGCGCTTGCCGGTGTCGGCGGACCAGACCACAATGTCGTGATAGACGCTGTTACTGGCCAACCAACGGCCGTCGGCGCTGACAGTCATTCGGATGGTGCTGACTGAGCTCCCCGAGCCTGGCCCGCCGATAGGTTCCTCCAGTGGGATAGGCTGCCGACTACTCAAATCCCAGAGGTGAAGCTGACGCCCACCGGGAACGGTAACTCCTGTAGTACCCTCCTCGGAATCGTAGGCGACCGTTCCTTCGTGCAAGACGTGCGTCGCGAGAAGAAGCCTGTCTCTGCCCCAAGCCGGGGGCGAAAGGAACTTCAGCTGGAGAACGGGGCCGTCATGCTGTAGTCGAGCGGGGGCACCGTTATATTGTCCCCACAAAAGGGCAGCGCCGTCCTGACCGCCAGTGGCAAACACCAGAACATCGGGAGAAGGAGAAAAACCGTGAGCGGGGTTAAGGGCAACGCCCAACACAGCCGCACTGTGACGAACCTCTCTAAGCAGTTCATCTGATGTCACTCTCCATAAACGTGCAGTTCCATTATCGGAGCCGCTTACGACGAACTCGGTGTCGACGTCCAGACTGGTAATTGTCCCACCGTGGGGAAGGACTTTTTCCAGGGCTCCCGTATCGGCCGACCACAGCCGGACTTTCCCATCACGCGAACCTGTCAGGAGGTGCCTGTTATCACGCGAGAATACCATGACGGTTATCTCAGCGACGTGAGGAAGTCTCGCTGTTTCTGCTCCACTAAGGGCGTCCCAGAGCACCACAAACGGCTCTTGCATGGCCGTGGCGATCTGACGCCCATCATCGCGCAAGACAGCGTGACGGATCGAGCCCCATTGCTGCAGACGCGCAATCGTCTTTGGCGTCCGATCGAGAACCCTCCGCAGAGCGTCGTCCACTTCGAACGTTCGTATCTTCTCGCGCATCATGCGGTTGGCCGCCTCAGCGGCGAGCAAAAGACTCACCTGACTCAAGTCAGGGCGTTGCTCACCCACAAGCATCGATTGTGCTGCGATTTGCCTCAGAACGGTAATCCTGCGACGCTGTTCCGCAATCCGGCGTTCGCGCTCAGCCTCATCGCGCTGCCGCACGGCTTCGTTACGCTGCGTGGTAGCCTCCTGGGCGGCGACCTCCGCGTTCTTGCGCTGTTTTTCCTCGCCCTGGCGCGCTAAGTCCGCTTCTTTGGTTTGCCCTTCGGCAATTCCCTTCTGCTTTACCGCTTCTGTAGCTTCCCGCTTCGCGATTCCCCGCTGGATCAAGGCAACAACCGCTAACCCCGCCATCGCCACGGCAATGACACTGACCACTACAACCGTGATGCGAGCGCCGCGGGTGCGCGCCGTCCGACTGGCGCTGATGTAGTCGAGTTGGAGCCGGGTGGGCTTAGGGAGTTTGTTCGGGTCCAAATTGGTTTTTGCCAGCCAATCCTCTGCTCGTTTGAGGCCATCTTTGCGCAGCAGGTAACTGGAACTGCGCTGATGGCGATCCCAGTTCTCGGCACTTTGCAGCAAGCGGCGATGTTCCGGCATGAGGTCGAAGTCGGTGCTGATGGCCTCAACCAGCCCTTGCACGCCAGCAACAAAATCGTCCTCTGGACGGAGGTGCGTCCACTGCGGTAGACGGATTGCCTCCGGTAAATCACTTTCCTGGGGACCGAGGTCGCGACAGACAACTGGCAGAATTCGCTTCTTCTGCTCGGCAGCGCGATCCAGTTCGGCACGGCAAGGGCCGGAGCCAACCGAATCAGCGCTGATCACGAAGATGACAGAGTCCGTACTGAGTTGTAGATCGCGCAGCTGATCTTGATAATTTTCGCCCCGCACGAGCTGCCAATCGCCGCGGATCTCTATCCCCTTCAGTTGGAGGGCTTCGGCAAGGCGGAGAACGAAGTCTTTGTCCTCCCGAGCATAAGAAATAAAGGTCACCGACTGTTCGGATGACGCAGTCGGCGATCTCACGGCTCCGGATTGTTCTAAGTCAGGCACACCAAATGTCCAGAAAGGCCAATACTTAACCACGTTTGAACGAAGCCTATGCGGCAGACGCTTTCGCGTGTCCGGTGTCAGCGGTGTGTGTGAGGGGATAAGGTTGGGTCATAAGGAGCTAACCTATGACCCACCTTCGCAAAATGATGCTCGAAGAACTCGAGCGTCGTAATTACGCTCAGACTACCGTCGACTGCTACATCCAGACGATCGAGGATTTTGCGCGTCACTTTCACCGCCCTCCTGATCAGCTCACTCCGGAGCACATCCGCGAGTACCAAGCGTATTTGTTCCGCGAGAGAAAGCTGGCCGCATCCACCGTGACGCAACGGCTCGCGGCACTGCGGTTCTTCTACACACAAACGATCAAGAAAGCTTGGAGTGTAGCCGACACACCGTATCCGAAGAAGACGCGACCCCTGCCCAGCATCTTGAGCCCGGAAGAAGTGGCCCACCTCATCGACTCGTCCCAGACTCGGTTTCATCGCATCGTATTGATGACGCTCTATGGCACGGGGGCACGGCGCGCCGAGTTGGCTCGCTTGCAAATTTCCGATATCGACAGCCGACGCATGGTGATCCACATCCGCAGTGGCAAAGGTCGTCAGGACCGCGATGTCATGCTCAGTCCCAGGCTGCTCGAAGCCTTGCGCGACTACTGGCGTGGCCTGAAGCGCAAACCCACGGAATGGTTATTTCCGGGCGGATCCCGGCACACATCCAACCGTCCCATCACTCCCCGAGCGGTGTGGTATGCGTGCCAACGTGCTGCCCAGCGGGCGGGACTTCAGAATCGGGTTCATCCCCACACGCTGCGCCACTGTTTCGCCACGCACTTACTGGAAAACGGCGCTGACCTGCGCACCATTCAACTGCTCCTGGGACATCACGATCTGAAGGAGACCACGATCTATCTTCATCTCTCGCGACGGCATCTCAACGCCACCGCGAGTCCGTTGGACTCGCTCCAGTTGAAAGACAAGTCACCGCAGAACCCGTAGATGAACCGGCCGCCACTTGAGGTGGCCGATCTGGTTCGCGCCGCGGGACGCATCTTCATCGAACGCAGTCGCCAGTGGATCACCTGGCAACACCTCACGGTGCTGCGAGCCATCGCGCGCTGTCGCACCGCCGCCTTGGGCGGGCATCTCGATGAGTGCACCGACTGCGGGTACCGTCCGGCCATCTCCTACAACAGCTGCCGCAATCGGCACTGCCCGAAGTGTCAAGCCAACGCCCGCAACCGTTGGCTCGAAGCGCGTCGTCAGGAGCTTCTCCCCACGCGCTACGTCCATGTTGTCTTTACCCTACCTCGTGAACTGGCGCCGCTCGCCTTGCAGAATAAGAAACTCTTGTACCATCTTTTGCTGCAGACCAGTGCCGCAACTCTCCTCGAAGTCGCTCGCGATCCCCAACATCTCGGCGCCGAGATCGGCTTCTTCAGTGTGCTCCACACCTGGAATCAAAAACTCGAACATCACCCGCACGTGCACTGTGTCGTGCCCGCCGGCGGATTGGCGCTCGCTCGCACCCATTGGATTCCATCACGCTCGCGCTTCTTTCTTCCCGTCAAGGTGCTCAGTCGCGTCTTTCGCGGTAAGTTTGTGGCCGCCCTGAAACGCAACTTCCGCCAGGGCCAGCTTGGCTTCCATGGCAACCTGAAACCCCTCGCTCACCCCAAAGCTTTCTCCGCCTGGATAAGAATCCTGTTCCGAAACGACTGGCACGTCTACTCCAAACGCCCCTTCGGAGGCGCTGAGCATGCGCTCTGTTACTTGGGCCACTACACCCACCGCGTCGCCATCTCCAACCACCGACTCGTCTCTTTCGCCAATGATCAAGTCACCTTTCGCTGGCGCGATTCCGCTCACCACAACGAACACAAGTTGATGACCCTATCCCTCGATGAGTTTCTGCGCCGCTTTCTGTTGCACACGCTGCCCAAAGGCTTCGTCCGCATCCGCCACTTCGGCTTCCTTGCCAACCGCCGCCGCGCCACTCTCCTGCTGCTTTGCTTTCAACTACTCGGCGCGGTACCGCAGCCGCAGGTAGAACAACAAGCATCGGTTGCCAAGGAACCGCGCCCGCTTTGGCGCTGTCCCCAATGTGGCGGCCCCATGGTGGTCATCGAGAGACTTACCGCGGCCCAGCTCCAACTTCGTTCTCCACCCTGGCTCGCCGGAGCCGCGGCATGAAACTCCCATTCCGATCTCGCTCGCTCGGTGCCTTCCAGCACCTACAGGCCTCGTACGCTTTCGTTGCCCATCCACCAAGCTCCTGGCTTCGAGCTCTCGCTCGCAAACTACCATCGAACCAGTCCAGCTTGTGCTTCGGTTCGCTCTACCACCGATTCCTACGGTCTTCCTCATCACATCAACACCATTGAATTTGCATAGACGCTTCCTCACCGGCGGCTTCCTTCAAACAGCTGTATCGGACGCGCCCCGCACGTCTCCAGAAATCTGCCTGCCACTCCATATGGGGCGCGTCCGATACAGCACTAGCGTTTCTGTTCCCACAGAAAGCTGCGGTTGTTCCTAATCATTCTGGCGGCCTATGCGGGCTGGTCAGCCACGCCTTCTCGCGTGTCAGGGCAAAGCGTCTCTCGGAAAGAGGCAGGCCCCCCGGCAACACGGGAGGCGGGCCTGGCTGCGTGGCAGCGAATCTACTCGGTATTAACCCATCCCCGGTGCATCAATTGCCATACCGCCACTGACTATCCGCAACAGGGCGATGATCGGCATCGACATTTATTTAACGTTGTCCGCGGCCCCGGAGGCAAAGGTGTGCCGGGCATGAACTGCGCTACGTGTCATCAGGGCGCGAACGCGGACAGCACGGGCGTGCCCGGCGCCGAGAACTGGCATCTGGCCCCATTGTCCATGAAGTGGCAGGACGTCAACGACAAAATCCTGTCGAGCGCCGAGATCTGCAGGTCTCTCACCGATCGTTCGAAAAATCAAAATCTCGACGCGGCGGGGCTGCTGAAACATCACCAGGTAGAGCCACTCGTCCAGTGGGCTTTTCAGCCAGGTCGCAGTCGCGATGGTACCGCACGCTCGCTGCCGCCCCTAACGCACGACGAATTCGTAGCCGCGACGCGAACCTGGGTCGACGCTGGAACGCCCTGCCCTCAGAATCCCTGAACTCGGAGGTTGGTCATGGAAACCTACACGCTCACTGTGAACGGTCAATCGAAGGAGGTAAGGGTCGATCCCGATACTCCGCTGCTCTGGGTGCTGCGCGAGGATCTGAAGTTGACCGGCACCAAGTATGGTTGTGGCATTGCCGCTTGCGGCGCCTGCACGGTGCACGTGGCTGGCATAGCCACTCGCTCTTGTGTGGTACCTGTCTCTCTGATCGGAGATCGGCCCATCGTGACCATCGAGGGCATCGGACAGGATCCGGTGGGCCGCGCGGTTCAGGACGCTTGGGTTGCCGAGGACGTCGTTCAGTGTGGCTATTGTCAGAGCGGACAGATCATGAGTGCGGTCGCCTTGCTCAAGAGGATGCCAAAACCGGCTGACACAAACATCGAACAGTCAATGGGCGGAAACATCTGCCGCTGTGGCACCTATGTCCGCATTCGCGAGGCGATCAAGGCCGCTTCGCAACAGCTCCAGCAAGGAGGTGCATAATGACGATGACAGCCGCAAGCAACTCTGCCAACGATCTGCTGCTTAGTCGGCGAAGCTTTTTGCGCGTCTCTGCGACTGCCGCAGGTGGTCTGATCGTTTCCCTGTATCTCGATTTTCCCTTGGCGGCGCAAGAAGGTGGCGAGCCCAAGCCGAAAGTTTATCCGCCGGACGCCTTCGTTCACATCAAGCCGGACGGCAAAATTGTCATCCAGGTGAACCGGCTTGAGTTTGGGCAAGGTGTGCAGACGTCCCTGACAATGATTTTGGCAGACGAGATGGATGCCGATTGGTCGCAGGTGGCAGCGGAACTCGCACCCGCCGCGGACGTTTATAAAGACCCGCTCTTCGGCATCCAGATGGTCGGCGGATCTGGGTCCATCGCGCACTCGTTTCAGCAGTACCGGGAACTCGGCGCCAAGACACGCGCGATGCTGGTTGCTGCCGCCGCGGAACAATGGAAGGTGCCGGCCGACCAATGCCGTACCGAAGCGAGCGTGGTTCACGGCCCGGGCGGGCGGTCCGCAAAGTACGCCGATCTGGCGGATGCAGCGGCGCACATGGCGGTGCCCGAAACAGCGCCACTCAAAAACGCGGCTGACTTCCGGATGATCGGCAAGAAGGTTCGCCGGCTCGACAGCCGCCCCAAGTGCGACGGCTCCTTGAAATTCGGTCTCGACCTCGATCTGCCCGGAATGAAGGTTGCGTTGGTGGCGCACCCGCCGATCTTTGGTGCATCACCGAGATCTGTCGACGACAAGGAGTCCCGAAGCATTCCCGGAGTGGCGGATGTATTTGAGATCCCTACCATCAGCAAAGGGACTGCAGTGGCAGTCGTCGCCGACAAGTTCTGGACGGCAAAGCGGGCGCGCGATCGGCTACGGATTGATTGGGACCTATCCGCAGTAGAAAGGTCAGATAGTTCGCAGTTGTGGGAAAAGTACAAGCAACTTGCTGGCACTCCGGGCAACGTCGCGGTGACTCGCGGTAACGAAAAGGCCCTGGATAGTATCGCGGCCGCCGATCGGATCGTTGCCGAATACGAGTTCCCGTATCTTGCTCACAGCCCGATGGAGCCGTTGAACACAACGGTCCGGTTTGACGGCGATCGCGCGGAAGTATGGGTTGGTTCTCAGCTCCAGACAATGGACCAGATGGCGATCGCGGCGGTCTTGGGTCTGAAACCCGAGCAGGTCACGTTTCACACGGAGATGGCGGGCGGAGGATTCGGGAGAAGAGCGACGCCGGATTCTCACGTGCAGCGTGAGGCAGCCGCGATCGCGAAGCGTTTTGCGGGGATTCCAGTGAAGCTCATCTGGACTCGCGAAGACGACGTGCAAGGAGGCTACTATCGTCCGATGCATGTGCATCGCGCCGAGATCGGAATTGGCGCGGACGGCATGCCGACGGCGTGGCGGCACGTGGTCGTGGGCCAGTCGCTATTGGCGGGCACACCCTTCGCCGTTTTTATCAAAAATGGCGTTGATGGGAGTGCGGTCGAAGGGGTCGCCGATACAAACTACAACATTCCCAATCTTCATGTTTCCGCGCACCATCCGGTGGTCAACGTGCCGGTCCTCTGGTGGCGTTCGGTCGGGCATACGCACACAGCGTTCGTCATGGAGACGCTGATTGACGAGTTGGCGACCCGGGCCAAAACGGATCCCATCGCCTATCGCCGGAAGCTGCTTAAACCTGACGCCAAGAAACTGAGGGGCGCGCTCGATCTGATGGAAGAAAAGTCTGCCGCCTGGCGCAACCAGCTGCCGCAAGGGCACGCCGTCGGTATCTCGTGTCACGAATCATTCGGTACCGGTGTCGCATGTGCCGTCGATGTCTCGATCGAGAACAAGCGGCCCAAGATCCACCGCGTAACGGTTGCGGTTGGTTGCGGCCTGGCAGTGAATCCGCTGACAATCGAAAGTCAGTTTCAGGCAGGGGTGGCCTTCGGGGTGTCACAACTGATGGCGAAGGGAGCGATTACGCTAAAGGACGGTTATGTGGAGCAGAGCAATTTCGACGCCTATACTCCACCCTACATCATCGACGCACCGGTGGCGGTCGATGTCCACATCGTGCCAAGTACCGAAAAACCATCCGGATGCGGCGAGCCCCCTGTTCCCGTGATCTCTCCCGCAGTGGTCAACGCTTTGTCACGGCTCACCGGCAAGCGATACCGCACCTTGCCGGTGGTGATGGTGTAGTCCAGAACAGCCCAAATTTTGGATGACGCTTTTACCGGGCTGATGGCGGGATCTTAACAAGTATGAAGCTCATTCGATTTGGTAACAGGGGACAGGAAAAGCCGGGGGTGGTTCTCGAAAGTGGATTGCGCATTGATGTTTCCGGATTCGGTTCCGACTACGATGAAGCCTTCTTTGGAAACGGCGGGTTGGCGCAACTCCGCACATGGCTGGAGGCAAACGCTGCTTCGGCGCCCCGAATTGCGCCTTCAGTCCGATTGGGATCTCCCGTGTGCCGACCCAGCAAAATCGTCTGCATCGGGCTCAATTTCCGCGATCACGCCGCCGAAAGCAAGATGGAACTGCCTAAAGAGCCCGTTATCTTTTTCAAATCGACGACCTCGCTCGCCGGCCCCAACGACGCGCTCGTGATTCCGAAGAACGGCAAGAAAGTGGATTGGGAAGTTGAGTTAGCGGTGGTCATCGGGAAGAAAGCTCTCTATGTCTCCAGGGAGCGGGCGCTCGATTTCGTTGCCGGCTACGTCTTGCACAACGACTATTCCGAGCGCAGCTTTCAATTTGATCGTGGAGGCCAGTGGGTAAAAGGCAAGAGCGCGGATACATTTGCTCCTTTGGGTCCGTTTCTCGCGACGCCCGACGAGATTCGCAACGTCGGCGGTCTTTCCATGTGGCTGAAAGTCAATGGCAAGCTGCGGCAGAACAGCTCGACCGCCAACATGATCTTTGACGTCGCGACACTGGTTGCGCATGTCAGCGAGTTCATGACGCTGCTTCCTGGAGACGTGATCAGCACAGGTACGCCGGCTGGAGTGGGATTGGGGATGAAACCGCCTCAGTATCTGAAAGCGGGCGACGTTGTGGAACTGGGAATTGACGGGCTCGGCGAGTCGCGCCAGGAAGTGGTCCCATGGGAATCGTTTGCAAGCCATGCGCATTGATGCTCATCAGCACTTCTGGATTTACGATCCTCACGAATATGGCTGGATCGACGACTCGATAGCGTCGCTACGCCGCGATTTTCTCCCCGCCGACCTGAAGGCCGAACTCGAAGGCAGCGGTTTTGAGGGAGCCGTCGCGGTGCAGGCACGACAGACCTTGGAAGAGACGAGTTGGCTCCTGGAGTTGGCCGCGAGCGCGCCTTATATTCGAGGTGTCGTGGGGTGGGTGGATCTGCGATCTCCGCAAGTGCGGGCACAATTGGAAGCGTTCGCCGGAAATCCGAAACTGGTCGGGATCCGTCACATTGTGCAGAGCGAGCCGGATGACCGGTTCCTCTTGCAGCCGGATCTTCTTCGTGGCATCGCCGTGCTGCGGGAGTTCGATCTCTCTTACGACATCCTTATTTATCCGAAGCATCTTCCTGTGGCCGCCGAGTTTGTGCGCCACTTTCCTCGCCAGCGCTTCGTCCTGGACCACCTTGCCAAGCCGCCGATCAAGAGCGGTGGGGTTCAATCGTGGGCGCGCGGGATCCGCGAACTGGCGTCGTCGCCCAACGTTTCTTGCAAACTCTCGGGACTAGTGACGGAAGCTGACTGGCACCAGTGGAAGCCGGAGCATTTCGCGCCCTATCTGGACACTGCTTTTCAATGCTTCGGGGCGAAACGTCTGATGATTGGCTCCGACTGGCCGGTGTGCACCGTGGCCGCCTCGTATGCACAGACAGTCGATCTTGTGAAAAACTACCTTAGCCAGTACGGGGAGGAAGTCCACGAGGCAATTCTGGGCGGTAACGCAGCGCGGTTTTGGAGGCTGGTGGACTGAGGATTCCGGCGTCTACTGGAATCAAAAGTGTTTCGCGAGGAACGTCAACATTCAATGACAAGCAAGGTCCTGCAACTCGATTCCAGGGACAACGTGTTGATCGCGCTCACCGACCTGCATCAAGGCGAACAGATCGAGCATGAGAAGGGGCGCTACACGTTGGTTTCCGACGTTCCCGCGAAGCACAAGTTCGCCACGGAAGACCTGGACATCGGCGGAAACGTAGTGATGTATGGAGTTCTGGTCGGCAAAGCTGTCA
Source organism: Terriglobia bacterium (assembly GCA_020073565.1). Lineage (GTDB taxonomy): Bacteria > Acidobacteriota > Terriglobia > Terriglobales > Acidobacteriaceae > Acidiflorens. The sequence goes on from JAIQEY010000015.1 coordinate 15,476, forward strand.
AACCCATCCGCCGGGGAGAATGGCTGACTACCAGCAACACTCAGCACCAAGCCGCCGACTTCCATGCACCAGCAGTCCAGTATCGTTGGAAAACGCCAGACTCTTCACGCTGGAAAGACCGCACGTTTCTGGGGTATCACCGATCCGACGGCCAGGTGGGCACCAGGAACTACTGGCTCGTCGTTCCGCTGGTGTTTTGTGAAAATCGAAACATCGGCGTTCTGAAACAGGCGTTTGAAGAAGAACTCGGTTTCGGCGCGCCCCGGCCTTATCGCCAGCAAGTGGCGGAACTGGCACAGCTCTATCGGGACGGCAAGACCGAAGAACTCAAGACCCGCGTTTTGTCTGGGGGGCGCGCTGATCCCGCGCGAGCGCGTCTATTCGAGAATGTCGACGGAATCAAGTTTCTGCTCCACGAAGGCGGTTGCGGCGGAACTCGCGAAGATTCGACTAATCTCTGCGGACTGATCGCCGGCTACATTCACCATCCGAATGTGGCGGGAGCAACTTTACTCAGCCTGGGTTGCCAACACGCGCAGATCGAAATCCTGCGTCAGCAACTTGACAAACGCAATCCGGGATTCGACAAGCCCCTCATCGTGCTGGAGCAACAGCAAAGCGGTTCGGAATCGGCGATGTTGTCGGAGGCGATACGGCACACATTTCTTGGGTTGACCGAAGCCAACCAGGCACGACGAGCGCCAGGGCCGCTTTCTCGACTATGCCTTGGTTTGAAGTGCGGAGGTTCTGACGGCTTCTCGGGTATCTCCGCGAATCCAGCGATTGGGCACGCGGCTGACCTGCTCGTTGCCTTGGGCGCGAGGACAATCCTGTCAGAGTTTCCTGAGTTGTGCGGGGTGGAGCAGGAACTCATGAACCGTTGCGCCAATCAACAAGCTGCCGAGCGGTTCGCACAACTGATGCGCGATTACAATGCGCGCGCTCATTCGGTTGGATCGGGTTTCGAAATGAACCCCTCTCCCGGAAACATCCGCGACGGGCTCATCACGGACGCCATGAAGTCGGCGGGTGCGGCGAGGAAGGGCGGCACGGCGCCAGTGGCCGCGGTCCTCGATTATCCCGAGTACTCGACCGAACCGGGTCTGCACTTGCAGTGCACGCCGGGCAATGACGTGGAGTGCGTTACGGCGCAGGTTGGAGCTGGGGCCAGCGTAGTCTTATTCACCACCGGCCTCGGCACGCCGACTGGAAATCCCATTGCTCCCGTCATCAAGCTTTCCACCAACTCAAGTTTGGCGCAGCGCATGAGCGACATTATTGATATCGACACCGGCGGAATCATCTCGGGCGCAACGACGATCGAGCGGATGGGAGAGGAAGTGCTGGAATTAGTGATCAAGGTGGCTAGTGGCGAAAGGAGAACGAAGGCCGAGCTGAATGCTCAGAACGATTTCATTCCCTGGAAGCGAGGTGTTTCTCTCTGAATCCTCAAGAAAGTAATCGAGCTACACTCAGGCTCGACGGCAGAGTGGCAGTCGTCACTGGTGGCGGCAGCGGAATTGGCCGCGCGATCGCGCGCAAGTTCGCTGACCATGGAGCAGCGATCCGGGTTGTCGACGTGAATCTCGAGGATGCCGAGGCAACCTGCCAGCAAATCACTTCCACAGGCGGGAACGCGTCCGCTCACCGCTGTGACGTTACGGACCAACAACAGGTGAAAGCATTCTTCCAGCAGATCTTCGAGCGAGAGCGTCTCTCGATTCTTGTCAACAACGCCGGCGTTTCTCACATCGGCACTGTTGAAAGCACGACGGAAGAAGACTTTGACCGTGTCGTTCGCGTGAACGTCAAAGGTTTGTATCACTGCATGCAAGCCTGTGTCGGACACATGAAGGCCAAAGGTGGGGGCGTGATCCTGAACATGGCTTCCATCGCGGGTTCCGCCGGTCTCCCGGACCGTTTCGCCTACTCCATGAGCAAAGGCGCGGTGATCGCCATGACGTATTCAGTCGCCCGCGACTATTTGAGCGACAACATCCGTTGTAACTGCATTTCGCCGGCCCGTGTACACACGCCGTTTGTGGATGGCTACCTGCGAAAAACCTATCCCGGACGGGAGCCTGAAATGTTCGAGAAGCTCTCAAAAGCACAGCCCATCGGCAGAATGGCGGAGCCCGACGAGGTTGCCTCTCTTGCCCTGTTCCTGTGTTCGGACGAGGCAGCGTTCATTACCGGAAGCGATTATCCACTCGATGGCGGCTTCTTCAATCTGCGAGGTTAAGGTATGGACCTGCAACTGAAAGGGAAGGTCATCATCATCACTGGCGGCGCAAAGGGAATCGGCGCCGCGATCGTGCATGCCTGCGCCACCGAAGGCGCGGTGCCGGTAATCGTGGGTCGTGACGCAGCAGCGGGGCAAGCGTTACAGGCTGAGTTACAGACTAGCGGCGCTTCCTGCGGGTTGATCACGGTGGATCTCTCGACGCCCGAAAGTTGTGCTCAGGCCATCGACCAAACGCTCAAGGATTTCGGACGCATTGACGCGCTGGTGAACAACGCGGGCCGGAACGACAAGGTCGGCCTTGAACACGGAGGCCCGTCAGAATATTCGGCCTCGCTCAACCGCAATCTAGTGCACTACTACAGCATGGCCCACTACGCCCTGCCGCACCTGAAGCAATCTAGAGGCACCATCGTCAACATCGGATCGAAAACCGCCGTAACGGGGCAAGGAAGCACATCGGGGTACGCATCTTCGAAGGGTGCGATTATGGCCCTCACTCGAGAGTGGGCCGCGGAACTGTTGCCTTATGGCATTCGCGTGAACACGGTCATCCCAGCAGAAGTGATGACGCCGCTTTATCGCCACTGGCTCGATACATTCCCGAATCCTGAAGAGAAGCTCCAGACCATCTTGGCGAAGATTCCCTTGGAGAAGCGGATGACCACGGCCGAGGAAATCGCGGCCACGGCCGTCTTCTTGATTTCGGCCAAGTCCGCTCATACGACCGGGCAACACATTTTCGTGGATGGCGGATATGTTCACCTCGACCGCGCTTTGACCTAGAAACATGACAAAGTCTGCTCCCATTACCGAGCGGCAGTACGTCACTCCGTTGACGCTGGTCACCAGCCTTTTCTTCCTCTGGGCGCTGGGTGTGAACCTGAACGACATTCTGATTCCTCACCTCAAGAAAGTCTTTGACCTGACGGATTTTCGATCATCGCTCATTCAAACGGCGTTCTTTGGTGGATACTTTCTCTCCGCACTCCCCGCCGGGAGGCTGATGGAGAAGATTGGTTACAAGAAAGGCATCCTCACTGGCCTGCTCACCTGCGCCACCGGTGCGCTGCTGTTCATTCCCGCGGCTTCCATCCGCGTGTACGGATTTTTTCTGTTGGCCTTGTTTGTGATGGCCTGCGGTCAAGGTGTGCTCGAAGTTGCGGCGAACCCGTACGTAACCCTCCTCGGACCGCCGGAGAGTTCTGAGCGGCGCCTGAACCTCGCGCAGTCATTTAATTCCGTGGGCGCCGTCGTGACGTCTTTTCTAGGGGCAGCATTCATTCTCTCGGCGGTGGAATATTCGCGAGAACAACTGGCGGCGATGACACCCGCCAAAGTCGAGGCGTACCGCTCCTCCGTGGTCAGCACCGTCAGGGTTCCCTATCTCGTGATCGCCGGAATCTTTTTGGCGGTTGCGGTCATGATCTACTTTGCCCATCTTCCCGAAATTGGAGATCAGAATGCCGGGCCCCGAACCAAATCGACCAGCAGAGAACTAACCGAGATCCTCAGTTATGGGCATCTTGTGAAGGGTGTCGTGGCCCAATTCTTCTACGTGGGCGCACAGGTAGGAGTCGCGAGTTTTGTAATCAGGCTTGCCCAGCACAGCATGCCCGGAACGCCGCAGAAGGCAGCCGCGCTCTATCTGAAACTGCACCTGGTGGGCTTCATGATTGGGCGATTCAGTGGTGCTTATCTGATGAAGCGCATTGCCCCCGCTAAATTCCTTTCGCTCTTTGCTGGGTGCACGCTGCTGTGCCTGTTGGTCGTGTTATCCGGCTCCGGCACTCCGACGTTATGGGCAGTTGTCATGATCGGTTTTTTCCATTCGATCATGTTCCCGACCATTTTCGCCCTGAGCATCAAGGAACTCGGTCCCTATACGAAACTGGGATCATCGTTGCTCGTGGCCTCCATTATCGGCGGCGCGGTATGTCCCGCCATCATGGGGTTTATTTCCGACCATAGCAGCATCCGCGAAGCCTTTGTGGTCCCCCTGATCTGCCAAGTTTATGTACTCTACTTCGCTCTCCGGGGTCACAAGCCTGTTCTCGCAAGCGAGCAATCGCCCAGTTTGGCGAGCCTCGAGCCTGAGTAGGAACGTGATGTCAGGATTAAGCGAACCCTGGGAATAGGAGTGAACGCTCGGTATGAACCGACGATTTTGCCTTACGCTGGATCTAAAAGACGACCCAACGTTGATCGCCGACTACAAACGGCACCATGAGAAAATCTGGCCGGAAATTACGCGGAGCATCCGGGATTCCGGCATCATGGATATGGAAATCTATCTTCTCGGCACGAGGATGTTCATGGTCTTGGAGGTCAATCAGAATTTCTCGTTCGAGGCCAAAGCCGCTGCCGATCGGCTGAGCCCCAAGGTGCAGCAATGGGAGGATCTCATGTGGAGGTTTCAGCAGCCGTTGCCGCAGGCTGCGCAAGGTGAGAAATGGATGTTGATGGAGAGGATTTTCAAGCTGAAGAGCTAGCTTCTCGTGCCGTGCAACACCCGTGGGGAGTCAGCCGCGTCTTCCATTCCAGGGGTCGAACAGCTGTACGCGGCCCGCTTGCCGTCTGGATGTGGACCGACGTTGTCCAGAGGTCGGCTTCTGGGAAGTGCTGTGTTCCCCCCGACCATGCGCCTCGAGCGGGATGACGGGCATCTCGGTGAAACAAACTCGCGATCGGCAGCGCCCTTACTGGAGTCTGTATGAGAGTGATCACTCCAGGGTTCTAGAAGTCGATAACGATCGTGCCGTCAAAGCCACAAGTGTCCACGTTGAACCAGATCGTCTTGCGCTCTTCATGGCCAGCGATAATCGCCTCCACCTTAAGTTGGTAGACACCGGGCACCAACTGCGCCGGGTTGGACACGGACCCGTACTCGCGATGGAACTGGAGCGGAGCGCACGCCGTGCCCGGCGTCGGGGTCACCGTCTGCAGGGCTACGTCCTTCACTTCGTCTGTTTCCTTGGCGAATCCAAACTCACCGCCAAACCGTTTGAGCTCGATCTCGTGGACCTGGGTCATCGGCACGCCTCCCTGCGTCACGAGGACGCGGGCCCCGGTCCGGACAGCTTCACCGCAAAGCTCGCGGGTCTGAACGCTCGTCGCCCCGGTGCCCGGATCGGAGACGAAAGTCACTGAAATGTTTGCGGTACGCTCTCGAGCTGCAGCGTTCGGCGCGAAGACCGCGTTCAAACCACCCGAGCCTGCCACTTCTCCGGGCTCGAGAATTATCGGAAATGCCGGAAGGCCTGACAAGGAGTAATCGCTTGCATTGGCGCCGCCGACGGCAATATTGGTGATCGTCAAATTACAGGTGCCGGTGTTCGATATGACAAAAGGCTTGGACTTGTGACACGTCCCCAGAGGCTGGATGACCGTGGGCAGGAATCGCTGATTCGGCGATAAGCCAAGCGAACCCGCTCCGCTCTCGGCCGTCGCTTGCACGGCAACCGAGGGGTTCAACGGGTCATCGCTTGAGACTGTCAGCGTGGCTGTTTGAGGTCCGACGCCAGACGGTGTGAATGTGACTTCGAACGGGAAGCAGGAGCCAGGGCCAATCACGATCGGAAAACCTCCGGATGGGGTCGTGACAGCAAACCTGGAATCAGAGGAGGAGATGGCACTCACGGTCAGGTTGCCTGGGCCAGTATTGCAAATATTGAACGTCGCACGGCCGATACTTCCAGCGCAAACGGTTCCGAAGCCTACGCCGGACGGTACCTGAACGTGTCCGCTCTCTAAGACAAAGAAGAAGAATGGATCGATCGACGGCGCCACAGTCGTCACTCCGTCGTTGCCAAGGAAATGCGGCGACGCCGCGCCATTCGGCGTTTTGTTGCGCAGCCATGTAACGCCGGCCGGAAAACCCGCATTGACCAGATCGTTGTCAGAGGTGAAGACGCCGTAAAAGTCCTTCCCGGCCGCTACCATGTTGAGGTAATCGCCGATGATCCGCGACCCTGTAGGCGCGCCCGGGCCTTCGGCAGGAAAGTCAGCGAGCGTTACGTCGTCCCAAACTGCACCGGTGTCGGAGCGGCGAAGATGCGTTTGCCAACGCGTGTTAGGATTTGTGCCCGTCAGTTGCTGGTACAAGTATGCGATTTTTCCCTGGCTGTTGATCGCGATTGCCGCATTCTTGGCACTGGGAATCGTCAGCAGATCAGGGTCCCAGGTTTGACCGGAAGTTGTGGAACGGCGCAGATGGATCGTCCTCGGACTGGCCGCCAGGCTGTCGGAATAGGAAATGTACACACGTGAAGAGTCGCTCGGATCAACCGTAAGATAAAGGTCGCCACCCCACCAGTCGTTTCCGAGTGCGGTACTGCTGCCACCAGTGTCTGAGACCGGTGTCGAGGCAACCACGTTTTCCCCAGGCACCGTCGTGAGCGTATCGACGAGGTTCCGGAGCGGGGGCGTTGTCTGTCCCCAATTGTCGTCACGCACGACCACAACGTCGGCGTTGTACCCGCCGGAAATGCTTCCTTTGCGCCGATAGAACGCGGCGTAAACATGCCCATCGGCAGAGGACACCGTTCGAACCTGATAGTTGTCCCGCCCGACCGGCGTGTCAGCATCAATCCGGATTTGCGTGAACGTCGGCGTCGCGATTGCTGCGTCCAGAGACTGATCCACGGTGGCACTGGCAGGATTGGCTGCGGCCTCATTGTTTCCCACCCACAACCGGTCCTTTCCGGAGTCAACCCCGCCTACGACAGTCCGCGCATTGATATACGGTTGGTCGGTTGGCCGTGGAGTGTTGATCGCAGTCATCGCCGTGTTGAGCGTCATGTCCGTGGTCGTGATTATTTGCAGACCTCCCGGCCCCCCTACCCGGAGGATGCCGGCGTAAAGCGCGGTGCCCGCGGTGTTAAATCGGAGAGTGATGTCTCCCGTATTGAAAAATGCGCCGGGGCTGGAAGGAATGATATTTCTCCACACCCAGGTTAACCCACCATCGAAAGAGACCAGGAGCGGGCCGTTCGGCGAGCCGGCCGGCGTCGGCATGAACACACTGGCGGCAAGAATGCGTGGGTTGGCCGGATTGACGGCGAGATACGGCTCGCTGTTGTGGCGCGTCTCATCGCTCATGTCATTCGGGATCATGTTCACGACCCGCACCTGGGCGCGTACCTGCGACAAACTGGCAAACATCAAAATCACGATCACGCCGAGAGAAATTGTGCGAATTGTTCCGCGTAGCATAGCGTTCTCCTTGCTGACGGCGTTACGGATGCTGCTTCATCAGCCGGCGGACGCGCTCCAGTTCACTGGTGGGGAGCGCATCGAGTGCATCGATGAGGAAGAATCCAGACACGTGAAACTGCTTTTCGCGGTCGGGCTGAAGAAGGAAAATCCCCGTATCTCCTGCTTTCGGTTTAGGCGCCAGCGCCCACAGGTAGTCGAAATTGGTTGCGATGTTGACCATGACAGAACCGCCCGTCGCTCGGCCCTTCTCGAACGACGTCACCTTGATCGGCGCGCGCCACCAGAGCGGATCGTGTTCGCTCCGGGGGTTGAGCGCATCCTCGGTTTGTTTGGCCTCACCGACCACCCCGACTACGACCAGCTCAGCGCTCTGGAGCCGCGCTTTGAGCGCTTCGTCCGCCAAGGTCTGCCGCGCCGCGCGGATCCGACTTTCCAGGCTCGTCGGATCCTGTACCGGCAGTATCCCGACCTCTTCCAATCCGAGTGACGTACCGCCTGCGTAAACGTACGTGAAGAAAGTCGCCTTCTGGCCGGGTCGCATATCTCCAGGTTTTCGCAGCCGCACGGTGACGTCGCGCCCCGTTTGGCTACCTGTCGGCGGCAGTGACTCCAGCACGCGATCCACCGAGACAATGGCCGTACTGGATTCACGAACGATCGACGGCGTAGATTCGCCGACAGCTTTCACCGTTCCCTGGAAAATAAAGCCAGAGCGGCGTACCAGGTCGATGAACGACGAGTCGGTTTGCGGAAAGGCAACCGGGCACACCGTGAATATCAGAATCAAAACGCAGGACCCCAGAGGCCCTGCGGTGGACCAATTCTTTCGCATCACGACCTCCTTAGTATGGTCTCGGTCGCTTGCCCCACGTGGCGAGATAGTTCCTCCGGTGAGCACCCCGGCTTCTTATAACTAATCGCCGCTCAACGTCTTTGTATGAAGCCCGAAATCCGAGGAGTTCGAACTTGGGTCGCCGATATGCTAGACGATCCGTTCGCTTAGTCGGAAAGAGTCACAAGCCTGGGTAACTTCTGACCAATTTGTGAAGGCGCGTTCCTCTCACCTGCTCGGCTGAGAGCAAAGCATACGCCCAACGATACATCCTTACAACCGTATGTTGGCGTGGTCTTAAATCGCGATTTCCCTTCTTGACTTTCGAAGACGATAGGCATTCTGCACCCGTCCCCCTTGCCCGCGCCGCGGTTTGAAAGATTTCCATCAGGAAGTCCTTCCAAAGGTCTACGATCATCCTTCACTTCTGAAAGTGGCAATTGCGCCTCCATCCCCCGTGATCTGTTCGAAAGCGAATTCTTCGGCCACACTAAGGGATTGGCAGGGACAAAGCTCTTCCACGGACAAGAATCGCGCTTCCAACTTCCTGCGATCGCATCAAGGACGAGTACCTTAGACAATCGGCGCTATTGCTTGATTGCTGATGCTAAAGCAGCGGCAGATGGGGTTGCAGTCAGTTTCTTGTATTCGGCCTTGGCTTGACGGAGTATCGGGATATCCGGGTCCGCATCTTTCCAGGTGGTGAAGAAATCGTCGTAGGCTTTGCGGCTCTTCTCACGCTCCCCTTGCATGGCATAGGCCCGCCCGAGACCGAGTTGCGCCAGTGGAACGTAGATGTGCCACCATCCCGAGCCGCGATGGCCGAGGAGTTCCTCCAACTCTGCGGCGGCTTTGGCGGGCTCTCCTGCCGCCAGGTAAGCTTGCGCAAGTTGATAGTTAACGTCCAGGGTTCCTCGATATTGGAGGGCCGGGGCGAGCAAATCCGCGGCCTTAACGGCGTTTCCGCGCGCGCGCTCGATATTCGAGCGCATCACCGGCAGATAGACCTTCTGTTGTACTGTGTCCTCAGGAAACATTCGATCCAGTTTAGCCGTCAATACTTCAGCCTGCGCCACTTCGCCGGCATATGCGAATGCCTCGGAACAACGCCAGAGCTCGGAAGGACTGTCTTGATCCATCCTGCTAGCCTCATGACAAAGCTTGCTCGCCAGACCGGAGTTTCCCAAGAAGGCTTCAAGCTGGCCATGCAAAGCAAGGTCGTCGGCAGTGTTCTCCTTCCGGTTCGCCCGCCTGTCCTGGTCAACCAGGGTTTGGCTCAGCGAACGGAATTTACCGAGGTCGCCGCGCAAGAATGCGAACTGGAGCTGCAATTCGAGCCAGCGAACATCATCGGCGGGAATCTCGCGGGCAAGCCGTTCCATGGTGGCGGTATCGTGGTCGAACCAGGCGATCCGGTAGCGCATTTCTCTTTGAAATGGCGCCAGGGATCCTTTCTGCGTCCATTCGTCAAGCAGCTTCTTTGCCTCGTCAAGACGGTCCAGGACTAACAAGGCTTGGGCGGCGTTGGAGTAGTGGTGAGCGGCGGGCTGTGGGGAATGCTCAATTGTCCACTTGAATTTCTCCAGGGCTTCTTCCTTCTTGCCAAGTCTCGCATATACGATCCCCAATCGGTTGCCGAGCACGCTGCGTGGATATGCTTGCTGGTACAAAACCAGCACGGCCATTTCCTTTTCCAGGTTGCCCGTTATATAGGAATGATAATAGTCAGTAATCTGAAAATTCTCTTCTTGTGTGACGCGGCCATCCTTTAGCGCGAAGGCCTTAGCAAAATTCTTTTTGGCGGTTTCCCCGTCACCAATACTGAAATAGGCATGGCCGAGCATGCCGTAGGCAGAACAGAACTGTGGGTCGAGTTCGACGGCCCTTTCAAAAAATGGAATGGCTTCACGCGTCTTTCCAGAACGAAACTGCATCTGCCCCTCTCGGTAGGCCTGTAACGCCTCGAGGGAGCTTGTGGTCGCAAGATCCAGGGGAGCATCGTACTTCTCGAGAGAGCTCAGCCGTTCGCCCAATTGCGTTCGCAATCCCGAAGCTGCTCTGCCCAGGGCAGCGATCACCTTATCCTTGGAATCCACTTCCTCTTGCCTTCGCGCTATGGACTTTTGGTTCTGCGCGTCAATCGCTTCCAGGGTAATCAGGTATTTGCTCCCGAAGGCAGCAATCTCCGGCACCACCACGGCTTTGAGTCCCTGTCGTTTACAGATCTCGATACCCAGTTCCTGTGTCACACGCTCGTTAGGCTCGTGGCGCATCATCCCCATCATCCGGCGGACGTCTGCTTCGGGAAAGAGACTCAAGAAGGGGGACTCGGTAAGTTTGACTTCGAGGGCTTTGTCCAGAGAACTATCGAAGATGGGATCACCCGTCTTGTTAACGAAGCTCGCCAGGAGGATGACGTCGGTCTGGGTCAGCCCGGGCCGGGCAGAAAACACGCGCCAGGAAGCAACCATCAGGAGGAAGACTGCAGCACCAGCTATGAGGACAAAGGGGCGCTTGTTCCAAAGTGCAGGCGTTGGCCCTAAGGGGCGAACTGGTGCGAGATGTTCTTCGACGGCGGCCGGTGCGGGCACTGCGCCATTTTCAACGCGCGCGATGAAGCGGTAGCCGCGGCGAGGGATCGTCTCGATAAAAGCAGGGTTGTCGGCGTCATCATCCAGCGCTGCCCGCAAGCGTTTGACCGCGGCGTTGACGCTGTGTTCGAACTCGACCACGGTACCGTCGGGCCAGAGGTGTTGCCTGACCTGCTCGCGCGTGACCAGCTGGCCAGGCTGTTGGAGCAACAGTTCGAGGAGTTGCAGCGGCTGGCCTTGGAGACGGTTCTTCGTTCCGTTCCTGAAGAGCACTCCGCTTTGAAGGTCCAGTTCGAATCCGCCGAAGCGCGTCACCGGTGGCGGGTTCGGGTGAGCGGGTTCGGGTGAGGTGGCCACAGGCGACTCGCACTGATAGTCGATCCGTGAAGTCGGTGGGCGTAAAAACCCTGCGCGGCACAGCCGACCCCTCCCGTGCTGCACGAGGGCCGCAGTCTATCACCGCTGTTGCGAATGGGCAATCCAAGTCTTTCCATAACTCCTCAGGAATCATTGGCGTACCTGATGTCAGCCAGATTTCAGTTGAATGTCACCCACGTTGCATTGAGGTCCGCCGGCCCGGGGTGCAGGATTCTCGTCTAGGAACTTGCCGAACCAAGGGAAGGTCCAAGCTTTCTGCGGAACGAAGGCCAGTGAAGAATCTAGGAGGAATCCGTGACAACAATAAAAGAAAGAACAATGAAGAGGACTTTCGGGCTCCTATGCGTGACCCTTCTGCTCGGAGCGTTGCTCGTCACCTGGCCGCTGTCGGCGGCAGCGGCCACCCCAGGGGATCCGGTGTTGGAGTGGAACGCAATCATGAACGACACCGTCCTCGCCGGCGGTACCAGTCCGGTAGCGTCATCGCGGGTGGTCGCGATGGTATCGGCATCCGTCTTCGATGCCGTGAATGGGATCAAGCCACGCTACAAACCGCTCCATGTCAAGCCGGGCGCGCCGGGGTACGCCTCGCAACGCGCAGCCGCTATTCAGGCCGCGTGTGCGATGCTCGTCAAGGCCTATCCGGCGCAGATCGCGTCGCTCACCCCGAAACGCGATGCCTCCATCGCGGCAATCGCCTCGAGGGAAAGTGCGAAGTCGATAAAAGCGGGGGTCGCTTGGGGACAAGCCGTTGCGGATAGCATTTGGGCGTGGCGCCTAACGGATGGGTTTGCGCCGCCGCCACCGCCGTTCGTCGGCGTCCTCGGGATTGAGGGAACGCCCACAGCCGTGGGTGTCTGGCGGCCGACACCACTGGCGAGCGCCTTCGGTGCCGGACCGCAGTTTGCCACGATGACGCCGTGGGTACTGCAACGGCCATCGCAGTTCCGCCTGCCGCCGCCGCTCGCTCTCACCAGCGCCGAGTACGCTGCGGATTACAACGAAATCAAGGTTATGGGTGACTTCACCGGATCAGGGCGATCGGCGGACCAGTCGGAACTGGTGCTCTTTTGGGCCGGGAACACCCCGCTCAGCTGGAATCGGATTGCCTCGCAGATTGCGTCGGACCGGTCTCTGAGTCTCTCGGAGAACGCCCACCTATTCGCACTACTAGACGTGACGATGGCCGACGCGGCAATCGCCTGTTGGGACGGCAAGTACCGATACGTCTTCTGGCGCCCCATCACCGCGATCCAGGCCGGCGACACCGATGGCAATCCCAGCACCGATCCGGACCCGACTTGGACACCCTGGCTCGACTTCTTCCCTAGTGGCACTCCGGCTCATCCCGAGTACCCATCGGGCCATTCGACTGTGAGCGGTTCGGCAGCCTCTATTCTTGCAGCAGCGTTTGGAGACGCCACCCCGTTTACTGTTACCTCGGATGTCCGCCCGGGAACACGGGCGTTCCCGAGTTTCTCGGCAGCGGTGGCGGAAATCGCTGACGCGCGTGTCTTCGGGGGTATTCATTTCAGGACTTCCTGCGTGCGAGCGAATCTGCTCGGCCAAGCCGTGGCGGATTATGTCTCGACCCATGCGATGCGCGCCTTGGACGGCAATTAGGCGCGTTAGTGGCCTGCAAATGAAGACAAAAAATCTGGTCGAGATCACACCATATAGGGAGAAAGTTATATGAAACACTTGGCGGACCTTTTGTGGCTGCTTCTGGGCGTCAGTCTACTCTGTGGGTGCGGAGGAGGAGGAGCAAGAACTTCAGGTCCGCCCCCGCTGTTCCTGGACATTGCAGGCAATTGGCAATTCAGCACGACGTCCACGGTTTCGGGGACGCCCGTGACGATTGCTGGCAGTATCAAGCAATCCGGGAGTTCGGTCAGAGGCGCAGTGCATGTCGACGGTTCGAATTGTTTTGATCGGCTAACCACCATGGGCCTAACCGGTACTCTGACTGGCAGCAACATCTCCCTGACCTCCACGTCTGTTGCTGGACAGGTCACTTCTTTCACCGGCAGTATCACCGACAACACACTCACCGGGACTTATACCATCAACGGCGGATGTGCCGACGGCGACCGGGGAAACGTCACCGGCATCAAGATACTTACAATCGCAAACACCTTGAACGGCACCTTCACGACTTCCGGGGGAGAAACATTCGACGTGGCAGCCGACGTGGCTCAGGAGAGCAGGGCCAGTGCTGAGGGTAGCTTTGGGGTTACCGGAACAGTTACTTTCAGTACGTCCTGCTTCAGTTCGGGGACAATCACGTCTGGAACGTTTCCCTCTGGCAGCTTCATCATCGGTACGTCTGTCGCCCTTGAAATCGAGACTGGCAACGGCACCGTCGCTTTCCTTGGGACGTTGAACCAGGACAAAGGTGAAATTAGCGGGGACTACACGGTCTTCGGCGGCACCTGCGATCAAACCGGCACGGCAGTCTTGGTTGCGTCGAGCCCATGGGATTATTGAACCGCCCGGCACTCCGGGACAGGTCTCCGTGGAGATCTGGCTGCGGTGGCAGGTACCTGCTTTGCATTTAGGGATTCCGTACATCGCAGGGGCCGTCAGACCACTACACGTGGAATTGCCGTTCGCCGCCCGGCGGAGTGCAAAGATATTTCATTCCCCGTCATTTGAAGCCGTACCGGCCATTGCGGTTGCAACGCGCAGATGGATGGTCTCCCGGTCGCGTCCCGGCTCCCATTGGAGCTTCGCCTGCCCATAGTCCCCGGCCAAACCGTCCCCATTGGTTGAGCGTTTCCTGAAAGCTGTTTCAATTGCCCTCTGGGCAGCAATCAGTTCTGGTCAGCCGGAACAATGTCGGCGTCCGCGGTGTCCAAACGGACATAGGTACTCTTGGACGACTCGAAAGGGACCGCTATTTCTCTGCTTCACGGTTCGCCGAGTATGCAGATTGCCGCCAGAAGCCTTCCAAGCCTATCGCCCTGGTCACGCCTGAGGGTTCTGCACCTACAGAAGACGCCTAACTCGCTCCGTGCAAGAATGGCCCCGGCGCGCGTTCTCTTAGTGGAACGAGAATAGCAGGGGATATCAACAAAGTATCTTCGTATCTTCACGGAGACAACATGGACAACGTTAAGCAATGCAGAAATGCAACAAGATTCGTCATTGTTATTCTCTCTGTTTTTCTCACGATTGCTGCTCTTGTCAGCCTGCAGTCATTCCAGGCATCCGGCGGTGCGCTGACTGTCGCAACCTATTCGCATGGCGTGCTGCATCTGACCATTCCTTACCATGCCGCTCGCTCAGGAGGCGGACCGTTGACGATGGAAGTCCTCGATCCGGAAGACAACGTCGTGGGTCGCGCCGAGCGGCACGTGGAGGTGGCCGAAGGACAAGGACGGTGGCAGGACGAAATCAAGCTGGAGAAGTCGCTGCCCCTGGACGATCTGGTTTGGCATCGTGTTCACTACCGCTTCGAGTATGACGATCACAAAACCGTGGGTTTGGAGGGTACCGAGTCGATCTCGCAGGTACTTCGCACGCCCGTGATTCACATTCTGGGACAGCAGGCTTACCTGAACGGCGGCTCGGCGGCGGTGCGCGTGATCGTTACCGACTCGAAGAATGAAGTCATTGCCGGACGCGGCGCGGTACGCATTGAATTCCTCACTGGCGCCGACAAATCCCGGCTCCTTTTTACCGGCCAGTTGAATCGGCGGGGAACAACCGAGGCCCAGTTCCGGTTTCCTGCCGGCTTGGTAGGTAGTTACCAGCTGCGCTATGTTGTGGATACTCCGATCGGTTCCACCGAGTTTACCCAGGCAGTGCGGTTGGAAGACAAGGTCTCCATACTTCTTACGGCTGAGAAACCAATCTACCAGCCGGGTCAAACCATCCATGTGCGGGCGCTGGCGCTCGACCGTTCCGACCACGAGGCGGCGGCCAACCACAAGCTCACTTTTGAACTCGAAGATTCTCGCGGTAACAAGGTGTTCAAGAAAACCACCGCGACCGATGAGTTCGGAGTTGCCTCAGCCGAATTTGGACTGGCCGATGAGGTAAATCTCGGCACCTACCACCTGCGCGCGCTGATGGGAGATGCCGATTCACCAACGAATACGGCGGAGATTGCCCTCAATGTCGAACGATATGGCCTGCCGAAGTTCAAGGTGGCTGTGGAATTCAGCGAGAACGACAAGAAGCAGAAACGCGGCTACCAGCCTGGTGATCACGTCACCGGGACAGTGCGCGCCCACTACTTTTTTGGAAAGCCCGTGGATAACGCCGAAATCAGCATCAAGGCCTCGGCAATGGACGTAGAAGTTGTTGAGGTGGCGTCCGCGCAGGGAAAGACTGAAGCGGATGGTTCCTATCGATTCGATCTCCACTTACCAAAATACTTTGCCGGGCGGCCTCTCAGCCACGGCGCTGCTCGCGTGCTGATTGAGGCCACGGTGAAAGATTCCGCCAGTCATGCGGAAACTCGCGATGAATCGATCACCGTCAGCGAATCACCTCTGTTGATCACGGCGGTTCCCGAAGGCGGCACTCTGGTCCCCAATCTGGAGAACCAGGTGTTTGTCCTCACTTCTTATCCGGATGGAACTCGCGCGAAGGCTGACCTGCACATCCACGCGCCCGGGAATCTCGATCAACACGTGGCCACCGATGATGGCGGTGTTGCAGTGACTCGCATAAAACCGGGCGACGCCAGTGAAACCTTGGAGATTGAGGCCACCGATCAAGAAGGGAACCACGCCTCGAGCAACGTTCTACTGCAAACTCGCGAGGGCGAGGATCAGGTTCTTCTGCGCACCGAACGAGCTGTGTACCGCGCCGGTGATCGCATCGAACTGAGGGTTTTATCCACCAAGACGCGCGGGGCTGCGTACGTGGACATCGTCAAAGAAGGACAGACGGTGCTGACCCGTGACCTGGAGCTCGAAAACGGCGAGGCGGAGCTTTCCCTGATTGCCACGCCGGAGATGGCGGGCACGGTGGATCTCAGCGCGTACCTCTTCGGTCGGGACGCACGGCCGGTCGGGGATCATCGCCTGATCTTCGTGCAGCCAGCGGACGAACTGAAAATTGAAACAGTAGCCGATGCGGCCGTCTACAAGCCGGGCGGCGAGGCGAGAATTCGTTTCCGAGTGACCAACTCGCACGGCGAGGGCATCCATGCCGCACTCGGCCTGCAAGTGGTGGATGAGGCTGTGTTCGCTCTGGCGGAAAAGCAGCCGGGGTTTGCCAAGGTGTTCTTCTATCTGGAGCAGGAGGTGATGAAGCCGCGCTACGAGATCCACTCGATCGGCATGCCGGACATCGTGGAGCCGGTGGAGAAGTCGAAAGTGGAACAGCGCGACCGGGCGGCGCGGGCCTTGTTTTCGGCGACGGAAATCGTGAGTCCGAATAAGTTCGAAGCGGAATTCGGTAAGGACGTGCCGATGGCCAAGTACGGTGTGTATGCGTCACGCTACCAGGCACGTTTTCTGAAGCAGGCGAATCAGCTGGCAAAGGTCCTTAGCCATGCTTATTCGGAAAAGTCGAAGGCAGGGGATCCAGCGGTGATCTATGCGAAGATCGCGCAGGCCGGTGGGGCGGAGTTTCGCGACGCCTGGAGCACAAGCTTCACGTTCGAAGCGCAGCGCTGGGATTCCTCAAAAACATATTACCTGTTGCGCAGCGCGGGCCCCGACCGCCAGTTGAATAGCAGTGATGACCTCCAGGTTTTGTTGCAGTGTCATCGGAAGTGGGTGGTGGGTCATCCGAATCCGGGGACCGCGATTGACATCGACATCGAACACGATCGCGGACCGTTCAATGGTCGAGCCGATATCGTGGGAACCGTTACCGACCCCACCGGCGCCGTCGTGCCCGGTGCCACCGTCGAGTTGCGAAGAGTCTCCACCGGAAAGACGAGAACCGCGACCACCAATGCCGCCGGGCATTTCAGTCTGTCGGGTGTGCCTGCTGGTAACTACGTCGTCCAAGTGTCCTTGGCAGGGTTCAAGATCGCTTCGGGAGAACTTACTCTTCAGGCACGCGACCGCGCGGCACTCTCCACAACTTTGGCGGTTGGCCAAGCTACTGAAGCCGTTGAAGTCACCGCGGAAAATGGACTCGTTCAGACCCAAGGGGCGGCTGTTGGCGGTGTCATTGGCGGTATTGCCAAGGGTCAGCTCGAAAACCTGCCCATGAACGGCCGCAACGTCGCCGAGTTAGCAGTGGCCGCTCCCAGGCCTGTGAGGATGGCCAAGGAACTTGACGACAGAAGCCGCGCGCTCCGCAGCAATGACAAAGATGAAGGCGATGTATCCGCATCGTCCGCGCACGTACGCTCCTATTTCCCCGAGGCGCTCTACATCAATCCCGAAATCATCACCGATAAGGACGGGCGCGCCAGCATTGTGATTCCGATGGCCGACTCCATCACCACGTGGCGTATGGCGATGATTGCGTCCACGCAACATGGCGCGCTGGGAACGTCCACTTCGAGTCTGAAAGTCTTTCAGGACTTTTTTGTCGATCTCGATCTGCCGGTCACGCTCACCCAAGGCGACCGGATTTCGATCCCTGTGGGTATCTACAACTATTCCGATTCAACCGGAGACGTGAGCCTGCATCTCGAAGCAGACAACTGGTTCTCGCTGGTCGATGACGTTGCCGAGAAGTCGGTGACGGTAGAGTCGTCCCGTGTCGGAGGCTCACAGTTCACGCTCGAAGCCAAGCGCATCGGGAAGTTCAAGCTGACGCTTTCCGCCCGCATGAAAGGCGGAGCCAATCGTGCAGACATCGTGGTCCGGGAGATTGAAGTCATCCCCAACGGCCGAGAGCAGAATCTGGTATTCAACGGCCGCCTGGAAAATAAGGTGCAGCACGAAGTCGCCTTCCCGGCGAACTCTATTCCAGACGCCAGCAAGATCTTCGTCCGGCTCTATCCCGGCCCCATGAGCCAGGTCGTCGAAGGCATGGACAGTATTCTGCGCATGCCGGGCGGTTGCTTTGAGCAGACTTCCTCGAGCACTTACCCCAACGTGCTGGCGCTGGACTACATGAAGCGCACCAAGAAGCTCACTCCAGAAGTGCACGCCAAAGCTGAGGGATACATTGCGAACGGCTATCAGCGGTTGCTGACGTTTGAGGTTCCCGGCGGCGGATTCTCGTGGTTCGGCAGTGCGCCGGCAAACAAAATTCTCACTGCTTACGGCCTGATGGAGTTCTACGACATGTCGAAGGTCTACGACGTGGACCCGAAACTCATCCTGCGAACGCAGCAGTGGCTCGCCAGTCAGCAGCAGGAGGATGGCAGCTGGAAACCCGACACTTCCTTCATTAATGAGGGTGCCACGAACCGCTACAACTCAAACGTTCTGCGGATCACGGCATACATCGCCTGGTCGCTCGGCAACACGGGATATCAGGGAACAGCGGTCGAGCGAGCCAAGCAGTACGTCGAACAACACATGAACGCGAAAATGGACGCCTACACCCTGGCGGTGGTGGCCAACTTCGCCTCCGATTACGGCAAAGACCGGGAATTCACGCGGCAAGCGATCCAACTCCTGCTGGATGTACGCACGGAGAAAGGCGAGCAGGTTTGGTGGAACGCGGATGAGACCAGCGTCTATGCGACCGGGGAGAGTGCCAGCGTGGAGACGACGGGAATGGCCGTGCAGGCTCTGCTCCGGTCGGGGGAGGCCCCGAGGACGGCACGCAAGGCGCTCAGTTACATCGCCTCGAAGAAAGACGCATACGGAACGTGGGGAACCACCCAGGCGACGATCATGGCGCTGCGTGCTCTGCTCACCGCCACCGAGAAGGGCGCGGCCGATGTTCGTGGCACATTGCTGGTCTTGCTCAACGGCAAGCCAGCCGAAAAGCTCGTCCTGACACCGGAGAACAGCGATCTGCTCCACCAGTTCGTGTTCAAGGACATCGATTCGCAAAGTGCCAACACCGTCGAGATCCGCTTCGAGGGCAAGGGCGGACTCGCTTACCAGGTCGTCGGGACCTACTTTCTCCCCTGGGATCAGAAGCCGGCGGGTGAGCCTCTGTCCATCGATGTCGCATACGACCGCACGCACCTCGCGCAAGACGACATTGCTACGGCAACCGCGACAGTCAGGAACAATATGGACAAGACCGCCAACATGGTGATGGTGGATCTGGGCATTCCGCCCGGCTTTGACCTGCTCAGCGAAGATTTGCAGACGTACCAGGAGAAGAGCTCGGGTCTGAAAAGTGGCCACTTGTCGAAGTTCAGCCTTACGGCGACCCAAGCCATTCTCTACTTCGATTCGTTCGCCGCGGGGGATACCGTCACAGTGAAGTTCCGTCTGCGGGCGAAGTATCCCATCCGGGCGCGGACATTCAAGTCGCGGGTCTACGAATACTACGATCCCGAGGTCAGTTCGATCGCGCGACCCGTACAACTGGAGGTGCGCAAGCGTTAGTGGGCCATGGTAAAACGGCGTTCAAGAGATACTCCGCCTGAAGGTCCTATCGTGTGGCATTAGTCCCAGGCGGCTCGCGCGGAATCTGTGTTCCCCGCGCAAGATCGAGTTCAAGAACTAGACAGCTGCGAAACGCCAGTGTTTCCGCGCCTGCGGGCGATCTCGTACGCTGCAGGCCCGTAAACCTGGCTCCAGCCGTGGTAGTACAGTCCCTTCGGTAACCTGTCGGAGTACGTCCTTTCGTGCGATTCTCGATGTGCCGTTTGAAGCCCATCGAACCGCGACCGCAGACCAACTCTCGTTGGAGCCGCGGAACTCAAGTGAGGAACAATCATGCTGCAGTCTCCGGAACCGAAATACTCTCCAACCACGGCCCCTACGAATAGTTACACGCCAGTCAAGCCCGCCACTTCTCCCATGGATCAAGCCAACATCGGACGCTCGCTGGTGATCAAAGGCGAAGTCAGCGGGGCAGAAGCGCTTTTCATTGACGGACGTATCGAAGGCACCATCAATTTTCCCGACAACCGCGTCACTATCGGCCGCCACGGAAACGTCGCGGCAAACATCAACGCCAAAGAAGTCGTCATCATGGGAAAGGTTCAGGGCAACGTAGAGTGTGCCGACCGTCTGGACATTCGCAGCGAGGGCGTGCTGGCGGGCGATGTGATCACGCACCGCATCAGCGTGGAAGAAGGCGCCATCCTGAAGGGCGGCGTTGAAGTTCGCAATCCAGAAAAGAAAGATCAGAAAACGCAGACCCAGTCGGTGCAGAGCCAGCCTAAGCCACTTGAGGCGCCGAAGGCGCTGGCGGCGACTGCCGGCAACGCATAGATTTGTGTAGCGCGGACACTCTTGTCCGCGCCTGCATGCAGTGTGGCGCC
Organism: Terriglobia bacterium; assembly: GCA_020073565.1. Lineage (GTDB taxonomy): Bacteria > Acidobacteriota > Terriglobia > Terriglobales > Acidobacteriaceae > Acidiflorens. The sequence continues at coordinate 36,055 of JAIQEY010000015.1, forward strand.
GCCGATACGCGGACAGGAATGTCCGCGCCACCCGGCGGCGTTTTTTACTTCTTGGGCTTGAAGTCCAAAGCCGCCGAGTTCATGCAGTAGCGCAGGCCGGTCGGACCCGGGCCATCCGGGAAGACGTGGCCCAGATGGGCGTCGCAGCGGGCGCAGCGCGCTTCCGTGCGGGTCATCCCGTAGCTGCGGGCGGTGTGTTCAGTAATGTTCTGGCGATCGGCGGCGGCATAGAAGCTGGGCCATCCGGTTCCGGAGTCAAACTTCGTCTCCGAGCCAAACAGCAGCGCCCCACAGCAGACGCAGTGGTATGTCCCGTCATCGTGTTGGTTCCAGTACTTGCCCGTGAAGGCGGGCTCGGTACCGCACTGGCGGGCAACCTGGTATTGCTCGGGTGTCAACTGCTGCTGCCACTCCTGGTCGCTCTTCTGGATCTTGTCGGTTAGTCTCTCAGTCATAGTGGTCTCCAGAAATGAGATGCGCGGTCCGTCCAAAAGTCGCAGCGGAGAACCCGTCCTTTGTCTTTTGTCTTTTCGCACGACCACGTTAGCGCAAGGGCAGGGAATTGTCCGGTAATCGAAACCGACCCAAAGTAGAGTGATTGCGCTCACAGCGCAGCCGGCCCTTCTTCCTGTTTCATAGGTGGATGGGGACAACATCATTTACAGGCGAGAGCCGACCGATGCGGGGGACCGCAATGGGTAATTTGAGCGCACATTTTTCCAAGGCAGAGTTTGCCTGCCGCTGCTGCGGCGGACTGATCATCGACCCGGAACTTATTGACGCGTTGGAACAACTGCGCACCCTGGCCGGCAAACCAATGCTGATTCACGATGGGTATCGCTGTCCTCCTCACAACCAGGAAGTGGGCGGCGTGACCGACAGCGAACACACCCGAGGCTTGGCGGCCGACGTTGAAATTCTCGGTCTCTCGCTGCAGGAAATGTATGAACTGGCCCTGCAGATCCCAACCTTCACCAGGGGTGGAATTGGCGTCTACGACGGAGGCTTTCTGCATCTGGATGTTCGCCAACACGCGGCCCGCTGGGCGCGCGTGCGGGGACAGTATGTGGGGATCCAGCACCTGGTGAAGCAACCCCTGACCCTGCTGGCGAAAGTGCAGACCAGTTCTCAACCCGGATAGGCCAGACGTTATCGCCCTCGCGTTCTTCGTCCAAGCCCTACCTCGGCAGCGAATCGACCCTCTATGTCCCGCGCGCATCGTCAGGCCGTGGGTTCAGGTTTGGACAACACTCTGGTAACCGCCGGACCGTTACTCATAAAGTGCAGTTGCTTGCACCCCGCCCCTTCACCGAAATCCTGCTTTATCGTATAAGCTGCGCATCCACAGTGATTTACAGTGCGCACCTCATATGGATTCGCAGGTGCACTGAACAGGGCGTGTTTGGCTGGCCTGTCGGGCCAAGTTTGGGGGGACTTTGACCGTCATTTACACCACGCCGAGCGAAGTTCCTCGAAAGACATCCCGGACGGCGCTGCTTCCGCTGCTGATCGTTCTGTTCCTGGTGTCGTACGCGATCCTGGCGATGCTGGTGCTCGAGCAGGGCCGGACGATCGAATCGCAGCGGGGCTTGTTGCGCGAGATGCTGAAAGACAGCACTCAGCTGGCAGCCCTGAAAAGCAAGCTGGCGAATGCCGAGGCCAAGCGCTCCTCGCAAGACAAGGCGCCTGCCGCGGCCGAACAGAACGTGCCAGAGACTGGAAGTCCCGTGGTCGCGCCAAACAGACCCGAGAAAGAAGCAAAGCGACCCGGCAAGTCGTCCCGCTCCCTGAAAGAGATTCCGGAAAAGCCGGCAGCGGACTTGGAAGACGTGCGCCGGTCGACACGGGTGATCTAGCCCAGTCCGATAAAGCACGGCTCCGCAGCAGAGCAACCCGGCCTTGGTAGGAGGCCGTGAACCAGGAAAGAAGCACTATGAAGGCCCTGACCCTAGCCTTGATACTGTCCCTTCCCGTCCCCAGGTTGTTGCCCCCAGCCCAGCCCTCCCTTGTCTCTAACCATCAACCGGCGAAACCCAAGGGAGGCCGCTGGTACTTCGCTGCCAACGGCCACGCCGTGTATTGCTACGGACCGGTTATGACTATGCCGCAGGGCGAAGGCGGCGTACTGAAGGTAGCAACGTTCTGCCGGGGCGACCAAACCATGGTCCCGCTCAAAGACTAAAGAACCGAGATTCCTTGAAAAGCCCGTTCCTCGTAGCGGGCTTTTTTTCTTGTGTCTTCCACTATATTCTTCGCGAGAGGCTTCTCGCGGCCTTGCCGCCGAAGCGGCAAGGCCCGATTTTGAGCGCAACTATTTTTCCATGATCAGCAACATTGGGATCGGATTGCTGCTTCCAGCTGGATCGATCTTCACCGTCTTGTTGCCGGAAATCACGAGAGCCGTTGGAGTCGTGCCGTCCCCGGTTATGGTGACCCACCCCGTGGAGTTGATACTATAGCTATCCGTGAACGTTTGCCCGGCATTCTGATAGTTGGTTGAGGAGACATCCGAGGTGCCCGAGACAGTCCCTGCGTTCATCGTCACCGACCCGATCGAAGGTTCCGCGCTTTGCGAGGGCACAAGATTCGTACCCATGAAAAACGTCCCGGAAATCGACGAAGTGCTGAAGGGTCCCGCCGCCTGCGCCTCAACCGCTCCAATGGTGACGCTGTCGCCGGCGGTCTCCATGATGCCGGCCCGTGCAGCCGTCAGATATAGAGGTGGCCCCGGAGTACAATCGGCTCCGCTGAGGGTTACCCGGCCATTCGATGCGACCGTGTAACTGCATGCGAAGGCTTGGTGAGTGGTAGTGCCGGCGCCATCCTCGTACATGTCGATCGTGGCACTTCCATTGCTGCCGGTGAAGAGCCCGATCACAGCGTTCCCGTTCACGCCGTCGCCCTTGATCCCACTCAGATAGAAGACTGAGATGCCGTTGAGCGAGGCGTTGTTAAACGTGCCGCTCTGCGAGCGCATCTCACCGCTGTAAACCGGAGAGCCGCTCGGGTCATCGGTACCCAGCATCAGCAGTTTCGAACTCGACACCATGTAGTTCGCGATGTGCGAAGTGCCGTGGCTCGACACGATGCTCAACGTACCGCGGCCGCTGGCGTCCAACGTAGTGTAGGTGCCGGTCATGCTGGCCTGGTTGTCTGGCGTTCCGCCGATGTTGCAGTCCTCCTGGCCGGAATTGAAACTGCCACCGCTGGCGGTCATGACGCCAACGCAGGACATCGCGACAGGACCCGAGTGATCCTCGCCGGTAATGCCAAATACATACTTCCCAGTGACGCCGGTGGAGAATGCGGACGTGGTCTGCTTCAGCAGTTGGCCCGAAGCGACGAAGGCGGTTGAGCCCGTCTCCCACTCGATGATGCGTCCCTTGGTGGCAACGTTCGAGGAGAGGGCACCGACCGAGATGCGCATCGGGAAGGAGCCGGACGAGGTCGCAATCACGGCACAGCCGCGGTTGTCCGACCCCACCGAATAAGAGCTCGCGCTGGTGTCGATGCTGACCACGGTATGGAGGCCGACGGCTCCATTCATGTCAACCTCGCCAGCCGTGATGTGGCCGGTGCCATCCACAGTGAACGATCCCACCACGGCGGCGAAGCCAGTGCTGTTGTATCCGGCGAACGAGAATGCATATTGCCCGCTCAGGACCGCTTCGTTCCCCTGAATCGTGCAAGAAACAACGGCGCTGGTGACGGTGAAACTGTCGCCGTCGGTCTTTGTGTTGTCCGTCACCGATGTGGCGGTGATGGTGGGCGCGTTATTGGGCGCGCTCGGCACCGTGGTGGGTGGCGTGTATTCCACGCTGTTCGATGTGATGGTGCCCAGCGTGCCGCATGTGGGCGAACAGTCGCTGCCGTTGGCGGTCAACGTCCAGGTCACCCCCTGGGTATCGTTTTGCACGGTAGCGTGCAACGTCACGGCAGTCGCGCTCGCCTGAATCGTCGAAATCTTGTCGGTGATGCTGACGATAATCGGTAGCGCGGCGATGTCCACCGTATAGGCGTGCGAACCGGTTTGGCTCAGAGAGTCCGTCACCGCGACCGTGAACTGGACATTGGACTGCTCGGTCGTTGGCGTGCCGGAGAGCGTAACGGAGTCGGTGGTGCTGCTGCCCAGGTTCAGGCCGGCGGGCAAAGTGCCCGCACTCAGCGACCACGCATATGGCGCAAGACCACCCGTAGCTTGAATGGTCTGGTTATAAGCTGTGTTCACCGCCCCATTCGGCAAGGATGCCGTGGTAATCGATGGCGCCGGCGGATTGCTGGTCGTTACCGAGTATGCCTGGATGCCCGTTTGGCTGGCCGCGTCCGTGATCTGAATCATGAACGTGCTGGATGCGGCCGCAGTCGGCGTGCCGGTGATGGTAACGGAGTTGGTGGTGCTACTGCCCAGGCTCAAGCCTGCAGGCAGTGTGCCTGCGCTCACGGACCAACTGTACGGCGACAAACCGGCCGTCGCTTGAATCGTCTGGTTGTAGGCTGTGCCAACGGTTCCGTCAGACAAGGATGCGGTGGTGATGGTTGGCGCGGCCGGATTGTTGATTTGAATCGTGAATCCCTGGGATGCGATCTGCTGCGGATTGGAATGGTCCTGCACCGAAACCGTGATCGGGAACGATCCCACCTCATGCGGTGTGCCGGAAAACACTCCGCCTGCGCTGAGGGTCATGCCGGTGGGCAGTGCGCCGGTTGCGCTCCAGCTAAACGGCGCAAGCCCGCCGCTGGCTACCACAAATGTGAATGCCGAATACGCCGCGCCGTTCGTGCCCGCGGAGGGCGCGGCTGTGCTGATCACTGGAGCCGCGGGATTGTTAATGGTGAACGAATAGTCATAGGTGGCGGCAACACCGGCCGCGTCTTGCACCCGAGCGGTGCACGTGTACGGGCTCAGCGTGGCGTTTGCGTTGGGCGTCCCCGAGATTATCCCGCTCTGACTCAGTGTCAAACCAGAGGGAAGTGCGCCTGCAGAAACGGACCAGGCCAGCGGCGCCGTACCCCCGCTCACGGGCACGGTGAAGGTAAAGGCCGAGCCGTTGGTGCCTGCGGGTGGCTCCGGTGTATCGGCAATCGTCGGTACCGGAGAGATGTGGATCGTGATGGCCGCAGACGTACCCGTGTCGGTGATAGAGGTCGCGGTCACCGTGGCGGTCGCAGCCGCGCCGGATGCCGGCGCATTGTAGGTAACGGCACTTGTGGTCGCGCCTGACAGTGTGCCAGGTCCCGACAAAGTCCAGCCAACTCCCGCGTTCTTGGAATCGTTGGCTACGGTGACGGCCAGGTTCTTGGTTTGACCATTGTCCAGGGACGCACTTGCGCCCTGCGTGATGGTGACGGCAACCGGGTGCGACGAACTGCCGCAACCCGCCATGGTGACGACCAGAACAGCAATCACAAGAAGACAAAAAGCACTATGACAATACCGCAAGCTAGGCATCCTATGCTCCTCAGGTTTCCTTAATTTGGGAGGTTCGCCGACGTGGTCAGAACATTGATGAAATTCGTACTCGGTGCGGGTACGACGGCCATGTCTCGCGCTGAACTGCCCACTTCCATCCTGTCTTCGAGGGGCTAGGAACGCTGTGATGTGGAGGCCTAGTTCAAACTTGTGTAACGTGATCCGACCGTTTCGGAAAGTTCTTCCAATATTGGGCGGCCGGTCTGCTCCCAAAAGTAATCCACTGCCAATGAATGGCAAGCAGCCGTGAGAGTCGAGAGGGTGCCGGCTCCACGCCGCGCGAGTTTCTGAACTTGCGACTCTGCTTTAGAATAGTGGGAGGCTTCGATTGATTAGCGGGGTTCAATCGGCAGGCGTAACGGACGCTCTGCGGTGGTTCTTTCAGGTACGGACCACGGGCCCGTAGCTCAAGCGGATAGAGCATCGGATTTCTAATCCGAGGGTTGCAGGTTCGACTCCTGCCGGGCCTACCAGAAACCAGTAGTAAGTAGTCAGTCGCCTTAGCGATACCGTAAGTCGTGCAAGTTCAACCGCCCCTTTCGGGGTTGGGGTCAAGTCTCCGTTGTTACGCCTTCTTGGGCTTCATCATTTCCCATTCCTTCTCGGTCAACTGACGCCCGAGCGCGGTGAATTCGCCGGCGCCTTGCAGAAATTCTCCGCCGTCCATCGTCACCACTTCTCCGTTGATGTATCCAGAACCGTCGCTCACCAGAAACGCAGCCAGGTTCGCAAACTCCTCCACCGTGCCAAAGCGTCCCAGAGGATTGCGCTCTTTCGCCGCCTGCTCCAACTCCGGACGCGGCAGCAAACGCGAAAACGCTCCTTCGGTCCGAATCGGCCCGGGGGCAATCGCATTCATGCGAATTCCGCGATTCCCCCACTCAACCGCCAGACTGCGCATGAGTGCTTGCACGCCCGCCTTGGCCACCGCCGACGGCACCACATAGGCTGACCCCGTAGTCGTGTAAGTCGTCGTCACGCTGAGCACACTCCCGCCGCGTCCCGCTGCCAGCCACCGCCGCCCGCAAGCGAGCGTGGTGTGCAGCGACCCCATCAGGACGATGCCAATCACGGACTGGAATGCGCCCAGCGAAAGGTCTTCGGTCCGCGCCAGAAAATTCCCGGCGGCGTTATTAACCAGCACGTCAAGCGGCCCATCGGCCCAGATGCCGGCAATCATTTCTTCGACCGCCGCCGCATCGCGCACATCGCAGCGCCGCCAGCGGATCGGCCCGCCGGTGCGCGCGTGCAACTCCTGCTCCGTCGCCGCCAGAACTTCCTCGCGCCGCCCGCAGATGTATACTTCCGCCCCCAGTTCGAGAAATCGCCCGGCCGCAGCTTTGCCGAGTCCAGTACCGCCGCCCGTAATCAGGATGCGTTTTCCGCGAAGCAGATCGCTTTGAAACATAGGTGACCGTCCGTAAAGTGAGTTAGTCTAGTTGCCAACCCCTACAAAGTACCGCGATGTCCGATCTCTGGTGGGCTGCCTAGATCCATGAAGCGTAGGTCCCGCTGTTCGTCCTGGACGGAACTGAGCGCGTCCATAACCTCGCGGATGTAGTACAAGGTCCCGCCGAGCAGGCAAATCAGGGACACGACAAACACGACCACCGCGGCCAGCGCCGCGTCTTTCATGTAAAGCCCGAGTCCCAGCAGCAGGCAGGAGGAGATGGTCCCGGCCAGGGAGAGCAGCGTCAGTAGAAAACTGCGGCGGATGATCTCGGCGCGCTTTTCAATGGATGCGATCTGTGCGGTATAGGCTTCGGCTTCCTGCAAGCGCCCGCTCTTGGTCGCGTCGTATTTGGCGTGCACGAATTGTCGCAAGCGGCTAACGATCCCCATCAGCCGTACATTGATCGAAAGAATCAAGAGCGCCGTAGCCGAGACGAAAATGGCCGGGCCCAGAAAAGCCTGAAACAGCCGAGCGATCTCATTCATGGCAAGTCTTCCCGACCTCAATGAGCAGGATACAGCCTGGCGGGGCCGCAACGAAATCGAGTAGCGCTGCCGCGGACATCGGATTGACAGCGCCCAGCCTTGAGCGAACCATGGCTGCTGTGGACAGGCGGGTCGCGACGCTGCTGCAGACGGCGGTCTTCACGGTCCTGGTGCCGGGAAAGTTTGGGGAGAGTACGATCGCTATCGCGGCGCTCCGAAAATCAGGTTTTAGGGCCTCGGCTTTGAGATCACAGCGGTGCGTATCTGCCGTCACATTCAAGTTTCCGCCGCAAGATCAACAATGTATTGCTCTCAGTGGTAGAAACCTAAGGCCACCGCCACGACAGGTATCTCGGTTGGCAGGCGCTTAGTTTGGGGGAACGAAGCGGACGGTGGAACACCTTTGCCAACAGAGGGACTGTTGGGAGCGACCGAACAAAAGGGCAAGGGGGACGCAGGGAGGCACTAGCAGAAGACGGCGCGCAGCAAGGTAGCGAAAGACCTGAATGCCCCCGTTTATGCGACGCGTCTGCTCGTGGTGCGTTCCCCATTTACCCGAGGATGTAGCCTCGGCGCGCGAAGCGCCACACCCCCCACATCGACAAACCCGTCTTCTTTGTAACCGCAGGTGAATGATTCGTTTTCTTGTGCTTCTATCCTGCCGTCTCTAGGGCGCGGGCTTGGTCAGCCGGAAGGACTTCACCACAATTTGATTGGGCTGCATGCCGACCGGGATGATGGTCAGCAGCGAATATTCCGAAGGCTCAAATTTCTTCTTCGGGATACGTTTCTGGATGACGGCGAGGTCTCCGGACCCGGAGTCGAGGACGAGCAGATAGTTCTGGTTCTGCGAGAGGGCGAGCGCATCGGGATGGGTCCCAACCGGCAGATACGCGATAACCTTGCCGAGGTCGATGTCGTAAACCGCGATATTGTTGGATCCGAAGTTGGAAATGTAGAGGCGCGAGTTATCGAGCGAAATGACGCCGCGGGTGGGTTGGCTCCCGACCACATAGCTGCCCAGCACTTCATTGGGCGTGGTCTCGATGATGGAGATACTGCCGGCGTCGAAGTTAAAAGCCACCAGCTCCCCGCCATCGGGTTTCAAGGCAAGACTCACCGGAGATTTTCCCGTATCGAGAAGCGCAAGCAGTTTGTCGGTCTTCAGATCGATGCTGGCGACTTGCCCTGATCCGGAGCAGGAAATGAACGCCTTCGACGAATCGGGAAGGATGGCGATGTCTTCGGGATTGATGCAGACGCTGATGGCAGCGCGGACAGCCAGGCGCGCGGTGTCAATCAGCGAGACGGTGCTGTCGGCGCGGTTGGCGACGACGACGGTTGTGCCATCGGGCGAAAAGCGCGCCAGACCGGGGTTTCCGCCCACACGAAGCGTGGCAACGACGGTGCGATGATCAAGATCGAGGACGGAGACATTCGCGGAACCGGAGTTGGCCACGTAGGCGCGGCGGCCGTCGGGGGAAACGTCGATGAAGTAAGGACGGCCGTGCACGCCGATGGTGGCGACGACCTTGTTCTGCTCGGCGTCGATCACGCTAACGTTCGAGGAGCCGGTGTTGACGACGTAGATCTCATTCTTCTTCGGATTGGCATCGATTCCAGTAGGCTCGACGCCGACTGGCAGCGTGCGCACGGGGCGGAACGTGAGCAGGTCGATGACGGAGACGGTGTTGCTCTTGCCATTGGTGACGTAAGCGTACTCGCGGTAGAGCGGACCGTAGGGGGGCAGAGTGCGCTCGTGGAAGTAGTACCATCCGGCCGCAGCCAGGAGCGGAAGCACGACTGCGAGTAGAAGGAATTTTCTCAAGGACGCATTGGCCTCGCTGAAGGCAAGAGATTATCAGAGATGACGATTATCCCTAGGGTTTGACTGGGAGTTCGATGTTAATCCGAACTGCGACAGCCTTGCCGTCTAGGGTCGCTGTCGGAATTTCCATTTTTTCACAGCTTCTATCGCTGGCTGATCCACGTTTGGTGCCAGGGGCCGCGCTACCTTGATGTCGCGCGGTACGCCATCACTGCCCACCACAATGAAGAGAACAACCTTCTCATCCTTAAAACGTTGGCTCGCTTCCCTCGGATATTCTGGGTCGGGAGAGTAAGTGACTCTTGGTGGTTTGATTTTGCCATCTTTACGACTGTATATGCGCTCGGCCGAAGCCTCATTTGAAGGGGTTGCGGTGCTAGTCGGTGAGTTTGGTATCGATTGAGTCTGGGTCTGGGCAATAGCCATTCCGAACATAAGTGCCAGGCGGAGCAAGACAACTGTGCGCATTGTGTGTTCCCCCTAGTCCAGAGATATAACTATTTGGTTGTCGCAGCGATTGGTTCATGCGCGCGCTCGATGGTCCTTCCCAGCACAGCCGCGATTTGCTTCACTTGAGCCATGAGGGCGTCGAACTGGTCGGGATAGAGCGACTGCATGCCGTCGGAGAGCGCGTGGTCGGGATCGTGGTGGACTTCGACGATCAGGCCATCAGCTCCGACCGCGACCGCGGCGCGGGAGAGCGGCGTCACCTTGTTGCGTTTGCCGGTACCATGGCTGGGATCCACGACGATCGGCAGATGGCTGAGCCGTTGCACGGCAGGCACCACGCTGAGGTCGAGCGTGTTGCGAGTGTGGTCGGCGAACGTGCGTACGCCGCGCTCGCACAGCACCACGTTGTAGTTGCCTTCGCTCATGACGTATTCGGCGGCCATCAGAAACTCTTCGAGAGTGGCCGAGATGCCGCGCTTCAGCAGCACGGGCCTGCGGGCGCGTCCGGCGCGCTTGAGCAGCGAGAAATTTTGCATGTTGCGCGCCCCGATTTGGATGACGTCGGCATACTTGTCGACCAGGTCAAGCGATTCGTAGTCGACCGCCTCGGTGACGATCAGCAGGCCAACGCGGTCGCGGACTTCGGCCATGATCTGAAGTCCTTCTTCGCCGAGCCCCTGGAAAGAATAGGGAGAGGTGCGCGGTTTATACGCACCTCCGCGGAAGAATTGGGCCCCCGCGCGGGCGACGCGTTCGGCGACGGTGAAGGCCTGGTTGCGGTTCTCGATGGCGCAAGGACCGGCAATGATGGCAAGGTCCGCACCGCCGATGGTGACGGGTGAGCCGGGAAACTTGATTACCGTGTTGTCGGGCTTCGTGTCACGGCTGACCAGCTTGTAAGGCTTCGAAACCTGGATGACTTCCTGCACACCCGGCATTTCCTCGAGCGCACCGGGGTCCACTTCCCCTTTATTGCCAGTAATGCCGATAGCAGTGCGTTGCGCGCCGGGCATGGAGTGGGCGCGATATCCGAGCGATTCGATCTTCTGGCAGACCGCGCGGACCTGGTCTTCGGTGGCCTGCGCCTGCATGACGACGAGCATGTGGGGACCTCGAAGTCTTAAGTGTAGCGTCCGTTGTGGAACGGGGCAAACGGTAGACAAAAGGGGCCGCGGGTATGAAAAGCAGATCTTATCGATGCCTGACGTCTCAGGACACGCCGGACTGTGGGCGGATTGCTTGACCCATTACTTCACAGACTGGACGTTGTTCGGAGTCGAGAGGACCGCCTCGCATCCTGAGACACTCGAACATGTCAGAATCGTACGGCGCACGAGGCGCGCCGAACTGCCTTCGGGGAAGGAAACCTGGAAATTAGCCTCCGATAGCATCTGGCCAGCGGACTTGAGTTCTTCTGACCCGCTGATAAACCTCACACCCTCGACCTTCGGACCCGGGCTGAAAAGCAGAAAGAACTCCGCCGACGCCGACCCGGGAGCAAGGCGTTTGAGCTTGACGCTGCGCAACTCGCTCAATTCACTGACCTCCGGATCACCCCGAAGCAAGTCGGGCACCGGAGGTTCCTTCGTGCCCGTCAAGTGTTCTAGACGATGGCGGGTTTCGTCCCATGAGCCCCCATGCGACTCGGGCGTGGACAGGGCCAGGCGATACATGTGGATGGCTTTCTCGGCCTTCTTTTGTTGCTCGTAGACTTGTCCGAGATGATCGGCCTCCACCCCCCCTTGCGACAGCAACCACGCTGCGTGGAGGTAGCTTTCCGCCAGATCGAGATGGCCGAGACGAAAATGAACCCATCCCAGGGTGTCCCAGGACATGCCAATCTTCTGGGTGCATTCAAGGTCTTTTGGAAGGAGATTGGAGAGGTTTGCTTCATGCGATTCCCTTTCCTGCGCATCGACCGCGCGTTGTGCATATTCCAAAGCTTTAGCGAGGCTAACGTTGGCGTCGGCAAGTTCGTAGCCGACGTCGTTCCAGATCTCTGGGCCCGGTCGGGCTTCGACAACTTTCTCCAGAGTGGCCGTACCTTTCTCGACTCGCCCAGCCTTTAAGTACGCTATACCGAGCCGCATTTGGGCTCCGAGGTTATCGGGCGTCAAAGCCGCCGCCTGCTCCAGCTCCGGAACCGCCTCCTGATACTTGTGCTGCGCTAGGTACGCAATGCCTAGGTTGTCATGTGTGTACTTGTCCTGTGGGTTGATCTCAATTTGCTTCCTGAACCACTTTATGGCCTCGTCGTATTTGCGCTGCCGCAGGTAAACTCGTCCCAAATTGTTAGAGGCGTACGGATGGTGAGGGTCGATCTCAATCTGTTTCTGGTACGCCCCGACCGCAAGATCGTCTTGCATAGCGCCGAAGTAAGCCAGCCCAAGATCATTCCAGGCCCATTTGTGCTTGGGATCCTCCTCAACTGCACGCTTCAGGAGATCGATCGCCAAGCTGTAGTTTCCGGCTTTTATAGCGTCATTACCCTTCGCGCCGAGGTCCTCAGCGCTGATGAACGATGTCTGCACATATCGGTTCACATCGTTCTGCATGTTCTTTAGGAAGTTCCTGTAGTCATCAAACTCAGCGACCCTAACTTCGTGCAGCCTAATCAGCAACCGGCGTTTCGCAATGAGCGCACCCTGATCCTGGGAATAGGATGCGTGGTATTCGGCGAAGTCGTACTTCAGATCCACATTTGAGGGCACTTGCGGTTTGTAACCATGGGGAAGCTCCACTTTGGAATCTGATACTGTCTCCAGCGGAGAGCCCAGCCAGACAGGATACTTGGCGTCATCTTTGATGGGCGGCATATAGAAGGGCAGTCCGGGAACCGTAAATTGTCGATCGCTCTTCCAAGTGGGATAGTCCTTGCGGTTGTAGGAATAGGAAAAGTGGAAAGTATCGGTGATCACTTCGGGTAGGCTCGCATTGACGTCGCTGACGTCCCCCGCGAAGCCTAGTTGGTAGGAAATCAGCTGCACCAAGTCCTTCCACTGGGGTTGCGGTACTCGGCGGAACGCCGCCCGCAGCATGACCTCGGCATCGCCTCGAGCCGTATCCTCAACTTTGGCTTCAAGCGTGCCGTCGTCGCTGAGCTTGCCATCGATTTTGAAGGCTTGAGTGTTGGGGAAAGGGGGATCGGCGGGCGTGGTCACGAACTGTATCGACTTCTCTCCCGACATAACCAATGCCTGTTTGTCGCGCAGAGGTGTGACCAGATAGCCAAGGGGCGCGACCTCGGGAGTAGTGTCGAGCCAGACGGCATCTTTGCCCTGGGGGAGATAGCCAATGATGTGGTCGAATTGTCCCGGCGACGGAACCTCGGGATCGAGTTTGAAGCTGGCAGTGATGAGGGCCGGGTAGAGCGTAATCCCAGAAGCCTGGAGTAGGGAGGCCAACAGTGTGTGTTTGTCCTTGCAGTCGCCGTAGTTGTTGGTGAGGACATCATCGGCGGCGTGTGGCTGATATCGTCCGATGCCGAACGCGATTCCTATATAGCGGTACTGTGTGCTCACGAAGCTGTAGACGGCGTGCATCTTGGCGGCATCATCCGTCATGCCCTTGGTAAGTTCTGCTGCTTTGGCGCGGATGGAGGCGGTAGGTTCGATCCGGTCTTTCTGCAGATTCCAGTACCAGCGGCCCACCTCTTCCCAGCTTTGGAAGCTGCTGATTTGCACGTCGGGTGGGGGAAGTCGACCGAGCGCTGCCTCGACTACCTTCTTTTCGTCGTTTTCAGGCTCCTTGGCGCCTTGCAGCTTGGAGTAGGTCCAGGCGTAAATGCGGAAACCCGCCTCGGTGCGGACGCTCTGTGTGGCTTGCGGTCCCTTCACTTTGACCGCCCTCTCCTGGGGTACCTTGATTTCCAAGCGCTCGGCCAGCACGATGCCCTCGTGGTGAAAACTGTACTGAAACCAGAACTGTCCTGGAATCAGTGATTTGGTACTGCGCCAGTGCGCCTCATACTCCAGAATGTCGCCGTCGCTCAATCCCTTAACCGCGACATGTTTTTCCCGGAGGTCGCTATAGAAGGGAGCATTACGTGTAATTTCCGAATCCAGATCCTGTACGTTGTCGGGCGGCGTAACCAGGGTGCTGCCGTCGGCCTTGTGGACCCGCACATAATCGATTTCTACAATCTGGGTTGCGGACTGATAAGGGAAGCTCAATAGTCCCCACTGTTTCACGCCGGCGTCGGTTTGCACGCGTACGCGGCTGGTTTGCGCACGGGTAAAATTGCCGTCGTTGTCGACGGCAATCTTGGTTGACATCTCCTCAATAACAGCGGCCTCTTGGGAGTAATCGTTCCTGGCAGGACTGGCAGGCGGTGAAGTCTGTGCGCGGCCGGCCAGTAACCCCGCCAGCAGGACAGTAAGAGAGGAAAGGACGCACCAAGGCTTGCTCATACCGTGCCTGCATTTATCGTTGGCGCGCGAGAAAAAAGCAAGCAAGAAAGCTCATTGGTTCCTGCGCCCGGGATTTTGTGGGCTATCGGCGTCCAGTGTTTAATTGCAGATTAGGGAGGGCCTTATGTCCACTAAAGAAGCGGTTACCATCGTCAGTCGGGCCTTGGCCATCTATATGTTGTTTTGGTTCTTGAGCGACTTAACCTATCTTCCATCTCACCTATTTTCTCTCTCGCATCATGAAAACGGGTTGAGCACAGCATACTGGCGTGACTCTGAGCGCATCTCCCTGACATTTCTTCTGCTTCGGATGGTGGCGCTCTTTTTCGCCGTGCAATGGTTCTACCGCTCTGGTCCTGCCATTCAAAGGTACTTCCTGGCTCCCTCGGAAGAAGAAAAGGCGGAGGAGTAGAACGGTAATTCCTGAGCTGGTTCTGTCGCATTGTAAAATAAAGGTTTATCTCTGCTATCGTGAATCCTTCTATGCCACAGGAAGACAAATCCGTAACCGCCACCCGCGACGACCGCTACGACGCGCAGCGCATCGAGCAGAAATGGGCCGAGCGCTGGCAAAGCGATCCTTCGCTCTATGCCGCTGAGCCGAACTCGACCAAGCCAAAGTATTACGTATTGGAGATGCTGCCCTATCCTTCCGGCGCGCTGCACATGGGGCACGTGCGCAATTACGCCATCGGAGACGCCCTGGCGCGCTACATGTGGATGAACGGATACAACGTGCTGCATCCCATGGGGTGGGATTCGTTCGGCCTGCCGGCGGAGAATGCTGCCATCAAGAACAATACGCCGCCGCGCGAGTGGACCCTGCAAAACATCGCGGCCATGAAGGTGCAGATGAAGCGCCTTGGGTTCGCCTATGACTGGTCAACCGAAGTTACAACGTGCCTGCCCGAGTACTACCGCTGGAACCAGTGGTTCTTCCTGAAGTTGTATGAACAGGGATTAGCGTATCGGAAGAAGAGCAAGGTCAACTGGTGTCCGCAGTGCGCAACCGTCCTGGCGAATGAGCAGGTGGTGGGAGGAAACTGCTGGCGGCACGAAGACACGCCGGTTGTGCAGCGCGAACTGGAACAGTGGTTTCTGCGGACCACGAAGTACGCGGATGAGTTGCTGAGCGGGTTGGAAAAGCTGCCGGGGTGGCCGGAAAAAGTCCGCATCATGCAGCAGAACTGGATCGGGCGCAGCGAAGGCACGCTGGTGGATTTCGATTTGGGCGGGACCGTGGGGCCGGCAGGGTCGACGATCACGGTGTTCACAACGCGGGTCGACACGATCTATGGCGCGACCTCGGTACAGCTGGCGCCGGAGCATCCGATCGTCTCGGACATGATTGCGCGCGACGCGAAACTGCGCAATCAGGTGGAAGAGTTGATTGCCGAACAGCGCCGGGCAAAAGAAGCGGGAGACATTGGCGAAATCGAGAAGCATGGAGTGTTTACGGGCCGCTACGCGAAGAATCCGTATAACGGCGAAGCGGTGCCGGTGTGGGTAGCGAATTACATCCTGATGGACTACGGTACGGGCGCGATCATGAGCGTGCCGGCGCATGATGAACGCGACTACGAGTTCGCCAAGAAGTACAACCTGGAGATCCGGCTGGTGATTTTGCCGGCGAGCAGCGATCCGGAAGAAACGGTGGCCGAACCAACGCTGCCCTTCACCACCATGGACGGGATTCTGGTCAACTCGGGCGAGTTCAGCGGATTGCGCTGCGAGGAAGCGATCGAGAAGATGTCCGCACTCGCTGAAGAAAAGAAGTTTGGCAAGGCGACGGTTACGTTCCGGCTGAAGGATTGGGGCATCTCGCGGCAGCGCTATTGGGGCACGCCGATCCCGATGGTGTACTGCGAAAAGGATGGCGTGGTGCCGGTGGCGGAAAAAGATCTGCCGGTGATTTTGCCGGACAAGGTGAACATCACGCTCACGGGCGGCTCCCCGCTGCTCAATGTGCCGGAGTTCCTGAATACCACGTGTCCGAAGTGCGGAGGTCCAGCACGGCGCGAGACGGACACGATGGATACGTTCGTGGATTCGTCGTGGTACTTCTACCGCTATGCCGACGCGCACAACGACAAGGCGCCGTTCGAGACGAAGAAGATTGCCTACTGGTTTCCGATCGATCAGTACATTGGCGGCGTGGAACACGCGATCCTCCACCTGATTTATTCGCGCTTCTGGACAAAGTTCATGCGCGACATGGGGCTGGTGAAAAACGACGAACCCGCGCAACGCCTGTTCACGCAGGGCATGGTGATCAAGGACGGCGCAAAGATGTCGAAGAACCTGGGGAACGTGGTGTCGCCGGACGAGATGGTGGCGCGCTACGGAGCCGATGCCGCGCGGCTCTACAGCCTGTTTGCGGCGCCTCCGGACCGCGATCTGGACTGGCAGGATACGGGGATCGAAGGGATCCAGCGGTTCCTCGGGCGCGTGTACCGGTTCTTCGTGCGCAATGCGAAGCCGGAGCATCCGGAGTGGCGCAAGCCTGTTCCGGCGGAGTTATCGGCCGAGGCACGCGCGATTCAGCGCAAACTGCACCAGACCATTAAGCGCGTCAGCGACGATTTTCAGGGACGCTGGCACTTCAACACCTGCATCGCCGCGATCATGGAACTGCTGAACGAGGTCTATGGAGCGGAAGAAGCGATTGCGGCTGCGCAAGTTCCAGTGTCGTTGATTGCAGAAGTACAGCGGGGCATTGTGCTGTTGCTGGCGCCGATGGCTCCGTATCTCGCGCATGAACTGTGGGAGATGATTGGCGAGAAGGGTAGTCTGCTGAAGGCGTCGTGGCCGAAATACGATGCGGCGTTGGCGGCGGAAGACGAGATCGAGATTCCGGTGCAGATCAATGGGAAGCTGCGCAGCAAGGTCGTGGTGCCCGCAGCGTCCACCGATGATCAGGTGCAGCAAGCGGCGCTGTCCGACGAGAAAGTGAAGACGGCAATCGCGGGGAAACAGGTTGTAAAGGTCATCGTGGTACCGAAGAAGCTGGTGAATATTGTAGTTCGATAACGGAACTGCGAGCCACGGGCTGCGAGCTTCGAGCTTCGAGCAAACCCCTCAGAGACAGAAGACTTTGGTTGCTCGCAGCTCGTGGCTCGTAGCTCGAAGCTGGTTAGCCAGTTTGCAACTCAGCGTTCAATCTGAGAAACTCATCCGTGGAAACCCAATCCATCGTTGTCCTCGACTTCGGGGCGCAGTATTCGCAGCTGATTGCGCGCCGCATCCGCGAAAACAAAGTCTTTTCTGTCGTCTTGCCGTTCAACGCCAGCCTGGACGAAATCCGCAGCTACTCGCCCGTGGGGATTGTGCTGTCGGGCGGGCCGTCATCCGTGTACGACAAGGGTGCGCCGCATGCCGACAAGAAAGTGTTTGACCTCGGCGTGCCCGTGCTCGGCATCTGCTACGGATTGCAGTTCATGGTGTACGCCCTGGGCGGCAAGGTGCGTCCGGCGGAGAAACGTGAGTACGGCCAGGCGAGGGTAGAACTGCAAGTTAGCGATTCGCAGCTGTTTCAGGGACTGCCGAAGTTGCTGGCCGTGTGGATGTCGCATGGCGACTCGGCAGAGGAATTGCCGCCGGGGTTCCGGCTAACCGCGAAGACTCCGAATGCGATTGCGGCGATTGAGAACGCCGAGCGGAAGATGTGGGCGGTGCAGTTTCATCCCGAGGTGCACCATACGCCGCTGGGCTCGGACATTCTGCGGAACTTTGCCTTAAACATCTGTGGGGCAGCGCCGAACTGGACCGGGCAACACTTCATTGATGCAACGGTCGCACAGGTGAAGCGGCAAGTCGGGAGCGGGCGGGCAATCTGCGCGCTTTCGGGCGGCGTGGATTCTTCCGTCGCCGCGGTGCTGGTGGATCGGGCTCTCCGCGACGACCGCGGCAAGCCTGCCTTGAGCGGAGCCGAAGGGTCGCGGCTGACCTGCGTGTTCGTCAACAACGGAGTGCTGCGCAAGAACGAATTCGAAAAAGTGCAGCAGAACCTGCGCGACAAGCTAGGGCTTCACCTCGTGGCCGTGGACGCGACCGACCGATTCATGAACAAGCTGGCGGGCGTCACCGATCCGGAAACGAAGCGCAAGATCATCGGCAAAGAGTTCATCGAGGTCTTCGAAGACGAAGCACGCAAACTTATCGCGAACGCCTCAGAAAAAGGTTCGTGGAAGGGCACGGCTTCAGCCGTGCCGACACGGACCCGCCCTGACGCGGCTTTAGCCGCTGAGGGCCGCCGGCTGGAACTGGAAGACTTCTGGCTCGTGCAAGGCACTCTCTATCCCGACGTGATCGAGTCACGCTCGGTACGCGGCCCGTCCGAGGTCATCAAGTCGCATCACAACGTGGGCGGGCTTCCAGAAAAGATGAAGCTCAAGCTGATCGAGCCGCTCAAAGACCTGTTCAAAGACGAAGTGCGCCGCATCGGCCGCGACTTAGGCATGCCCGAAGATATCCTGCAGCGGCAACCATTCCCCGGGCCGGGGTTGGCCGTAAGGATTTTGGGTGAGGTAACCAAAGAACGCGCTGACTTGCTGCGCGAGTGCGACGACATTGTGGTCGGCGAGATCAAGAAGGCCGGGCTCTATCAGAAAATCTGGCAGTCGTTTGCGGTGCTGCTGCCCGTGATGTCGGTCGGCGTGATGGGCGACCAGCGAACCTACGCTTATACGTGTGCGATCCGCGCCGTGCATTCCGAAGACGGGATGACGGCCGACTGGGTGCCGCTGCCGTATGAAGTGCTGAAGACGATTTCGAACCGCATCGTGAATGAGGTGCGCGGGGTCAACCGGGTGGTGTACGACATCACGTCGAAGCCGCCCGGAACGATTGAGTGGGAGTAGAATCATGAGCGAAAGCGACCTCCAAGCTCTCGAATACCTAGTCGCACGTGACCAACTTCGCCCGCTTTCGGGCCTCGCCACAACGGCATTGCTACACAATGACCACCGATGGGTATTGGTTATTCTTGCCTGGGCACAAGAAAATAAGATTCTGCCCAGGCCCTGCGACCTTGTGATGCTTGACTATCACTCCGATGGCAACCCTTCCATCGCATTGGATTCTGAAGATGGCCTCGCGGCAATCGCGCAATGCAGACGAACAGGATCAATCGCTGACGCCATAGTTCTCTGTGACAAGCACCTTCGGCCAGATGATGGTGACTGGGTGAAAGCTGGGATGGAGATTGGGTCGATACGACATACCGTGGCGTTTGGTGTTGAGACGCGAGAAAAGGACACCATATACACCGATCGGGCCGACCAACAACATCAATTCTGGGTGATCTCTCACATTGGAGATGCACTGGCATGGCAAGGTCGTCTATCAGATGCTCACTACAGAAGCTCGTATCAACCCTTGTGGGACATCCTGGCTTGGGATCCACCAAACTTCACAAGAGCAGATCGACACCTGGCGTTTAGCATTGATTTGGATTACTTCGCCGTTCATGCGGGGTATCTTGACTGCACTTTTCCATGGCCTCAGGCAGTGTACGAGCGTCAATTTAGTAGTCCATCGATCGCCCCCACTACAAGGGGCTACACTGCTCAGACTTTTCTAAACGGTATTTTGAGCCAGTCCGCGCTGGTGACCATTGCACGTGAGCCCGCCTACTGCGGCGGTGAAGCCGAATGCGACCAGATATTTGGCGATGTCAATCGTTGGCTGTTCGGAAACGCGATCAGCATCACTCGGTAATTCATTTTCGCGAATGTTAAGTATGATATAGCGATGCCCGTCGAAACTGAAACACCGACATCTGCCTACTCCCGCATCCGCGCACCGCGCGGCACCACCCTCTCCTGCAAAGGTTGGCAGCAGGAAGCGGCCATGCGCATGCTCATGAACAATCTCGACGAGGAAGTGGCCGAGCGCCCGCAGGACCTCGTCGTGTATGGCGGCACGGGCAAGGCCGCGCGCAACTGGGATTGCTATCACGCCATCGTTCACTCGCTGAAGAATCTTGAGAACGACGAGACGTTGCTGGTGCAGTCGGGCAAGCCGGTCGGCGTGTTCAAGACGCACGAACACGCTCCTCGCGTGCTGATTGCCAACTCGAACCTGGTTGGGCATTTTTCCAACTGGGAGAAGTTCAACGAACTTGAGCGCGCCGGGCTGATGATGTACGGACAGATGACGGCGGGGTCGTGGATTTACATCGGGTCGCAGGGGATTGTGCAGGGGACGTACGAGACGTTTGCGGCGGCGGGCGCGAAGCATTTTGGTGGCGACCTGAGCGGGAAACTGATCGTCTCGGGCGGCATGGGCGGGATGGGTGGCGCGCAGCCGCTGGCGGCGACGATGAATGGCGCGGCGTTTCTTGGGATTGATGTCGACCCGGAGCGGATCAAGAAGCGGCTGAAGACGGGGTACTGCGATTTTCTCGTCACGACGCTCGACGAGGCGCTGCGGATTCTTAAGAACGCGGTGCGCAAGAAAGAGAACGTTTCGGTCGGGCTGGTGGGCAATTGCGCCGACATTATTCCGGAACTGGCCAAGCGCGGCGTGGTGCCGGACATTTTGACGGACCAGACTTCGGCGCACGATCCGCTGAATGGGTACGTGCCGAACGGCATGACGTTCGAAGCGGCGCTGGAATTGCGCGCGCGCGATCCGCACGCGTATCAGGAGCGGTCGCTCGATGCGATGGCGCGGCATGTCGAGGGCATGCTGCGTCTGCAGAAGATGGGCTCGGTCACGTTCGACTATGGCAACAACATCCGGACGTTTGCCTTTCAGCGTGGTGTCAAGAACGCTTACGATTTTCCGGGATTTGTGCCGGCGTACATTCGTCCGCTGTTTTGCGAGGGGCGCGGGCCGTTCCGCTGGGCGGCCTTGTCAGGCGAGGCATCGGATATCGCAATCACAGACGATCTCGTGCTCGAACTCTTCCCCGCAAACCTCAGCCTGCGGCGCTGGATTGAGCTGGCGAAGAAGCGCATCAAGTTCCAAGGACTGCCGGCGCGCATCTGCTGGCTCGGCTACGGCGAGCGCGCACAGTTCGGCCTCGCGATCAACGATCTGGTCAAGAAGGGCAAGATCAAGGCGCCCATCGTGATTGGGCGCGATCATCTCGATTGCGGTTCGGTCGCTTCGCCATTCCGCGAGACGGAGAGCATGAAAGACGGCACCGACGCCGTCGCCGATTGGCCGCTGCTGAATGCGCTGGTGAATACGGCGGCGGGCGCGTCGTGGGTGTCGATTCACAACGGCGGCGGAGTGGGGATTGGCTACTCGCTGCACGCGGGGCAAGTCACAGTTGCCGACGGTACTGACATGATGGCCAAGAGGATTGAGCGCGTGCTGACGACGGATCCGGGGATGGGCGTGATCCGGCACGTGGACGCGGGGTACGACGAGGCGAAGGAATTCGCAGAGAAGAGCGGCGTGAAGGTGCCCATGAGCCGTCGTTAGAGAGGTTGTGTGGGGACGGGCGCCCTCGCCCGTCCAAGCCGAGCGCAGCTCGTCAAAAGACTGCGGATTCCTCCCTTCGGCTTCGCGTAGGGTCGGGGTCACAATCCTGTTATGGTGATTCGGTGAGATCAAAGCCGTTGTTGCTGGTGAACATCGGCCAGCTTGTCACGTTGCGCGGATCCAGTATTGGCCCCCGGCGCGGGTCCTCCCTTTCTGAACTTGGAATCATTGCGAACGCCGCCATCCTTTGTCTCGGCGGGATGATTGTCTCCGTCGGCCGCACGAAAGACGCCCTGCGCGATCCCTGGCTGAAGAAAAATCGAAAACGAGTCACTGAAATCGACTGCCGTGGCCACGTGGTGCTGCCGGGGTTCGTTGATTCGCATACGCATCCTGTCTTCACGCACCCGCGGCTGCTGGACTTTGAGAAGCGCATTGCCGGCGCGAACTACGAAGAGATTGCTGAGGCGGGTGGCGGTATTCGATCGAGTATCGAGGGTGTGCGCAAAGCAAGCAAGGCCGCGTTAACGGAGATGGTCGCAGCGGCCTTGCAGGACATGGCTCGCCATGGGACGACGACGGTTGAAGCCAAGTCGGGATACGGTCTGAACCTTGAATCGGAACTGAAGGCACTTGCAGTGATTCGCGCCGCGGCGCGGCGGTGGCCGGGCACCGTTGTGCCTACCTTTCTCGGAGCGCATGTTGTTCCGCCTGAGTACCGCGAGCGATCCCAGGAATACGTCAAGCTCGTGTGCGAGGAGATGATTCCGGCGGTTGCAAGAGGCAACCTGGCGCGGTTCGTCGATGTCTTTTGCGATCGCGGGGCTTTTAGTGGAGAAGAGACGGCGAAGATTTTTCAAGCTGCTGAGGAGCACGGGCTCGCGGTTCGCGCTCACATGGGGCAACTCACCGAAACTCGCCTGCAACCTTTCTTGCGATTCAACCCGGCGTCCCTCGATCACATGGACCACGTTCATGACGCCGACCTTCCTCTGCTGGCCGCCAGCGGTACCGTAGCAACGTTCGTCCCGGGTGCGAATTATTTTCTGGGCTTGAACCGGTATCCGGAGGCGCGACGATTTATCGAGTCGGGCGCAGCGGTGGCGCTGGCGACCGACTATAACCCGGGATCTTCGCCGACGCTCAGCATGCCGATGGCGATGTCGCTGGCGTGTACGCACATGAAAATGACTCCCGCCGAAGCAATCACGGCCGCCACGATCAATGGAGCCTGGGCACTGCGCCTAGCAGACCGCAAAGGCAGCGTCGAGCCGGGGAAAGATGCGGACCTCGCCGTTTTCGACGCAGAAGACTACCGCGAGATTCCTTACTGGTTCGGCGTGAATCGTTGCGAACTGACCGTCATGAACGGCATGCCTGCTGAATCTTGAAGCGGCCGATGGTCACTCATATTCCGGAGCACGATCTGGCCAAAGCGGTTCCTCATCGTAATGACACTCGGACTTCATACTCCGGGACGCCGGTGATCCCTGAAACTTTCGAGGTCTCTCCACTGGGTGGGAACGGCGGCCGCAGGCTCGCAGGAATATAAATCGGCGCGTCTTTGCGCAGCGGCATGATTTTGAGGCTCATCGCCTCGCCAAACGCCTCCGGCGCGAACCGCTTCAGCCCAATTTCCCACAGCGTTCCCTTGTAGAAATCATCGGCCAGGAGCCGTCGGCCCGAGTAGAGACGCGCAACATCGCCTGTGTAGTCAATCCGCAAGAAAACGTCACTCAGTCCAGCGGCCGCGTTGTTCGCCAACGCAATTTTCCAGACGCCTGCGTGTTCGAAGTCCGCGTCCTTGGGAGCGATAGCGTTGTATTTACCCATTCTTGCTGGCGCGGCAGCATCGGCCTCGCGGATTTTCTGCCATAGGATATCGATTTTCTTCGAATGCATTTTGGCGAAGTAGGCGGCGAAAACACCCTCCAACCCGATTTGCCGGAGCGGAACGCTGGCCACGGGCCCGCTGCTTAAAAAAGGGAAAACAGAAAATCGCAGTTTTTCTACATTGCGCGCCCTCAGGTACAAGTTGTCTTCCGCAAAGAAAACATCCGCCGGCGAGAGAACTATGCGTTCTTGTCCTGCAATCGAGACCTTCCAAACATCCTGCGCCTCGGTCTTGCTCAACAAGATGATGTGGGTCATTTTCCCGCTGCTCTTTGACCGGACGCTCAGCGCAACGCCCGGGCCGGGTGCCATCTCCCCCACGAAGATCCGCCCACCAGCGTGCGAAATCGTCGCTTTCCCGGCGCGAAGGGACGCAACCGAGTTCTCGTCGAAAGAAAACTCCGGTCGAATGCCGGGCTGCGCAAAGAAGAAGTAATATTCCTCGTCGTGGTGACTAATCTTGGTCAGGAGCTGAGCGGTTGCGTACTTGAGGAGAACTCCATTGAGGTCAAGGTTCACCGGCCAAATAACATAGGCGCTCGAAGGAATGTCCAGCGGCCTTCGCGGCAGCAAGAGTGTTTCCCCTGGCAAAGCGAGTTGGACCCGCACGTCCGGGTGATCCGGCAACGAGTAGTTCCTCTGATAGTTGTTCAGGAAGATAAAACCACTACTCCCCCGGATTCGCGCGGCCAGCCGTACGGTCGATTGGTCGGCGGCGGTGGCCGGTACAAGCTGCGGAAGCACCGGGACCATCGGCGCCAGGTAGCTCCCGAAATCATTTAGGAACAGATGAAACACCTTGGTCGCCCGGAAGGCGGGATTCATTTGTCCGAACTCACCGAGAGGAGCCTGGAAATCATAGGAGATCTCGGGCAGGTCGTAGACATGATCGGTCTCGACCGATTCCTGCAGGCTAGTCCGCTTCCCCGCGGGGTTCGCACCGCCTTGATACATGTAGTAGCCATACAAATTCGCGCCCGAGCGCAGGCGTGTCAGGGTCATGGCGGCCACGTCATCTCCTGTGATCACTGGCCGGCGATGGTAGGCGACTTGCATTCCGCCGCCTGCTTCGGCCATAAAGAAGGGATACTGCTGCGAGGACGTCTCCTGTGGTGTGGTACCAGCACCCACGTCACCGAGGTCGCGCTTCGCTTCAAATAGGTAATACCCGCTGGGCGGCAGCTCGGTGAGGGTGCTCTCCCAGAAGTCATCGGCATAGCCGCCGAATACAGGGATGACTTCACCGGCGGGGAAATCTGGATTGTCCCACCCGGTGACGGTGTAAATCGGCGCGTCGAGACCGGACTCGCGCGCGATCTTCTTCAGTTCGGAAATGTGAGCTGCTCCGGCATCAGGGCCACGCTGCGAATATTCATTCTCGAGCTGGACTCCAATGATGGGGCCTCCGTCTTTCCAGAAGAACCCCTTCACCTGCTGTCCGATCTGCGCGAAATATCGGCGCACATAAGACAGATACTGCGGATTATTCTTGCGCGTGACGCCGTGGGCCACGAGCCAATCCGGCAGACCGCCATTGCGCACCTCGCCGTGAGCGTACGGCCCGATGCGGAGAAAAACGTAGAGCCCGCGTTTGGCGCAAAGTTCAACGAAGTCGCGGAGGTTGCGCTGTCTGGTCCAGTCGAACTCGCCTTCGATCTCTTGCTGATGGATCCAGAACACATAGGTGGAAACAATCTGAACTCCGCCCGCTTTCATCTTCAACAGCTCTTCTTCCCAGTACTGCTCGGGGTAGCGCGAGTAGTGAAACTCCCCCATCACGGGCAGCCACGGCTTGCCGTCGAGTGTCAGATACTGGCTGTTCACGCCGATTTCGTGGCCGCTTCGCGATGTTCCACCCATGCGTGGAAGCGGTGCGGGCGGAGTGCCTGCCGGCTTGGTCGCGTCAATTGCGATGGTGTTGGGGGTGTGGTCACCTTGCGCAACGACGGGAAACAGCGGCCCAAGCACCGCCATCATCAGTAAGGCGGGAACGGCAGAAATAAGCTTCATGCCATGCTTCCGAATCTCTGCCTCGTTCTGCCGGGCGTGGACGCCCGCCGGACAGCCGCCGGGACGGCGGTGCTACATTCACGGCGCTTGGCCAAGAGCATCGGCTGCGTGTGATACTACGACGCGGTCGCGGTACTAGTACTTCACCACATAGACTTTGCCTTCCAGCACGACCGGTTCTTTCTCCGCCGAGGAACAGCGGATAGTGAGCGGTTGCCCTGCTTGCAGAGCGCCGCGCCGGATTTCACCGACCGCCCATGAAAGTCCGCTCCAGATCATCTTGTCGTAGGTGATTTCGATCGGAATATCCTTTCCGGCCTGGGTCGCTTTCAGCACAAGAACTTTGCCTACGGACGTACCGTTGGGCGGACCACCGGGCCAGCTTCGAACCATGTGTCCGTCCTCCCCGCGCTGCAGCAGAATGATCCTGAGATCGCCCTCCGCGGGAACCTCCACCGTCGCCTCGATCGCATTATTGCCGCGTGATTGGAACTGCGCCGCCACGGGGCTGATGGAAAGTGGTATACGCACGTCGTTCTGGATTCCAAGATCGTACTTCGGATCCTCATACTGGCCGAATCCAACCGCCGCCATTTGCCCGGGACCCAGTGTAATGTTGTTGCCCTTCAGCACAGGATTGAATCCGGCATCGCGAAACAGCACACGCCCGTTCGCATCATTTCCTTGTTCCCTCGACAGGAGCGGCATCTCGACTTGTTCGACGCTTTGGGCTGGATTGATGACGGTATATATCGTGCCGCCAGCACCGAACGAACCAAATCCATAGGGCTGAACCTCGCCCGGGATTCCGCCAAACGTTTTCGTTCGCCCCATGGCTTGCAGGGGCGCATACATCGACTGCACTTTTGCGAACCACCGCGCCTGCTCGTCGTCGAGAAATTCAAGGTTCCCGTGGACCGTATTGATCCAGCCGCCGCGCGCCACCATCAGCAGCAAAGCCCCTTGCCAGGCGTTCGTCTTGCGGTAGTAGATAGTCCCCGTGTTGCCGATCATGAAGCCTGTCGAATCGATCCGCTCCAGCGGCAGAAAACTCTGTTCGTATCGCCGCACCATGTGGTCGCTGTAGATATCCACCGAGCGCCAGAAGTTCATCTCGGGAACATCCGATGGCCGCGGGTCGCCCGAATAGATGGCATCGAAGGCCTCCAGCCAGCGCAAGTCGACCGGATGCTGGAAAGGAAACGGCGCGTCTGTGGACTCGACATCGCCTCCGAATCCGTTGAACGCCTCCAGAACAATATCGGGGTGTTTCTGGCGGAACTTCTTCAATGCGTTTCTAAAGGCTTCTTGATTGCGGGCGCTGATCTCCTGCGGCGTTCGCGTCTTCTCCGCCTCCGGAGTCGCTGCAGCAAAATCGACAAAATCAAACTTGAACATGCGGATGCCTCGATCGTACCAGTACTGCAGCACGCTCATGAAGTCAGGCAGGAAGCCGCCCTCAGAGAACGACATAGAACCCTTCGTTTTGTTGAGTGAGTCCTGCCACTGCTGAGCGGCGTTGATCTTGACTAGCGTATTCGTGCTGAACCAGAGTCCGGGCAGAATCCCGCTGCGCCGGCATTCTGAGATCCACCGATCGGGGCCATTCGGCCAGTTCGGTTTGCGCCACTGGCGATAGGCGCCATCGGGATCAAACCAGAACGCGTCCATCATGTAGTAATCAAAATGCACTCCGAGTTTCCCCAAGCGCACGATCTCGGCCAGTTCCCGCATCGCGAGTTCTTCGGTGAGCGGGATCCGGTCCGACAATTCATCGTAAGACGACCAGTTGTTATAAACCCACATCGGATCGCGCAGCAGAGGAGCACCCAGTCTGCCTGGTTCCCATCGCTGTGCGGTTGCAACTGGAACGACTCTATCGGTTTCTCCCTTGGCCTGCGCAACCTGGGCCTGGGCATCGGCCAGCATAAGGAGCACGGCACAGCCGAGCAAGAGACGGAGAACAGAATCAGAGAGATTAGTTTTTCTCATCATTGAAGACCATTCGATCGGGTGCGGATGTGCGCGACCACAGCCGAACACTTCACTTGGCGGCCGAGAGCCGTTCCCCTACGCGGGTATTAGAACTGCAATCCTCACTGTCCGGTGATTCCAGGCCAATTATCTGTTCGGAACGGCGAAGCGGGCAGCCCATCCTTGTTGAACAGGTTGCAGCGTGGGCTGTCGGCCCATGCGTACCGGACCGCTACCGGACTCGCTACCTCTCGGCTTAAGACGATCACCGTATCGCCTTCAATCCGAGCATCGGCCCAGTGAAACTTTCGATCCGCACCGGCGACGGCGAAGCCCTGCAAATCCCCACCGCGTGCCTCGAGTCCTGCACCCACATGAGTGAAGTGGATCCTGGTTTTCTGCCCTTCAACTTTCATGCCCTCAAAGAGGGGACCCGAATACACAATGGTTTTTTTGTACATCGTGCCCAGTGCCCACAGCGCCAGCCGCTGTCCAACCTCCAGTTTTCGATGGGGATGTAGATCGCCCGGGTCACCAACATCGATGGTCACCGCCAGGCCCGTATCCGGGACGTGTTTCACGGTCAGGAACTGTGCTTCGCGCAACTCCGCCCATGCTGATCCACCCGGCTGGTCAGGAATCGCTCCGTGGTTTGGCAGTTGCACGATCAGAAACTCAAGGTTCTCGTTCTTCGATGACGTGCGCCAACTCTCGATCAGCGTGGGAAGAAGTTTCCGGTACTGGTGCGCCTTAAGCGCATTGCTCTCCCCCTGGTACCAGATCGCTCCGCGAAACGCGTAGGGAAGCAGAGGGGTGATCATGCCTTCATAGAGGCCGGAAACTGGCATGGGCGGATACTCCAGAATTGTCATGTTCTCGATCAAGAAACCTGAGAGCGCGTCCTGAGTGAAAGGCAAAACAACTCCCCAACCGTCTTGTCGCAAATCGCGGAACCATACCGTTACAGGCTGCCAGTCGGCAGATGCTTTCAGCACGGGTGCGCCATAGTTATCGTAGTCGGTGATCGTCGGTTGCAGCGATCGGAAGCGAAACGAACCGTGCCCGCGTACCCAGAAGCGAATTCCAGCGTAAGAACTGAGGTCCGCCGGCAAGCCATCTAACTTGTAACGACAGCGTAAGGTTGAATCCTGCGCTCCATCCAGGCGGCCCGTCACCCGAGCCGCGAATCCGCCGCCTCCCCGGCCCGGCGTCACGAGATCGAATCTCGTGTCCAGCGCGTCTGCCCAGCCATAAGAGAACCAGCCGCCCATCGATGTGCGCGAGGTCCCATCATCGAAGTTGGCGAGTGCGTTCTTCTCAAGATCGGTCGACGCTGGGATGAGTTCGAAGTCATCGAACTCCAGCTCAAACGGCAGAGGGTTCTCCGCAAAGCTCTTCTCAGCCGCGCTGGCGTGATTCCATTCGTCGAGAACAGGTTTCAGTTCAGGATCGGCACGCAGCGTATCGGGACCGATCCAAGTTTCAATCGTCGTTCCCGGCCACGCGCTTTCAATGACTCCGACGGGAACATTCAGACTCTTGTGGATCTCCCGCGCGAAGAAATATGCAACTGCAGAGAAATTCTTCGCGGTATCGGGGGTACAAATCTGCCAGACAGCGGGCAGAGTGTTTTCCTGCGGCGACAGGGCGATTCTCTTGGGAACGGTAAACAGACGAATCTGCGGATAATCGGCTTTTGGCACCTCGACCGCGGCGCCCTCCGCTCCACTCAGACCAAATGCCATGTTGGACTGCCCCGAGGCAACCCACACCTCTCCAATCAGCACGTCCTTCAGAACGATCTCCCGGTTTCCCCGGACAATGAGTGTGAACGGCCCGCCGGCTGGCAACCCCGACAGACGAACGCTCCATCGTCCATTTGTTTCGGCAGTGGTGCTGGCGGTGTGCCCCGCAATACTCGCCGCAATTTTTTCCGCTGGATCCGCCTTCCCCCAAACGTGAATGTTGCGCCCCTGCTGCAGGACCATATGGTCGCTGAAAAGACTCGGGAGCACCGGGTCTCCCCAGCAGTTCACGCTCCAGGCGAACAAACATGCGACGACTGCGAAACGAAGCGGTTTCATTTCTCTTCAATAATGACCAGATCCCAGGGCCGAAGTGTGATCGGCTGCGCGTGCTCGACGGCGGCTTGCATCAGCAGATCAGACCCCGCCGCGTAAGGATAGCTGAATGTCTGCGCAGTGCCCGAGTAGTTCAGGTAGTAGTGGATCGTTTTCCCGCTGCGATTCACACCGTGTTTGACCCGAACGTTGGGCGGGAGCATCTGATCTGGCCCAGTCATCCCGGCAAGCTGAAGAGCGTCCAGAACAACCTTCTCCTGTAACTTGTCGCTGAGCACCGTCCCCAAGTAGGTGAGAGTTCCTTTCCCAAAGCGGTTGCGAGTAATCGCCGGATACTTCCCGAAAAACGGGTGATCATAATACGCCAGCGACTGAGCAGAGTCGGGCACCAGGAACTCTACCCAGTCGGACACCTTGTTCTCTGCACCCGCCCTGAAAGGATCATCCTTGAGCGCCAGCGGGGTCTTCAGATCCGAAAATTCCTGGTAGTGGAGTCCGGTCGCCTCCCGAAGCGGTCCCGGCGCCATCGTCCAGCGGACGGTATCGAACTCATTGGTAAAGCCGCTCTTGAACGACAACACAAGATTTCCCCCGCTGCGCACGTACTCGGCTAAGCGATTTAGCAGTTCGTCGCTGGCCACATAAAGAGGTGGCACAACTATCAGCTTGTATCGAGAGAGAGCCGTGTTCTCGGGAAATACAAAATCTACGCCCACGTTGCTGCGATAGAGAGCACCATACATCTGCCACATCACCGAGTTGTAGTCCGCGTGGTCGCTAAAAGGCATAAAGCGAATCCCTTGTCGCGAGTCATTGCTGTAGAGAATAGCCACCTTGTTGTCAGGCTTGAAGTCGACAATGCGTGGCCCAATTCTCAGTAACTCGTGTGCCGTCTGACTGACCTCTGCGTACGCGCGGTTCGGCTCCAAGTCATGCGACAGCACTCCCTTCCAGTAAGTCTCCTGGCCGTAGTGGATGGAATGCCAGTGCCAGTACTCGACCATGTTCGCGCCCGATGAAATGTGCGTGTACACATCCAGCCGAAGCTGACCGTCGTAAGGAGGATATTGCGTCTTGGAATCCCATCCGATGGTCTGCGCGTTGGTCTCTGTGACCAGGTAGTTCGTTTGTTTCAGAGAGCGAGTGTAGTCTCCCGGCAGACTCGAACCCATGCCATCGAAATCATCTTGCGCGCCGTGATACGGATTAACGGCGACAATGTCGAGAGCCCCGCTGATCTCACCCTCGTTGACTTCGGGTCGGGGCGGCCCGGCAAGATCGTGCGTGATGAACTGGTCCGGCCGCCTGTACTGGCCGACGATCGAGGCTTGCCAGGCAAGGAAGTCCGTGGTGAGCCACTGCGAATAGCGTTCCCACTCCAGTTTCCATCCCGGATTGATGATGCCCTCCTGGGGCGGTACTTCCGTCCAATCATTAAGCCGTTGGCCCCAGTAATTGAGGCCCCATTCTTTGTTCAACGCATCCACCGTCTTAAACTTCCGTTTCAGATATTCAACAAACTCGGTCTGCACGTCAGGGTTCGCCGCCCCGGCGGAAGACGTCTCGTTGTCGATCTGATATCCGATAACTGCTGGATTGTCCTTGTAATGCTCGGCAATCTTGCGGATGACACGTTCGCAATAGAACCGGTAAGTAGAGTTCAGGAGGTCGGCATTCTGGCGCAACCCATAGCCAATGGTTTTCCCGTCCAGCCTCGTGACGACGATTTCCGGATGTCTCTTGTACATCCAAGCCGGGATCGAGTAAGTGGGAGTACCCATAATGACTTTAATACCAGCCTTTTGCATGCGCTCGACGACCCGGTCCATCCAGGCAAACTCGAAACGTCCGTCCTCTGGTTCCCAGAGTCCCCAGCTTGACTCGCCGATGCGAACCACGTTGATGCCTGCGCCGCGCATGAGTTCCACGTCCTTATCGAGGCGTTCATAGGGCATGTACTCGGGATAATAAGCAACCCCGTACAGAACCGTGTCCATCTTGTCCGCCGCAAACGGCGGAGTGGACTGGCTCAACACCGATAACACGCCAATGAAAAAAATCGTAAGAAAGAGACAGAGCAATTGCCGGGTAAGTGTTTTCATGTCGATGTCCACAAGTGTCCCGAATATCTACGACGAAGTCTTCGTGCAAGTACCTCGAATCACCTTTTCGGTTTGGTCAACTCGCTGCACCGATGAAACTCACCGGCGCCTCGATCGGTTCCGCCGCACGACGGAACCCGCACACCCCAAAAATCCCTCCCGCCGTTGTTCGGAATCGTTTTTCCGGAATTGATGAGGGGAGAGCTAGGCCGAACCTCGTATCCCCGAAGAGTCGCCCGTCCCTCACTGGCTGTGCCAGGGTTTGCAAGCATAGGATCTGCTGTCAGAGCATGTGGATCCTCGGGAGACTGCACCGAGCCGAAATATGTGTTGTAGTCGAAAATGTTAGATGTGCTCTCGCCAAATCCAAGCTTAGTAACATAGCTCCCATCTGTGTCTCGGGAAACGCCATAACTGAACTTCGCAGTCCCGCTCACATAAAAGAGGTTGTTATAGAAGCCGGTATCGCTGGCCCATCCGCCCCAGTCGGAATACAAGACCACGTCCACGTCACGTCCCTTACTTGTGTAGAGTGTGTTGTTATAAATCTGGGTGTGCGTCACCGGTCCGGCAATGTTGATGCCCCGTGAGCGGTCGTTCTGGCTGACGTTATAGCGCACGATCGTTCCGATGTTCCCGACGCTCTCCTCCGGGCTGTGTCCGCCTTCATTGCAGACCAGCAGGAAGCCGCCGTCATTGTCATGGCTGTAGTTGTATTGGATCAGTGTATTACGGCTATTCCAGTCGGAGTCGAATCCCTCGCCATCCCGGAAGCCATGCGTCCGATACGCTTCGTTGTACTGAATGACGGTGTTGTCGGCGCTCCAGGCCCAAATGGCAACGTTGTACCCTTCCGAGCGCTGGTTCGCCCGGCTAACCACGTTGTGTTCCAGCAGCGCTCCGTCCGTGGCCACGACGACGATACCGTCGCCACCAATGTCATCGAGCACATTGTTACGGATAATGACCCGCAAGCTCGGATACCATTTCGAGCGCACCCAATGAGTAGACCAGCCAAAAATACCGCTGCGATCGACGTGGGAGATGCGGTTGTCCTCAATGCGAAGGTCGACAAATCGGCTGGGCTTGGTATCGCCGATGGCGCTGTAATGGATGCCACCGTTCACTTTATCGGAATCAATGCCGTTGACATCGTGAATGGTAAGCGAGCGCAAGTAAACGTGGTGCATCTCACCGTAATTGTCGGCCACCACGTGCACCCCGCGACGGGCCGCAGCACCCTTGCCTGTATTCGTGATCTCCAGATCCTGGATCTCCCAGTACTCCTGGTTCTTCAACAGGAGCACATCTTCCACGGTCCCAGCACCGTCAATGACGGGCTTGGTTTCGCCGCCATACTTGCCGATATAGATCGGCCGCTCCTCCGTCCCTGATCCTCGCGGCGAAAGCTGCCCTGTCCAGGCGCCCCCCGATTTGAAGAGAATGCGATCGCCAGGAGTGAAGATGGTGGCGGTAACCTTGGTCAGGGTCTTCCACGCGGCCGATGGCGACGTGCCCCGACTCGCGTCATCTCCCTGGGCCGGATCAACGTAGTACGTGTCCCCCTTGAGGCGGCCACTTTCTCCCAGAGTCTCAGTCGAAATGCCGACGATCCCGGCGACTATGGAAAGAACTGCTATCGTGATCCATTTCGAACGGGACAGAGGGTAGTCGCGCGTTGCTGGTTTCAATGGAGGCATCCGTGAATGAAGATTGGAGTGCGCGGCGCTGCCGTGGACCAGGCTGCAAGACAACAATCGGGCAACCCCCAGTTTCGCGGAATTGCCCGAGGGATCGATTAGTCTTAGAACTCGAACCGAAATCCAAACTGGCCAGTTCGAGGCTGGTCGAAGACCCCGAGAATCTGTCCGAAGTCTCCGGAGCCGATGCTGGAGCGACTTCCGGCACAACCATTGACGTAATATTCGTGGCGGTTGAACACGTTAAAAAACTCCGCTCGAACCGATAAGCTGTATCTCCCGTCGGAACCCATTCGGAAGTATTTGAGTAGGCTGGTGTCCTCGTTCTTGCTGCCTGGACAGCGCAGTGCGCCATTGGTGGCCGGGCCTTTGCCAAACTGTCCAGCGGGCGGGTTGCTGGCGACGTCCTTGGGCATATAGAAGTTCCCGGCAGGAATCTCGCCCGTATAGTCCGGTGGCAGGAACACAAACTTACCGGTTCCTAGCGGACCGTGATAGTTGCTTAAATCGTAATTCGGGTAAATGTTGCCCCACATCGGCCAGTATGGATTGTTTGCACCAACCTGGAAGGGCTGACCGGTGTTGTAGCGGAGCAGCCAGGTCATGTTCCAGCCGCCAAGGATCCCATTCACCCAGCGGTTCTGGTTCGACAGCCAATGCCGCCCTTTGCCGAAGGGGAGTTCGTAGCTGATGTACCCTTTCAGGATGTGGGTCAGGTCGTAGCCGGTGAGGTTGTGGGCCGACTCTCCAAAGTTGCTGAAGTCCTGAACACCCGTGTAGTAGGAGTTTCCTGACTGCTGGGCTGAGAAGGTGTTGCTCTCCTGCCGGGACCAGGTGTAGCTCATGTCCATTGTCAGACCTCCTCCCGTGCGCTTGACCACGTCGACGACAAATGAATCGTAGTAGCTCTGCCCGAGCGGCAGACCCACGTACAGCAGGCTCGGGTAATACCAGCCCCCATAGGTGTAAGGGTTCCAAAAGGCATTTGCTACCTGCGGGTATGGTGCGATTGCTTCCAACGCCGTCCCGCAAAATCCATCGTACGGGTACGTGATTCCAAAGGTCTCGGCGTCTCCTGCGCCGCACACCGGATAGTTCCACGCGGTCATGTCCGTATATTGCTGGGTCAGACGCAAGAAAGTCGATGTCGGCCCTTGGTTCCAGGCCAGCGAAGTGTCCGTTAGGCGGTGGCCGCGGTTGGCAATGTAGGACGCTTCCACCCTCATGTCACGCATCAACTCGTACTGGACACCCAGGTTGAAAGCGTCGCTGTAACCTACTTTCAAAGCTCGCGGGTCAACGCTGACGATGGGGAACTGATTGAAAGCATTGACATCCTTGTTTCCCGGCGTAAAGACTCCGGGATAGCCACCGTCCCAGTTGAAACCCGTGGTGGCCTGATTCGTTCCCTTAAACCCGGGGGCAAAGCCGTTGGGAACACCCTGGAAGAAATCAATCCCCGGCGGGTTGTAGATCATGCTGAATGCGCCCCTGAACACAAATTTCTGCCAGGGGGAATAGGCAAATCCGAACTGAGGACCGAAATTCTTTCCATATTCGTTTTTCTCAAAGCTGTCGCTACCATCCTTTGCGAAAACCACGGCACCCGGCACCCCATAGGTGGGGTCAATCTTCGCCAGATCGAAGTTGGCCCAGTGGCCATATTTCTCATGGAACCGGAAGTTGTAGTTCCAGCGCAAGCCGAGGCTCAACGTGAGTTTGGGGGTGACCTTGTAGCTGTCCTGGCCGAAAAGCGAGAGTGACTTTCTCCGCCCATACAGGTTGAACGCAGTCGTCTGATCCGCGTTGCTGACTTCTCCCAGAAGGAAGCTGGCAAAGCCCCAGCCGACGTAGTCGCCGTAGGGCTGGCCGGGTGCGCCGGTCGTGTTGTTTTGGAAGTTGAAGGCAAGCGCACCTGATCCTGCGCGGCTATTGAGTTGCCGCGCAAGGAAGTCGCCGCCAAAACTGAAATTGTGTTTGCCTTTCGTCCAGGTTACGGTGTCGCCGGTAGTGATGGCCGCACCCGCGAAATTCCCCTGCCACCGATTGCCGATGAAGGTTTCGTTGAACCCATTCTTTCCGGCCTCGGCGCTGCCGAATGAAATGAGAGGAAAGTTGTCGGCTCCGGTACTACCGAACCCTAACTGCCCGGACCAGTTCCCTCCTGCGGAGGGCAAATCGCCCTGCCAATCGTAATTGTAGGTGAAGCGCAGGACATTGAGCACGGTCGGCGAGATAGTGTGCGACTCACTCACTCGCCACTGATGCGACCGGAAGAAATTGTCGCGCGCTGCGGAAAACGGACCACCATCGTTGCTTCCCGCTTGCCACAATCCACCGCTGTCCATCAGGATGCGCGGCTTACGGTTGTAAATCCAGGAACCCGACAGCCGATCTTGCTCGCGCAGCACATGGTCGATCTTGGCCACAATCTGATTCGCCGTTTCGCTGGGAACGCCCGCCAGCAGGGCGCGTGAATTGGACTGAATCCCGCCAAACTGCGGCTTGTAGGACTGCCGGAAGATGTCCACGATCTTCTGCGATACGCCACTGATGCTGCCGGAAGGAATAACATTGCCGGTGAACTGATTCCCGGTGGTTGGATCAAAAATCATGCCTTCTTTTGCAGTCAGCAGAGTGCCTGCGTTATCGTGAACCGTGAACGGTGTCCCACCCACCGCGCTGCAAGTCCCGACACCTGCTTCACCACTGCAGAGGTCTTCGCCGAGCAATGCGCTGAAATCGCCGTTCAGGAAGTCGTCGGTTGGCACGGTATTGGCCGTACCGCTCAGGCGGAAGTCATTCGCGATGTAGCGTTCGTAGGCAGCGAAGAAAAAGGTCTTGTCCTTGATGATCGGACCGCCGGCACTGAAACCGTAATCCCATTTCCGTCTTTTGCCCTTGCGCTCACCTAATGCGTCATTGGTCCAGGTGTTGGCGTTGAATAGCTCATTGACTCCATAG
The DNA here is from genome assembly GCA_020073565.1 of Terriglobia bacterium. Classification (GTDB taxonomy): domain Bacteria; phylum Acidobacteriota; class Terriglobia; order Terriglobales; family Acidobacteriaceae; genus Acidiflorens. The sequence continues at coordinate 72,308 of JAIQEY010000015.1, forward strand.
AGAAACGACGTACCATGAAACTGGTTGGTTCCCGATTTCAGGTTGAACGAGATGATACCGCCCCCGGTGATACTGCTCTGCGCATCCAACCCGCTGGTCTGAGCCTGCAGTTCCTGGATTGCCTCCATACTGGGGCCGTTCTGGACCGAGTTACCCTGAACCGCAGCCGTGCCCGACGTGCCATCGATGGTGTAATCCTTGGTGAACCATTGCCCACCGTTGATGACCGCTCCATAGGAACTACTGTAAGGCGAATAGCCAGGGGTGGCGGCCTTGGCGAAACTTTCTATGTCGCGTCCAGCGGTGATGCTGAGGGGCAGGTCGGTGACCACCTTGCCTTGCAAGTTCGTGCCTTCAGAAGGGCGCTCGTAATCGAGCACTGGCGCATCGGCCGTGACCGTCATCGATTGCGACACCGAACCTACCTTGAGCGCGGCGTCGATGCGGGCCACCTGCGTCGACTCCAACGTGACGGCGGGACGCACCAATGTCTCGAATCCGTCCTTCTTGAATTCGACCGAGTACGGACCCGGAAACAGGTTCGGGATAACGTAAATACCATCGCCATTGGATGCGGTTTTCGTTGGCACATTCGTGCCCGTGTTGGTAGCAGTCACTTCCACACCTGCAATCACCGCGCCGGATGAATCGGTGACGGTGCCGGTGATCGTGGCACGGTTCACTTGTGCCATCGCTGCGGGATTGCAGAGAACAACCATTCCCGCAACTAACAGAGCACACAACAGGGCCCGCACGTAGCTTTTCATAACCCCTCCACAGTGATGGACTGCGGTATTCGAAATCACGATTGATCGCTTCACTTGGTGCCGGGAAACGCCTCCCCGGTATAACCGCTTCGCCGCCCATATTAGGAACTAGCGCGACGGCAGGATGTGACGGCGCTCACACTTAGCGGCTCACCTGCTCCTTCTCTTACGCGCGTGGCAACGGTCCCCTCAAGGTAAAAACGGTTATAGCGACGGTTACAGGCGCAATTGCTGCCCCCTTGAACAAAGGGAGCGCATTGATGTGCACCTCGTGGGAGCGATTTCCCGTCCGCCCGAGCGCTGATTCCTTCGTTTCTGGTTCCCCGCAGCCCTCCAAAAGCCAGGACGCAACCACAATTACTCCCAAACCATTCGCGGACCGCGGTTTCCAGTGCTGGAATTAACTGAAATTAACCCCACAAGTAACGGTTATTTTTGAGGGCGATGGCGCGTTGACGTCCTCGATCACCCAGTGGTATCGTGCAAGCCGGTAAAAGGAATCGATCAACCGTCTCGGTACGCCTTCCCAGCCGCATTTGGCCAGAATGGGAACCGAGGGTGGCGTCTGTGACTCTTCTCATCTCTCTGTTTGAGAAACGCGAGGAACTTCGCCGAGTTCTGGAGAGCAAGAACTTTGCAGGCGCTCCCAAGAAGACCCGCTTCCTCGAGTTTGTTTCGGAACAAACCTTCCTCGGCAACGGCGACAAGCTGAATGAATACCTGATCGGCGTGGAAGTTTACGACCGGGGCGCCGATTTCAATCCCCAAAAGGACCCCATCGTGCGCGTGCAAGCGCACGAAATCCGGCGCGTGCTCAAGAAATACTATGAAGAAGACGGCAAGGACAGTCTGATTCGTATTGATCTGCCGTCCGGCCATTACGTGCCCGTCTTCAGCAGAAGTACGCCGCAGGACGCAAACGGGGCTGACCCCCCGGCCGAGCCAGTGGTTGCGGGACTAACCAGCGTGAGTCGCTTGCATCTTGCTCTCACCCTGACCCTGGCTGCAGCGTGCCTGGTGCTATTGTTTCTTCTCACTACCTCCGGCCGCCGGCAGGAACAGACGGCAAATCCCCGGCTGTCGGCAGCCACTTTGCCGGAAGGCATCGCGTGGTTCTGGAACCCGTTCCTGCCGCCCTCCGAAGCCCCTCTGATCGTGATCCCCAATCATCCCTTGCTCCGGGCCGCGCACGACGGTGACAGTCCTCAAACTCTGGCTAGTGGTCATGAGATCCCCAAAGCGAATCTCCCCGAGTTCCGCGACACCATTCATTTCCGGGAGTTGAAACGCTTTCTGTTCGTCCCATCCCTGACCGACTTCACTTCCGTCGGTGAGACCATGGGAGTCGTCAGCCTGTGCGAAATGTTTTACAGTATGGGCCAGAAGTGCCGGGTACAGCAATCTCGGCTGGCGAACTTTGAGGAGATTAAGGGTGTCAACGCCATCCTGCTGGGAGGCAATCAAGCCTGGAGTGGCCGGGTCTTTCTTAACGAGGAGGGTTTTCGTTTTCAGAGCGGCGTGATCCTCAACCGGAATCCTCGCGCCGGCGAGAAGCCGGTGTACAAACCGGAGTTCGACCCGGTGACGAACCAGTTGACCCGTGACTACGCGCTCGTGCTGATGCTCCCAAACGAAAGAAAAGAGAATCGTGTGCTCTTGATCTATGGCATTTACACGCAAGGCTCGCAAGCGGCGATCGAGTATCTCAAGAACCCCGAACGAATGGCCGAACTCCGCAGATCCCTGGTCGATCTTTCGCCCGACCGCAAGACGATCCCACCCTACTTCCAGGCGCTGCTCACAACCACGGTTGAAAACGCTGTGCCCGGCACGTCATCGCTGGTGGCCGTTCGGGTGATTCCCAACTGACGAAACCAAGGCCAAAACAAAAAGGGGACATCGCCTGTACGATGTCCCCTTACCTACCAGCAACTCGATCTTACTTACTATTTTCGTTCAACGATCCCGCGCCAAATTCCTTCCGCTGTGGCACTGGACGCGCCGCCCGCGCCGCTGCCGCAATCGGAGGCATTCCCGCCGCCGCCCCATAGCGCTCCAGCAGTACCGGAACCATCGCACCTTCCGCTTCCTTCACAAACGTCAGCTGGCTTTCGCCCAGAAGATCGACCCGCACAAAGTCCCCCAGCTTCACCTGTCCGGTCGCCACCAGGTTCGCCAGTGGATACACGATATGCCGCTCAATCGCCCGCTTCAGGTGGCGCGCCCCGTACTTCGGATCGGTCCCTTCCGCCAGCAGAAAACTTTTGACCTGCGGCGTGCAGTTGAACACAAACTGATTGGCGCCCGAGGCCATCAGCACGCGTTGCTGCACCATCCCCAGCTCGATTTCCAGAATCTGCTGCAAGTGTTCCGGACGCAGCGTCTTGAACACCACCACCTTGTCGATGCGGTTCATGAACTCGGGTGTGAACTTGCGCCGCGCCGCGTCCACCGCCGTCCGGTTGATCTTCTCATCCAGCGAGTTATCCACCTGCACCGGTTTCGGCGCGAAGCCCAGCCCAGCCTCCACCAGTCCATTCATCTCGGCGGCGCCCAGGTTCGAAGTCATGATGATGATGCAGCTCGAAAGGTCCACGCGCCGGTTATCGCCTAGCGTCAGCGTCGCCTTGTCGAGGATCCCCAGCAACAACTGCCACAGCGAGTCCGAGGCCTTCTCAATTTCGTCAAACAGCAGGATCGAAACTTTCAGCTTCTCCGTATGCCACTGATTCAAAGCTTCCTGCGTCAGTAAAGGATGCGTCTCGCGATGTCCGAGGTATCCCGGAGGCGAGCCAATCAGCTTCGCGATTTCATGCGAGTGTTGAAACTCCGCGCAATCAATCTTGATGCAGGCCCGCGCATCGCCGAACAGCGACTCCGCCATAGCCTCCACCACCCGAGTTTTCCCCGAGCCCGTCGGCCCCAGGAACAGCAGGTTGCCCACCGGACGTCCCGGAGGATTCAGCCCTGCCAAGAACATCTGGTAGATCTCCGCGACCTTTTCGATCGCCTGGTCCTGCCCAACAATTTTCCGGTGCAGGGCATTCTCAAAATCGCGCGCGTCGTTGCTGCGCCGGGTCGGGTCAAGCACGGTAGCCAGGTTGGTTCTCATAGGGTCGGGCCCCTTTTTCCTTTCCGGAAAATGTACGTGTTCTGGGACGCTGCTCATTTTTGTCACTCTTAAGGGTTAGGCCTCTATCGCCTACCCACTTTCCCCTTGTGCAAGCTTCTCGCCATCCTCTGGCCCAAGCTTATTCCCCTGTTTCCTATCGTTTTAGATGCTCCTAGCCCATCGTGCGCCGCATCATCCGACCGTTTCACAGCCCGTCAAAGAGCAAACCTTTGCAGACTTGCGGGAACTTTCCCCTACGTCCGGTAACCCATCCCCGTAAGCCTCTGTCCCATCAGCCCAATCCGGCTTGGACCACGGTAACTGGCAGCCCCCGGTTACCCGGCCCAAAATCAGTACAGATACCCTTTTTGGAGAAAATCCCTTTGTCGCGACCCGTGACGGCCAACGCCGCCTTCCTGCTCCGATTCACCCTCACCGCCGTCGGCCTGCTGTTTCCGACCGCCTTCGCCGTCCAGAACCCCCACGGCGTACAACTCGTCCCCGTCAAGGCGACAACCACCAGGAAGCCCGAGCCCCCGGCCCCGGTAGTCGCGCCCCCCGGCTGCGACCTCTACCAGGCCCAGCGCGGAGATAATATCCCGACGGTGGCCCGGAAGTATTTGCGCAAGACCAAGTACCTGACTTCCGCCCAGCTCTCCGACGCCATCCACGAAGCCAACCCCAATCGCCAGGGAGTCTCCCTTAAAGCCGGAGAAACCATCATCATCCCGGGCATTCTCGAATCGCCTATTGTAGAGAAGACTGTCCCGGTTGCAAGAGATTTTGAGGTCCGCGCCATCTACCTGACAGGCGTGATGGCAGGCAGCGAGCACGGCCTGCGCATCATCCGGCATTGGCGCGAAGTAGGCGGCAACGCCGTAGTGTTCGATATCAAGGATAGTGACGGCATAGTTAACATAGCCTTCGACCACCCGCTCGCCAGCGGACAGAAACACTACATCCCCGACCTGCCCAAATTCGTTCACTACCTACACTCGGAGAACATGCACGCCATCGCGCGCATCGCCATCTTCCGCGACGAGCATCTCGTCACCACTCACCCCGACTTGGCCGTCAAGTCCCACCGCAGCGGCCAGCCCTGGCGCGAAAACGGGAAGCTCGTTTGGACCGATCCCTCGAACCCCATAGTTCAGGACTATGACATCGCCCTGGCCAAATTCGTAGCTCAGTCCGGTGCCGACGAAGTCCAGTTCGACTACGTCCGCTTTCCTGCCGAAGGCGATCAGAAAGACGCCGGCTTTCACTTCCAAACCGACCATCCCAGGTGGCAGCGCTCCGAGGTGATCGCCGACTTCCTGAAGCGCGCCTACGCCGAAATTCATCCCACGGGCGCGTTGTTCTCGTTAGACGTTTTCGGAGTGATGGCCTGGCAGCGCCCGGTTGACCTAGCCCACACCGGGCAGGACATCGTAGCCATGTCCAAGCACAGTGACGTACTGTCCCCCATGATCTACCCCTCGCACTTCTTCGGCATGGATGGCATAGCCCGCCCCGGCGACGCGCCCGAGCACTTCATCGGCGAGTCCATGGACCGCTTCAAACTCATCACCAAAGACAGCAACGTCGTGATTCGGCCCTGGCTGCAAGCCTTTGCCTGGCGCACAAAAACTTATTCGCCCAAATACGTAGAGGTACAAATCGAAGTAGCGAAGCAGAAAGGCGGCGTAGGCTTTCTTTTCTGGAACGCCAACAACGACTATTCCAAGCCCTTCACCGCCATGCCAGAAATGCGTGAAGCCAAGAACAAAGATCGGTTTTTCCGAGGCGACGAAATCCCAGCCAAGCCCGAACCCGCCGCCCCAGTAGCCTCAGTCTCCACACCAGCCAGCACCGGAGAATCCACTCACCAAGCCACCAGAATCTGGCGCCACTAGTCCCGTGTGGCCAAAGATGATCAAGTGTGGCCGCGGGCGACCCCGCCCGCGTGCCAGCAGCACCCCTTGTGTGGCGCGGGCATTTCTGCCCGCGTCTCGACGCCACCCGAACTCGTGTAGCGCGGACACTCCTGTCCGCGCATCAGTGCCCATCGCCCCAACCGTTCGCTTCCGAAAGTCGGCCTCGACGGCGCCCAGCCTAAACGGTCAGTGAGGTCCCCGGCTGCACATGGAAAGCCTGGGCAAGTCCCGGAGGCACGACTCATAGCGTCGGACATTCCTGGTTCCAGGCGCTATACTTGGAGCCAATGCGGCCGATGCTGCGCTTCCTCTGGAATTCCACCCGCCGCCACCGAATCGCTCCGTGGCGTAGCCCCTTCCTGCTCTGGCGGATTGAAACCTATACCGGCGTCAAGATGACGCAGATCGGATTCCTGGAATTCTGGGAGTTCCTGTGGACGGAGCGGGCCAGTCTCTGGCGGTTCCTGAAGTGGACGGCTGAGATGGACCGCTATGTGCATCCCAAGGCGAAGAGCTGAGCGCCGAGATTCTACCCAACCACGTGCAGCGACAGCTGTTTTGGCGGATAATGGCGGGACACCGTGCCTTCCACGCGCAGAATCTCGCGACGTAAGTTCGTGCGCTCGGCCTCGTTGCTGACTGCAGGGCTTGCTGCTCCGGTGTCGTGGTTCCCCAAGTTGCTCGCCGCTTCCGACGTGGCACAACCGCTGGGAGAGTTTGGCTACGGCGACGTAACGTTGGCGAGCGAACTCCATGAGCGGCAGCTCAGCGAGACCCACGCTGTGCTGATGGGTCTGAGCGAAGATAGCTTGCTGCAACCTTTTCGGCAGATAGGTGGGCAACCCGCACCAGGCGTCGAACTCGGCGGCTGGTATAAGTACGATCCGAACTATGACTGGCACACGTTTGACGCGGGCTTCGCGCCGGCGGCAACTTTCGGGCAATGGGTCTCTGCGCTGGCACGTACCTACGCGATTACGGGAGACCGCAAAATTCGCGACAAGGTGCTGCGTTTGAACCGATTGTATGCGGAGGCGATTTCGGGCGATTTCTACGAGAAGACCCGTTTCCCGGCCTATTCCTATGACAAGCTGGTTTGTGGGCTGATCGACTCACACCAGTTGGCGGGCGATCCCGACGCCTATCGTATTCTCGAACACACCACCGATACGGCCGTACCGCATCTGCCCGGGAAGGCCATTGAACACGGCAAAAGCTGGCGACCCGGGACGGACGAGTCGTACACCTGGGATGAGTCTTACACGATGCCCGAAAATCTCTTCCTGGCGTATCAGAGAGGCGCGGGCGATCGCTACCGTGCCCTGGGCATTCAGTATCTGAATGACGAATATTTCGATCCGCTGGCCGAGGGCCAGTGCGCGTTTGCAGGACGGCATGCTTACAGCCACGTGAATGCGTTGTGCTCAGCGATGCAGACCTATCTGACTCTGGGAAACGTGAAGTATTTGCGTGCGGCCCAGAATGGCTTCGACATGCTGGCGGCGCAAAGTTTCGCGACGGGCGGCTGGGGGCCGGACGAGATCCTGCGTGCGCCGAACAGCGATGACGTCTACGCCAGCCTGACGAAAACGCACAGCAGCTTTGAAACACCTTGCGGATCGTACGCGCACTTCAAGCTGACACGCTATCTGCTGCGCGTCACCCGCGATTCCCGATACGGCGACAGTATGGAGCGGGTGATGTACAACACCGTGCTGGGAGCGAAGCCGTTACAGGCCGACGGAAAGACCTTTTATTATTCGGACTACAACTTCAAAGGACAGAAGGTGTATTCCAATCACTCCTGGCCTTGTTGCTCGGGCACGTTGCCGCAAGTCGCGGCCGACTATCGGATCAATACTTACTTTCGCGACTCGCGCGGTATTTACGTCAATCTTTACATTCCTTCAACCTTGCGGTGGACCCAGGAGAACGCAAACCCTTCTCTGACTCAGACGGGTTCGTATCCTTTCGACAGCCTGGTGCAGTTCGAGGTGACGGCTTCCCGGCCGGTCGAGTTTGGGGTGAACTTCCGCATTCCATCCTGGGCTGAGGGCGCCTCGATTTCTGTGAACGGGAAGCGAGCGCTGGAGCCCGTGATTCCGGGGCATTTCGCGACCCTACGACGCCGGTGGAAGACGGGCGATCGCGTCGAAGTGGACTTGAAACTCACGAAACGTCTGGAACCAATCGATGCGCAGCACCCGAACACGGTCGCGCTGTTGTGTGGGCCGCTGGTTCTGTTTGCGATCACCGAGGCCGCGCCCGTCGTTAGTCGCCAGCAACTGTTGTCCGCGAAGAAGATTGGAGAGCAGAAATGGCAGGTCGAGACGGCGACGGCGCGATTGAATATGCTCCCCTTTACCGCTATTTGGGATGAGCAGTACTCGACTTACCTGATTGTCCAGTGACTCACGTAGGGACAGCCGCCCTCGGCTGTCCAGGCGCGGGCAGTTCGCCGGGTTTCGTTTTGCCAATCCTTGCACTCAAGAGCGTGGCGATGCTTCGCGCCGCCGGACAGCCGAGGGCGGCTGTCCCTACGTTCTCATCGTTTCCATTGCAGAGTGAAGGCACTCCGCAGATGAATCATGCCGCTTAGCGGCCTTCCATCACCACATTCACTTCGCTGCCTTTGCCAGCGCTCAGGAGCTGGTGGGCCGAGCCTCGGTTGGTGGCTATTTCGAGGAAGCCCATGCTGCCTAGAATCCCGAAGACTTCGCCGGGGGCGCCTTCGGCGTAGTTGGAGCAGATGCGGGTGACTTGCCCTTTGGTTCCGACTGCAATCTGGAAGGCGGGCGGCGTGGACTCGAACAGTTTGGGTGCGTCTTGCGGGGCGATGTTAGTGATGAGGTTACCGAAGCGGTCGACTTTCAGGACGACTCCTCGGAGGGTGCGCTCATCGACTGGCTTGGGGCGGGGCGCGGCAAAGCGAACGTAATCCGTGACCTCTTCGCCAAAGCGGTTGGGGTCGACTCCTTTGGCGAGATAAGCCGCTACCGGCGCGAAGATGTCGCGCGCGTGGAAGGTGTTACTGCGGGACGGCAAAAAATAGTGTTCGGCGGTAATGTGTCGGACTGAGATACGCTCCTCGCGATCGTAGATCAGCGAGAGTACGCCATTGTCGGGAGCAACAAACTGGTGGCGGTCGCCGGTCATTAAGATGGGTCTTCGTACGGTGCCGACGCCGGGATCGACAATCACCATGTGCACGGTTCCGGAAGGGAAGTAGGAGTAGGCCTGCGATATGGTGAGTGATCCGTCGAGGATATCGAAGGGCTGCACGGCATGGGAGATGTCGATGATGCAGGCTTCGGGCGCGGTTTCAAGAATGACGCCTTTGATCGTGCCGACGAAGTGATCGTTGGTTCCGAAGTCGGTGGTGAGGGTGATGATGGGAGCACGTGCCACGCTTGGTGCCTCGTCAAAGTCAGTCTTCTGGAACGAGGGAAGTATCAGACGCGGGTGAGGTGGGAGTCAAGGAACATTGGTAATTGGCAATTTGTAATTGGTAATTTGAGTCGAGCGTGGGAAGTGCAAATTACAAATCACAAATCACCAATTACAAATTTTCTTACTCATAGCGCAGGGCTTCAATCGGATGGAGTCTCGCGGCCTTGAGGGCGGGGAAGAAGCCGGAGACGATTCCGATCATGGAGAGCAGAACGAACGAGATGGTGATGACCAGTAGCGAGGCGTGCAGAAAGATGTCGCCTTCGTGATTGGTGGTCTTGTAAAACTCGCTATAGAGCGGCATCGGCGGGATGATCCAGGTCAGGAGCACGGCCAGCAAGATGCCGAACATTCCTCCGAAAAACGTGAGCACCAGCCCCTCCAGCAGAAACTGCACCAGAATGTGGCGGGGACGCGCGCCGATGGCTTTGCGCATGCCGATTTCGCGCGTCCGCTCGGTGACGGAGACGAGCATGATGTTCATCACGCCAACGCCGCCCACGGCCAACGTCACGACCCCGATCAGGCCAAGCACGGCCTGCAGGCCCAGCGAAAAGGCGGTAATCATTTGTCGGCTGTCCACCGTATCCCATTCGGGCGTTGCTTTCTCATCTCGAGGATCGAAATGGTGGCGGCGGGCGATGACTTGACGGACCGCAGCTAACGCCTTCTTATTCAGTTCGGCGGCGGTGGGCTGAAAGATGATCATGTCCGGGTCTTTAATGTTTTTCAGATCGCGGAAAAGTTGGAAGGGGATGAAACCGTTCTGGTTGTCAGGACCGTTGTACATCGAGTCCTGAATCTTGTTCCTCATCACCCCGATCACTTCGAAATCGAGCCCGCCGATGCTGACGGTCTGGCCGACGGCAGGTGCGCCCTGGAATACTTTTTCCGCCGCCGTGTATCCCAGGATGACGACACGGTTGTGCTGGAGAAAGTCAGTGTCGGTGAAGACCCGGCCTTCTTCCAGGTCAAGTTTGCGCATCTGCGGGTACTGCACCTCGACGCCACGCGTGTTCAATGAGACCACGCGCGTACCTACTTTGTAGCCGAAGTCGCGGTCGATTTCCGCGCTGACGGCGCGCACCAGCGGGACTTCCTCGCGGATGGCTTCGACGTCGGCGTACTCGTATTCAACTTTCTTGCCGGCGCGCTGTCCTCCGGCCTGCAGGCTGGTTTGCCCGGGCCAGAGGACGATCACGTTATTCCCCATGTTCAGGAAGGCGTGCAGGACGCTATTGCCGAGACCCTGTCCGTAGGCCAGCAGGAGCACGACTGAGGCCAAGCCCCAGACAATGCCCAGCATGGTGAGCACTGAGCGCAGACGATTGCGGTTCAGTGACAGCCAGCCTTGCCAGATGAGTTCCTTGAGAAGCATTGGTCTGTCCCGTGGCTCCAGGCTTTAGGCCTAGGCTTTCGCAAAAGCGAACTTGATCTGAGTCTTTGGTCTTCTCAGCCCGCCGCAACCTCGGAGCGCAAAGCCGAGAGCCCAGAATAAAGCCGAGCTCCTATTGCACGTGAATGTCGCCCGAGCCGGTGTGCACCGAAATCGTGGGACCTCCGCCGCGTACCTTACCGACGATGCTCTTGCGCGACTCCTGCACTCGCCCCTGGATGGTCGTGGTCACGGGATGATCCATCGTCACACTGCCGGAACTGGTGGAAATGTCCGCATCGAACGCCAGGTTGGAGGGGACGTGCAAAGTCACGTTGCCGGAACCGGTACGAACGCTCCACATATTTGTGGGCGTGCCCTCACCGCGGATGTCGCCGCTGCCGGCCTCGGCGTGAAAGCCGCCATTGACGCCATGCACAGTGATGTTGCCGGAGCCAGTGCGAATCTCGACGTCACCCGAGCCAACTTCTTCGATCTCGATATCTCCGCTGCCGGCTTTGCCTCTGGCCGGGCCCGAGATCTGGCTCCCACGTATGTTGCCCGATCCGGTCTGGAAGTGTAGCTCCCCGGTCAAGCGGGCAAGCCTCAGGTCGCCAGAGCCACTCTCAAGATCCATGTTGCCCCGCAGGCCTTCGATGGTCTGGTCACCACTTCCGGTGTGGGCGCGAACCGTGGTGTTTTCCGGGGCCGTGATTTCGTAGTCGACGGAAATGTTGCGCAAATTGACGTAGTCAATGCGAATACTGTTGCCGTTCTGGCGGATGGGAGGATTGTTCTGGAGTTCCTGCACCTCCCCCTTGCTGTCGCCGCCGAACCAGTTATTTCCGGAATGGATCTTGGCGTGGATGGAGACCGATCCGGAGGAGCCGCTGCGGATGGTGATGTCGCCGGAGCGGGTGAGGACTTCAAGATCGACGGGGCCGCTGACCTGGAACGAACGGTCGAAGGTCCCGACGACCGACGCAAAGCCCGCGAGTGAGCTGATCACGACGAAGACCAGCGTGCGGAAGGCTGGATGGCGAAACACAGAGTAGTTATTCATAGCGAAGTGACTCCACGGGTGTCATTTCCGCTGCCCGCTGCGCTGGGTACATTCCGGCGGTGAGCGTGATCAGCGAAAGAGTGAGGATCGAAAGTACTACAGAAATTACAGAAATAATCGGATGCGGCACGAAGTCCGGCAGGGGCAGTTGGCCAAGTGCGACGCAGGTGCCGATGCCGAAGGCGAGTCCGAGGCCGCCGCTGACCACGGTCAGGAGCGCGGACTCGGCAAAAAATTGGCGCAGGATGTCGCTGCGGGTTGCGCCCACCGCTTTGCGCACGCCGATTTCGCGCGTACGTTCGGTGACCGAGACCAGCATGATGTTCATCACGCCGATCCCGCCCAGGCAGAGCGTAACGATCGCGACGCAGCCGAAGAACAGAGTGATCACTCCGAAAATATTCTCCAGCAGCTTGGCGCCTTGCATTGTGTCCCAGATGAAGAGCGCATCTTTGTCGGTGGCCTCGAAGTGGTGCACACGCCCGAGCACGCGGCGGACTTGCAGGACGGCGTCTTCGTGGGTCTGCGGATCAGCGACCTGGAAGACGAGATCGTCCAGGTGGCCCTTTACGATGCCAGGTTTCTGCGGCGGCGGAAAATCCCGGGCCACCGCGGAGTAAGGCGCATAGAGGTAGTCGTTGTCGGGGCCACTGTAGTTGGAATTCTGTTTCTTCTTCTCGAGAACGCCCACCACTGCGTAAGGGACGCCTTTGATCGTAAGCATGGAGCCGACCGCAGGCTGTCCGCTAAATAGTTGCTGCCGCGCCGCCGAACCAAGCACCACTACGCGGCGTGCCTCGCGCTCGTCTTCGTCGGTGATCAAGCGCCCGGTCTCCAGCTTCAGAGAACGGAAATCCTGGTAAGAGGGCCACATTCCAACTACCTCACGGTTGGCAGAGTTAAAAGAGCTAACTTCCGGAACCTGCCGCCGCAACTCCGGGCTGACATTTTTCACGAGGTAGCATTCGTCGCGGATCAGGCGAGCGTCGTCGATGATGAGGGTAATTTCGCGCCCGGCGGCGAGGCCGCCGACCTGGGAACTAGTGCGGCCGCCCCAGACAATCACCAGGTCTTTGCCCAAGGTTTGCATGTGCTTCTTTTGATCGACCGTGAACCCACGGCCCAGGCCCACCAGCAGGATCACCGATGCGATACCCCAGACGATACCGAACATGGTCAGGAAGGTACGCATCTTGTGTGCCCGGAAGGTGGCGAAAGCCTGACGGAAGATTTCGATGAAAGTCATGGAATCGGCTCTCGGCTCTGGGCTTTAGGCTCTCGGCAGTTGGTTCCCTCCACGAAGCTTGAAGTGAGTGGCCTAAAGCCTAGAGCCGAAAGCCTAGAGCCCGCTTTACTGCAGCACCACCTGATCGCCCTCCTTCAGGCCGGCCAGCAGTTCTGTCTTGGCGCCGTTGGAGATTCCGATGTTGACGGCGACTTTCTTCTTGCCTTCTTTGCCTTTGGGGTCGGGAACTTCAACCGATGCTTTCTTATCCTTGTCGTAAATGATCGAACCTTCCGGAATCTGCAGCACGTTCTTGTGCTCTTCCAGAATGACCTCAGCGTTCGCTGTCATGTTCGCTTTGAGGACGCCTTCGGGATTGTTGATCGAAACGCGCACTTCGAACGTGGTGACGTTGTCCTTCTCGACGCCCATAGGAGAGATTTTTGTTACCTTGCCGGTGAAGGTTTTGTCTTTGAACGACTCCACTTTGATGCGGGCAGGCTGACCCAGGTAGACCTTGCCAATGTCGCTCTCGTCCACCTTGCCTTTTACGTACACTTCACTGGTGTCACCGAGCGTCATGACCAGGGTTGCCCCAGAGCCCAACACGAGGATGGAACTGACCGCATCTCCGATCTCCACATCGCGCGAGAGCACGATGCCGTCAATCGGCGACTCGATGGTTGTGTAGCCAAGTTGTTCTTCGAGTTGCTTCAGGTTGGCGCGATCCTGCGCGACTTGCGCCTGCGCCTGGCCGATCTTTGCCTGCAGAACCTGCAACTGCGCCTTGGAGACGTTCTGCTTGTTCAGCGACATTTCGTAATTCTTCTGTGCGTCGTCGAGCGCGGAAACCGAAACCACACCGTCTTTAGCCATGCCTTGAGCGCGATCGTAGGCGCGCTTCAACAGCGGAACATCGGGGCCCTCAGCATCAACCTTGGCGCGTTCCAGGTCGGCACGTGTGCCGTTCAGGCTGGCGCTGGCGGCTTCCAGTTGCGCCCGAGCCTGGTCCACGCGAGCCTGAATCTCTTCCTTGTCGAGTTCGGCGAGAATCTGGCCTTTCTTGACCTTGTCGCCGTAATCCACGTAGAGCTTCTTGACGATGCCGCTCGCTTTGGACTTGATCTCAACCTTGGTGATCGGCTCGATCTTTCCGGTAGCGACCACACTTTTTGCCAAGTCGCCCTTCTCAACCTTGGCCAGCTTCGAGGGGTCAATCTTGGTGCCACCGCTGGCGAAGGCAAATAGAACCACCGCACCCAGCAGGACGATGCCAACACCAATACCGCCATAGATGAATAATCTCCGCCGCTTCTTTTTGCCGTTGCCGTTTCCGTTCACAACTGCCTCCTACTGGAATTCAAGTTGACCCTCACTGGTTGTTACGGGAGGAGCACCGGAATAGTTCCTGAAAAGTGCTCTTGGTGTTCCCGCACGGTGCTGATAATTAGACCGCTGCAGGCGGAAAAAGAAAGCGGGATTAGGTTCCGGGCGCTAGGCTGTAGGCGTTAGGCTTTCGGGATGGGGGCCACTAGTCAGGCTAAGACCCAGGAGGCGAACCGCCATAGCCTAAAGCCTAGAGCCCAAAGCCTAAAGCCGAGAATGTTAAAATTGCAGCTCCATGATTGCGCCTGTGCTGCTGCGGGTGTTTGTCATCCTGCTCCTGGTGGCGGCCAATGCCTTCTTCGCGGCGGCTGAGTTTGCCTTGGTCAGCGTGCGCGAAACGCGCATCCAGCAACTGATCGAAGCCAACCGGGTGGGTGCCCGCACCGTCCTCAAACTGCACCAACAACTCACCCGCGTCGTCAACGGTGTGCAATTGGGGATTACAGTGATGAGCCTGGCGCTGGGCTGGCTGGGCGAACCCGTGCTGGCGCAAATGTTCCAAAACGGGATCGGCAGTATTCCGCACGCAACCCTCTACGCGCACTCGATCGCGGTTGGAGTGGCCTTCATCCTGATTACCAGCCTGCACGTGATTCTCGGCGAACTGGTGCCAAAGTCGCTTGCCCTACAGCGGGCCGAGCGGGTGGCGCTGGCGGTGGCCGCGCCCATGGATGTTTTCCTGACCATTACCGGCCCCCTGATTGCCGGCATGAGCCGCATCGCCAGCCTGGTGCTGCGGGCGTTTGGGACGCACGAGATCCGGCATGGCTCGGTTCATTCTCCTGACGAACTCAAGCTGATCGTGGCGGCTGCGCATCACTCCGGGCAGCTCTCGTCGGTGCAGGAAGAGGTTCTGTTGAATGCGTTGGAACTCGACAGCATTACGGCGCGCCAGGTGATGGTACCGCGGACCAGGATTTTCTCGTTGCCCGCCGATATGAGCCTGGATGAGGCGGTGACGCGGGTGGTCGAGGAGCAACGTTCCCGCGTTCCGGTGTACGATCCGCAACGTGGCCCTGAGCACATTGTCGGAGTGCTCTATGCCAAGGACCTGATGCGCTGGACGCGGCTGCGCCTCAGCCTGATCACCGCACCCACGGCTGCCCTGCGCGTCTCGCGCGTGCCCATCGGCCAGATCATGCACGACGTGCTGGTGGTTCCGGAGACCAAATCTCTGCTGGAGTTGCTGGGTGAATTTCAGCAGCGCAAGCGGCACCTGGCGGTGGTGGTGGACGAATTTGGCTCGACGGCGGGCGTAATCTCAGTCGAAGATGTGCTTGAGCAGTTGGTCGGCGAACTGGAAGACGAGTTTGACGTGACCTCCGCCCAGCCCGAGGTGGCCGACCTGAAGGCTCCCATGTCGCTCGACGGCGCGATGAACATTCGCGACCTCGAAACGCAGTATGAAGTGAAGCTGCCGCAGGACGAAGGCTATGAGACCCTGGCCGGTTTTGTGCTCTCGCGGCTGCAGAAGATTCCGCAAGGAGGCGAGGCCGTTGACTATGAAGGGCGTCGCTTCGTCGTCGAAGAGATGGATGGACATCGCATCGCGACCGTGCGGATTGAGCCGGTCCCGGTCGAGGCGCCACCGGTAGAGCGGGCGGGGGATTAAGACGCATGTGGCGTCCCATCGTCCGACGGCTGATGTACACCCTTCCGGTGATCTGGCTGGTGGTGTCTACTGTCTTCCTGCTGATTCATTTCGTCCCCGGCGATCCCGTGCAGCAGATGCTGGGCGAAGGCGCGGCGGCGGGCGATATTCAAGCCATGCGGCACGCCTATGGACTCGACGTCCCGCTGGGACGGCAGTACCTGAATTATTGGGGGGGTGTGCTGCACGGAGACTTGGGCAAGTCGCTGCGCTTTAACCAGGGCGTGACGAAGCTGATAGCGCAGCGCTATCCGTTTACCTTGCAGCTTACGCTGGCGTCGTTGTTCGTGGCCATTGTCCTGGCGATCCCAGCGGGCGTGCGCTCGGCGCGGCACCGCAACCAGTGGGATGACCGCGTGCTGAGCGTAGTCAGCCTGTTTGGATTGTCGTTTCCTAACTTCGCACTTGGGCCGGTGCTCATCTTGTTCTTCGCCGTGAAGCTGGGATGGCTGCCAGTGTCCGGTTCAGGCACGCCTGCGCATCTCGTGCTTCCCGCGATCACCATGGGCGGCGCGCTGGCGGCGATCCTGACCCGCATGGTGCGGACATCAATGCTCGAAGAACTGGGTCAAGACTACATCCGCACGGCCCGCGCCAAAGGGCTGCCTGAGCGCACGGTGGTGTATCGTCATGCGCTGCGCAATGCGATGATCCCAATCCTGACCGTGCTCGGCCTGCAGTTTGGTGCGCTCTTGGCCGGAGCGATTGTGACCGAGACGATTTTTTCCTGGCCCGGAATTGGGCGGCTGACGATCCAGGCAATCGGGAACCGCGACTACTATCTGGTGCAGGGGTGCATTCTGGCCATTGGGCTGACGTATGTGGCGGTGAATTTTCTGACGGATCTGCTGTACTCGGCGGTAAACCCGAGGATCAGGCAATAACCCCGTAATTGGGGTGGACACTCTTCTCCGAGGCGAAGGGGCACCCGCGACCAACGTGATGCGGGTGTCCGAATGGTATCACCAGATTCTAAGGAAAATATTTGTCGATCTGTCCCGCGTACGGAAGACCACCAAGAGCGCGCAATACGGTGGTATCAATGGCTTCGAGCTTCTCCAGGACCTCCCCAAGGTTCTCGAGGCTGTAAGGTAATCGTCCGTTATGGACCAGATCACACCTAGAGTCGAAGAGCTTCCCGAGGTCGAGTGCGGACTTGACCTCTGCGGGTACTCGGCCTGTCACTCTCCCCAGGTAGCCGCTGATAGGTTGGATATTAGAAGTATCACGCATCGGAAATACTTCCAAGACCGTCCAGAGCCACAAGAAACGTTCTTCCCCTGGCTCGGTGGCAATCGCGCGTGAAAATAGCTTTGACATGAGTGTGAATCTTTGTTCGATATCGGGATCACCAGCGACAGCAAGCCGGTAAGACTCAATCTGCCTTTCTAACTCTGCTGGTTCAAACTGTACCGCCGGGGAGGTCCCAACCCATCCGCCGCCCAGGGCTTGCTCGGAATCGCTCAACCATCCGCTCCACAGCTCGAAGTTGAACAGCGCGGGTGTTAGAACGGCAGACAGTTGCGTCACAACGCGGTTAATTTCGTCCTCACAGTACTGGCGGCGACCAGCCTGATGCTCCGCTCGAACGATGATTTCGATATAGCTGAGTTCACTCCCAGCGACCACCATGCGCTTTGGCGCGAAAAGTATCCGATCAACTCCGGCCCGGACGATTGGCGGACTGACGCGAACGAATGTGTCGTACTCGCGTGGGCCTTGAAAAAACTCCACGCGAACCGGGTCGGCGATCACCTTCGTGGTGAGCGTAACAAGATCGGTGCAATACAACTTAAGATACTTCGAAAATTTCGGCACGATCCCCCCTTGCTGGTCTTATCCGCTGGTGCGCCATCCTTCGCGGCCCTTGTGGGGGCAGGCTGGCGCAGGCCATTGGAGCAAAGATCTGTCAGACCAATTCAATTACAACCCGCTGCCCCACCAAAGCCGCTGCCCGCTGCAGGCTCGACAGTGTGATGTCGCGTTTCGGATCGAGAATGCGATCGACCTGGGAGCGGCTCGTCTTCAGCAAGACCGCCATGCGCGCCTTGGAGATTTTTTTCTTCTTCATGGCCTTGGCCAGTTGCCAGGCTACGACCTCCTTGATGGCTTGTGCCTGCGCTTCTTCGAAGATGTTTTCCTTCTTCAGGAAGTCGTCAATGCTCGATCCCATATTCTTCTTACTCATTGCTCCAACTCCTTCTGGCGCTTTCGCGCCAAGGCTAAATCATCTTCGGGAGTGGCCCGTGTTTTCTTGATGAATCCGTGCAGCGCCACCAGGCGACCCTGATAAAAGCAGATCAAGACGCGCGCCGTGCGGTTGCCAGGGAGATCGGTTCGCACCTCCCACAGACCTTTCCCCATCGGGCGGCACAGCGGCATGCCTACTGGCCAACGCCATTGTGCACGCAGCAGGTCAGTTCCAATGGCACGCCGCTCTGCGGTATCCATTTCCTTCAACCAATCGCGAACCGGCTCGGCGCCAGCTTCGCTGCGAAAGAATACGAGCTCGACTTTCCGTGGCGCTCTTTCACGAGCCATCTGCACTCACGTCCCAACATCAGTGTACCATAAAAGATACATGGCTGGCGTACAAAATCTCGTTGACGCGTATATTGGCGTCTTGGCCACTGCTGCAATCTGGGGGTGCGATGCACTACTTCGTAGAAATCGTCGGGTGGGTCGGCGCGGGGCTGATCCTGGCTGCCTATGCGCTTCTGTCGCTGGGAAAGTTGCATGGCCGCTCTGCCGTGTACCAGTGGATGAATGTGGTCGGCTCCGCTGGCTTTGTCGTGAATAGCGGTTGGAACGGCGCCTATCCGTCGGCGGCCCTCAATGTCGTCTGGATGGGTATCGGAGCCTATGTGCTGCTCCAGCGCCGCGGGAGCGCAAAGTCTACTTGACCTATATATACAAATAGCTTATCGTGTATATACACTGCGTTTCAGGAGAATCCGATGGCTGGGACCATGACGTCGATCCGCTTAGATACCCATTTGGCTGACGAGGCCAAGAAACTTCTCGGCGTGAAGTCGCGCACTGAGGCGGTCCATGTGGCTCTCCGGGAACTGGTTGCGCTGAAGCGCTTCAAGGCCTTGATGAAGAAGAATGGTGGAAAGCTCTCATTCGCCGGTCTCGATGAGTGAGCGTATTATCTTCGATACGTCGGTTCTAGTAGACCACCTGCGCACAGACTGCCACCGTCAGCGGATCGAGGCCTTGACCGGGCTCATCCGTAATTCCTCCGTGGTCATGGCCGAATTATGGCGTGGCGTTGTGACTTCGGCGGACCGGGAAGTTCTGCGCGCCCTCGCTAGGAATCATCCTACGCTGACTCCTACTGAAAAAAATTGGCTCGAGTCTGGCGAGATACTCGCAAAAATTCGCGCCGATCGTGGGTTGTCACCCGCTAAACTGCGCGATCTGCATTTCGATGTTCTCATTGCGCTCACGGCCCGCTCGCACGGCGCCCGCCTGATCACGTCAAACCGCTCCGATTTTGAAATGATAGATAGTTACCGGAAACTCCAGCTTGAGATATGGTAGTTCCCGAAGTCCTCACTCGCCATGTCTACTCTCGCCATCTCGCTCCCACGCCTGGCCCGCCACAATCCGCTGGCGGCGGTGGGCGTTGTGCTGGTGGCGTTCTTCCTGATCGCGGCCCTTTTCGCGCCGTGGATTGCTCCGCAGGATCCTGCCCACATCGATCTTCCTAACCGTCTGGAGCCACCGTCGGCACAGCACCTGTGCGGCACCGACGAACTCGGGCGCGACATTCTTTCGCGGCTGATTTGGGGTGCGCGCATTTCGATGTTCGTGGGCAGCAGCGTGGTCGCCGGTTCTTTGTTCCTGGGCCTCATCGTCGGCAGCTTTGCGGGATACTACGGTGGCCGCATCGACCGCTTTGTCAACATCGTGCTGATGAATGCTTTTCTCTCTTTTCCCGGCATTCTGATTGCGATTGCCTTCGTTGCCTTCCGGGGACCCGGCATCTTTAATCTGGTGCTTGCGCTCTCGCTCGGGGGATGGGTTGGCTATGCGCGGCTGGTCCGCGCGCAGGTGCTGGCGGTGCGTGAAAGGGAATTCGTTGAAGCCGCGCGCGCCCTCGGGGCGAGCGACCTGCGCATCCTGCTGCGGCACATTCTTCCGAACATTATTCAGCCCGTGATTGTGCAGGCAGCGATCGGCATGGCGGGCGCAGTTCTGGCAGAGGCGACGATGAGCTTCCTGGGATTAGGCGTGCCTCCCCCGACCGCCAGTTGGGGATCGATGCTGAACGACGCGCGCTCGCATCTGTTTGACGCGCCCCATCTGGTGCTCTTTCCGGCCGCTACCGTCATGCTGGCGGTGCTTGCCTTCAATTTTATTGGCGATGCGCTCCGCGACGTACTTGATCCGCGCTCGCGGATTGAGGCGGGACTGTAAGCGTCTGCCGAATCCTGGCGTCACGACCCCGAGTGACCATGCTCACTGCTGCCTGTGTACGCGCTTGTTAGCTTAAGTGTGAGGACCCAAGCCATGCCCACCAATTACTCCTATCGCACCACTGCTCACTGGACCGAACACACACGCGGAATCGTGGAAGCCGAGGGCATTCCCCGGACGATTAATTTCGCGGCGCCTCCGGAGTTTGGCGGAGAGCCCGGGCTATGGACGCCGGAACACCTGCTCGTGGCTGCGGTTTCAACCTGCTACGTGGCTACCTTGCGCGCGGTGGCGGAAGCTTCCAAACTTCAGTTGCACGCGCTCGAACTCACAGTCGAGGGCACCCTCGAAAAGCAGGAAGGCGGCTTTCGTTTCACCCGAGTCCTTCTGCTTCCCACGGTGACGATTGCGAAAGAAGAGGAACGCGAGCGTATGGGGCGCCTGCTGGAAAAAGCAGAGCGTGCTTGTCTGATCACACGCTCGCTCGCCTGCACTGCAGTGCTCGAGGCCAAGATTCTTGTGCAGGAAGTTGCGCACGTGTAGAGGAGCAGTTCCCCGGTGCCAGATCTTCGGTCTCAGGGAGATCTCTCGACCGCAGTGTCAGGTTCTGCTTGCAAGTTGTTGATTGTTTACCCGTTCGGGACTCCAGCGTCTCCTCAAGCCTGAGACGCTTTTCCCTGGATAACCTTTCCCCTCCTGCTCCGTCCAAATGTTTGAGCGCCGATTTCGGGAACTTCCCGACGGGCTGGCTCGTATGAGTAGATATATGGAACTGACCTACCAAATCGAATGCCTACATGATGTGGCCGTGGTGGGCTGCTCGGGGCGCATGGTACGTGGCGCGACCCTCGATGAGTTCCGTATGCGGCTGGAGCGCTTGGAGAACCTCCGGGTACTGGTGCTTGATCTGTCCGGTATCGAGCAAATGGATGCCGGTGGCCTGGGTGTATTGCTGATGTTGAGGCGCTGGGCCTTGCAGGAAAAAGTGCAGCTGAAGCTGGTGAATCCCTCCGCGTTCGTGCGGCGGGTGCTCGAAGCCACGCACTTGAACTCGGTGTTTGAAATTTCTTCCCTGGAGGAGGCGCTTAGCATTCTGCGGGCGCCCGAACCCCCTCCCCACTACGCAGTCGCCTGAATTGTTTCCCTTGTAGATTTTGATCTGGGCGCGATGCTTTATAATTCGCGCCCATGACCCTTCCTGTGCGATTTGCCTCTTCCGTCCCCTTCGTCCGGTCGCGATGACCCACCTCGCGCACAAGCTCCGCGTCCGTGATTATTTTTCCCTCGGCTGGGGAACGATGGTCGGCGTCGGCTGGCTGGTAGTGATGGACGACTGGCTGATGCGGGGAGGCCCACTAGGCGGCGTGTTAGGCTTCGCGATTGGCGGCATGCTGCTGCTGCCGATTGGCTATGTGTACGGCAAACTCGTCATGGCGATGCCGGATGCAGCCAGCGAGATCGCCTACACCGCACGCGTCTTTCCGCAGAAGGTCAGCTTTTTCACGGGATGGATGATGATGCTGGCATATTTCATTGTCTGTCCATGGGAAGCGGTGGCAGTCGGGCGGATTGCGGGATACATTTTCCCGGCGCTGGATTCGATTGAGTTATATCGCGTAGCGGGAAAGCCGGTGTACCTGCCGCATCTGGTCATTGGGGTCGCCCTGACTGCGCTGCTCACAGCCGTGAACTACCGCGGCATCCGGTTGAGTGCCACCTTTCAGAACTGGACGACATTTGGCACGCTTGCGCTGTTCTCGACCTTCGTTGCGTTCGGAGCGGTGCGCGGCTCGACCGCCAACTTTCCGCCTTTGTTCACGCACACGCCATTCGTTTCGATTCTGCTGGTTCTTCAAATCGTCCCTTACTTCATGACAGGATTCGAATCGGTGACCAAGGCAGCGGAAGAAGCGAATCCGGAATTCCGGGCGCGCGGATTCATTCGTGCCATTTATACGGCGATTATCGTCGGATTCGTCTTTTATATCATCGTGATCGCTGCAGTTGGCTTCGTCGCGCCCTGGCGGCAATTGACGAACGAGCGGTTTATGACGGCGGTTGCTTTTGAACATGCGATTGGCTCGCGCTGGATTGTGAGCATGATCCTGAGCGCTGCGTTGCTCTCTTTGTTCAAGTGCTTCAACGGAAATTTTGTTGCTGCCACGCGTCTGCTCTTCGCCATGGGACGGCGGGGAATGGTGGATGGCAGGCTGGCCAGCATTCATCCACACAATCAGACGCCAGCGACGGCGGTGGTTTGGGTCGGAATCGCTACGGCACTGTGCATGTTTCTTGGGAGTGCGATCCTGGTACCGATTTCCGAGGTGGGCTCGGTTGCGTCCGCCAGCGGATGGCTTGCGACCTGCGCGGCGTATCTGTGGATGCGGCCCGCCATCCTTGACCGGATGATTGCGCTGCTAGGCGCTCTCGTCGGCCTTGCCATGGTGCTGATGAAACTGTTTCCATTTGTTCCGGGACACTTCTCTGGCTGGGAGTGGCTCGCGCTCGTGCTCTGGACTATTCTTGGCATTCTGGTGGGGCGTCCCACAAAGCTTGTGGCATAAGTACAAACTGTCATCCTAAGAGCTTGTGATTAAACTGAATTCAGCTATTGTTTTGTCATCCTGAGCGTAGCAGGAAGTTCACGAAGTGAAGTTCCTGCGGAGTCGAAGGACCCCTACCCAACGCGAGAACTCGGCGAACCAAAGCTGGCGAAGGCGAGAAGCATTGTTGGGAGTAGGGGTCCTTCGACTCCACCGCTGCTTCGCTGCGCGAAGCAGTGGCTCCGCTCAGGATGACAGACTGAAACGGGGAAAAATGATGACTGCTCGTGTTCGACTGCTGCTTGTGTTTCTGCTAACAGTTTCTCGTTGTGTTTTCGCCGCCGATCCTGGCTTCGATCTCGTCATCACGAACGGACATATTGTGGATGGCACCGGCTCTCCTTGGTATTCGGGCGACCTCGGAATCCGTGATGGCCGAATTGCGGCGATCGGCGATCTTTCCGGCGCGTCTCGGAAGCAGACGATTGACGCGCGGGGAAAAGTCGTCGCCCCCGGATTCATCGACATGCTCGGCCAATCGGAAATGACCATTCTGGTCGATCCTCGGCTGCCGTCGAAGATCCATCAGGGCATCACCACCGAAATTACGGGAGAAGGCGGATCGGCGGCGCCGTTGAACGATGCTATCATCCAGGCCGACCGCCCCGGCTATGAGCATTACAGGATCAATCCGGACTGGCGAACTTTCCGTCAATACTTCGCTTGGCTGGAAAAGCAGGGCATGGGAATCAATCTCGCCAGCTACGTGGGCGCTACGCAAGTCCGGCGCGTGATTTTAGGCGATGCAGATGTTCAGCCCACACCGGATCAACTCAACCAGATGAAGGCGCTGGTTCGCGAAGCTATGCGCGATGGCGCAGCCGGTGTCTCGACCTCGCTCATGTATGCGCCTGCGCCCTATGCCAAAACAGAGGAGTTGATCGCGCTCGCCAGCGAGGCGTCGAAGTTCGGCGGAATCTACGCGACTCACATGCGCAATGAGAGCGACAGCGTTTTGGAATCGATAGATGAGGCCGTGCGCATCGGCCGCGAAGCGCATATCCCGGTCGAAATCTGGCATTTCAAGGCCGCGGGAAAACAGAATTGGGGCCGCATGCCCGAATTGGTTGCAAGGGTTAACAAAGGTCGCGCCGAGGGCATCGATGTTGAAGCCGACACGTATGCCTACACCGCGTGGTTCAACAGCATGTCGGCGTTCGTGCCGGCATGGGCGCATGACGGCGGCGATGCCAAGTTGATCCAGCGCCTGAAAGATCCCGCCACCCGCGCGCGGATTCGCAAAGACATGGAGACTCCGTCCAAGGACTGGGACAACGAATGGCAGGAGATCAGCGGCCCACAGGACGTGATGATCAGCGTCGTCGAGAATCCCGCGCTCAAACAGTTTCAGGGCAAGCGGCTTTCGGAAGTTGCCAAGGCCTGGAATAAGGATCCGATGGATGCGCTGTTCGATCTTCTGATTGAAGACAAGGCATTCACGGAATGCGCTGTGTTCGGCATGTCGGAACCGGATGTGGCGCTGGCATTGCAGCAACCCTGGATGTCGGTCGACAACGATTCGTCGGGGACTTCACCCGAGGGCATTCTCGGCGAGGAACACCCGCATCCGCGCGCCTACGGAACATTTCCTCGCATCCTGCGGAAGTACGTTCGGGAAGAGAAAAAGCTGACGCTGGAAGACGCCGTCCGAAAGTTTTCATCGCTTCCGGCGCAACGCATGCGACTCGCGGACCGCGGTGTGTTGAAGCAGGGAATGTGGGCCGATGTGGTCGTGTTCGATCCCGAGACGATCCGCGACCTTGCGACATTTGATGATCCAAACCAGCTATCGCAAGGCATGGAATATGTGCTGGTCAACGGCCTTCCGGTCATCGCGAATGGGAAAATGACCGGGGCTCTGCCCGGAAAAGTGTTGCGAGGCGCCGGATACGTGCCCTGATCCGGCACGTTGACAATTGGAGTACGATAGCGCTGTTCGCCAATATGGCTTCATCCTGCCTCTCCACAGAAAGGAGGAGCCATGCGTCGCTCAGCTCAGATCAACCCGTCAGGGCGCCGTTGGAAGTGCATCTTTCCTGCCGTTGCACTTCTCGGTACACTGCCCCTCGTTGCGCAAAAAGCCCAAGAGGCAAGCCCGCCCAAGTATGACGTCCACACCGAGACCAAGATGAAAGGCACCGTGGAGGAGATGAAACTGCCTCCCAAGGGTAGCGAGAAAGAGATTGCCCACTTGCTGTTGAAGACTGGAACGGACACCGTCGACGTGTATCTCTGTCCCAAGTCCTTTCTCGACGATATGGGCGTGAGTTTCAGCAAAGGGGACGAAATTTCCGTCACTGGGTCAAAGGTCAAGCAGGGCGAAGCTGACCTCGTCCTCGCCCGTGAAGTCGTGAAGGGTACCGACACCCTCGTTCTCCGGGACGAGAAGGGCAATCCCATCTGGAGTTGGCACCGCTGACCTCGGCCGACAGTGGCATAATGCCGTGCAAGAGTATTGGCGGTGTCGAAGGCAGCCCCGTCCCGCGTCTGACTTCTGACAGTTGGCGTAACGCCACATTTCATCGGCAATTTCCTAACAGGTGTAATCGTGCCTGTTTGCGACAATAATGCTCCACTGCGGTGCTAAGCCCTTCGCAACCTTAGGCGTTGGCGATAGACTTAGCCAAGAATGATTCCTGTCGGCTACATGGCGAAGCGGGTGGTCAAGAAGCCCGACTGGCTCAAGGCGACCAACGTCGTTGACCTCTATTCCGTTAGCAGTTGTTTTTCTGAGGATTTCGCTGACTACATCAACTACTGGAAGCACAATGGGTACTGGTTCTTTGACTCGCCCGAAATTATAAGAATCGTCGCTAAGGAACACTCAATTCCAATTGAAGGAACATCGCTCTTTTACTATGAAGCACACGAATTGGAGTTCGATGATGAGTGCTGGAAGGCCCATTCACCGGAGGCGTCGTTTTCGACAAACGTAGTCATACCTTCTCGCGAACAACTTGAAGGTTTCGACGTGGTAAGTTTTTTACGCCAGAAATGCGCCCAGAACACTCCCCGCTGTCATGCAACTCTATAGCAGACGAACTTCGCACAAATGCCCACTGCTTGTTTGTTTCTTTCGACGAGGCCGAAACGAATGTCAAGAATGGAGCATTCAAGGGTTGCGAGCCGGGGCCATATAGAATCCTATCGGTCTATTCCGTTCCTTGGCATTGAGATTGTTGGCGTAACATTCCCATGTCACCAACAACTGTTGGAAGCGACAGGTTGACAGGCGCTAGGAAGGTTGAATTCTCTGATTTAAGGCGTGATCTAAGGCTGCGAAGCCATTTTAGCTTCCGCCTCAGCGCGATTAACCCGTTCCAGACGCGGCTTTGCCAAAGTCCCGGTCAGACGCCACGACTGTTCGTCGCTACGCGTCAACAGGAATTTCAAGCTACTGTCGCTGGCCGCCGTTCCGCTTACCTGATAGATGCCGTCGCGCGATTCCAGCTTGCCTGTCGTTAACTCCCAAATACCTTTTTCGAGTTGCAGGTCCCCGGTGAAGCGGTGCACGGGGAAAAGCGTGGCGCTACCTGCGGCATCGAGATGCATCAGGCTGCCGTTTCTCATAGTGAATTGAAACTTGCCTCTGGCATGCTCCAGAAAATCGGCAAAGCTGCTACCGTACGCGGTCCCGTCGAACTTCGCATCGGCGGTGCCGTTCACCCTGGCGTCATTCATCAACCCGCTCACCTGAGCGAGCGAGATGTTCTGCAACATACCTGCTGCTTGATATTTCGGCGGCTGGGTGGATACGTCGATGGTCCAGTTTCCTTGGTGTGTCCCCTGAAGCAGTTGGGCGCGTAGGTTGGTCAGCCTGATCTTGCCGCGATCCAATTCCACTTGAGTAGCAACCTGGCTGGCGAGAACTTTCTTCAGTTGCAGGTGTCCAAGGCGCAAGACGCCCCTGGCTTGCACCGCCAGCAGAGGAGAGATCCCCGATTGATCGGCGGGGTTCAGAATCCGGTACCACGGCCGATTGGCAGCGCGCGGCGCGAACCATTCGACGAGGTCGGCGGTTGAGAGTTCATCAGCGGCCAGATCGAACTGGAAGACGCAGTTCGGCGCGGAGCAGGGCCGCGGAGCCGTAACGTTGCCGCTCCAGTGTGTGCTGGCAATCTGAGCCGCGATCTTGTCCATCCATACCGCGTCTGATGCCAGCGTCATCGTGGTGGAGGAAATCTCGATCAGTGCATTCAGCCCGCGCATCTCGGCACGCACATCGCGCAGTTGAGCGCTGCCGAGGATGGTAGGCGGTGCGAATCCCTGCCAGGGACCAGAGACATTGATGTCCACCGTCGCGAGTCCTTCGGCCGCTGGAGCGAAGCCGCTCACTCCGAGCGTACTCGCCAGGCGAAACACGTTCGTCACGGTCGTGTCACCCCGAAGCAAAAAGCGGTAGCCTGAGGCGGACACCCATCCGCTGGCGATGACCGGCGCCGAGCCTCCCACCGAGAGCGGAAAAGCTCCGATCCTGAGGTGAGGCTCAACGGGTTCCTGGCCACTATCTTTCGAATTGGCTTTGCCGGATTTGTTTCGTGAACTAACGGCGCCCACCAACCGCAAGGGGATATTGCCAAGTGTGATTTCGTTCTTCCCAGCATTGGAAAAGATCCGCACATTGGCTGCAACGCCCTCGCCATTTATTTCTGCCGGCGTCGAACCGTGGCGCACTGCGTGAAACGCGCCATCGAGCACTCCGGCCGCGGACAAATCGGCGGGCAGTTGCTTCTTCACGTGACGTAGCAAGCCAAGCGTGGAGATCAAGGGCACCTTGTTCGCGGTCAGCGAGAGATCGTAGCGGGGCTCACTCAAGGCGAGGCGAAGGCTTCCCGCTACTTTAAGAATTCCGCTGCTCACGAGCGACTCGCATGCGAGGTTACCGAGCACACCATCGGCTACGCTATAGCGGCCCGAGCAACCGGTCCCTAGGCGCACATTTTCGCTGCCAAGAATGTCATAGCGATGGAAGTCGTCGACGCGGATCGCACTCTTGACTAACAGCGCCTCCGGAGTGCCGGATAGATTTGCAGTAAAGGTTACGCCTCCGCGCCATCCCCGGTCCTTGCCGGACAGGAGTTTGGTGATCTGTCCAAGTTGGCCTTTTTCCCATCGCACCGCGATCTGCACTGGAGTCTCCCGCAAGTTTGAGGCGCGCTGCCAGGTCGCATTGATCTCGAGAAGCCCGGTGTCGGTGAGATTGAAATCGGTGCGCACCGGTTGGGCCTTCATGCGCGCTCCCCAGGAGTTTTCCGAATCCTGCCAAAGCGCTACGTCGGCATCGGTCAACGCATAGGATTTTTTCTCTTGCCCGATTTTGAAATTAATGCGGGCATGTCCCGCTTCCAGATAGGGGAAGGCTGGCCGCCGCTCCGAAGGCGATTTACTGGTTGGAGCCACTGGAATTTGGGCATTGCGCTCGAGAAGGCTGGCCAGGTTCCACCGACCTTCTTTGTTCCGGACCAGATTGATGCTGGGCTCGGTTGCGCTCAGGGTCGCGATCTCCAGTCGTCCGCGCAGCAAGGAGCGGAAACGAATGGCAGCGGAAACGTCTTGTGCGCGAATCATCGGTTCGGCGCTGAAAGCAGGATCGTCGTCGATCACCAGACCTTCAAGATCGAAGCCCGGCCGGGGCAGAAGGTGCACCCGCACGTTCTCCAGTGTGACCTTGCGGCCCAGAGCTGAGCCGATGGAGGTCGCAATGCGGTTGCGCAGTTGGTACACGCCGGGGCGGACCAGAAACAGGATGAGTAGGATCGCCGCGAGGACGGCCATCCCGCGCTTGGAGCGCACAAACTTCACCGCACAACCCGAAGCGTGCGCGACCAGCGCGTCTGATCAAAGAAATGAAAAATGATGTGGCCCAGAAAGCCGACCCGTTCCCCAAAGCTGCTCTTCTGGTACTGGCCTTCCGGGGTTGTGAATGACCAGTAAATAAACATGGGACGTCCAATCACATTTTTACGCGGAATGAAGCCCCAGTAGCGGCTGTCGTAGCTCCAGTCGCGATTGTCGCCCATCCCAAAATAACTGTCCGGGGGCACCACAAGATCGCCGTCCTGCAAGTGGGAGGGCAGCCCAAGTTGCCATGCCTCGTATCTCACGCCATTTTCGTCCGACGGCGGTACGGCAGGGAAGTTGTCGCGGTAGGGGTCGTAGTCGCCCTTCTTATGCTCTGCATACGGTTCATCCAGCTTCTCGCCGTTGCGGTACACAGCGCCGTCCCGCAGATGAATGCGGTCTCCGGGAATGCCGATGATGCGCTTCACCACGAACAACCCTTGTGTCTCGGGCGACAGAAACACCACGATGTCGCCGCGGCGGATGTCACGATAGGGCAACAGTGGCCCCAGCCAGGTCGTGGGCGGCGCGAACTGTTCGCGGTTCACGAACACATGGTCTCCGATGAGCAGGGTGTCCTCCATGGAACTGGAGGGAATCTCAAACGCCTGCACGACAAACGTGATGATGAACAGGCCGGTCACCAGCACACCCGCCAGCGACGCCAGAAACTCGACCGTCGTTTCGTGCGGCTTCTCTTCCGGGATGTTTTCTATTTCTTTTTCTTTCTTGGGCACAGTATCGATCCGTTCAGGAAATTGAAGTGTCAACGAACCAGCCGGAAAGTGCGGCTCCAGCGGGTAATCTGGAAAAAGTGCGTGACTGCATAGGCAAGGTGATAAAGTCTATCACCCGCGTTGGGTGATGCGGGCAGGTCGTTGTTCAGGTTAGCGGCTGACCAGTAGATCAGCAGCGGACGTCCAATGATATTCTGCCGCGGCACGAATCCCCAATAACGGCTGTCCTGGCTGTCGTCCCGATTGTCGCCTAGCACGAAGTAATGGTCCTCAGGAATAATCAGCTGGCGATCCTCCACCAGCTTCCGCATCTGCGACCACCATGTTGCATTGACCCCAAACGGTGGAACGTCAGTGCGCGGAAAGTCGTCGCGGTAAGGCTGGCGGTCGGCTGCGATGTACTGAACGTAGGGCTCATCGAGCGGCTGGCCGTTGACGTAAACCCGCTTGTTGATCAGTCGCAAACGGTCCCCCGGCACTCCCACCACGCGCTTCACGAAGTGCTGTGCTGGGTTCACCGGATAATGGAAGACGACAATGTCGCCACGTCGGATCTTGCGGTAGGGCAGCATATGGCTCCACAGTGCGCTGTCCCCGTAGCAGAACTTATCAACCAGCAGATAGTCGCCGATCAGGAGCGTGTGCTCCATGGATTCCGATGGGATGGTAAAGGCCTGCACCATGAACGTGACCACGAAGATCGCGATCACCACCGTTCCCGCGACCGACTGAATCGTCGCAGGCCAGTCACTGGCTGAGATTTGTTCGCTCCATGACATAGTGAACGGCGGAACAACAGCACGCGGCGGAAAAACTCTCATTCGCACGGTCTTGGGAAGGGCACGACTTCAGTCCTTCCGCTTAGCCGTTGAAATGCGATCGCGCTTTAGCGCCGGAGGTGTGCTTTTCGCCAGCCTATAGGGTGCTTGCATCCTTTCCCGTTCGCGGTCTTGTTGTATCCGGCAGGGTTGACATGTGCTCCAACACTTGCCGTGCCGCTTCCTGTTCGGCACGCTTCTTGGTGGTCCCCTGCGCGCGCGCCACAAACTCGGCGATCTCCGGTTCGGTGAGCTTGATCTCGACGGTGAACATCTTCTTGTGTTCAGGCCCTTCTTCCTTCACCAGCGCGTACACGGGCTGAGGTTTTCCGCTGGCCTGCAGTCTTTCCTGCAGTGCGGACTTGAAATCCATTACCGGCATCGCGCTGGTCTCCAGTTTCATATGCGCCAGTTCCGGATCGACGATCACCCGCAGGATGAAGTCGCGCGCTACCGGCCATCCTCCGTCCAGATAGAGCGCCGCCAGGATCGCCTCCAGCGCATCGACCAGCAACGTTGCTTTCGTGCGGCCGCCGCTTTTTTCTTCTCCACGGCCGAGGCGCAGGTAATGTCCAATCTGAAGTTGCTCGGCCACGCGCAGCAAATGTCTCTGTCCTACCAGATGCGCACGCAGCTTCGAGAGGTGGCCTTCCTGGAATCCGGGGAAGCGCTGGTAGAGCGCCTCAGTCGTAACCAGGCCGAGCACGGCATCACCCAGAAATTCGAGCAGTTCGTTATCGCCGGCGCGGGGCGACGCGCCCAGGGCCTCCACCTCGCGCGCTTGCGAGCTGTGGGTCAGGGCTTGCTCGATCAATTCGCGGCGCTGGAAGTGGTGTCCGAGGCTTTCTTCCAGCGCAATGATTTCGCGTGACTTCATGAGAGAGTGGGGCCGCCATTCAGTGCCGTGCGGTCAGTTCTTCGGAGGCTGTGCCGGGGGCTGAGCCGACGGCGTTCCTCCGGTAAGTTGCTGCAAGCGGTCGCGCTCCCGGCGGGCCGGAGTGCCGATCGGTGTATTGTCCTGCGTCAATTCCACGGCACGGTTGGCCACTTTGAGCGCCTCAGGATATTTTTGCTGCTTGTCCAGGCAGAGCGCCAGACGCAGAACAACGACCGGGTCGGGCTGGGCAGGGTAGGCGTCGATGGACTTCTGCAGATCTTCCTCCGCCACCGGATAATTCTCTTTCTTGTATGCGATGGTCCCCATAATGGAGTAGGCGTTGGAACGCAGCAGCGACTTGTAGGCATCTAATTTGTCCTGGGGCGTGCCCGCCGGGGCATTGATGTCCGTGTCCACCGTTGAGGTGGCCTTCGTGGCCATCTTCACTGCCTCGTCGTAGCGCTGGTCTTTGTCCAGATCCGTGTCGCGCGTTTTCTCCGCGATCACTTCGGCCACCAGCACCAGGGCTTCCGGATCATCTCCGTCGAAACTGAGCACTTTGCGGCCCATGGCCTCGGTCTTTTCACCGTTGTTCGCGCTCTGGTAAAGGCGCATCGCATTCTTGTACAGCAGCGCGCGCAATTCGCTGTCCGGAAACTTGCTGGCAAAATCGTCTGCCGCCTTTTCAAAGGCTGCCGGATCGGTATTCTTGACGACTACATTGTAGGCGTCGAATTCCGGCTGGGTCTTTGCTTGCGGTGGATGCTTGGCGGGTGGCGTCGCACCCTGGGCTGGGGCTCCCTGGCCCGCCGCCGGAGGCGTCTGCTGTGCTGGCTGTCCGCTGCTCTGGGCCGCCGCGCATAGGGCCATGCTCAATACCGCTACGATGATTGCTGTTCGCTTCATGCTGTCTCCCGTAATCTCAGGTTTGCTACTGCGGTTCTCTCGACTGCGGAGGCTCATATGGCTGTTCCAGTCCGTGCTGTGCTGCGATCTTCACTTCGGGAAGCGTTCCTCCTGGTGAATTCAATGCGGCGCGATACTGATCGACCGCGGCGTCCCGATTTTCTTTCAAATCGAAAATTCGGCCAAGATAAATGTGCGACCAGGCGATCACCTTGGGTTCGCGTGCCATTTGCAGCGCGCGTTCAAAGTATGTTCGTGCCCCTTCCATGTCGCGGTTGACGGTAGCGACCTGCGCCAGAATAAATAACGCGCGCCCGGGATCGCCTTCTTCCTGGTCCAGCGCCTGCTGCGCCAATTTCTGCGCCGTCTCCGGGTCGCCCGCGGAAAGCCGCCGTTCGGCGTTCAAAAGCAGGTGCTCATCCCTCGGACGCGCCAGGTGCAGAAGTTCGGGTGCTGCTTCCCCGGCGAACTGGAGCTGCGATGCCCGTTTCATTTCCTTCCCGACATCGATCGCACCCAGCATATCCGCATAAGCGCTGCGCATCCCGATCGGGTCTTTTTCAAACTTTGCCAACGCATCGTAGAAGTAGCGGGTCAGTACGTAGCCTTCCACATCGGCTTCGTTGATGGTTTTCTCTCGCTCGGACTCGGCTGTCTTGGAACCCATGGTTCGTGTTTCGACCGCCCGCACCAGGCACTCCGTCACCAGCAGGGAAATATGCTCTTTGAAGACCTCATCCATGGGGGCGGACTTTACGTCGTCCAGCAGCGGTTCCAGCCGCTTGAACGAAGCGCCGTTTTTCAGCGCCAGCGGATCAAGAAGATAGTGCAGATACGTGTGACGAATCTGCTGCATTTTGATGGCTGTGCCCGCCGAGGGTGAAAACACGACGTAGTAGTCCGACCCGTAGTTGCGCGCGTTGGTCTGGCCGGGCGCACCCATGGCATCCATATAGACCGTGAATTGACGTCCGAGATAGCCCGACGAAGGCAGCTTCAGGTAGATCTCCGTGTCAAACGTCATCTTCGCCAGGGGATCATGATAAATCTGCGTCAGTTCGTTGTACCGGTCGTGATGCCGTTCCCAGATCGTGCGCAAGCCAACCTTTTCGTAGAACGGCTGCAGGAACGGAATGATGCCCGCAACCCCTGCGGCATCCGGCGGAAGCTCCGCCTGCTTTGCCTTGGGCGTGAAGGTGGGTGCTTCTCCGAGATAAAGGGCCAGGGAGACATAGGGCGCCAGGTCTCGCGAGGGATCGGTTGCCTGGTGTTCACGATAGAACGCGCACAGCGGAGCGATCGTATCCTGCGCTCCCGGAGTGTTCTGGACCGCTCTGGCAACTTCAGCCCGGATCTGGATACGCAGCGGGTCCGAGGAGTTCAACTCCTGGTCGTAGCCGCAGGTGTTGATCGCGGTTAGAATCGTAAACAGAGTTTCACTGCTTTCCAGCGACACCGGTGGAGTGTTCTCGGCTGATGCCACCGACGCCAGCATTCCCACGAGGCTCAGAACGAACGCCAGTCGAAGATTTTGTCCCAGGGAATCCTCCTGATCGTGGGCACAATGGGTGAGTCAGAAAATAGTGTACGAACTGCTCAATCCGGGGTCAAACCGATTAGGAGCTGAGCGTCTTTATTTAACCACGAAGGACACATAGGAACACGAAGGTCCGCCTTCGTGTCACTTTGTGTCCTTTGCAGTTGAGTCTGGGATTCTACCCGTTGTCGGGATGGACTTCTACTAGCCGCGCACGCTGATCTTGGAAAAAGAAATCACGGCCCGCCCCGCCGTCGGTCGTCCCATCGACAGCGCTGGCCGGAAGGTCGTAAAGATCAGTAGGTTCTTCACCTGTGGAAGGACGGCCTTGGCATCTTCAGACTCCGACAGAATGCGGTAGTCCTGCACCCGGCCGTTGGCGTCCACGTAGGCTTCGATGACCACCGAATCCTCGCCGATGCTGCCCAGCGATGTGCCGAACACGGATTGTTCCAGTTGAGGCGCGGTGTACAGCATCAGTGGAACGTCACCACTCGAGGCCTGCAATTGGCTGGGCAAGGCAATAAAGCCCAGCAGCAGCCCGAAAATCAAGACCGCGCTCACCAGTCCGGCCGTGGCCGGAACCATGAAGGCGTTGAGAGCATTCTCGAACCGGACCAGCACCCCCTCAAAGCGGGACCGCCGCTTCTGCGCTGCTTCACGTGAGATCGCAACTCTCAACTTGAGCGCCAGATCGGCCGGCGCCTTTTTCGATCCCAGATTAGCCAGCAACAACTGCGTGCGCCGCATTGCGACATATTCGCGCGCGCAACGGGAACAATCTTCCATATGACCGGTAAGTGCGCGCATCTCACGCCCGCTCACCTGGCCATCCAGATACGGCGAGAACAGCTTCTTGGCCTCCCCGCAGTTCATGGTGTCACCTCTACCTCTCTGCCACCACGCGAACCCTCAGCCGCTCTGTCGCGGCACTCCTCGGGAGCGATCAGCCCCAGCTCGGGGCCGACCTCCCGCACATATCCCGCTAGTCTTTTCCGTAAGGCGTCACGACCGCGCGTGATGCGCGATTTCACAGTGCCCGCCGAAATCTGCAGAACTTCCGCGATCTCTTCGTACGCCATCTCTTCCAGGTCGCGAAGGATCAGCGCTGTCCGGTAGGGTTCGGGCACCTGCTGCAAGGCTTGTCCCACCGCGGCACGCACCTCGGCATGGGCGAAGCTGTCGAACGGCGACTCGCGCGGGTCCACCAGGCGCTTTTCGCCTGCAAATTCCAACTCGCCCGCTTCGACCGGATCAATGGGAGTCTCGTGCGCCTTGTGCCGGAACCACCACCGCCGCCGATTCGCGGCCTCATGGAGCGCGATGCGGTAGATCCAGGTCTTCAGGCTCGACTCGCCGTGGAAATGCTTGATCCCGCGGAAAACTTTCAGAAACACATCCTGGGTGGTGTCGGCTGCGTCGGCGGGATCATTCACCATGCGGTAAACAAGGTTGTAAATGGGCTGATGGAATTCTCCAATCAGCCAAGCGTATGCGTCCTCGGAACCAGCCTTGAGTTCGGCAATGACACCGGATTCCTGGACTCGGGCTCCGATAGCGCTTGCGAGATCGCCCAATGTCGTAGCTCCCGCCATGATGGCGTTATCCTCGATTATAGAGTGACAGTGGCCCGCCAGGCGGGAAAACTTGTCTTCCGATACCACTCCCTCGATATCCCGCCCTGATAACTTAGACTCCGGCGCCTGACCCCGAGTTCCATCAATAAACAATTTATTTTCAATAGGATGGGATTTGTGGAGGGACGGGAGCCTTCGCCCGCCCAGCCAGGCGGGACGCCCGGCTCGACATCGGCAAGGCTCGGGAGGGATGCGGATTTGCTGAACGCGGCTCCCTCAGTTCGACGGCGGAGTGCTCGCCGGCGGTTTGGCGGGCGCAGGGGTGGCCGGCTTCGGCTTCTTCTTCGCTACCGGCTTCTTCGGGGGCTCGGTGTCATCGACGACAATCTTCTTTGGAGGCGGAGGTGGCGCGGCTTGCAACGTTTTGATCTGCATGCGCAGCCGCCCCAGTTCGTCTTCTTTGGCGCCAGCCAGTTTTTGCATGCGTTCGCCAAAGCTCCGCCGTGCGTTCTCCAGCCCGCTCATGTCGTTGCTCAGACTCTGAAACTCATCTTTCGAGCCGAACGCGCCCGCCGATTCCACCACCGAACCGAATACGTCATACAGCGCATCCAGGTTGCGATACAGCTTGAAACTGGCTGCCAGGTTCTCGGGCGAGTTGCTCAGCTGCGAAATCATTTCGGGCAGCGCCGACTGTAGATTCCGCTGGATCGACTCCACGTTGGCCTGCGTTTGTCGTTTAGTTGAAGCATCTGTTTTCCACCGATCAATCCGGGTTTTTCCCAGATCCGCTTGTATGTTCTGTGCTGTTTGCTTAACCTGCGCCAGAATGCCGTTCAGTTCGTTTACCGATGCGTAAGGCACCGGAGGCTGCGCTGCGGCTGGTGTTGCGCTCTCCTCTTGCGCCATCGTCCCACACGGCAATAGCAACGCAAACGAAACGATCACACACAGCGGAAGACTGTATCGCGACATGGACATGGGGCTCCGTCGTGCAATTCGGTTTGTATCCCATATCGTAGATGAGTTTGACTCCGCGGGGAAGGTGGGCGAGAATTGATTAAGCAGTTCCCTTTGGCATCGATTGTCCCGGATTGGGCCTGTGGCGCAGCTGGGAGCGCGCTTCCATGGCATGGAAGAGGTCGTCGGTTCGATCCCGACCAGGTCCACCAATTTAAACCCGCCTAGAATCAATCGCTTTCAGACCGTTTGCGCGAATCGTACAAAAATCGTACAACCGACCCGCTAATGGTTCTGAAAATATGCTCTCGGTTTACACCCGCCATTACGCTCCTTGCATGCACACGGACATCAACCATCGCCGTTGTCGGTGCCCGAAATGGATTCAAGGAACTCTACCCGATGGACGGTTGGTGCGCACTTCGGCTCGCACGCGCAGCTGGGAAAAGGCCGAGATCAACGCCCGAACGATGGAGGACATTGCCGATCCCAACAAGCCGGCGATCAAAGCTAGAGTGACCATCCTCGATGCTATCGAGTGCTTTCGTGATGATGAGAGATCCCGACACCTAAGCAAGCACACACAGAAGAAGAGCGAATTCTTCCTAGAAAATCAATTGAAGGCTTGGGCGGCGGGCCAAGGTTTCGTTTTTCTCGATCAGCTGACCCCGCCGGAGTTGACCAGATTTCGCAGTCAGTGGGGCAACGGCTCGGCAACCACCCGGCGCAAGCATGAGAGATTAGTGGCGTTCTTCTGGTTCTGCGTACGCATGGACTGGATCGAAAAGAATCCGGCCCTCCTACTCAAGCGCGTCAAGGTTGACTCGAAACCCACCGATTACTTCACACGGCAGGAATTCGACCAACTCGTGGATGCTACGTACGCTTACGGCAATTGGTTGGGCGGCCATGATTATGAACATCGACGCGATCGGATCCGCGCCCTGATCCTGCTGATGCGCTGGTCGGGCCTCGCCATCAAGGATGCGGTGACACTGGAGCGGCCCCGCATCGACGAGGATGGTAATCTTTTCCTCTATCGCGCTAAGACCGGGGTGCCCGTATACGTTCCCCTGCCCCCGTTTGTGCACGCTCTGCTGGCCTCGCTCCCGAACCCGAACCCGCGTTATTTTTTCTGGAGCGGAAGCGGCGATCCTGAAACGTGCAAACGCTGCTGGACGCGTGCGTTGGCACGCCTTTTCAGAGTGGCGCAAATGAAACGACCCGACGGCTCTGTCAAGCGTTGCCACTCCCATATGCTTCGGGATACCTTCGCGGTCGAACTTCTGCTTTCGGGTGTCCCCATCGATCAGGTCTCCCTGCTCTTAGGTCACAGCAGTGTCAAAGTTACTGAGAGGCACTACGCCCCATTCGTGAAGGCTCGTCAGGAACAGCTCGCGCAGTCTGCTCGCAAAGCATGGCATTTTGAAAAACCTAAAGAGATGATATGCAAGACTCCAATCCGTCTCGGATGAAAAAACAGCGCCGTCGAGGGCCACCGCAGGCTACGGCAGACTGCCCGCGTTCAACCTGCAATCCGCAATCGCCTGTGCACGCGTAGAGCGACTGTCTCAGGGATACGAAGCGTTGTGTAAGCGCGCCTCGAGCGGGCTTCCACTTTCCCCCATTGCAATACACCCGGTTCATTCTCGAACATTCGCCGAATGGTCTTCTCACTGAGGTTCCATATCTTTCCGAGTTCGGCGACCGAATAGTGTCTTTCTCTTGAAAGATCCCCTGCTTCGACGTTATAGTCCGCCCAAGGCTGTTCGCGACGCAGTTCGGCCCTAGTTCGGGCTACTTCAAGACCAACGTTCTTACCGGCAGAACTTCGATCAGGTGCGATGTCCGGGTTTTGCTCTGGCTGGAATCTCATCAGTCGCTTGTAGGTGGAAGTGGATTTTCGGTCAAAACGCAGGCCGAAACGGCCTCATTTGACCGAAATTTCATTCCACCATAGCTTCATGACGCTCGATCTGACAAACGGTATTGGTCTTGGAGGCAAGCGTGTTTTCATCCGTTCACGAAGTCGGTGAGGGGCTACGGAGGTCGGGCTACATTGCCGATTCCGTAGCCACTACTACGGTGTTTCTGGCGGCCTCTTTGCATCGACCGGTGTTCTCCGAAGGGCCTGCCGGTAGCGGCAAGACACAACTTGCGTATGCCGTTGCGCAAGCAGCCAATACTAGTGTGGAGCGCCTGCAGTGCTACGAAGGGATAGGTGAAGACAAAGCCATTGGGAAATTTGACGAGTCGTTGCAAAGGCTGTGTGTGGAGCTGAAGGCGAAAGCCACTGGCATTGATTGGGAACTGCTAAAAAATGAATTGCACGGTCAGCAGTTCTTCAGCGCGGGACCCCTTCTTCGCGCACTACAATACGAAAAACCTTGCGTCCTTCTGATTGACGAGCTCGACAAAGTTGACCATGCGTTCGAGGCGATGTTGTTGGAACTCCTGAGCGCTTGGCAGCTGAGTATTCCCAAGCTCGGAACAATCCAAGCGAAGAGCATTCCCTTCGTTGTACTCACATCGAACGAAGAAAGGCGAATTGGAGATCCGCTTCGCCGACGCTGCTTCTACCTGCGCGTGGAGCACCCCACCGCAGAAAGAGAGGCGGAAATCGTTGCCATGAGGACTCCTGATGCCGGCACGGAATTTCACGCGGGAATGGCGGGTCTCGCGAAAGCGTTGCGCGGATGGAGTCTGGAAAAACCGCCGTCCGTCTCTGAGATTCTCGATCTAGCCCAGGCACTGAGAATTCTAGGCGCTCAAAAAGTGACGGCCGAGATGAGAGACACTCTCCTGCCGCTTTTGGCCAAGACGGAATCGGATCGCCGGAAATTGCTGCTGAGAGATGGCTTCGCCAGCCTCGTCTACGATGCTCAGCAGTACACAGCTCAAAGCCTCCAAGGGAGGGCTCTGTGACACGGCTCCTCTCGCTCGCGTTCTTGTTGTTCGTAGTTGCCAACCTCTCTGCCGAATCGCAGAAGCCAGCGAATCACCAAGTCCGTCGCGCTGCCGACTATTACGTCTCTGTGTATGCTCGGCACTACCACGTGCCCGTTCTCCTGGTCCGCGCAATTATCCAGCGGGAGTCGAACTGGCAGTCCTGTGCCGTGTCCACGAAGGGCGCCAAAGGCTTGATGCAGCTTATGCCCGCGATGGCTCGGCGTCTGGGCGTCAGAAACAGCTGCGATATCGAGCAGAACATCTCTGGCGGCGTGCGCTACCTAGCCTGGCTGATGCGTCTGTTTCACAACGATCTCCGGCTCGTTGCCGCCGGTTACTACGCGGGTGAGGACATTGTTGCCCGCCGCGGTCTGTCCTACCGCAACGCCGATGTCGTTTCGTATGTGGCGAGAATCAGAGCCACTTATGTGCTCCAAGCGGGTGTTGCGGACAATTTTGGAAAAACCAATTCGAAGAGAGTTATGCGATGAAAATTCGGACGAGTTTGGTGCATCTCACATCGCTTTGCTTCCTGACCTGCGGAGGACGGGCGCAGAACGAACCACCGCAAGCGCACATCGTAAGTCTTACTCTGGATCCGCAGAGCGTTACGGTGTTGCACCTACACCCCGGCTTCGTCAGTTCCGTTAGGCTGCCAGAGGAAGTCAGCTCAGTCGTTCTGGGAGACCCCGCCGCATTCAAGGGTGAACACTCTGAAGCAGAGCCACGACTGGTCTTTCTAAAGCCAGCCAGCCCGAAACCGGCCAGGAGTAATGCCCTCATCAGCACACGAAGCGGGCGTGAAGTATCCCTAACCCTGGTGAGCGATGGAGCATCGGCGCACTCTGAGCCTGTCGATTACGTTCTGGAATATCAGCCGCAGCGAAGCTTCCTGATCTCAGCTGCGTACGCGTCCGTATTGATAGGCGAATCGAAGTCTCTGGGCGACGAGCGTCCTGTGAATCCCAAGAACACGCCCAAGCTTGATGACGGCGAGCATCGGTCGCCGAGCCCGATATTGGCTGCGCCGCTCGACTGGCACGGCAAGGAGCTGCGAGTGGCAGTTGCACGAACTGAGGAAAAAGGCTCGGACATGACCGTAGCCTTCAACATCGCAAACGATTCGCCACGCACGGTTGAATTGCTTCCGCCGCAGGTTCAGCTCTCGGGAACAGCCAAGCAAAAACACCACAAGGCAATCAAAGCCGAACCGGTCGCCGTCAAAGACTATCGGCTAGCCGCACGACGCCTACCTCCCGGTGCAACGACCGAGGGCACGGTGGTGTTCGAGCGGCCTTCTTTCAAGGAATCGCGGGAGCACTTGCTACTCCAGATCGCACAAGCAGAGGAAGTAGACCGGCCAGTGTTGGCCCCGATTGCATTTGTCGCCCCAGCGAAAGGAGCGGCGAAATGATCCATCCCAACGGACACGACTCATCCTCCGCGACCATTCCTGTACCCGCCCCGAACGAGACCATCCAAGCCCCGCTGGAAATGCCGCCGGCTGTCGTGCAGCCCCGAGACTTTGCCACTAGAGCCAAGCTGAGGGCAAGACAGCATTTTCAGCAGACCCGGTTCGTCATAATCGGCGCCGGTGCACTTGTTGTTGCTTTGTTGATCTTTGTGGCGACGTCCATCCCCCGCAAGAGCCCACTACAAAAGACGAAGGTTGGCGCCTCAGCCGTGAAAGAAGAGCCTGCGGAGATCCCAAACGCTGGCGCAGATCGAAGCCTTCTCCCAATCACAGATTCTGGGAGGCCTTCAGCAAAAGAGGCGCATGGCGGATTTCTGAACGAAAAGGACCTGGAGCGTTCCGTTACCCATCGGCCTCACGCAGGTTCAGTACAGGCAAGCCCGTCGAACGCCCCGGGAAGCCTTGGATCCATACCGCCCTTCGGCCCGGATCAGCCCGGATGGCAGGCACCTCCCTACCAGGCTGGCACGGCTCCGACCGGAGTTGATGGGACGGATCTCGGAAAAGCAGAACGCGAGGCGATGGAGAAGTCGTCGTTGATTTATGTCCGAA
>JAIQEY010000073.1 GCA_020073565.1 Terriglobia bacterium
TGTAGTGCACCCCTCGAAACTAGACACAAGGGGCCATGTTTGAAGTAAGGGTTTGGGCAAGGAACTGAGCACGGGATTCGTGCGGTGTTCTGCCCCGGAGTCCGCGATGCGGACGATCGTGATTGTACTCCTCGATCCAGCGAGCAATGCTCAGCTGGGCCTGGTCGAAGGTCTGATATTCGTTGAGCCACACCTCCTCTTCTTTCAAGCTGCGATGGAACCGTTCGATGTAGCTGTTGCCCTCGGGATGGTTGTAAGCCGTGCGCCGGTGCGTAATGCCCAACTGGTTCAGTGTCTCGACATACCGCGCCGAGGTGAACTGCGTGCCGTTGTCGGTGGTCAAAGTCAAACCCATTCCGCGAGAACCGAAAGGCAAAACCTCCAACACGGCGCGGTTGAGCGCCGCCAGAGCTTCTTCGGTACGGCAGCGCAGACTCAAGTCCCAGCCCACGATCTCGCGGGTGCAGCAATCGATCACCGACACCAGATACGCCCAACCCACGCTCGGTCCCGCCCAGACCTTGGTCATGTCCGACTGCCAGACGTGATTGGGATACAGCGCTT
This sequence comes from Terriglobia bacterium, assembly GCA_020073565.1. GTDB lineage: Bacteria > Acidobacteriota > Terriglobia > Terriglobales > Acidobacteriaceae > Acidiflorens. Next base: position 565 of record JAIQEY010000073.1, read on the forward strand.
CCACCTTGCCCCAGTCCTTTCTGCGTGAGATTTGAAAGCGGCGCTGCCGCACTAACAACCCACGTTCTCGCATCACGCGCAGCGCCCGCTTGCCATTGATCACCAACCCGTGATGCCGCCCCAACCACCAGACCACGCGACGATAACCGTATGCCGGTTTCTCGCCGCAGGCCAGAATGATCTCCTGGTCGTGCGAGCGATCCGCATGACTGGCACGAGGCTGCCGCCGATAGTAGAGACTGGAGCGGCTGATCTCCAGTGTCTCTGCTACTAACTTTGCTTGCTTGCCCTGGGCCACAAACTCCCGTGCCGACGAATGGGCTTGCCCGCAGCTCACTCGCCCAGCACGTTTTTTAAGATCTCGATCTGCAAGTGCGACCGGCCCAGCGCTCGCTCCAGTTGTTTGATGCGCTTCTCCTGCTCCAGATCGGGCTGCGCGGCTGCGCTCTTCCCCCCTAGCGCAGCCTTGGCTCCGGCTTCCACTTCATCCTTCCAGCGGTAATAGAGATTCGGAGCGATCTCGTACTTGCGGCAGGTCTCGGCCACGTTGCCGCTCTTCAAACCTTCCAACACAATCTGCCACTTCTCTTCTGGGGTTCTCTGGACTCTCGGCTTTCTTGACATTCTCGCCTCCTGGCGGAGGCCCCAAGCCTAACTAACTTCCCTGTCCAGTTCTAGCGGGGTGCACTACATTTCTCTTCACGAAAGCTATCCATCGCCACAAGCAACTCGTAACTTCCCGGCAGCAGAAAGAAGAACTGGTATGTTCCCTGGCGATCGGTAATTGCTGATTGGGTTGTTCCCCTGGCGATGTCTTTGATCTGAACGTGGGCAGCGGGAATCACTGCACCAATCTGATCAGTCACCACTCCGCTTAAGGCACCAGATGTGGTCGTCTGGGCATTCATCTCGCACGCAAGTACTATGGTGAAAAACAGGATGCAAAAACCACGCCGTGTCGGCCCCACACGCATTTAAGGATTCCAGGAGTCCCAGCGGACTCATGATGGCAGTATGGAAATCATATGTTATGGACTATCACTCTGTCATACCAAAGGCATGACAGTTCTTGGCCGGAACCCTGTTGTTGGGTGGGATCGACCTGAGCAAAACCAAGCACAAGCGATCACGGACGAGACCGTACAATCCCTCGAACCCCTTGCGCATGTCGGTGACCCCGGCGGCCAAATAGATCCGTGCGGCTGGGCCCAGTCCAAACACGGCTTACGCCCGCTCCAGGATGCCCACCAGGCGTTCGAACGTACTCGTATCAAAATCAGGATGCACCTCGATCCGGCGCCCGCCCGGTAGCACCACGGCCATGCCACAACTCGGTTCGTGCTGCTTCGGGGATTTCCTGACCGCCAACTCCACCGGCACCAAACTACCAGCCGAGGAAATTGGCTTACGCCTTCTCTTCCAACGCAGTTTCTTTAGATGTCGATCCAGTGTACTGAAGCTCAAACCTCGACTCTGGCAAAACTCACTCCGCCGCATACCGCTGCTCATGAATCCCGCCACCAACTCCTGAACTTCGACGCGTGTACGTCGTTTGTGTGCTGAAACCTTCTGTTCTCCGATCATCCCGAAACTTCAACACAGACCCCGTCTGTGGAACAGGTGTGTTGGTCAGACGCTTACGGTTGAACGGGTTGCGCAATGCTTCTGGAGGCTCAAGCGCGCATGGCGCCACGAGAACGCGGTAAACGTTGTCGCGCGGCGCAATTTTGTGAGGAGAGAAATAGCACAGCAAGAAGAGTATTGCAGAAAAATGGATAAAGAAGAGGAGGCCGTTATCCTCCAATTGCAGAACGCGAAAAAGGAGATCGAAGATACAGGCAAAGTCTCGCAAAAGCTCAAGCAGCGGATATTTGCGCTGATGCTGAAGTTTGAGGCCCTATGGTTGGAACTCGACAAGGCTGGCCAAGAACAGATAGAGAAACGGGACGCGTCAAAAATGTTCCCGAAGTTAAGCCCGCAAATGCGCTCAAGGATCATTGCTTGGTCCACGGTTACAAATGGAATCGCCTTTCTCGAACAACTGGGTACGCGGAGACGGACTAAAGTAACCGAAGCGGCCATCGGACAGCACGCCATTCCGAATCGCGAAGCTCTCGACAGACTTCTTCGCTACGAGACAACCTTCGACCGGAGTCTTACTCGTGCTCTCGATCGGCTCGATCGCCTGCAGAGACGCCGCAGCGGAGATTGGATTTGCCCAGGAACTCAAAACCGTAACCAGTAACCGAAACCTCAGCCGACCCTGGATAATGCGCTTGCGGTACCTGCCAGGATGCGGATGCGGTCGAGCCGACCGTGGAGCTTCGTGGAGGCAGAGTCCCGCTCAGTTCTTCATGGTGCGAACAGTTCCCATGCCAAGCAACTTGTCGTCTCCAGTGACCAATGTCAGATCCATCACCTGAGCGGTCGCGGCGAGAAACCGGTCAGCAGGATCGCGATGGGGCAGGGGCAACTGCTGAGCAACCAGCACAATCTCGTGTGTGAAGGGCGCTTCGCGCAGGGGCCCTGTAGATTGTGCCAGCCATTCCGCCAAGTTCCCCGGCAGGCGGATGCGGCCCCGCGCGTTGAGGAGCAAGGCCTCCCAGGTCGAGACCGGAGAAAGCCACAGTTCGTTCTCAGGGTTTCTCAGTTCCTCCCGAACCCGGCGGCTGAGCCGCGACGGATCGCTCAAGGCCCACAGCCAGACGTGCGTGTCGAGAAGCAGTTTCAATCGCGCATCGCCTCAATGTCTTCTTCGTCGATTATCGGAGAGACTATGTCGCCCAGAATTTTCACGGAATCTTTCATCGATCCAATCCAGTCGTCATGTGCGGCTTCCGGTGAGGGCGGCATGACCTCGGCCACGGGTTTGCCAAAGCGCGTAATGCGAAGAGGTTTCTTGGTCTGGCGGACCCGTTCGAGCAGGGCGAGGCACTTCGCTTTGAACTCGGAGATCGCAACTTCTATCAACCCAGTACCTTCCCGACACCTCCGTTCCAAGAGTATGGAATACGCCGGGCCACTACTCGTTGTCGGCGCGAGCTCGAGCCCATACGGCGGGACGAACCGGGCCCAGAGAGCACCGACACGGACATCGCGAAGGCCAAAGACGTCATTATTTAGCGTGTTGTTCAAGCTAGTCCAAGCGATCGTCATTCGAGCTTTCGATTGACGGTGTGGCCGAAAAGGGCTGGGTCTTAACAGATTTCCTTTCCTCGGTTGACGAGTGGGGAATCGGGTAAGTAGATCTTCTTGCTGAAGGAACCCAAAAGCTTCGGGATGAGCGAATCAATCGGGACTACTGGCGGAGGCCACAGCTAGCCTCCGGACAAACAGTCATCGGCTGCGGGTAAGACTGGCAAGGCCACCAGTGCTGCGAAACGAAGCCAACAAGTCGCTTGTTATCAACAAAAGTGGATTGTCTGCTGAGCCAATTCTTCGGAAGGAATCGGAGCCGCGTGCTGAATTCGAGACGCGGACTCCGGAGACTGGAGGTGAGGGAAGGGAAGCACTTCCCGCCCCGTGCCGACGTCAGCTTCGCAAGCGCAGAGCAAGCGGGCTATTGACGGTTCGCCATATGTTCGCCTACCATCGGTGCGTGTGCAAACGCCCGCCAGGCTCGATTTGTATTTGGTCTTTGTCCAGGCCTAGCTGCAATCAAGGCAGCCATCATCGCGGGCATTGGTCCTTGACGGGAGCAGGGAACTGAGGTCCACGTTTGTGCAACCTGGTTGCACGTGAAAGTTGTGTACCCCGGGTGCACAAGGACGACACACCGAATCTCCGGCAGTTCTTTCAGGCCTTGAACCAACTCGATCGACTGCAGCGACTACGCAAGGGGGACAACGTGCCCGCCCCGCTCAACTTGGAGATATTGGGCGACACCACTCCGACAATGCGAAATGAACAAAAGTAGTCCCGTGGTATTCTCGAGTCGACGAGCGGCTTGAAAGGAGGACAACATGACACAACTGGATCGCATTACCCAAGATCCCGGCGTGATGGGAGGAAAAGCATGCATTCGAGGCATGCGTGTCACGGTCGGCACAATCGTCGGCCAGATAGGCGCCGGTCACGCCATCGAAGAGGTCCTCGCTGACTACCCCTATCTAGAGCGGGAAGATGTTCTGCAAACGCTTCGGTACGCTGCGTGGCTTGCCGAAGACCGCGAAGTTGTCCTTCCGGGCGCATGAAACTGCTTGTTGATATGGACCTTTCGCTGCGCTGGATCGGATTGCTACGCAACGCGGGGTGGGAAGCAGTGCATTGGTCAGCGGTCGGTAAAGTCAATGCCCCCGATTTGGAAATCATGGCTTACGCAGCACAACACGACCATGTTGTGCTAACTCATGACTTGGACTTCAGCGCGATCCTTGCAGCGACGCATGGTGAAAAACCTATTTGCAACCGCTCGAAAGTATGGGTGTGTGGTTTTGTCGCGGAACGTGCAGGATTTTGACTTGCTGCAGCAACTTGATCCCTCGGGGAGAGTCATGTTCTATCAAATAGGCGTTCAGTAAAATCCTTCTGGACGTGGCGACCAAATTCGCCAAAAGTCTCGATTGGATTGTTAGAGGCGGCGGCAACTAGTCCGACCAAAAGATCAATTCTTGATTTCCTGGACGGTCCCCCAAGCGCGCAGGTCTTCGGATCGCTCACTCTACAACTTTCATTGCAGGCGACAGGAAAGCGACTCTTCGTTGAGTTGAATGTGTAACCGTCTGCAAAGGGGGCTAAAGTCGACGAACATTCTGGTGTGACGAAGATCATAGCAACCATGTTCCTTTGCAGGTATAAGAAGTCGATTCCCAAATCTTCGTTCCGGGCCCCTGCATATCCGGTCGGTTTCTGAAGCCGGAGGTGAAGTATGAACGTTGCTCTCATTGGCGCCGAACTCGAAGAAAATCTTGGTCTCCGCTACATCGCATCCTCTCTAGAGAGCAAGGGCCACCGAATCGCGATTGTTCCATTGAATTCGGAGCAGGACACGGAAGAGGCAATTCGGCAGACTCTGGCGTTTGGGCCGGAGATCGCAGGCCTCTCAATGATCTTCACCTCGCGGGGACGGGAGTTCTGCCGTTTTGCGGTCAAGCTTCGTGAGGCGGGCTATGGTGGCCACATCATTGCGGGAGGCCCCTTTGCATCCTTCAATTGTGAACGACTGGTGACGGACTTCGCCGTCCTCGACTCCGTGGCGTTGGGAGAAGGCGAAGGGATCATGTGCGCTTTGGCCGAACATCTCGATTCCCTCGAGTGTGTTCCGGGGCTCTGTTATCGCGGGAAGGACGGGAAAGCCGTCACCAATCCGGCGACGGGGAATGCCGACCTCCTCGATGAACTTCCTTGGCCCAAACGCACGGTCTTTCATAGCTATTTCGACAAACCGATCGCCAGCATTCTGACCAGCCGAGGGTGCTGGCGTGAGTGTGCTTTCTGCAGCATTAACGCATGGTATGAGCGCGGCGGCGGCAAGAAATTTCGCTACCGGAGTGTCGGCAGCATCGTGGCCGAGATGAGCGACCTATATCACAGCCACGGCATCCGAATCTTCAACTTTCAGGATGACAATTTCTTTCTGCCAAATCCCATTAAAGCGGTCGAGAGATTCGAAGCTGTGCGTGCCGGACTACAACAGCAAGGTGTCGAAGGGATCGCCATAGCCGTAAAGGCGCGGCCTGACAGCATTACCGAGGAATCAATTCGCATTCTTGATGATCTGGGGTTGTTCCGGGTCTTTCTGGGAGTCGAGAACGCCTCCGAGAACGGGCTGCGGAACTTGAACCGGAAAAACTCAGTGGAACAGATCCTCAATGCGCTCGAGATCCTCAACAAGTTCGACGTTCACATCGCATACAACCTTCTCATGTTCGAACCGGATACCACCATGGACGAGATCCTGATCAACATCAGGTTCATGGAACGGCATAACGAAAACCCCTTTAACTTTTGCCGCGCCGAGGCTTACCCTGGCACTGGATTGGAATGCAAGCTATTGCGCGAGGGGCGACTGCTCGGCGACGCGTTCGGATACGATTACCGACTAAAGGACCCCAGATCGGAAGTTTTCCACCAGATCGCCAACTACGCATTTTTCGACCGCAACTTCAGCGACTTTGGCTTGCATTTCTTTAACATGCAAGTCGATTTCTACTTCCAATTGCTTCGGCGCTTTCATCCCGAGATGCTGAGCCAAAAGTTACGGGCGGCGGTTCGAAACTTCATCAAACAAACCAATCTAGACACCTACGAGATGATCTGCGAGATCTATGACTATGTAGCTGGGTGCGACCCCCTCGACCACGTGGCGACGCGGACATTTGCCCGCGAGCAGCGTGCCAGAGTTGACCGCCACAGCAGAACCTTGCTGGTCCGGGGCGAGCGCGTTCTGAACTGTCTGGAAGCTACGTTCGCACGCAAGCAGGCAGGCCTTCGGGGCCCGGCGCCGGTTCCGGATGAGGAAGTTGCTTCTGAAACTCAAATTGCAACGCCGATTCCACCAGAGATTCCGGGACTCGAATTTATCCGCCCGGGATCGGGCTGGGATAAGGTTGATTTGTTTGGTGTCTCGTGCGCGCCCGTTCCCTACGATGTCTTTCGCCTTCGCTTGGCCGAGCAAAACCACAATGCCGGCGGTGAACCCGTCTGTGCAAACTAGCCACGCAGACTAAGACCGCTCGGTTCGTTCCCCTGTAGCAGGCTAGTGTCCATTTCTCATTGAGGTGCACCATGAGCGAGAGTGTCCTTCGAAATCTACGGGACTGGACGGAGCCCCCTCACCCAGGCGCCGTCCGGCTCTTCGATGAACTTATTCAAATTTACCGAGAAATGCGCCAACAGCAAGATGCGATCGATGCTGCCTTCGATCGGGTTGCATCGCAAATCGGTTTTGTCGTTACTAGCACCCTCCCTATCCGTGTTGAGGTTCATGAAGATGGTAGCGTGAAAAGCGCTCATCTGGATGGAACCGCCTTGCGCGGAACGCTTTTTGAGAAGGAGTTTGCCCCGTTTGTAGAGCGTCTGAGGGGAAAGAAGTTCACGGGTGTTCCAGCTGGAACATTCCGCTTCTACGTGATCTGGTACGACGCTTTGAAGTTGAAACTTCGTCGGGACTGGATGGAGCCCCCACACGTTCTGCAAGGTCTGCTGAACAGTTTCTTGGGACAGACCGTGGCCCAGAGCGCAGTCGTGCGTCCGGAAGTGAAGGAGCCCCCGCACTGGTTCGATCCGGGTGTTGCCATTGCGATTGAGGACGCGGTCGTTATCTCGGCGATTGACGAAGTTTATCCCGAGTTACGACTTGCCGAACGAATCGCCGCGGACAGGCTCGCCATTCGGCGCATTCGCCCAGAGGTAATGGAGCCACCGCATTACTTGAGAGAACGCGATTTCATTGGCGAACTGAAAGCCGCGCTCAACAAGAGCCGTACATAACGACGGTTGACAGTGGCTTAGGCTGCCTACCCCAAGTGGTAGGCAGCTTCAGCCACGTCGTGTCGCGCGGAAGATTCAGCCAGGACGCCCCACTGCGCATGGACAGGTGACTGTAGGGCCCGCCCAGTCGAGACACGCGGGCGGAGCACAAACGCATACGCCAGCTTCTCCGAGAGACTCGGGAACTGATGAAGCAACTGTAGGAGCAAGCCCGCGAGTCTCCGAACTCATCCCCGACGTGCCTCGGACTTGACCCCGGACTCCTACCCGGATGAGCCTTCGAAGTTGGCCGAGTCGGCGGAAGAAAGAAGGTCTTTCGCTGGGCGCCGCCAGATTCTCTATACACCAGTTTCTAATAAACTGGTGTATAATGGTTCCCATGAGCCGCACCAATATCGATATCGATGAAGAGCTGATTCGGAAGGCTCGCAAACTCACTCGTCTCAAAACCAAGCGCCAGATCGTGGATCGAGCCCTGGACTTACTGGTTCGCTCCGAGAGCCGAAAGGGAATTCTGCGGTACTACGGGGCAGGAATCTGGAAGGGCGATCTTAAGGCGTCGCGGAGAAATCGCGGTTGATCCTGGTCGACAGCTCCGTCTGGGTCGACTTCTTCAGTTCCTCTCCCGGTCGTGCCGGCGGAGAACTGAGGCGGATGATTGCCGACGGCGAACCTTTCGCGCTTACGGGAGTGGTGGTCGCCGAGATCCTGCAGGGTCTGACCAGGGACTCCGGTCGGATTGAGCACTTTCTGGCGCAGTGGGACATGCTAGAACCTAGCGGATTTGCAACCTATCGGGAAGCAGCCGCGATCTACCGCGCGGCTCGTGCAAGAGGCATTTCGCTCGCCACGATTGATACCCTGATTGCGGCCATTGCTCTAGAGCATTCGGCAAGCGTTTTTACACTCGACCAGGATTTCTCGAGAATCGCGCGCATCACCCGCTTGGCACTCTACCGCTTCTGATGTGGATGGCGCAGGGATGGAGGGGTTACGACACCACCTTTGTGTTCCGAGTGTGGCACGTGCTTCTCCGGCAGGCTCGGGACCGAGGAAGCAGCTCTAAGCAGGTATCCGGCGGTCCCAAGCATTCCCGCCACACTCGCCTCTGACAGCCGCTCGCTGTTCTGACTCCGAACCCCGAATACTGAGTTATACCTATATAAAATATCTCTGTTATGTAGTATAGCTATAGGAATACTAAGGCGCTCCAGGATGTTGGCCAAAGTCTCGCGGTGCCAGGGGTTCATCCGCAAAAACTCGCTGCTTTGTGTTCGTGGATGGACATTACGTAGTACGCCTTCCTTCTCGATTCCGGGAACCGCCGCTCCAGGAACTCGTCGAACGACTTCAGGTTTTCTACCCGCCAGTACTGTCCCGCCCGCAGCTCGCACAGATACCTTCCCAAGTCAACGAAGCGAGTGTGCGCTCCGCCTCTTTCTGCCGTTCCCACGCCAGAATCTCGTCGATCTTCGTGAGCACGAAGAGCGCTCGCTTGCGATTTAGCTTCGGCGGCATCGGTGGGTACCTAGTAGCTAAGTTCGTCAAACAGACCAAGGTCGACTCCGGGCTTGCGCACGAGGACGGTCTCTACCAACTCAGGCTTGTCAAGGCAAAGCCCGATGAAAGGGCAAGTTGTGCACCGGTTCTGCGGAAAACGGATACCGCTGTGTGGCAGGAACAGTCCGGATTCGATCCGTCGGACCGTGTCTTCGACGAGGGTTGCGAACTCTTGTCGTTGCTCGTCGGTGATCGTGGCGCGGAGGCATTGGACTTCGACCAAGCGTTTGCGAACGAAAACAACTTGTGCGACCTCGTCGATCCCGGTCATCCACGAATAGCAGACGAGTTGGGGATCCAGTGCCGCAATGCCATGAGGTTCGTCCGGATACCGCGCAGACGTGGTCTTCCACTCGAGAACGCATCGCGTACCATCCAGTTCGTCAATAGCATCGATATACGCAACGAAGTTGTTGCCAGAACCAAGCATGTGATTGAACTGGATCTGCTGGTGTGTGCTCGGCTGGGGAATGCGAACACGTCCGTCCTGTGTGAAGCGCTCGATCAACTGGATGCCTTGTTGGAGCATGCGATCCCATGTATCGTTGCCCGAGTAGCTGAGGCCGATTTCTTTGTAGGGTGTCCACTGCTCGAAAAGCACGGCCGCCGGGTCTTCACGACGGAAAAGGGCGGCGACAGCCTGTTCGAACGCTCGGCCGAAGAGCATCGCGGCACGAGTGTCTTTCTCTTGCCATCCGTCAAGATAGCGGTGCCGATACTTCCGCGGGCAGGTCAGGTACTGGCTGATCTGCGTGTAGGAATTGATGAGGGGCGATGCGCAATGCATCGCCGGCGCGATCCAGCAGCAATACTGAAGACATTCGGCGCGAGCTGGTGGATCGACGTTACGCTTGACGTACAGCGTATTTGTCACTATACTGCATTCATGATCGTTAGTTTCCGGGGCAAGGAAACTGCCGCCTTCGCGGCCGGAAAACGTGTCAAAGCCTTTTCGGGCATCGAGCGTGCCGCCCGTCTGAAGCTGGACCGCCTCGAATCGGCCCTCACGCTCAGCGATCTTGCCGTTTTGCCTGGAAACAGGTTTGAGGCCCTGAAGGGCAGCAGGAAGGGCCAATACAGCATCCGCGTCAACGACCAGTGGCGCGTTTGCTTCGAATGGCCTGAACATTCCCCCGGTCCGGCGAATGTTGAAATTGTCGATTACCACTAGGAGTCGGTTGCCAGTAGAAAGGAACGACGAAAGGAACGAATATGCCACTGCTCGCAATCCATCCCGGAGAACATTTGGCCGAGGAATTGAGGGAACTCAACATGAGCGCCGCCTCGCTGGCACGCCAACTGCGGGTTCCAACCAATCGCATCACGCAGATTCTGAACGGACGCCGTGACATCACGGCCGACACGGCGTTGCGCCTGGCGCACTTTTTCGGCACCAGTGCCGAATTCTGGATCAATCTGCAAGGTCTGTACGATCTGCGCGTCGCCCAGCAGGAGACGGGAAAAACCATCAAGGCTCTTCCCACCCTCAAGCGCATGACCGCCGTCCACGCATAGACCAGCTGCCTGGCCTTGCGCAACCAGGTTGCGCAATTGAAGGTGCCGGCCGGTGCTCGGCGAGGATGTCAGATCGGGGTTGAGGCAAGCTCCTCTTGCGGCCGCGCCGGAAACGGTTTGATTTTGGGCTGCCGGCTTTTCTGAGCCCTCGAAAGATCGTAGTTGAGCTGCATCTTCAGCCAGAACTCCGGGGACGCGTACGGCATCGCCTTGGCCAGCCGTATGCTCATCGCCGCTGAAATGCCGGCGTGGCCGTTGAGTATCCGGGAGAGATTCGACCGCGTCACCCCGAGGCGTCTGGCCGCCTCCTTCACGGTCATGTCGCCCAGGTAATCCTTCAAGACCTCGCCGGGATGGGATGGATTGAAAACCATACTTAGCTCCTAGTGGTAATGCCGGCGTCATGGGAGGAAAAGCATGCATTCGAGGCATGCGCGTCACGGTCGGCACGATCGTCGGCCAGATAGGCGCCGGTCGCGCCATCGAAGAGGTCCTCGCTGACTACCCCTACCTAGAGCGGGAAGATGTTCTGCAAGCGCTTCGGTACGCCGCGTGGCTTGCCGAAGACCGCGAAGGTGTCCTTCCCGGCGCATGAAAGCATGAAACTGCTTGTCGCTATGAACCTCTCGCTGAGCTAAATAGGACTACTGAAAATTGCGGGTTGGGAGGCGGTGCATTGGTCAGCGGTCGGTAAAGTCAATGCACCCGATTCGGAAGTCATGGCTTACGCAGCGCAAAACGACCATGTCGTGCTAACCCATGACTTGGACTTCAGCGCGATCCTTGCGGCAACGCATGGCGAAAACCGAGCGTCGTTCAGATTCGAACCGAGAATGTCAGCCCACAGGTAATCGGATCGCAGATCACTGCGGCCCTGCGGCATCTGGAGCCGTCAACCGCCGCTGCCTTTCGCTGCGCTCCCAAGAAACGGGCACGTTTTGAAGGCGAGATATTACTTACTAGAGCGTGTTTCATAAATAGGTTCGGCCTCATGCGAGATACTTACGGATGAGGCTGGTTAGCTGATGAGCTTCTGCCATGAAGAAGCGGCAGAAGCTGTTGACCGACGAGCAGTGGGAACTGGTGGAGCCGATGCTGCCCCCGCCCAGGCGACGGCAGGACAATCGGGGCCGACCGTGGGCATCGAACCGTGCATGTTTCGAGGGCATTCTGTGGATCCTGCAGACCGGCGGGGCGTGGCGTTTCTTGCCGGACGAGTTTCCTTCGCCTTCGACCTGCTGGCGACGGCTCAAGCAGTGGGAAGACGAAGGCGTTTGGTTGAATGCATGGCGCAGGCTGCTGGGGGCGCTGGATGAAGAGGGTTTGCTGAAGTGGGACGAGACCTTCCTGGACGGCAGCTTTGCTCCCGCAAAAAAAGGGGCGCGGCCGTCGGTAAAACCAAGCGGGGCAAGGGGACGAAGTGGATGGTACTGGTCGACGGTCAAGGTCTTCCGCTGGGAGTTCGGCTGGAAAGTGCCTCTCCGCACGAAGTTACGCTTGCGGAAGCCACGCTCCAGCAAGTCTCGGTTCCGCGACCCCAAGGCCGTCCGCGACAAAAGCCGGAACGGGTGATTGCCGACACCGCCTACGATTCGGACCCGTTGCGCCCGCGATTGCAGAAACGCGGCATCGAGTTGATCGCACCGTACCGGGAGAATCGCAAGGAACGACGGTATGAAGATGGGCGCAAATTGCGCCGCTACAAGCGGCGTTGGATCGTCGAACGAACCAACTCCTGGCTAGGCCAGTTCCGACGATTGCTCGTCCGCCATGAGCATCTGCTCTCCACTTATCGCGCTTTCTTCTATCTCGCGTGCTTCTGGATTACCTTGAGACACTGTTTATGAAATACGCTCTAGTCACTCCAGCTTCAAGCCCGCGTCCCTCAGGCCCTGCGCCAGGCCCCACGCGAAACGGTGCTCGACGACGAGCGCGTTGCCGAACCACATCGCGTCCGACTGCACGTGCGCACTGAGCCATTCCTTGCCTCGGGAAGTGAGCGGACAGAACACGAAGACCGTCCCTTCATTCCGGACGAGAACGTCGGGCGCGTCTGCCTGCGGTACTGTTTTTGTGTGCTCCAATTCGGCAACTTCTTGCGGGTTTTCGTCGCCCATCGTGACGACGATCTCCCGGTCGCGATACCTCCTCCAGACGGTGCCGCCACCAGTGGTTGCAGTGATGACATCCCAGTCGTCGCGAGGTATTTCTTTTTTGTCTTTGAGATTTGTCATGAGATTTTCCCCTTCATGCCTGCTCATTCACGCTTTCCGATGGTCTCGAACCTGCGCATAGCTGACCGCCAGTTCCGACCCGAGATCGATCTTGCCGCCGCAGTCGTCGAGCGGCCGGCTATCGAGCACGCCGAAGACAAGCTGCTTCTGGTCGTCACGGCCGGTGACGCACATCCAGACCCACTCGGCGACCCCGGTCCCTTCGTTCGCGATCTCGATCTTCACGTAGTCATCGCGTTCGTAGCGCTCGGCTGGCGAGATCAGTCCGCAGTCGTGCCTGCGCTGTTGTTGCCACCAGAATTTGTTTGCCCGCAACGCGGCATCGTCGGCGCTCACGCCGGCGTCGAACTCGCGCCGAAAGTCGAATGGCCAGATTTCATCCCAATCAGCGATCCCCATGTTGATTTCGCTCAATGCGGCTCGCACCTCGTGCAGCCAAGTCTCGTATGTCATCGGGGACCATCCTTTCCTTCCAGCTTGTCAGTATTCCGATGGCAGCAGGATCGTGCCGTCGGAGTGATACAGCTTGACTTCGGCTATCGGGAAGTCGGTGTACTCGATCCGCTTCGTGAAGACTACGTTTCCGTTGCCGTCATCGCACGTCAGCGTAGCGGCGTGCTTCTCCAGGTCGACCTTCAGGGTCCACATTGGAACTCCTCGGCCCTAGCCTTCGGCCGCGTCTGGCCAATGGCGATCTCGTCCACGAGCCAGTACGCGCCAGCCTGATCGGCGATGAACTTCACGCCGTCCGTGAACAGCGTCTTGCCGAGCCAGTGAAGTTCGCGAGGTCGGTTTCGTCGAGCGTCTTCTTCGTTTCGGTTGCTCCGGTTGCCATGAGTCTCCCTTCAGATGTCGCTTAGCTGTACGCCAATTTGCTCGATGGGCACAGCAGTGCGTAACACGATTCGCAGAGTCGCGAATACACCAGTTCTCGATCGCCAGCGCTCAAATACGGCAGCGCATCCTGGACGAGCACGCCATCGTTCAGGTGTCTGGCGAGATCGTCCTTGTCCAAACGCAGAGCGACCCACGTCTTGCAGACGCAGCACTGGATTGTGATGAGTTGGCGGTTTTGGCCGTGCATGGTGCCCGTCTCCCGTGGCATCAGGAGAGAGGCTAAGAAACAAAAGCCGCCCACGATCAGGGCGGCGGATTTTCCGCTGGAGATACTGTTGCGGGAGTTCCCGCCACATCTGAGCCAGGTTCGGCTCAAAACCACCGTGCGCTCCAGGCGCCGGTTGGTGGGTCGGTGGAAGCCGACCTCTCCTGATGCTGTCTATATATTACGCCTCATGGGCGGTAAAGTCAAGCCTAAAGCCAACAACTACAATCACTTAGAGCGACACGCGCTTCCCCTTTTGCTCAAGACATGGGCGGAAGAAGAGCGGACGCACGGCGGGGTGATCTTTGTGGACGAGAAAACAATTTCGCCCGCCGATATCGGCGGCTTGGTCTGGGTTTTGACCCGACTGGCAAAAGAAACGGGGAAGTGGGACTGGACGAATCGAGCCTATTTCCTGTGTCGCTTACGCCAATTACCTGGATGGGATTGTGAAAGACAAACCGTATCGACGCGTCCAGGTCTTCCCCTATTCCCGGGTCTGCACCTGTCTGCGCGGAGAGCGGAATGAATTGAAACACTAGCGAAGTTTCGAGCGACGCCGGCAGCTGGGGGAGCACACGTTACCCTTCTTGTTCCCTAACTCGGCTTTTGCCTTGACCATCTAGGTGGAGTTCGTCATCGTTGTAGTGCGCAAGAAAGATTTGCCCTTGGTCTTCTCGGGTCGGCGATCCGGGTAGGCACAGGCTCTGGCTGGGGGCCGGAGGTCCCAAAAGCTCACGAGGGATTCGGGGCCGAGGGTCACGTTGTTTGATTCGTGTGACTTGAGGCCCTGAATGCCCCCTGTACCGTTCTTAGTCATTAAATCGAATATCTCCGCAGGCGCTTTCCCCACCTCGCAAACGTTCTCCCCACCTCATTATCACAAGCGCTGCCATCGCTCAGTTTTAGGTCGCGCAGCGCGAAGTTGGATGGCGAATGGACAGCTGGAGGGCCTGTGTCGTCGTTAAACCAGCCCCCCGCCGCTCACGAGACCAGTGACAGGAACTGCAGCGCTGCGCCACGAATTGTATCTGTCTGGCAAGACTTCGCCCCTCAGCATCATCAAATCCTCGGCTGCGACCGGAGGTTCATCGTTCGCGCAGCGGGCCGAAGATGGGGGAAAACGACCTTGAGACTCTTCAAGCTGCTATGTCACGGCGCCAGCGTATGCAGCCAGCACGTCGGCGTGCCTGTTGGAGTGGCACGCCTCTGCGGTGCAGTAGGGACGACCATATCGGTCCCACCCGTCTCTTTTCAGCGGAACCTAACGCTTTCTTGTGCAATCGGAATTCGTGCGGAGGTGCTCAATGAACCTCGCTGATGTAACGAAACGACTGCAAACACTCCAGCAGCATTTGACATCTCTGAAGCTTGACAAGCCTATCACTCGGGAAGATCAGGTGAATTCCGGAATAGACGTTTGGGCGGAACAACTGCAGGCGCTGGCTCAGGTCGCGCATCGGATTCGGCAGAGAGCAGAAGCTATTGGGGATGACCGAACTGCTTTGGCTGCGGTCGGCGAGCTGCGCCGAATTGTGGAGTTGTCGGCGAAAATGACCGGCCAACTGGAAGACAAAGCGCAGATCAACGTAGTTCACGTTGATCTCAACCCCGAGACTGCCGAACGAATTGCGGAAACCTACTTGGCTCGCCACCGCACCCTGGAGTCACCGCAATGAAAAACGACCCGACCAAGGTATTGTCTCTGGCTAAGGCCGATCTTGCCTGCTATGCAATAGCCCTCTGGCCAAGCTTCGAGCTTGCTGCGCACCATCGCATCATTGTGGACAGGCTTGAGGCCGTGCAGCGGGGCGAGATTCGTCGACTGATGATCTTCATGCCCCCACGCCATGGAAAAAGCCTATTGACGAGCCAGTTCTTCCCCGCTTGGTACTTGGGACGACACCCCGATCGATCCATCATCACCGCCTCCTATGGCCAGGAGTTGGCGGACGATTTCGGCCGCAAGGTTCGAAATCTCGTAGGCGACCCGATGCACCGCGCTATCTTCCCGAGCTTTCGGCTTGCGGATGATTCCACGAGCATGCGGAGGTTCAACACGACCCGGGGCGGCTCATATTATGCAGTCGGAACGGGCGGGCCCATAACTGGACGGGGTGCGGACCTGTTCGTGATCGATGATCCGATCAAAGGTCCTGACGAGGCCCAAAGTGAGACGGTGCGCCGTAGCCTTTATGAGTGGTTTCAAATGGTTGCGTGTACGCGGCTCCAACCCAGGGCAGGAGTTGTGCTCGTCCAGACGCGATGGCATGAAGACGATCTCGCCGGACGGTTGCTGCGCGAGCATCCCGAACTTTGGGACGTTTTATGCCTTGCCGCAATTGCTGAAACCGACGAGAGCTTTCGTCGCGCCGGTGAAGCCCTTTGGTCACAGAGATTTTCGCTCGAGGACTTGGAGCAGACCCGAGTTGAAATCGGTAGTGCCGCTTTTAAGTCGTTGTACCAGCAAATGCCGGCAGCCGCGGAGGGAGCGATCTTCCGGAGAGCATGGTGGCGTTTCTATCGCGAGGCACCCGCGTGCGGGCGCATTGTGCAGTCTTGGGACACAGGTTTCAAAACCGGCTGCAATAACGATTTCTCCGTTTGCTCGACTTGGCGCGTGAGTGAGACCGGGTATTTCTTGCTGTGGTTGTGGCGGGGGAAAGTGGAATTTCCGGAACTTAAGCGACGCGTGCACTGGTTGGCGGAACAATGGAAGCCGAACCTGATCCTGGTCGAGGACAGAGCGAGCGGCCAAAGTCTTGTTCAGGAATTGCGTCATGGGAGTTGCCTCCCAATAATTCCGGTGAAGGTCGACAAGGATAAGGAGGCGCGAGCGAAGGCCGTTACACCGCTCATCGAGGCAGGCAAAGTTTTTCTGCCCGAATCTGCTCCGTGGCTCACTGAATACATTGATGAGCTGTCAAGTTTCCCGACCGGAACCCATGACGATGCAGTGGACAGCACAACTCTGGCGTTGCACTATCTACGCCATCAACCGGTGATCGAGGTGCAGTTTTCGACCGTCTATTTATGATTTTGAAAGCCTTGAGCATAACGGTTGCGCAAAGATCATGATCTGCACAACCTGCGTGGGGGGCAAGTAACCGGCGCTGCTGGACGTTCACTTTCTGTGCTCGTGTCACGCTGTTCGACGCGCAACTGGATGGCAAAACACAGGTCCGTGACGAGAGAACTGGCAATCGGGAACAAGAATTAACGGAGTGCCGACGAAGATTCCCGGACCGCGTAAGTACGTCCAGTTGCGCCGAGCGAAACATGCGCTAGCGAGAAAGGAGATGTCATGCGACGTTGCAACGGTAAGACAAAAGCAGGCGCTCCCTGCCGGGCGCCAGCAGGTCCGGACGGATTCTGCTTTTTCCACGGCCACCCGGACAAAGCGCATGCCCTTGGGCAGATCGGCGGCAGGAAAAACCGTTCTAGATTGCCTGAGCCGCCTCCTGCAGGCTCTCTGACTGCAGCGGACCTACGCGACATTCTAGTAGACGCGATCCGCGACGTCCGATCGAAAAGAATGCCCCCGCGCGTTGCAAGTGCACTCTCACAGCTGTGCAACTCGGCGCACCGTCTCCTTCAGACTGCCGATCTGGAAAATCGGTTAGCAAAACTCGAGCAGCAACTAGCAGAACTGGCGAGCCCGACAGCTGTAGACAGTGATCCGGCCAGGTCACGTGTACAGGAGGAACCTTGCGGCGGAACGGAAACGCAACCGGACGATGCGGATACGCCGAAGAGTGGAGACGGTGCGGAGGGCAGCAAGGATGGGTCCAACGAAGGTGGGAAGGAATAGTGACTTGCCGCTAGGCTCCAAGGCGCGGATTTCATGGCTTCAGTGGCTTGAAGCTGTGTGACTTCTGGAAGGCACGCATGCCACCCAAAGGACAAGTAGATCCCATGAACTAGAATCCCAGACTTTTCTGCTGTGGATTCGCCGCCTGAGCCGCAGTCGTGTGGAACTCCGAAGGCTGGGCAGCGGCTGGCTCACCGGAAGATTTCTGAACACGAGAACCGGACACCCGGAGACTGGAGGTGAGGGAAGGGAAGCACTTCCCGCCAACTTGTCGACGTCAGCTTCGCTAAATCGCGAAGCACGAGGTCTATTGAGATTCGCCTTATATTCGCCCACATTTCTGTGGGCCCAAACGCCCGCCAGGCTCGATTTGCATTCGGCCTTTGTCCGGGCCTGGTTGCAACCAGAGCGGCCTTCATTCTCGGAATTGGTCTTTGAGCAGAGCCGGGCACTGAGGCCCAAGTTTGTGCACCCTGGGTGCACAGCGACGAACGCCATCGGGTCGCCGTCGCGGTAGCGTCGGGAGCCGCCGTTGCTGCCGGCCCATCTTCGAACACATCGAGAAACATCCAGTGCGGACGACCGGAATCGGTCACTGAGCGTAGAGTGGCGCCAATGACATGCTGCGGCCTGGTCGAATTCACATCGGCAGCATAAAAATTCGTATGGCTGGATTTCAGTTTCGCGAGAAGAGAGCGGATGCCTTCCTCGAAGACGCCATCGGCCGCAGTGGCCAGGGTGATAGATTGCTCATCGACTTCTCTGGACCACTTCGCATAGTCGACATTTCCGATAGTGAAATGGTGCTTGAGCACTACGGTCCGAGATGGAACTCGATTAGGTCGTGGATGTTTCATCGTTGAGCTCCTTGCTGGACCACTTGGCCGCGCTAATCTCCATTGACCACCTGTATCGTGTATTGGTACACTATACATATGCTTAAGAGCTATCGGCACAAGGGAGTCAAGCAGTTTGCCGAAACTGGCTCGAAGGCTGGCATTCAGCCAGAACACGCAAACCGACTGAGAAGGCTACTCTCCGCTTTGGATGCGGCCACATGCCCGGCCAACATGAATGCGCCAGGGTACGCCCTGCATCCGCTGAAAGGCGACCTGGAGGGGCATTGGGCGGTGCGGGTGAGCGGGAACTGGCGGCTCACGTTTGCGTTCGAGGGCGAGGACGCCATTCTCATCGATTACCAGGATTACCACTAGGAGCTAAGTATGCTTTTCAATCCATCCCATCCCGGCGAGGTCCTGAAGGATTACCTGGGCGACATGACTGTGAAGGAGGCGGCGAGGCGCCTCCAGGTGACGCGCTCGAATCTCTCCCGAATACTCAACGGCCGCGCCGGCATTTCAGCAGTGATGAGCATGCGCCTTGCCAAGGCGATGCCGTACACGTCTCCCGAGTTCTGGCTGAAGATGCAGCTCAACTACGATCTTTCGAAGGCTCAGAAAAGCAGGCAGCCCAAGATCAAACCGTTTCCGGTCCGGCCGCAAAAGGAGCTTGCCACAGCCCTGATTTGACATCCTCGCCGGGCCGGTCAGCACTTCGATTGTGGGACGTTTCGGGCCACGCCGAAGCAGAATTACGGATGGTTTCCCTCGTTGCGCAAAGCTAGTAAGGTGCCAAAACCCGGCAGAAATTAGGATTCGCCGTTCTTCTGCGGCGCGTGCGAAAACTTCAAGATTGGTCGTTTTCTGCATGCTGTAGTCGCGGATATGAACCCGCGTTGCGGTGGCCTGCAGATCGCAAACCCTCCGCGATCAAAGGTGACAAAGCGTCGTCGAGCAAGAACTTCAAGAACCACCAACGACGGGAAGTTCCCGTTCGCTGACGGCCTCAGCCGCCTGAAATCCTCTGTTGGCGTTAACCGGGCTTTGTGCACCTGTGCACCCAGAGTGCACAATCGAAGTGCTGCCCATCCCTCCGCGGCAATTTCGCCAACTCTCGTCCCTTGGTCCAGCCGATCTCCTTCAGTTCCTTCCTCGCCTGCGGCGGCAGGTGCTCGTGGATGGACATGAGGTAGTACGCCTTCATTCTGGATTCCGGAAACCGCCGTTCCAGGAATTCGTCGAACGACTTCAGATTTTCCACCCTCCAGTACTGTCCCGCCCGTACCTCGCACAAATACCTACCTATGTCAACGAAGCGAGTGTCGCGCTCCGTTTCTTTGTCTTTCTCCCACGCCAGAATCTCGTCGATCTTCGTGAGCACGAACAGTGCTCTCTTCCGATTGAGCTTCGGCGGCATCGGTGGGCACCTAGGGAAACTCTGAATAAGCCCGTGTCTTCGAGGTAGTACGTGTTCTGCCAGGTCGGCGCGAGCGTTCGGATTCTGTTTTTTCCGGGCTGCCGCCGTTTCGGCGGATCGCTTGTGATCTACAACCTTCGCTTCCGAGCTAAGCCGGTGCCAGAAGCAACAGTTTCTTCCGCGTCAAGTACAGATTCACCAGCGCGCACACTGCAAACA
>JAIQEY010000074.1 GCA_020073565.1 Terriglobia bacterium
CTCTCGCCCGTGCACGAGTGCCTGATCGAAGAATCCGTCCTCGGCTGGAAAGAGTACGAACTCGAGGTGATGCGCGACACCAAAGACAACGTCATCATCATCTGCTCGATCGAGAACTTCGACCCGATGGGCGTGCACACCGGAGACTCGATCACGGTCGCCCCCGCGCAAACGCTCACCGACCGCGAATACCAAATGATGCGCGACGCCTCCATCGCCGTGATTCGCGAAATTGGAGTTGAGACCGGCGGATCGAACATCCAGTTCGGCGTGAATCCATCGACCGGGCGCATGGTGGTCATCGAAATGAACCCGCGCGTCTCGCGTTCGTCAGCGCTGGCGTCGAAGGCCACCGGCTTCCCGATTGCGAAGATTGCCGCCAAGCTCGCCATCGGCTACACGCTCGACGAAATCCCCAACGACATCACGCGGAAGACTCCCGCGTGCTTTGAGCCCACGCTCGACTACGTAGTCGTCAAAATTCCTAAGTGGCAATTCGAGAAATTCCCTGGCGCCGACGAAAGCCTCGGTCCGCAGATGAAGTCGGTCGGCGAAGTCATGGCCATCGGCCGCACGTTCAAAGAAGCGCTCCAGAAGGGAATCCGCGCGCTCGACACCGGCCGGCGAGTCGGCTCACAAAAAATTGAGCCCAAGATCCTCACCCAGCGCCTGGTCACGCCGCATCCCGAGCGGCTGACCTATGTTCAGTACGCCATCCGACAGGGTTTCCCGATCAAGCAGATTGCGAAGATGACCGCGATCGACCCGTGGTTTCTCTACCAACTCAAAGAAATAAACGACATGCAACTGGAACTGGAGAAGCACCCGATGGAATCGATTCCCACCGAGATTCTGCGCGAGGCCAAGCGCATGGGATTCTCCGACGGGCGCCTGGCCGGAACGTGGCGCCTCGACGGTAAAGGCGGACAAGAGAAAGTCCGGCACTTCCGCAAAAGGCACGCTCTGAAGCCGGTCTACAAGCGAGTCGACACCTGCGCCGCCGAATTCGAGAGCTACACGCCCTATCTCTACTCGACCTACGAAGAAGAAGACGAGGCCGCGCCCACGCCCAAGAAGAAAGTCATCATCCTCGGCTCGGGCCCGAACCGCATCGGACAGGGAATTGAATTCGACTATTGCTGTTGCCATGCCTCATACGCTCTGCGCGAAGACGGCTACGAGACCATCATGATCAACTGCAATCCCGAGACGGTCTCGACCGACTACGACACCAGCGACCGCCTCTACTTCGAGCCGCTCACCCTCGAAGACGTGTTCGCCATCTGCGAGCACGAAGCCTCGGCCGGAGCGCCGGTCGGCGTAATCGTGCAATTCGGCGGACAGACCCCGCTGAATCTCTCGCTGCCCCTTAAAGCGGCAGGCGTAAACATCATCGGCACCTCGCCCGAGTCCATCGACTTAGCCGAAGACCGCAAGCGCTTTGGCAAGCTGCTCGAAGAACTCGACATCCCACAGGCCCCAGGCGCGATGGTCACGTCGGCCGAAGGCGCGGTCGAGGCCGCGAACAAAATCGGCTTCCCGGTGCTAGTTCGCCCATCCTACGTTCTCGGTGGGCGCGCCATGGTCATCGCCTTCGACGAAGACACCATCGTCGAATACATGAAGCAGGCCGTCGAGTACTCACAGGACCGCCCCATCCTGATCGACAAATTCCTGGAAGACGCGATCGAAGTCGACGTCGACGCGCTCTCCGACGGCGAAGATGTAGTCATCGGCGGCATCATGCAGCACATCGAGGAAGCCGGCATCCACTCCGGAGACTCGTCCTGCGTGCTTCCCGCAGTAGATATTCCCGAGCCGCTGCTAAACCGCATGCGCGACTACACCTTCAAACTGGCGCGTGCCCTAAAAGTAGTGGGCCTGATGAACATCCAATTTGCCATTCCCCGCAACGGAAGTGGAGGGACGGGCGCCCCTTCGGCAAGCTCAGGGCGGGCTCTTGCCCGTCCAAGCGGAGCGGAGCTCCGCAGCGACGGCAGCGGCGGCAAAGTCTATGTCCTTGAAGTCAATCCCCGAGCCTCCCGCACCGTACCCTATGTCTCAAAGGCCACCGGAGTCCCGCTGGCTAAAATCGCTGCCCGGCTCATGACCGGCCGCAAGCTTCGCGAGTTCCTCCCTGAGTACATCGAGCGAGCCGCCGACCTCGACACCGGCCGCTGCTTCTACGTGAAGTCCCCGGTCTTCCCCTGGCAGAAGTTCCCCGGCGTCGACACCGTTCTCGGCCCGGAAATGCGTTCCACCGGCGAAGTTATGGGCGTGGCCGACAACTTCGGCGAAGCCTTCGCCAAAGCCCAAATCGCCGCCGGGCAGAAGCTTCCAACGCAAGGCACCGTCTTTCTCAGTGTCACCGACCACGACAAGCCGCAAGTAGTCGATGTAGCCCACCGCTTCGTCGACATGGGCTTCAAACTCGTAGCCACCCACGGCACCGCCGACATCATTGAAGCCTCTGGTCTCGGCGTTGAGCGAGTCTACAAAGTGAAAGAAGGACGCCCCAATGCAGTCGACATGATCAAGGCCGAGCGCATCCAGTTGATCGTGAACACACCTCACGGCCCCGATCCCTACTTCGACGAGAAAGCGATCCGTCGAGCCGCCGTGACCGCTCGCATCCCGACGATCACAACCCTCTCAGCCGCACGAGCAGCCGCCGACGGAATCGCCGCGCTGCAGCGGGGAGAAGTCCGAGTGCAAGCTCTGCAGGCACTTCATGCAGAACGCGTTGGCGACCGCACATAGCGCGGTTAACTCTGTCGCGAAGTCCTCCGTTATTAAGACGTGTCATCCCGAGTGGAGCAGCGTCTTCGAGCGAAGCGAGAAGATGCTGCGGAGTCGAAGGACCCCCACGCACTTGACCGGCCGATGCTGCCTGGAGGTGTTCTCTCGATGCCGCATGACACAAGCCAATCCCCCAGCGCATAATTTCTAGATTCGCATGCCCAACAAAACCGCCCGCCCCATCGTCATCCTCATTCTCGGCCTCCCGATCTTCATCGCAGCCGCAGTCTTCGGTCCCTCCGCGATTGACCTTGTCATCAGCCGCCGCCCGCCCGAGCGCTATGTCATCCCGGCAGGCTACAGTGGCTGGGTCCGCGTTGATTTCCGCCAGCCAGGCACGCCCGCACTCCCCATCGAAGACGGCCACCGCCTCCTAAGACTGAATGCCGAAGGCAAGCTGCAAACCTCCTCCGACCCGCGCCCCGGCCACGGCAAAGACGAATTCTTGGCTGCCTCTCCGGCGGGACGCACCAAACTCTCGAACGCCGGCGTATGCAAAGGCGGCATGATCTGGGGAGTAGAAACCATGGTCGAAGACCGCACCGGTAAGCCGTTCGAACGTTTCTTCGTTGGCACCGAGGATCAGTACCGCCACGAAGTAGACCCGGACAAGAAGTTGCCCGCCTGCGAGTGACGAACACGAATTCATACAAAAAACTGCTAAGCTAAATGCCAAGAGCCAAGAGCTAGAAGCCAGTAGCTACTGGCTAGGAGCTGATGAGTGCTTCTCTCCGGAATCTTCCCGCCTATCACCACGCCGTTCTACCCTGACGGCGAGGTCTACTACAAGAAGCTCGAGGCCAACGTCGAGCGCTACTCGCGTACTCCCGTTGCGGGCATCGTCATCCTGGGCTCGACCGGCGAGGCCATCCTGCTCTCAGACCAGGAGCGCCGTGATGTCTTCACGACCGCAATCGCCGCTGCGGCGCCCAACAAAGTGATGATCGCCGGCACCGGCATCGAGTCTGCGCACGAAACCCTGGCACTAACCGAGTACGCCGCCGAACTCGGGTACGACGCCGCGATGGTCCGCACCCCGCACTATTACAAGAAGCAAATGCTTCCCGCAAACCTGCTCGCCTTCTATCGCACCGTTGCCGACCGCTCTGCATTGCCGATTCTGATCTACAACTTCCCGGGAGCCACTGGATACGACATCCCCGCCGAGGTCGTCATCGAATTGGCCGATCACCCCAACATTATCGCCATCAAGGAATCAAGCGGAAACCTGGAAAAAGTGAAACAGATGGTCGATCGCACGCGCCACGTGAAACGCCAGGCGACCGTCACCGAAACCTTCGAAGCTGTAACCCCGCGCATGCTGAAAGCCGCAGCAGCAGAGAGCGAAAAACAGAGCAGAGAACTAGTAAGCGTAGCCGCACTTGTGGGCTCCGCCGACCGTAGCGCCGGCGACTCGCCGGCAGTCGGGCGGGCGCCCTCGCCCGCCCCGGCCGTCGCAACCAAACCCTCATCGTCTGCCATAACGCTAGTGGGCACCTTGAAAACCCGCCAGAAAGAACTCGGGTTCCAGGTGATGGTCGGAGCCGCCCACCAACTCGAGCCGTCGCTGCAATTGGGTGCCGTGGGCGCCATCCTAGCCTTCGCCTGCCCCGCGCCCACCGCCTGCTATGAGATCTACGCCGCGCTCAAAGACGGCGACCATACCCTCGCCCGCGAGAAGCAGGAACGCATCAAACTCGCCGCGCAACGTGTAGCCGGAGAACTCGGTGTTCCCGGTGTCAAATATTCCATGGACCTCAATGGCTACTACGGCGGCCCGTCGCGCCTGCCGTTCCTGCCGCTCAACGCCGACCAGAAATCAGAGATCGAGAAGTTAATGGCCAACATCCGGAACTAGCACCCTCCGTGTGGGGCGGGCATTCCTGCCCGCCCGGCCGAAAAAAACAAATCTTGTTGAGAGCTTTTCTCCGTGCCTCTGTGCCTCGCTGGTGAATCCGCTTTAAGCTGGATCACATATACTTGTGATGTGAAGGAGTAATCATGGCCACCACCCTGCAGCCTGCCACCGCCGAGACCACCAAGCAGCTCATCAACTACCGCATTGACGCGGGCGTCGCCGTGATCGAAATGAACGACCCGCCCGCCAACACCTACACCTACGAGATGAATCGCCAGCTCGACGACGCCATCCTGAAAGCACGCATGGATAACGACGTCCACGTGATGGTCCTCACCGGCGCGGGTGACAAGTTCTTCTCGGCCGGCGCCAACATCAGGATGCTCGCGAGCGTGGACCCGACCTTCAAGTACTACTTCTGTCTGCACGCCAACGAAACGCTGCTGCGCCTGGAACAGACCCCCAAGCTAGTGATTGCCGCGCTCAACGGGCATTGCGTGGGCGGCGGACTCGAGATTGCAATGGCGGCCGACCTGCGCATCGCCCGCAAAGACGCAGGCAAAATCGGCCTGCCCGAAGTCAACCTCGGTGTGCTACCCGGAACCGGAGGAACGCAGCGCCTCTCGCGCTTGGTAGGGAAGAGCAAGGCGATCGAACTGATGATTACCGGCAACACGTTCTCTTTCGAAGAGGCCAAAGAGCTGAACATCATCAACGACATCTTCGAGCGCGATGGCTTCATGGAAAACATCATGGAATATGCCCGTCAGTTCTGTCCGCCGAACAAGGCCGCGAAGGCCGTGGGCCGCATCAAGCGCTCAGTCCAAACCGGATGGGAGATCCCTCTCGAGTCCGCGTTAGCTGTGGAGCGCGAGAACCAGCAGCTTCTATTTCAAAGCGAAGACGCCAAAGAAGGGCTGGCAGCCTACGTAGAGAAGCGGCCCGCCACGTTTACCGCGAAGTGAGAGAAAAGCATGAACGACCAAGGACACAACAAAGGCACACGAAGGAAAATTCAAGTCCCGAACCTTTTCCTTAGTGAACCTTAGTGTCCTTGGTGGTTAAGAGGTTTCAAACTCTATGCCAGGCAAAGTAGCCAAAATCGGAACCTTCAGCGACTGGGTTGGCCTGTTCAACGAGTGGCGCAAGGACATCGGCGTCAATCAGGATGATGTTTCATCGTTCCACTTCGACACGCTCTATGGCGCGATCGAAACCGACGACATCCAGTTCGGCTCCTACAAGGGACGCAAGAAGTGGGAGAACCTGCGCCAGGTCCCTACGCAGCAGATGCGCGACGCGCTCATGAACATGATCGTCTATCAGGGCGACACCGAGTTCGCGAGCGTCGAACAGCAGCGCAATCTTTTCGAAACCGCGCCCACCGACTGGGATCGCCGCGCCCTCACTCGCGTCATGATCGAAGAGATGCGCCACGGCTGGCAGATGTGCGCCGTGCTCATCGACTTCTTCGGCTACTCCGGCAAAGTCGAAGCGCAGAAGATGCTCGAGCGCCGGGCGTTTGAAAACCAGCGCCTGCTCGGCACCTTCAACGTCGATATCGATAACTGGCTTGACTTCTTCACCTACACTGACTTCGTGGATCGCGACGGCAAGTTCCAGCTTCAGATGCTGAAGTACTCGGCCTTCGCACCCCTTGGCCGTTCTACGTCGTACATGCTGCGCGAAGAAGCCTTCCATATGGGCACGGGCAACGACGGCCTGCGGCGCATCGTCGAGGCCGGAGTCATCCCGCGGTGGCTCATGCAGAAGTATCTGAACAAATGGATTTCGAGTTCTTACGACCTGTTCGGTACCGACCACTCGTCGTCAGCGCACTGGGCCTACGTGTGGGGCATCAAAGGCCGCTATGACGAGCCGCAAAACGAGAAGGGCGCCGCCCTCGACGACTTGAACGACTATAACCGCCACTTGTACCGACAAGAGGTTGCTGGCCTGATCGAGCGGCTGAACACGTTCCTGAAGCCGGGCGAAAAGAAGTTTTATACGCCCGATATCAAGTTCAACCGCAGCATTGGACGCTGGGCAGGGAAGCCGTTCCACTGCGAGACCGGCGAGGCACTGGACGATTGCGCCTACCGGCAACACTGCGAAGAGTACCTGCCGGGCGCAAAAGATAAGTCGGTATTGCTAGACATTCTTAAGAACGAAAAGAAGTGGATCAAAGAGAAGGAAGGCGCCCGAGACCCGCTGGCCACGATCGGCGAGCCAAGAAAGTCGGCCATTAACGTCTAGGAATAAGAAATGGAGAGACGGGCGCCCTCGCCCGTCCGGTTCAAACCCATCACAGAGTCACGGAGAAAAGCAGAGAGAGAGAGAGAGAATGTTTCCGTGACCCTCTGTGTAACCTGTGCCCTCTGTGGTAAAAACAGCCGAAAATGCCCGAACTCGCCGCAATTCGAGTCTCAGTAGATATCAACCCACCCGTAGCTCGTTTTACGCTAATAAACCCTCCTCTGAACGTCATCGACCTGCGCATGACGAAGATCGTGCAGCTCCTGGCAGAGATAGAATCCCGTCCCGACATCTCTGTCATCCTCTTCGAAGGCGACGGTGCTAACTTTTCCGCCGGCGTGGACATCCAAGCCCACCTCCCCGCCCAAATCCACGACATGCTCACCAGTTTCCATGCCGTAATCCGCGCCATGGTCGCGACCCGCAAAATCACCATGGCCGCCGTTAAGGGCGCCTGCCTCGGCGGAGGCGCGGAACTGGCGGCCGTATGCGACCTGGTTTTCACCGCTCGCGACGCCACCTGGGGATTCCCTGAGATCAAGCTGGGTTGCTATCCTCCGGTGGCGGCTGTCGCGTTGCCGGCGTTGGTTGGGCAGAAGCGTGCCGCCGAGCTGATTTTCACCGGACGCCAGATCAGCGGGGACGAAGCGGTTGCTATCGGGCTGGCAAACCGCTCCGCACGCGCGGAAGAACTTGATGCTCTCGTGCAGCAGACGGTTGCCGAACTCCAGCAACTCAGCCCGGCGGCGCTGGCCCATGCCAAGAAGGCTGTTTACGCGTGGGATGCGATTCACTTCGACAAAGGACTGGCGCGGGCGGAGAAGATTTACCTCGAGGAGCTCATCTCGACGGAGGACGCGCGCGAAGGTATCATTGCTTTTCTTGAGAAGCGGCCTCCGAAATGGACCGGCAAATAGAAGCGACCAAGACACCTGTCAAGCCGGACCCTTCCTCCACGTCCCGCCACCTGATGTGCCGCGCCGCATTGTGGGGCATTGCGGGATTTCTCGGATGCGGCTACTTTGCGTGGATCTCGTTCAGTCACATCACGCGCGGTGAATATGACTGGCCGCACGACGCCTGGACGGCGGCAACATACATTGTCTGGATCATTCTGCTCACCGGCCTGGTGTTTGACACGCGATGTCTGCGCGAGCGCCTGTTCTTCGGTGTGCTGGTCGTTAACTTCGTGATCGGATGTGCGCTGACGCTCTGGAGCACCATCCCGGCGGCGGATGTGCGTATGGCGAGAATCGGCACGGGCGCGCTGTGGGCCCTGGCCGCGCTGCTGAGCTTGACCACGATACGAAAGGTCGATGCGGAGAGCTGACGAGTCTGTGTCGCAACTCGGGTGCCGGCCTTGCGGGACTCGTGAATCTGCCATGTTGCCTTCGCAGCGCTTAGTCGCTGGACTGACGAATGCCGCCGCTCCGCGGTTAGAGTGCAGGGAGTACACTGAGTTGCGATAAAGTTCCTAAACGCATCCGAGCTATGGACTTCGAAATCTCGGCCGGCCAGGTCAGGTCGCTCCAGAAGCGCGGGGAGAGCTTTGTTCTCCTCGATGTCCGCGAACCGTCGGAGTGGGAGAAGGCGTGCATCGCGGGATCGAAACAGATTCCCATGGGTGATGTGCCCACCCGCGCCCACCAGGAGCTCGACCCTGACGACCACATCGTTGTCGTGTGTCATCACGGCGTACGTTCGTTGACGGTCACGAACTGGCTGCGCCAGCAAGGATTCGAGAAAGTGCAGTCCATGCGCGGCGGCATCGACGGATGGGCACGCACGGTGGATCCGAAGGTGCCGTTGTACTGAAGAAAGCTACTAGCCACTAGCTCCTGGCTTCTAGCAAGCTGCCGAAAGAATCTCCAACTTCCCAGCGCCTAAAGGCGCCGGATCATAGGCCATTTGCGGCATCGCTAAAGCGATGCCCTGATACGAATCGTGCGCGTGTCCATCGTGAATTTCTCTTTAGGAGGCTTGCGAACCAATTCGCTAGCAGCCAGACGCTAGAGGCTAGGAGCTGTTTTGATCACTGACTGCCACGTTCACATCGAGCCCTTCGAAATGTTGAGGGCGGGTGCGCTGGAACTGATGAAGAAGAAGCGCGCCAACTTTGAAGATACGGCATTTTTTTTGATTCGCCGCCACCCCACGTCTATCTCGAAGTCAGCGGAATTCCACCGAAGACGCTGCTGCAGTACTTTCCGCGGCTTGACGAGATTGCTCACAAAACCGTGTTTGGCGACTGGCTCGGACCTGGCGTCCCTGACATCAAGCAAAACCTGGAGGAATTCAAAGCTCTGCCGATGAGCGTGGAGATGAGACAGCAGATTCTTGAGAAGACCGCTGCTAGCCTCTGGCCGGAGTGAACCTCCTGACCACTCTGACTTTTGCTGCGGAGTCGAACCCACTCATCGCAATAAGCGCGATGAGTGGGGCACTCGGCACCCGGCTACTCTAAGGTTTCGCTGCTGCTTTCACCTTTGCCGCCTTCTCACCAGCCGAGCCTGCAGCACCAGTCAGTTCGTTCGCCAGCGCTTCGGCGCCGTAGATTTTGCGCAGTGCCTCGATGATCCCGCGCGAGTCCACGTGTACGGCCCGTTGCTGTACATCGTCGTAGAAGAAGTTGTTGGCCAGCGACTGGATATTTCCGTCGAAGATAATTCCCACCACTTCACCAGCCTTGTTCACGGTCGGACTACCGGAGTTTCCGCCGATAATGTCCACGGTCGAAACATAATTGAAGGGGGTTGCAAGGTTCAGCTTGGACTTCGCCTTGATCCAGCTCTGCGGCAATTGATACGGAGGCTTGCCGCCGTGCTCCGCCGCATGCTCGTACGCTCCGCCAAGAGTGGTGAAGTAGGGAATCTTCTTCCCATTCTCCATGTATCCCTTCACCGGGCCGTAGGTCAAACGCAGAGTGAAGGTCGCGTCGGGCGGCTGATTGAACCCGCTGTTCGCGAAGCGCGCCTGGGCGATGAGCGCGCCATCGCGCCGCTCCACTGCATCGACTTCGTCATCAAAGCGCTTCCGAACCGCCCTTGCCAGTGGATCAAGGTTCCGCATCAGTACGATCAGGGGATCCGTGCTGGCCTCGATCGCCGGCTGTCCGCCTTCGTAAAGTTGCTTGCGGACCGCAACATCCTCCAGTTTGGTCCCGCTGAGCAGTTCTTTCGCTGCTCCTTCGGGCGACTTGCCGTTCAACACCATCTTGACCGCGGGATCGTCGGCTCCCAGGGCTTCCTGCATCTGGGTAAACGATCCCGCCAAAGTCACGGTTTCCAGGTTCTTGTAGATGGGAGCGGTGCTGAAGAGTCGCTGTTCGAGCGAGCGTAGCGCCGAATCGCGGTACTCGCGCAGGCGTTCACCGTTTGGCTTCGATTTCTCGGCCGCTGCACGTACCAGATTGCGGGCCACTACCGCCAGGCCTGAGTAGAATCCGCGCGCCCGCTCGACGTAGGTGAGCTGGTTGTAGATCTCGCTTTCCACCTTCACTGCGCTTGCGATTTCTTCCCACGGGTTCGGGGCGCCTGGATTCTTTCCCAGATATTGCTTCTCCTGCTCGCGCTCCGCCAGGTTCTTCTGCGACATGGCGGCCAAGTCACTCACTCCCCCCAGATACCCCGTAATCGCCTTCTGCGAATTCTCCAGACCGAAGATATCCTCCTGCGCAATGCGCGCGTTTTCGGGAGACTCTGCGCTGAACCTCTTCAGCAGATCGATCCGCCGTTTGTAGCTAGCGAGCCGCGAAGGATAATCCAGATCCTTCAGGAACTGCACTTGAGCCACGGTCTTCAAACGCTCGGTGTTGCCGGGGTTGCCGGAGACAAAGATGAGTTCGCCATCCTTTACGCCACCTTTTGACCATTGCAGGTAGTGCTCGAGATGGACCGGCTTGTCGTTCTCATAGATGCGGAAGAATGTAATGTCGAGGTCATAGCGTGGATAGGTGAAGTTGTCAGGATCACCGCCGAAGAACGCGATTTCGAATTCCGGCGAGAACACCAGACGCACGTCGGTATACTTCTTGTACTGATAGAGGTTGTAGACCTCACCCGAATAGAGCGTGACCACGTCGCAGCGCAAGCTGGTGGAAACTGTGCAGTCTTTCTCGATGGCGCTCATGGCAGCACGCTCGGCCTGACCCCGCTCGGCGGTGGACATGGAGGCAGTCACTGCAGCTTTGACCTTCGCCGTGACGTCGTCAATTCCGACCAGCACATTCAGCTCAAGATCGGGGCACTTGGCTTCGTCCGCTTGCGTTTTCGCGTAGAAGCCGGTCTTCATGTAGTCAGTGCCTGCCTTGCCGAGCTTCTGGATGCAGTCGGCGCCAACGTGGTGGTTGGTAAACGTGAGGCCGTCGGCCGATACAAACGAACCTGAACCGCCGCTATTGAACCGCACCGACGACAACCTCAGATGGTCGAGCCAGACCTGCGTGGGCAGAAAGCCGTACTGCGCTTTGACACGGTCTTTGGGAAATGCGTTGTACAGCCACATGCCTTCGTCGGCGAGGGCGAAGGGTACGGCGAAGGCGAGGATTAAGCCGAAAAGCAGCGATTTCGTTCTCATAGATGTCTCCGGGATTTTAATTGGGGCCAGACTACACGGCCAGCAACACACTGTTACACGCAAGCGGAAGCAAACTCTTTACTATACGCCGCAGTCCGCTTGGGGCCAAGGAGTGCGGTGGTAACGCGGCGGAGTTTGTCGTATAAAAGAAGGTTGCCCCGTGCTTCTGCCGGGACGAGCAACGGATTTCCATCCGCCTGTTGAGCGAGGAATTATGTCGACCGTTACGACCGCGCATGCTTCGAAAGGACTGGAAGGGATCGTCGCCACCACCTCCAGCATTTGCTACATTGACGGCGAACAGGGTGTGCTTGCTTATCGCGGGTACGATATTCACGATCTGGCGGACCATTCGACGTTTGAGGAAGTCTGCTACCTGCTGTGGTATGGGTGTCTGCCAAACCCGGAAGAACTGAAGGCGTTGCGGTGGCGCATGGCGGAAGAGCGCAAGCTGGATGCCTCGATTTTCTACCGGCTGCAACTGGTACCCAAGCATGCGCTACCGATGGACGTGCTGCGCACCATGGTGTCGACCCTTTCCTTCTACGATCCCGAATACGCGAAAAACGACCGCGATGCCAACGTCGACAAGGCGATCCGGTTGACGTCGCAGATCGCCATGATCGTGGCGAGCTATGACCGCATCCGAAAAGGGAAGCCGATGGTGGAGCCCAATCGGGAACTTTCGCACGCGGGCAATTTCCTGCTGATGCTGAACGGCAAGGCACCCTCGCCAACGGCCGAACGGGCGTTCGACATTGCGCTGATCCTGCACGCCGATCATGAATTGAACGCTTCGACCTTTGCCGCCCGGGTGACCGCGGCTACGCTTTCGGATATGCACTCCGCCGTCACCTCGGCGGTAGGTACGCTCAAGGGATCGTTGCACGGCGGAGCCAATGAGGCAGTGTTCAAGATCCTGAGAGAAATCGACGACAACGGCGCGGATCCGGTGGACTACGTAAAAGGCATGCTGGCGCAGAAGAAAAAAGTGCCCGGCTTTGGGCATCGGGTTTATCACACCGAAGACCCGCGGGCGACGCACCTGCGGCAGATGTCACGTGATCTGGGGAACTCGAGCGGCAACCCGAAGTGGTTTGAGTATTCGAGCAAGATCGAGGAGTTCGTGAAGGCCGACAAGAAACTCAACGCCAATGTGGATTTCTACTCCGCTTCTACCTACCACACGCTCGGCATTGACGTGGACTTGTTTACGCCTATCTTTGCCGTGTCGCGCGTCAGTGGCTGGACGGCGCACGTGATCGAGCAACTGGACGACAACCGGCTGATCCGTCCGCGCGCGGAGTACATCGGGCCAGTGTATCCGCAGAAGTACGTTGGCATGGACAAGCGCTAGGGTTGGGCTGTGAGCGACCTTGGGGATTGAGCCTGACTTTTCCGCGCAACTACCCTCATCGGCGAGCCTCCCGATGGTTGCTATTACTTCGGTCATTTGCCCCTTCTTACCTCCTGACCTTACCTTTTAGTCGAAGCAGTGCGGTGGTGCGGGGAGCCGCAACCAAGAAAGACCTGGACACGCCAGGGGATCTCTCCGCCCAGGGTGTTTCTCCACCGATGCTGCTGGTGCGTATTTCTTCCCCTTGGGATGCCCTGGAAGGTGGTGTATATGAAGCGGATGGTCGGACTGACTGCGATCGTGGGGATCGCTTTCACGGCAGCTTTGTGCGCGGCGCAACCCGGTTATCAAGTTGTGTCCGTAGTGGACGGTGGGACCATCAAGGGGAAGGTGAAATGGCAGGGACCGTTGCCGCACCTAGTGCCCTCGGAAATCAACAAAGAACCACAGATTTGTGACCCGCAGGGTCAAAAACGTCGGGACCTGGAGCGTCTGCTGGTGGCGCAGGACGGCGGCATCGCCAACACTGTCATTTTTTTAAGGGATATCACGCGGGGCAAGGCCATGGATTTCGCGCCGGCACGCCAGTTTCTCAACCAGAAGAACTGCCGCTACGAGCCCCATATTCTGCTGGTGCCCGTGGGAGGGAATCTTCAGGTGAAGAGCAGTGATCCGACGCTGCATACGGTGCACATGTCGGGTGCCTCGGACTACAACCTGCCCTTTACCATGAAAGACCAGGTGATCAACCGTTCTATGACCCGCGCGGGCGTGGTCGATTTGCGTTGCAACGCGGGACATGTCTGGATGAACAGCGAGATGATTGTCGCGTCTCACCCCTACTACGCAGTCACTGACGAGAATGGGAACTTCGAGATTTCTCAGGTTCCGCCGGGCAGTTATGAAATCGTGGCTTGGCATGAGGGATGGAGAGTGGTGGGCGAAAGCCCGATGTACGACGTGATGACGCAGCTCCGGGTGAAGCGGCCAGTATTTTCCGATCCCGTGATTTGGAGCAAGCACGTGAACGTGCCCCCGCACGATACGGTGGATGTGAATTTCACCCTCGCTGAGGGCACGCCGCAGATGCCCGCTGGCCACTAAGCCGTAGCGCCGGCGACCCGCCGGCTAGCCTGCCCTGAGCGGAGCCGAAGGGTGTGGGCGTCCTCGCCCACACAACTGAGAAGCGCACCGAACTCTCCATCACTCAAAACCTCAGCTTCCTCCAGCGCCGGTCCGCATTCCCTAGTATCCTTTCATGCGATAAACTTCCTTTCCTGTTCGGCGTCCAATCACTGCTATGCCGGAATTGAATCCGCAGATAACCGTTCCTGCCGGGAGCGCACCGGGCCAGCCGGCCCTGGGCACGGTACTCCCCTCTTTCTTGAGTGACACCACCGCCTTGGTTTGCCTTGCACTGGCTACTGTCGTTGTTCATCTGTTGACGGGCGGGCGTTATGGATTTCATCGGGATGAACTGGCTACGCTCGACGATGCACGACATCTGTCCTGGGGCTACGTTGCTTATCCGCCGATTACACCTTTTTTCGGCCGCGTGTCATTGGTGCTGTTCGGAACATCGCTGGTCGGCTTCCGATTCTTCGCGGCGATGGCCGAAGCCGTGGCGGTGCTTCTGACCGGCCTGATGGCCCGTGAACTGGGTGGATGGCGTGGAGCTCAGTTGGTCGCTGCAACCGCCGCTGTTCCGTTTGCACTGGCAGGCGGCGCGCTGATGCAGTACGTCTCGTTTGACTACTTGTCCTGGGTGCTGACTGCCTATTTCGTCGTTCGTCTTCTGAAGTCGGACGACCCGCGCTGGTGGCTGGCCATTGGCGGGGCCATCGGCCTCGGCATGATGACGAAATACACCATGGGCTTTTTTGTGATTGGAATCGTGGTGGGAGTCGTGGCGACCAATGCCCGGCGGTACTTTGCCAGCAAGTGGCTGTGGTTGGGCGTGGCGCTGTCAATCGTAGTTTTCCTGCCGAACCTCGTCTGGCAGGCGCAACACCATTTCATCTCCCTCGATTTTTTGCGTCATATCCACGAGCGGGATATTCGCTGGGGCCGCACGAAGAACTTCTTGCCCGAACAGTTGAACCTCACGCTCTTTGCCCTGCCGCTCTGGATCGCAGGACTCTACTATTGTTTAATTTCCCCGGCTGGCCGCCGCTTTCGTATGCTGGGCTGGATGTACCTGGTGCCGCTACTTCTCTTCATGCTGGCCAAAGGGCGCAGCTACTACTTGGTGGCCGCCTATCCCATGCTGTATGCGGCGGGCAGTGTGTGGGGTGAGCAGTGGCTCCGAACGCTGCGCCCATCGTGGGCGTCCGCGGCGCGGGCCCTTGCGTGGACTGCACTGGTTGCCGACATTGCCATTGCCGTCGCCTTTACCCTTCCGGTTGCCCCGGTCAACTCTGCCTGGTGGAAGCGTGCGGTCAAGATCCAGGGAGGTTTCCGGGAGGAGCTTGGCTGGCCCGAACTGACCCAGACGGTTGCTCAGATTCGCGATTCACTGCCCGCGCAGGATCGCGCCCACCTTGGCATCCTGGCCGGCAATTACGGAGAGGCGGGGGCCATCAACCTGTATGGCCCGCGCTACCGATTACCGCAGGCCATCAGCGGCATCAATTCTTTTTGGGCGCGGGGTTATGGCAATCCGGCGCCTGAGACGCTGATTGTGCTGGGCATCTCGCGCGCTTTCCTGGATCGCAATTTCTCTTCCTGCGAGTTGGCTGGGCACACGCCGAACCCTTATGGGATCGAGAACGAAGAGACCAGAGATCATCCCGATATCTATGTTTGCCGCGGCCTGCGACAGAGCTGGCCTGAGTTTTGGAGCGATTTTCAATACTACGGGTGAAGGGAAGCGCACCCCACAGGCTGAGGCGTGAACTCTTGCGACCCGGCGCGGGACAGGAATGTCCGCGCCACACGGTACAATAAAATTAGGTTATGCAGCGGGTCTACTTCGACAATAATGCGACCACGCCGGTGCTTCCCGAGGTGTTCGAGGCCATGCGGCCCTATTTCGGCGAGCACTTTGGCAACGCCTCGTCCATCCATCATCATGGACAGGAGACGCGGGCGGCGGTCGAGCGTGCTCGCGAATCGGTGGCGGACCTACTGGGGTGCCGCGCGTCCGAAGTCGTCTTCACCAGCGGCGGCACGGAGTCTGACAATCTGGCGATCTTCGGATTAGCACAGCCGGGCGATCACGTGATCACTTCGACGATCGAGCATCATGCCGTTCTGAACGGGTCGAAGCACCTGGAAGAGAAGGGATGCGAACTCACGTATGTTCCCGTGGACGGCCGCGGCCTGGTTGATCCCGACGGCGTGAAGCGCGCGCTTCGGTCGAATACGAAACTGGTCACGATCATGATGGCTAACAACGAGACCGGGGTTGTCCAGCCGGTCGAGGAGATCGGGAAGGTTGCGGCTGAGGCTGATGTGAACTTCCATACTGATGCGGTGCAGGCGGCCGGGAAGATCCCAATCGATGTGAACCAGGTCGGTTGTGATCTGCTGACCATCTCGGGCCACAAGTTGCACGCGCCGCAGGGAGTTGGCGCGTTGTACGTTCGCAAGGGAACCCGGCTTGAGCCCATGCTTTACGGCGGCCGTCACGAGCGCTCGCGTCGTGCGGGAACTGAGAACGTGCCAGGGATTGTTGGACTGGGCAAAGCAGCTGAGTTGGCGAGCGCTGGCTTTCGGCGCGGCGACAACGCGAATATGGCGGCTATGCGCGATCGGTTGGAAAGGGAACTGCTGTCAATCGAGTCGACCGGCGTGAACGGTCTAGCTGTAAGTTCCCACCCAAGCGGAGCTTGGGTGGGGCACCCGCCGCGCGTGCCGAATACGACGAACATTTATTTTGATGGGATCGAGGGCGAGGCGCTGGTGATTGCACTGGACTTGAAGGGCTTGGCGGTTTCGACTGGAGCGGCGTGTTCGTCGGGCGCCATCGAGCCCTCGCATGTTCTGGTTGCTATGGGGCTGAGATCGGAGAGGGCGCGTGCCAGCATCCGCTTTAGTCTGGGGAAGCAGAACAGTGTGGAAGAAGTTGAATTCGCGATCGGCCTCGTGCCGGAGACTGTGGCGCGTTTAAGGGAGCTATCGCCGGTGTGGGCGAAGGGCGCAGTTAGTCGTTAGCACTTAGCATTTAGCCAAATCAGAATGTTTCAGGCTAAGTGCTAATTGCCAAGTGCTAAGTGCCGAAACCATCGCCGTGGCCATGTCGGGAGGAGTCGACTCCTCGACCGTTGCGGCCATGCTCCGCGCTGAGGGACACAACGTCATCGGCCTGACGATGCAGCTTTGGAATCAGCGGCGGCTCGCCGGGCACGAGGGGATGCCCGAGTCGGTGCAGGGACGCTGCTGCTCGCTCGACGATGTGTACGATGCGCGGCGCGTGGCCGAGACTATCGGCATTCCGTATTACGTGGTGAATCATGAAGAGCGCTTCGAGCGCGAAGTGGTGCGGCCGTTTGTGGAGGAGTATTTTTCCGGACGTACTCCGATCCCCTGCAGTCTCTGTAACAATCACTTGAAATTTGATCAGCTTCTGGTGGTGGCGCGCCAAATTGGCGCGGACAAAGTCGCGACCGGGCACTACGCTCGGGTCGCGTGGAATGAGCAGAGTGCACGCTGGGTGCTAAGGCGTCCAGCGGACAAGGCGAAGGATCAGACTTATTTTCTTTTTGGCCTGACCCAGGAGCAGCTAAGCCGGACCTTATTCCCGCTGGGTGGCATGACCAAGCCTGAAGTACGCGAACTTGCCCGACAGCACGGACTGGTGATTGCCGAGAAGCCTGACTCCCAGGAGATCTGTTTTGTTCCGGGCGGCGACTACAAGGCCTTTCTGGACGCCTATCTCACCGAGCAGGGAGGCGCTCTGCCGGAGACTGGCGGTGAAATGGTGACTTCCGACGGGCGCGTGATCGGCGAGCACAGTGGTGTTCACAATTTCACCGTCGGACAGCGTAAGGGTCTGGGAGTCGCGACCGGTTCGCCGCTCTATGTGATCCAGATCAAGAACGACACGCGACAAGTTGTCGTGGGCAATGACGAGGAACTTTATTCGCGCACGCTACGGGCGCGGAGCATCAACCTCATCTCCGTGGCCGACCTGCCAGGTCCGACGCGGGTCGCCGTCAAGATCCGTCATAAGCACCAACCCGCGCCAGCCGTCATTGAATCTGCGGGGCCAGACCAAATCCTGGTGACCTTTGACGAAGCGCAGCGCGCCATCACTCCCGGCCAGGCAGCCGTGTTCTACGACGGGGACGTGGTGGTGGGCGGGGGTTGGATCGAGAGCAGTTGTTAGCAGCCAGTTTCTGGTTGTTAGTTGCTGGTTTCTGGAATCCTTCGGTCCCGTAGGGACCTCCGACAATAGCCCGCCAGTTCACTGGCGGGAGTGCGCAATGAGACGACCCCGAAGTGCCGGAGGCACGACTGAGTCGTACAAGTCCGTCGCTCGCCTTCAGTCGTCCCTAACGGGACTAGTTCAGTCTAAGGCTTGATGACCCGGCGCTGAAGCGCCGGGCTATTTTCAGTCGTCCCTTCGGGACTGCGGAATCGACTATTGAGGTCAGCAGTTCCAGCGACTCAGAAACCAGCAACTGGAAACTAGCAACTACCGCCCTCCCGATTACCTTCGATTCCTCCTGGAGACACTCATGGCACTTTCGTGGTCTGGACTGGCCAATAGCGTGGCGGTAGTTTGGATTCACGACGGGACCTAAGATTGTCACTCCCCAGGTCCAAATTTCCGGTTGTGGGGAGGGTTTTTATGAAACTTTGGCATCTCTGTTATGCGGCTCTGGGGATTGCGGTGGCCCGCTGGGTTTTCAAACGGGAACCAGTACCCGTAACGGATCCGGTCACGCGTTTTCGCACCTCAGGTTTACTGTAAGACTCTTTGATCTGGCCGAAAAAGCGGGGGGCGCGTCCCGTTGCGCGTCGCTTCGATTGCGCGCCCCTTCTTGCTTCTTGCTTCGTGGTTCGAATCGGCAAGCCCTCCTACCTCTTTTTCCGCTAAGGTACTAATACCATCGTTTGCCTGAAGTAACTTCCATCCGGTTACCACTCGCCTAGAATTTAATTGTGAATCAACTGTGGGAGGCCTGTCGTTTTCCGCTGTGCTCAGGCAGAAGTATGCGATCCAAATTTTCAGGGTCCAGGTTATTGAAAGTTAAATTCTCCGCCCTGTGGGCTATGGCCGTCTGTCTATTGCTATTTCCGGCCGCGCTTGTGGCCCAAGAGGATGAACCGTCACTTGGAGACGTGGCGCGCAATCTCCGCCGCGACAAGGCGCAACAGCAAGTAGAGCAGGTCGAGCCCCCGGCGCCGCATCCGGTGATCGATAACGACAACCTGGTGCAGGCGATGGAAGACGTCAGGCGGGTGAAGTCCGCGGAGAAGATTGTGTTTTCCGTCGA
This sequence comes from Terriglobia bacterium, assembly GCA_020073565.1. Lineage (GTDB taxonomy): Bacteria > Acidobacteriota > Terriglobia > Terriglobales > Acidobacteriaceae > Acidiflorens. Next base: position 19,289 of record JAIQEY010000074.1, read on the forward strand.
CCCTTCGGGAAAGAATTTCAGACTGACGTCTCCAGACGTCAGTTGCAGCCTGGCATTCAATGGCCGTGCCAGCTCGCTGCTGATCAACCCTGTTTTAATTGAAGACCTGCCACTGGCGGAAGTGTTGAAACTCGACGGGCCGGCATCGATTCAGGACGACACCCTGCAACTGGAAGTGCTCAACGGAACCGAGTGGGAACTGCGGGAGATTACGGTGGGAGTTACGCTTGAGCGCAAGGCTGGAGCAAACGCGGAAGTGGCCGCGCGCGCCCGCGTGATTCCGGCGGCGGAAAATTCGGCTCTGGTCACGGTCGAGCGGCGATCGGACATGACGCTGCTCTATCATCTCAAGGCTACGAGCAAGCCGTTTAGCACGACTATCTTCCGCGAGAACATCGGCATCACCCCGAGCGCGGATGAAGACTGGCGATGGTCGATTGTCGAAGCGAAGGGAATCCGTCCGGGGCAGGGGCTAGGGTTGCCGGAGACATTGCCGGGAGTGCCGCCGCTGTCGCTGCCAAGTCCGCAGCCGCCCCTGAGTGCACCCGTCGATGCCCCCGGTGTCAGCAGCGCGCCTGACATCCCACGTCAAACAAGTCAAGACAAAGTCGCATCTCCGAGCGCCACTCCGCAGCGATAACCAACTGTCCGATTCGACGCGTCAGGACGGGCGAGGGCGCCCGTCGCTCCATCGACAAGTTCTGATTCCAGTTCTAAGGAACGGGCGCGCTGGTGTACGTCCGGCACCAGTAGTCAGTCAGTTTGAATATCCACAGCCTCGCTGTGGCACGGTGGAAGAAGCGCTAGGCCGCCAGATCATCGAAGTATCTGAATCCAATTTGGCCTATAGTGATATTGTCTGGTACGCGCTTCTCTAAGTAGTTTGCTCGGATCGATTGGTCTGCTTCCACACCTTCAAATCCCCATCGAAGGTCCCTGTGGGTTGCGACAAGATCGGGGAAGTTCTTCTTGGTGGCCTCCATCCAATGTCGAGGCACAAAAACCCCTTTCACTATCCCCTTCATACATGCCAACACAAGATCAACATTTCTAGCCCTATCCACATTCACAGGCCAAGCAAAACGGGCGGCATCATAGACAGATTTAGTCTTCCCGATAGTCTCTGCTATTGAGACCAAGAGGAGGCGATCTCGTGGGACAAATGGTTCAATATCATTGTTCATGGAAACTGTACCTAGGGAGACTCTGAATAAGGTCTCCCTTTCCACAGGAAAATAGAGTAGGTTGCGCCAGATGAGATCGACGACCAAACAACAGAGGAGTCTGGCGACGATGAATGGTTTTGAGCGGTACACAAAAAAGACACGACGGCAGGTATTTCTGGAAGAAATGGAACAAGTTGTCCCGTGGCGAGAAGTGTGCGTGCTC
>JAIQEY010000075.1 GCA_020073565.1 Terriglobia bacterium
TTTCTGGCCACGACGCTCGGCTGGACGGGCCTGTTCTCAGGGCCGCCCTACGGCATCGGTATGCTGGCGGCCGGCGTGATTCTGGCCATCATGATCATTCCCATCATTTCCTCGATCACCCGCGAGGTGCTCACGGTGGTGCCGCAACATCAGCGGGAAGCTGCGCTGGCGCTCGGGGCCACGCGCTGGGAGATGATTCGCGTGGGCGTATTGCGCAACGCCCGCGCTGGCATCGTTGGCGCGATCATTCTGGGCTTGGGCCGCGCACTCGGCGAAACCATCGCCGTCACCATGGTAATTGGCAACCGCCCGGAAATCGCCAAGTCCCTGTTTGCCCCCGGATACACCATGGCCAGCGTTCTGGCCAACGAGTTCACTGAAGCGACCGGGAATATTTATCTTTCCGCGCTGATCGAAATCGGCCTCGCGCTCTTCCTGGTCACGATCGTGGTGAACGCGCTGGCGCGATTGTTGGTCTGGAGCGTCACCCGCGGCCAGCCGTCGAAAGGGGTTGTCTGAGATGAGTTCTGCCTCGACCGCCCTCGTGATCCCGCCCATCAGTCTCTGGCGGCGCATTGTGGATCGTGTGATGACCGGCGTCGCCGTGCTGACCGTGATCCTCGTGCTCCTGCCGCTGTGCGCAATTTTTGCCTATCTGGTCTACAAGGGCATCGCTTCGATCAACTGGGCGTTCCTCACCCAAACCCCGAAGCCGGTCGGGGAGCCGGGCGGGGGCATGGCCAATGCCATCGTGGGCTCGATGGTGATTCTGGGGATCGCCAGCCTGCTCGGCGTCCCACTGGGGATCGGCGCTGGAATCTATCTTTCCGAGTACGGCCGCAACCGTTATGGCGATGCGGTGCGGTTCATTTCAGACGTTCTGAATGGCGTGCCCTCGATCGTAATTGGCCTTGTGGCCTATGCCATCGTGGTCATGCGGCAGAAACACTTCTCGGCGCTGGCCGGCGGTGTAGCGCTGGCCATCATGATGGTGCCCACCATCGCCCGCACCACCGAGCAAATGCTGTTGCTGGTCCCGCAGGCAATCCGGGAGGCTGCTTACGGGTTGGGGGTTTCCCGGTGGCGCACGACGCTTTCGATTACCTTGCGCACGGCTACCTCGGGCGTGATCACCGGCGTCATGCTCGCTTTTGCCCGCATCGCCGGAGAGACCGCGCCTCTGTTATTCACCGCCTTGGGAAACCAGTACTGGAATTGGAAGACCGACCAGCCGATTGCGGCTCTGTCGCTCCAGATCTACACCTACGCCAACTCGCCCTTTGACGAGTGGCACCGGCAGGCTTGGGCGGGCGCGCTGGTTTTGATTATCCTGATTGTCGGTGCGGTCAGCGCCGTCCGAATCGCCGTACGCCGTGGTACTTTAGCAGGAGCTCAGTGAACTATGGGTGTCGGAATCACGGTCGAGCAACTCAATGCCTTCTACGGCAAGACCCAGGCATTGTTCGACATTAACCTGAACGTGCTGGCCAATCACGCGACCGCGCTGATTGGTCCCTCGGGCTGTGGGAAATCCACGTTCATCCGCTGCCTGAACCGCATGCACGAAACCATCCCCGACGCGCGCGTCGAGGGCAAGGTCCGCATCGGCGAGTTCGCTGTGTATAACGGTACCTCGGCCACCCAGTTGCGCCGGCGCGTGGGCATGGTCTTTCAGAAGCCAAACCCGTTCCCGACCATGTCGATCTACGACAACGTAGCCGCCGGGCTCAAACTGAACGGCTTCCGCAACCGCAAACAGCTTGACGAGATCGTTGAGAAATCGCTCCACAGTTCCGCGCTCTGGGACGAGGTGAAAGACTCGCTGCACAAAAAATCCGGAGCCAGCCTCTCCGGCGGCCAGCAGCAGCGCCTTTGCATCGCCCGGGCTTTGGCCGTCCAGCCCGAAGTTCTCCTGATGGACGAACCCTGCTCGGCGCTCGATCCCATCTCCACCGGCAAGATCGAAGAACTCATCTTCCAGCTAAAAGAGCAGTACACAATCGTGATTGTGACGCATAATATGCAGCAGGCTGCCCGCGTGGCCGAGTTTACGGGCTTCTTCCTGCTCGGGAAGATGATCGAGTTCGACAAAACCGAAAAGGTGTTCACCAATCCATCCGACAAACGGACGGAAGACTACGTCACAGGCAGGTTTGGATAATGCGCACGCGCTTTCAGCAGCAGATTGAAGAACTGCGGGAGAGACTCCTTCGCATGGGCGGCCTCGCGGAGCTGGCCGTGGACCGAGCCTGCCAGGCATATACCGAGCGCGATCTCGGGCGGTGCCAGTTGGTGCTCGAGAACGAAAGTCTCATCAACGCCGCCGAGCGCGAGATCGACGAACTCGCCTTCGACATCCTCGCCACCCAGCAGCCCGCGGCGGTCGACCTGCGATTTATACTCGCGGTCACCAAGATCAACGCTGATCTGGAGCGCGTCGGCGATCAGGCCGTCAACATCGCCGAGCGCGTGATGGACATGATCGAGCTTCCCGCCGTAGACCTGCCGGTCGATATCGCGCGCATGGCCACCGCCGTCAGCGCCATGGTGCGGCGCGCGCTGGAGTCGTTCGTCGAAGGCAAAGCCGAACTGGCGCAGGCCGTGCTGGAGATGGATCACGTGGTCGACCGGATGCGCGACGAGGCCTTCATCATGCTCGTGCGAAAGATGAATGATGAGCCGCAATCCACTCAGCAGGCGCTCGATGCACTCCTAGTCGCCCGCAATCTGGAACGCGTTGCCGACCACGCCACCAACATTTCCGAGGACGTCATCTTCTGGGTTCTCGGTGCCGATGTCCGCCACCACGCGCAAGCCGCGTCCGCCTCGCAGCGACCCGACACGCGCGAACAGTAGTCGCGAAGTCCCCAGAGCATCAACCACCAAGGACACGAAGTAACACGAAGGTTCTTAGCTCGAGGGTTCCTTCGTGCTACTTCGTGTCCTTGGTGGTTAAGAACATTCTTCGTCTCGCATCAGACCCTGCGATACACTGTTCGCGCCCCATGAGCCATCGACTCCGCGTCTTTGCCACCTGCGATATCGGAGACGCCCTCAACATTCTGCGAAGCCGGGGATACAAAGTAGAGGTCTATCCCAACCCCGAACCCCCGCCCAAGAGCCTGATCATCGAGAAGGTCAAGTCGGGAGTGGATGGCTTGATTACCACCTTGCGCGATCCGATCGACGCCGAGATCTTCGCCGCGGGAAACGACACGCTCAAGGTCGTGGCGCAGTTCGCCGTCGGCTTCGACAACATCAACCGCGCCGACGCTAACCGTTACAAGATTCCGTTCACCCACACCGCCGACGTCCTGACCGAAGCCACGGCTGAATTCGCTTTCTTCCTGATGGGCGCCCTGGCCCGCAAACTCTGGCCCGCCGAGCACCTGACGCGCGACCATCGTTGGAGCTACTGGCATCCCTACCTGCCGTTCCTGGGGGATGAGGTTACCGGGAAGACGATCGCCATCATCGGCACCGGGCGCATCGGATTGGCGATGATCAAGAAGTGCGCCGGATTCGACATGAACATCTTGTGCTTTGATCCGGCTTATGAAAACCACGATTACATCCGCGCCATACAAGAGGTGAAGGACCTGCGCTTCCAGCGTGGTATCAGCCGTGAGAGAGCCACAATCCGTTACACCACGCTGGACGAAGCCTTAAGGGCCGCCGATTTCATCAGCCTGCACGTCCCGCTGCTGCGCGAAGGCGAGAGCGCAACGCCGACCTATCACCTGATCAACGAAACCACGCTCCGCATGATGAAGCCGACGGCGATGATCATCAATACGTCACGCGGCCCGGTGGTGGACGAGAAAGCACTCGCCCGCGCCCTGAAAGAAAACTGGATTGCCGGCGCCGCCCTCGACGTGTACGAGAAAGAGCCCCTGCCCCCGGATTCGCCCTTGCTCGATCCAGCCATTGCCGACCGCTGCCGCTTGCTGCCGCACTTCGCAAGCGCGGCCAGCATCACCCGCCTGTCCGCCGATCCCGACAAAGGCATGGCCGGACGCTGCGTGCAAGGACTGATCGATGTCCTCGAAGGCAACTACGGAGGCGACATCACCAAGATGCCCTACGTAGTAAACAAAGAAGCCTTCGAAAAGTAGTTTTGTGTGGCGCGGTCATTCCTGTCCGCGAAAAGTTGGCGTCAAGACGAATCTCCGGGTTGCATCGAAACCTGACTGCAAAGAAGTCCTTCGTGCCCCTCTGTGCCCTCTGTGGTTGTCGCTCCGAAGAGCCCGTAGTCCACCCCGCACGTTGAACGGTGAGGCCCGTCACGGCATTCCCTCGTGCCACTGTGGTATTCAGCAGGAAAGTGAGAGGTTCGTATGCCAATCATAACCATCTCCAGAGGGTCTTTTAGCGGAGGCAAGATGCTGGCCGAGAGCCTCGCCCAGAGGCTCGGCTACCGCTGCATCGATCGAGATCAAATTATCCAGAAAGCCGCGGCCTGGGGCGTGTCTCAGGATGATCTGCGAACCGCCATCGAGAGGCCGCCGACTTTCCTGGGACAGTCCCAGCACACAAAGTACATTTACCTCGCCTACATTCAGGCGGCGCTGACCGAGGAAGTCCGGACAGGGAACGCGATTTACCACGGTCTGGCCGGCCATCTGCTGCTTGGCAAGGGACCACACATCCTGCGGACCCGCATCATTGCGCCCATGGAATTCCGCATCGGTAGGCTGCAGGACCGGCTGAAGTGCAATCGGCAGGAAGCCATTGCCTACATCGAAAAGATGGACGACGACCGGCGCAAGTGGACCCGGTTCCTCTACGGTGTGGATTGGGCAGATGCATCGCTCTACGACATTGTGCTCAACCTGGAACAAATGAATCTGGAAGAAGCGTGCGACGTAATCTGTGCCGCTTCGCAGCTCAAGTACTTCGAGTTCACTCCCGAAAGTCAGAGAACAATGAACGATCTTGCTACGGCCAGCCACGTCAAGGCGAACCTGGCGATGGATCCAGCGACTTCGAACGTTCAGTTCGAAGTGGTGGCGCAAGGCGGGTCGGTGTCCATCAAGGGAGACATCGTTGGTCCAGCACAGGCCAAGAAGGTCGGCAGTCTCGTCATGGCGGTCCCGGGCGTCACGAAGGTCCACCTGGACCAACTGGAACTGGTAACTCGCTTTTGAACCGCAGCCGCGGCAGGTGTAGCGCGGACACTCCTGTCCGCGCAAGGCCGCGTTATGATCTACGTTTGTAGGCTTCCGTCCCAAACCCCATGTTCTCCCACCGTACCAACTGGCATCTCACCCCCAACGCGCTGACCCGCGCCCTCGAAGAGGTGCGCGCTTCCGGTCAAGAAATCCTCGACCTGACCATCTCCAATCCGACCGAAGCGGGCATTCGGCTCGACCCAGAAGTCGTCCTCGGCGCGCTCGTCAATCCGGCAGCCATGCGCTACGAGCCGCAGCCGCGCGGCCTGCGGAGCGCGCGGGATGCCGTGTGCCATTACTACCGCGAGTCGCACGAAGTCTTTGATCTGGATCCCGAACGCCTGCTCCTGACCACCAGCACCAGCGAAGCCTACTCGTACATCTTTCGTCTACTCTGCAATCCGGCGGACGAGGTTCTCGTCCCCAAGCCAAGTTATCCGCTCTTTGAGTTTCTAGCCGACCTGGCCGACGTGAAGCTGGTTCCGTATCCGCTCATCTACGATCACGGCTGGCAGATCGATTTCGATTCGCTGTACAAGGCGGCGACGTCCCAATCGCGCGCGGTCGTGATCGTCCATCCCAACAACCCGACGGGTTCGTATGTATCCGCGGCGGAAACCTCGGCGCTTAACGCGTTCTGTCGCGACTATGGCCTGGCCCTGATCGTGGACGAAGTGTTTCTCGACTACGCGCACGACGGCGTGCCTCGTCCCAGTTTCGCGGGCAATGCGGACGCGCTGACGTTCACGCTGAGCGGGGTATCAAAGATCTCGGCGCTCCCACAGATGAAATTGGCTTGGCTTGCCACGAGCGGCCCGGACGAAGTCGTTCAACATGCAGGGGCACGCCTCGAAGTGATTGCCGATACTTATCTCTCAATGAACGCTCCCGTGCAACTGGCCGCGCCAGTGTTGCTCGAACAGCGCAAGCATGTTCAACCCACGCTCCTCGACCGCTTGCGCGTGAACCTGGAGGAGCTAGATCGGCAGCTCGCCGGTCACCCTTCCTGCACGCGCTTTCTCGTGGAGGGTGGATGGTACGCAGTACTGCGGGTTCCCGCACTGGAGAGCGACGAAGACCTCGCGATCGATCTCCTGCGCAAGATGGCCGTGATCGTGCATCCCGGCCACTTCTATGATTTCCCGAGTGACGGCCACCTGGTGTTGAGCCTGATCACCGAACCGGATATTTTCCGGGAAGGCGTCGCGCGCCTGCTGCAGTGCGTTGGAAGCTAGCACTTTGCTGAAAGACTTTGGTTTTGGGTGGCGCAGCGCTTTAAGTACTTTGGGAAAAACTCACCAATGTCGGCATCACCGTGGAAGAGCGGCCCTTTAGGGCCGCGTAACCTACGTGCAATCAACGAGGGCTTCAGCCCCGGTGGTCGTTTTTCCTCGGTAGATGGCATTCTTCCGCAAGTTTGTTTTAAGCGCTGCGATATGGCTTTTTTTCCCATCGGCGGCTTTCCCCGCTGCGAAGTGTCACGAAATCGCCCCAACGTATTTTCATCAACTTGGAGTCTCTGGCCCCAGCGGATTCTGCATCGGTGCATCCCCCGGCGTAGGCCCGGAGTGGCTCACGCGCTGACTCCCATCCTTTGCCCGATCAGGGTTGTGAGAGACGGGATATTTCGTCAGTTACCTACCGCTTGCCGGTAAAGCGGTGCGTGATTTCGTGAGGTCGAGGAGTGCGTGGTAATCCTCCCTCCTCAAGTCGACGATTTCAATGGGTCGCATTCCGGTTTCAATGGCGACGACCGCGAGTCGCGCAATGGTTGGCTCGCCACATCCGGCGGCATAAGATTATCCCAAATGAACCGAGAGAGGCACAGTCATTTATTGCGGCAGGTTCAAAACAACTTTGTTCCCGTTCAAAATGTATTCCATCTGTAGGGGTGCCCCCTTCTTCCTCGAAGCCAGGGGGAAGTACACGTAGCCAGAAACCGGGGTCGACACCGACCCTTCCGGCAACCCTTTTTCACTGAGTTCGATCTCCATCGCCGCGCGATCTTTGTCGGTAGAGCCCGCCTTCGGCCCGCCGCCCCCAACCCCGACCATGACGCCGGCCGACCGGGTCATTCCACCCGAAGTTCTTCCGCCAGTAACGGGATCATACCCAGCGCTTTCGTACCCCACTCCGACTGTGGGCGAGACCGTAATGTCACGGCCCGATCCGGCTTTTCGCTGCAGGCTCGTCGCCACCAGCTTCGCGCTTGCGGGCTTCGTGGCCGTATCCGTGCCGCTCACCCGCATTGCGAAATCGTTGAGCGACACCTCCAGCGCCTTGTCCTTTGCGGGATACAGTGCGATCTCCGCCACCACGCAGCACCGATCCACGTCCGACACAAAGCTTTTGCGAACCTGTTCCCGTGAGAGGAGGATCACCCCGACACCCACACCATCCCGCACCGTGTGGATCGTGTACCGCTCAATCGTCGCCCGAGGCACTGTCCCCTTGGGTCCAGCCACGGCCAGCGCCGCGCTGCAAACCACGACTGCCGCCCACATGATTCTATGGCTCATAGCTTCTCCTTCGTTCCGTCGGAACCCAGCTTCGCCGTGATCTTTAAAGACTTCCCGCTCAGTATGTAGATTCTCTGGTGAAACGACTCCCGATCTTTCGCTGACACTGTCAGATCGTAGGCACCTGGATCGAGCCACATGTTCTTCAACCGGTCCGCGGTTCCAGCGTAAGCCCCATCGATATACACCTCGGCCAGTTTCGGATCAGCCACCAACCGCACCTCGCCCCGTCCGCCGTTATAAGCAAACGAGCCCGGCGCATAGTAGGGATACCCACCCCACATCGGATACCACAACGACGAGTAAACCCAGTCGCCCGGGTAAAGCCCATACGGGCGGTAAGGATAGTATCCGTAAGGTCCATAGTACGGCCCCGAGGAGTACCCTGCACCGACGGAGATGGTCCCCAAGTGCCAGCGGATCTTGCTCTTCTCAACTGGAATCTCAGCGTCCCGGGCAGCATTCTCCCGAGTTGGAGATTCCGGCGCCTTCACCTGTCCGCAGGTACTGGAATCGTGTTGTCTGGTGCCGGTAGACGACGTGGATTCGTTGCTTTGAGCACTGGCCGGAAAGCCAAACAATCCCAGGCCAACAAGAAGGGTAGCCAGCGGAAGGGTGTCAGATCGCATAAAGCACTCCCTTTGCCTCCGATTCTATACCCGGGGTGGGACTGATCTGCAACATCCGTTCCCGTTTCTCACTAGTCAAACGGCGCTGCTGAATACGGACAGGCCCACAGCGTAACTGTCGAGCCCAGGCGATCACACTCATTGACCGGGCCCGAATCGGTGACCGAGGGTATCGCCAACAATCCACACTTGCTCTACACTCTAGGTTTCAGACGAGTCTGATGAAACCAAGGCAATCACTCGTGTGGCGGGAGAATGTCCGGTGAATTTCCGCCGCGCCCAGGGTTGTTTCGGGCGGTCTCAGCGTCCAGAACAGGCGGTGTTCGAATGCCAATTGTTGATGCGGTGAAGGCGTGCTTCGCGAAGTATGCGGATTTCGATGGGCGGGCGACGCGCACCGAGTACTGGTGGTTCTTTCTAGCCGTCCTGCTTGGGAGTGCCGTCACGTCGCTCATCGCTCTTAGGGTTTACGTGCTGTTCTCGCTCGTGACTCTCCTTCCGATGATCGCAGTGGGAGCGAGGCGGCTGCATGATACGAATCGAAGTGGCTGGTGGCAACTTCTGGCGCTGGTTCCTTTTGGTGCGGTTGTGCCCATTATCCTCTTGGCACAAAGGAGCGCCACCCTAAACCCCGCTGAGTTGCCTGCAAGTGCGCAACCCCGACATTAGTGCGTTAGCCGGGGGCGGTTATCTTCGCTCCCGGTGAACAGGCGCCATCGATCTCCGGACTGGTCAATTTACGAAACCAAGCGATCTCACTCATTGGGCATTGAGGCGTTCAAATGATAGTTCGCAGCGGTTTTAGCTGCGGAGGTCACCGAGTCGACTTTTTTCGCCTCCTAGACCGTCAACCCTTCGCCTAAACAGGCCACACCGGGAACTCGACAACGCCCTATAGCGCCTTAGCCGCTTCAAGCGAGCAACTGAGGCCGCGTCTTCGGCAAGTCTATTTGGCTCCTAAGTCGTCGTGTTCGTGGTAGTTCGGGTAGGCCGGGAGCTTGAACTGCGGCAGAGGATGATCTTTCAACTGCTGCAGAACCACCTCGATCGCTTTGTCGAGTTGCGCGTCATGTCCCTGCCGGTACGCCGCCGGATCGAGGTCCACTTCGTAGTCGGGTGCGACACCGTGGTTCTCAACTTCCCACTCGCCGTTCAACCCGTAAACCGCGGCACGGGGAGCCGTCACACCTCCCCCATCCAGGAGTTGAGGATAGCCGCCGATTCCCACCAGCCCACCCCAAGTCCTCTTGCCGACCAGCGGACCGAGACCCGCCTTGCGGAAGTACCAGGGCAGAGCGTCGCCGCCCGATCCTGACATTTGGTTGATGATCATGACTTTCGGGCCGAAGATCGCTTCCGAAGGACTCGACCAGTCATGCCCTTCCCGGGTGACCACCTTGCTCGTGATCGGTCGCCGTAGGTAGTCGATGATGTAGTCGGCCAGCTGACCGCCTTCGTTGAAGCGCTCATCAATGATCACGCCCTCTTTGCCCACTTGGGAAAAGAAGTACCGGTTGAAGTTGGTATAGCCGCCGCCCGCGGTGTTGGGCACGTAGACGTAGGCAACACGCCCTCCGGTGGCCTCGTCCACCTTGCGGCGATTGCCTTCAATCCAGGCCAGGTGGCGTAGATTTTCTTCGCTCTCAACCGGAACAACCGTGACCTCGCGCGAATCCTTACCGTCGGGCTTGGGGCCGACTTTGAGAAGGACCTGTTTGCCAGCCGTCTCCTCAAAGAAGCTGAAGATATTGTCCGATGCGCGCAGATCGCGCCCGTTGACCGCAAGAATGTAATCACCAACTTTGACGTTGACGCCGGGCTGGGTAAGAGGCGCCTGCAGTCCGGGATTCCAGTTTTCACCGTCAAAGACGCGAGCGACACGGTAGCGGCCGTTCTCGCGCGAGTAGTCCGCGCCCAGCAACCCGCCCTTCAGTTTCTTTGGTTCCGGGCGTTCTCCACCACCAACGAACATGTGGCCCACCGTCAACTCGCCCAGGCACTCCTGGAACAAATAGGTGAGTTCGGCGCGTGAAGCAACGCCCTCAAGAAACGGCTCGTACTTCTTTTTTGCCTTCGCCAGATCGAGGCCGTGGTAGTGCGGGTCATAGAAAAAATCGCGCTCGATGCGCCACGTCTCGTTGTAAATCTGCTTCCACATGGCCTTGGGATCGACATACACCTCCCAACCATCGAGCTTGAGCGGCCCGAGTCCCGGCTTGGGTGGGCCCCCGCCGGACGGCGGCTCCTCGGTGGAGGCTGTCACCCACTGTTCCGCTTTGCGGTAGAGAATCTTGCCGCCGTCGAAGGAGACCACAAAGTCGTTGACGCCCTCGAGAAACTTGTCCGTCTTGCGCTTGCTGAGTTCGAATTTCTGGATCGTCTGGGGCAGATTGGGCTGACTTTCCTCGGTGAGAACCATGGGCCCTTCGGCGAGAAAGAGGATGCCCGACTTGCCGGGCAACATGTTGACGTAGTTCTTGGCGGGAATTGGAAGCGAGAGGATGCGCTGGCCGATGCCTTCAAGGTCGATCTTCACGACCACGGGCTCCTCCTTCTTGTCCTTCTCCTTGTCCTTGTCGCCTTTGCTGTCCGCGTCCCCCTTGTCGGCAGCCTTACTCTTGTCCTTGCCTTTGTCTTTCGATTGATCTTTGTCTTTCGCCGCGTCGGCCTTCTTCTCGTCCTTCGCCTTCTCCTCATCGCTTTCGGGCGCCAGCGGCGAGGCCTCATCCTTGCTTAGGACGGTAACGTATGCGCTGCGCGAAATGGGGTGTTCATTGCTCGACATGTCGAGTCCGGCCGTGCTCAGCGCCACATCGGTCGAAGCGGTGAAGTATAGGTACTTGCCGTTCTTGTCGAAACTGGGACTAATCGCGTCGCTCATCCCGTCGGTAATTTGGAATGACTTGCCCTGGTCTAACGAGTAGACGAACACGGCGTGCTGCCCGCTGGGAAGCAGCCTGGTGTAGGTGATCCACTTGTTGTCAGGCGACCACGCCTGGCTGAACTGGGTGGGACCGAAGCCGCCGAAGTAGTCCGTGTCCACGAGTTTGGGTTTCTTACTCTCGAGGTCCACGTACCAGAGGTTCAGCCGTTTATCCGAGTAGGCAATCTTCTTGCTGTCCGGCGACCAAGTGGGAGTGTAGAAAAACGACGGCGGGTTGCCGAGATTGATATGGCGGACCTCGCCCTGTCCGTTCTGATCGCGGATGCACAGCTCATACTCGCCGGATTCATCGGAGAAGTAGGCGATCGACTTTCCATCGGGCGACCACGCGGGATCACGGTCGGCGACCGCGGGACTACGCGTCAGATCGCGGATGTCCCCTTTGTCGGTGGGGACAGTGAAAATCTCGCCCCAGGCCTCGAACACGGCCCGTACCCCAGTTGGAGAAAAACTAAAATTCTGAATTCGCCTCGGCTCAACCTTGGCGAAGTGCGGGCGGACTGCTTCCAGATCGCCCTTGACGCGGATAGGGATGTTTTTGGCCTGATGCGTTGCCAGATCGAACAGCTTGATGGCTCCGAACTGCTCAATCACAATCGCGTCCGGTCCAGCCGAGGCGCTTTTGAAATCGAACCCGTCGCTGTGCAGCGCCTCAGACACCTGTTTCGTCTTCGTGTCATAGGCAAACAGACTAACGGGACCGTTGCGGTCGGAGAGAAAGTAAACGGTATCGCCGACCCAAAGCGGGTAATGGTCATTTGAGTTGTCACGCGGGACCTTCGCAATCACGCTGGAGTCCTTCAGATCCAGGATCCAGATGGGCGTGGTCTGACCACCACGATAACGCTTCCAGGCTTCTTGCCACTGGCCATGGGGGACGTACGCCAGATGCGCGCCGTCGGGCGAGTACGAAGCTTCCTCGGCGATAGCAATGGGCAGTTGCGTTGGGAATCCGCCGTCCACCGGCACCGTGTAGAGCTGGTTTTCAAAATGGCGGAAGTTGTTGGCCCAGGACGCGAACAAAACCTGCTTGCCGTCGGGCGTCCAACCGAGTACCGCTTCGTCGGCCGGATGGTAGGTCAGCCGGCGTGGCACGCCCCCGGTCGCAGGGACCACGTACACGTCACGGTTGCCGTCGTACTCTCCGGTGAAAGCGATAAGCGATCCGTCGGGTGAGAAATGGGGCAGGGTCTCGATCCCGATGCCTGACGTGAGCTGCCGCGCGTCGCCTCCGTCGCGGCCGACGATCCAGAGATTGCCGCCGTAGTTAAAGACCAGTTGCGTCTTGCTGACGGTCGGGAAGCGGAGCAACAGCGGCGCGTCGCTCTGGGCGGTGGCAATCTGCTGGGAGAAGATTAGCAGAGCAAAAATGGCTGGAAGAAACTTGCGCATGCAGAGACTCCTCGATCTCAGGAAGGTGACGACCGGGAATCTTAGTGCGAGCAGGCAACGGGGTCAACCGCGCCGGCGCCGCGACGATTCGGTACAAGTGCATGTCCGCGTCCGCATCGAGGCATATACTTGGACGGTTGTCAGAAAGGATCATTCGTATGACTCGCAAGAACCTTCTACTCCTTACCGTGCTGTTGACGCTGGCCTCTCTGGCGTGGGCGCAGACCGAGAGCGCACCGCCACAGGCGCCTCCCGTCAAGAGTGGTCATGACCACATGGGGATGGAGCATCACGGCCAGATGGCGGAGATGCACAAACAGCACATGGAGGCCATGAAGGCCGACATGGACAAGATGAAGGCATCCCTCGACCAACTGAAAGCCAACGTGGCCAAGATCAGCGAACCCAGCGAGAAGGCTCGCTGGCAGGCCAACGTCGATATGTGGACCGTAATGGTCGGCCACATGGAACAGATGATGAAGCACATGGACGCCATGGGACCCGGGGGCATGATGGGTCACGGGATGATGCACCACGGCGGCCCTCCTTCTCCTCCTCCTCCGCCAGCCGCACCGAAGCAGGAGTAAGTTCGCGGTCTGAAGGAGCTTCCATGCATTCCCGCATGTCGCGGAGGGACAGCGAAAATAGCCCACCAGAGTGGGAAAGGTCAGTCAATTCCCGGAGGGACGGCCGAGTTTTGAAACGGCCTCTTCCCCCTGGCGGGATTGCAGTCGGGAGAAGCACGGAAGTGCCGTAGGCACGACTGAAGCGCGTGCCTTGGAGCACCTTTGATATGCAGCTCGGTCAGCCACGTGGCTAAACGGATGTACAATGCTGAGACGTTTTCGAAGTTAAGAAGAACCCCGTGTTAACCCTCGCGTCTGCTCCAATGGGTGCGCTGCATGGTTCGACCATCTTCCCGTGGCGATAAATCTCAGCCAGTCCGTTCCGCCGACGCACTGGCTGAGATTCTCATTTCTCACAACCTTCTGGAGGCGATTCCCGACGCCATCGTCGCTGTCGACGGGGCCGGCACCATCCTGCAGGTCAACTCCCAAACCGAGCAACTCTTCGGCTACAGTCGCGACCTCCTCATCGGCCAGAAAGTCGAGATTCTTGTTCCGGCGCGCCATCGCCGGAAACACCGCGGCCACCGCGACGCTTTCGCCGAGACGCCCAAGGTGCGCCGCATGGGCGCTGGCTTGGATCTTCACGGCCGGCGGCGGGATGGCTCCGAGTTCCCGGTCGAGATCAGCCTGAGCCCGGTGTCGGTCGAGAAGGGCTCGCTCATCCTCAGTGCAATTCGAGACATCAGCGATCGGAAGCGAATCGAAGAGGATCTCCGCCGCGTAAACGAGGAATTAGAGAAAAGAACTGCCCAGCAACTGGGAGATTACCGTGCGCGCCTGGCTTCGATTGTGGATTCTTCCGAGGACGCCATCCTCAGCAAAGACCTGCAAGGAACGATCACCAGCTGGAACAAGGGGGCCGAGCGTATCTACGGCTATACGGCCGCGGAGGTGGTCGGAAAGCCCATCTCAATGCTCACGCCCAAGGACCGCCCCAACGAGATCGCGTCGATTCTCGAAAAAATTCGCCGTGGCGAAAGCATTGAGCACCACGAAACCATCCGCGTGACCAAGAATGGCCACCATCTCAACATGTCGATTTCCGTCTCGCCACTGCGCGACACATCCGGGAATATCGCGGGCGCATCCGTGATCGCTCGCGACATCACTGCGCAGAAAAAAACTGAGGACCATCTTCGCCAGGCCCAGAAGATGGAAGCCGTCGGCCGCCTGGCCGGCGGAGTGGCCCATGACTTCAACAACATTCTGGGAATCATCACCTCTTGTACCGAACTTCTCCGCGACCGCGTAGACCCGCAGGCGGAGTACTCCCAATACATCACCCACATCCGCAAGGCCTCCGAACGCGGAGCGTCCCTCACTCGTCAACTCCTCGCCTTCAGCCGGAAATCGGTGGTCCAGTTCCAGGTGCTCGATCTGAACGATCGCTTGAAAGACGTCGGCAAGCTTCTGCGGCCGTTGATGGGGGACGACGTTGAAGTCTTGATTGTGCCTAAATTCTCATCCGCGGTGATCGAGGCGGACCCCGGACAGCTCGATCAGATCGTAGTCAACCTCGCCGTCAATGCGCGCGACGCGATGCCGCACGGCGGCAAATTCATTCTCGAAACCACCACCGTCTATCTGGATGAAACTTTCAGCGCGCAACACGGACCCATGATCCCAGGAAAGTACGTGATGCTGGCGGTCAGCGACACCGGCAGTGGCATGGATGAGTCGACCCAGGCACGAATCTTCGAGCCCTTCTTCACCACCAAGGAATTAGGGAAGGGAACCGGCTTGGGATTGGCGACTGTGTACGGCATCGTGCAGCACAGTGGCGGACACATTTGGGTGTACAGCGAACTGGGCCGGGGGACGACGTTTAAGATCTATTTCCCCAACGCCGAGCACAAGATTGGAATCGCGACCAAACCCGAGGTGGAATCTGCCCTCCCCAAGCCCGAGGGCACAACTATTCTGCTGGTCGAAGACGACGAGATCATGCGAAGCCTGACACGGCAACTCCTGGTCGAACAGGGCTATCGGGTAATCGAGGCTGCTGACGGAAGAGCGGCATTGGAAGGCCTGGCGGCGCATCCGGGCCGTATCGATCTGCTGCTCACCGACGTGGTCATGCGCGGCATGAGCGGGCCTGAACTGGTAACTCGCGTGAGCCAGTCTCATCCCTCTGCGAAAGTCGTCTACATGTCGGGATATACGGGCGAACTGATCACCGAGCACGAGATCCTCAAGAGCGGCATCACGCTGCTCGAAAAACCGTTCACCCGCTCCGCCTTGCTGAAAACGGTACACACGTCGCTGGGATAGACGGATCGAGGGAGGGGTGGAGCAGGCCTTCAGGCCTGCAGGACAGCCTAGAAACAATGGGCTTCAGCCCCTGAAGGTACTTTGCGCGTGGGCAGCGATCATGTACCTCAGCGGCTGGAGCCGTCTTCCACCCGCACATCTTCACTGCAGGGCTGAAGCCCTGCTCCACCCAGAACCGAGCCTTGCGCGGGCTTGTGCTATCCTTCTCGCCGTTTCTCGATTACGGAGCACTCATGTCAATCACTCGTCGTGGATTTCTGGAGTCCGCCGTCGTTGCTTCCCTAGCTACCGGCCTGAACGCCCAGGACAAAAACAAAACTCCCCAACCGTCCCCGCCAACGAGTTCAGCCAAGCAGCCCATCATCATCTGCTCGAACAACGGACGTAATTATCTCGACGATGCTTTTCTCTTCCTACGGAACGGCGGCGACACACTCGACGCCGCCCTGCGCGTCGTAAAAGGCCCCGAAGATGACCCGAACGACGACAGCGTCGGATTGGGGGGCCTTCCCAACGAAGAGGGCGTGGTGGAACTCGACGCCTGCTGCATGCATGGTCCCACTCGCCGCGCGGGATCGGTAGGAGGGGTCCGCAACATCAAGAATGTGTCGCTGGTTGCCAAAGCAGTCATGGAACACACCGGCCACGTGATGCTGGTGGGCGAGGGCGCCGAGCGATTTGCCGTCGCAGTCGGTTTCCCGCGCGAAAACTTGCTGACCGATCGCTCGCGTAAGGTCTGGCTGCTCTGGAAAGAAAACCACTCCACCGACGACTGGTGGGGACCAGGAATGTCCGGTCCACAATGGAAGCCTCCAACCACGCCTCCACAATCCGAACTATGGAAAGAGCGCATCCAGCGTGTGGAAGAACGGGCCGCCCAGTTGGGCATTGAGCCAGAATTCCGCGCGGCTGCGATTCGCCGAGTCCTGTCTCCGCCCACCGGCACCATCCATTGCTCCGCGCTCAACGACAAAGGCGAAATGTCCGCCTGCACCACCACCAGCGGACTTGCTTTCAAACTCCCCGGACGGTGTGGGGATTCGCCCATCATCGGCGCGGGCTGCTACACCGATCAGGATGTGGGTTCCGCAGGCGCTACCGGTAGCGGAGAAGAGAACATCAAGGTCGCGGGCGCGCACACCATCGTCGAGAACATGCGCCGTGGCATGTCGCCGCAGGAAGCTGGCATGGATGCTCTCAAGCGCATCGTCCGCAACTACAACAACGATATGAACAAACTGAAGTTCATGGACATGACCTACTACATCCTGCGCAAAGACGGCGCCTATGCCGGGGTTTCATTGTGGGAAGGGTATTCCGATACAAGCGTCCACAAAATCGCAATCCACGACGGCACCCGGCGCTCCCAGCAGACGGTGGCGCTGTTCAAGGGAGTGTCGCACGAGTTCCCGCCGTTCCCGGTGACGATCCCGCCCGAACTGAAAGAGGATTCCGTGTATCTGAAATAGGGCACAAAGGTGTGGGATTCGCCTCTTCCCAGCGGGTGTACAATGAATTTGTTAGGACCGCAGCTTCACGGGATCTTCTTCCCGCGTTCGAGGCGCGAAATGAACGTTCATGTCAGTTATAAAGTCCAGAAAACCCCCGACATCGAAAAAGAAATCACCCACCAGATCGAAAAGATGCGCAAGCGTCTTCAGGTCTTCCGGCCCGAACTCATTCATCTGAAGGCAATTCTCGAACAGAACTCTCCGCGCGAAGGGATACTTGTGTCCCTCAACCTGCGCTTGCCTTCCGGACAGTTGACGACGCAGCAGAAGGCCCCGACCCCCGCCGCGGCTATCAAAACGGCTTTTGATGACCTGATGCAGCAGATCATCCGTCACAAGGAAATACTGCGTTCGAGCCACAAGTGGCGCCGCTGGCGCAGCGGGCCGCAGGAATCGCCTGAGCCGGGTGTTCCATTTGAGAAGACCCTGGCCGCTGTCCTGCCGCCGACGGTCTCCGCCGAGGACATCGGTTCTTATGTGAACGCCAATCTCTCGCGCCTGGTACGGTTTGTCGATCGCGAACTGTATTTCCGCCACGCCGCTGAAGAACTTCCCGAAGACGGCATTACCACCGAGGAGGTCGTCGACGAAGTCATCGCCCGCGCCCTCGGCGACGGCGATCGCCCGGAGAAGCTGGCGCTTGAGCCGTGGCTGTACCGCCTCGCCATGCAGGCCATGGACGAGATGATTGCCCGCCTCCATGAACTCGATTCTCCCGTCCACCTGGAAGACAGCCGCCGCAAGCAGAACGTGCTGGCAAGTGACGAACCCGCGCTGCAGTACCATCAGGCCGACGAGGGTTGGACCTGCGAAAGTTCGGTCCCCGACCGGCGCGTGGCCACTCCCGAGCAGACGGCGTACTCGGACGAAATGATTGGGCTCGTGCAAGCCGCGCTCCGCGGGGCCGACCGTACCGACCGCGAAGCGTTTCTTCTGTACGGGATCGAAGGGTTTTCCCTCAACGAAATTGCCGCCATCACCGGCCGGCATCCGGAGGCGGTGCGCGAGTCGATTCAACGGGCGCGCGAGCAGGTGCGCAGCGCACCTGCGGTGGCCAACGAGTTTCCGAACGACCTCCTCCTCAAAAGTCGTAGGTAGGCATCTCAGTTTTTAGGAGATATCCAACATGATGACCCGGGATGAAATCCGTGAGTTGGCAGCTTTTCAGGCAGACGAAACCAAGGGCGCGTGCGCGCTCAGTTTTTACTTCCAACCCGATCCTCCGCAGGACCGTTCCCACCGCCGCGAGGCGATTGTCGCGAAAGACGTGGTCAAGCAGGCGCTCAAGAGCGCCGTCGCACAAGGGAAGAACGGGTCGCTCCATGCCGACCTGGATCGTGTGCTCGAGGTGGCCACGAATCTGCACGGCCATGCTCGCGGAAAAGCAGTCTTCGCCTGTTCAGCCCAGAACTTCTGGAAGGAATTTGACTTACCCCCGCGTCTGGGTACGACCCGCATTTATCTGCAACCGCAGTTTCAGTTGAAGCCTCTAGCCGCTCTGCTGGGAGCGCAACCCACCCTCTGTGTCGCGATGGTCGATCGGCAGCGCGCTCGTTTCTTTGATTTGCGGCTCGACGACCTGCGCGAGAATCAGGGCATCGTCCACATGCTTTCCCGCAACGGCGCAAACGATGGCTACAACGGCTACGAAGGCGGGCACGCCCAGCGCCGCGTGTCCGAAGAAGCACTGCACCACTTCAAGGCAGTTTCGGAACTCCTGCGCACCGATCGTGAGAAAGGTATCTGGGAGCGGCTCATCGTCGGCTGCCAGGAAAGCAACTGGCCCGAGTTCGAGGCGCACCTGCATCCTGACGTCCGGCAGCGCGTGATTGGCCGCTTCTCCGCCGACGTGGCCAGCGTCTCCAACGAAGAGATTCGCGATCACGCCAACTCTGTCCTCAACCAATGGATCGTGGAGCGCGGCCGTACAAAAGCCAGCGAAGCTCTGGACCTCGCCAAGGCCAACGGAAAGGGTGTCACCGGCCTGCGCCGTGTGCTGCAGGCGCTGGAGACCGGAGAAGTGCAATCGATCTTTCTCAGCGATAACTATGCGGCACATGCCGTTGCGTGCTCGAATTGTGGCCATCTCGACGCCCACATGGTCCCGACGTGTGTGGCCTGCGGAAAGCCTACGCGCGAGTTGAGCGACGTGAGCGACGCCATCATTCCCATCGCCATCCGCCGGGACATCGAAATGTTCTATCTCAAGGATCACGCAGAACTGGACCGCGCCGGAAACATCGCCGCGCTGCTGAGGTTCCGCGCCGATCAGAATCGGACGGGACAGATCGCGGCGGCGTCGTAGGAAAAGCAAGCTTCGAGCTTCGAGCTACGAGCAGGCCCGCGACTCGAAGCTTGCGTTTACTTCTTCGTTTTGACTTCTCCCTTTTCCTGCTTGCTCGTAGCTCGCGGCTTGTAGCTCGCGGCTGCCTTTACAATAGAACCGATGATCCACGAGATCCTGTCCGTCGGCCCGCTGCAGTGCAACTGTTCAGTCATCGGCGATGAGTCCACGCACGAAGCGATGGTCATTGATCCGGGCGACGATATTGACAACGTCCTCGCCATCGTTCGGCGGCACAAGCTGCAGGTGAAGCAGATCGTCATCACCCATGCCCACATCGATCATGTCGGCGGAGCGATGAAATTGCGGGCGCAGACGGGCGCTCCCATCCTGCTCAATCAGAACGACTATGCGCTGCTGAAGATGCTCGATGTGCAGGCCGCCTGGCTCGGCATGGCCACGCCCGGAAAGGTGGAGATCGACTCCAGCCTCGACGACGACCAGAGCCTGCGGACAGGAAGCCTTGCCGCGAGCGTCCTGCACACCCCCGGCCATACCGAAGGGAGCGTCTGCCTGTATTTCCCGGCGGAGAAGATGCTGATTGCCGGCGACACGCTGTTCGCCCGCAGCATTGGACGCACCGATCTGCCGGGAGGATCGTTTGAGAAGATTATGAAGTCATTGCATGGACGCGTCCTCGCCCTGCCCGACGAGACGCTCGTCATTCCGGGCCATGGTCCGAAGACGACGATTGGGGAGGAGCGAGAGGAAAATCCTTTCCTGCAAATGTAATAGCCAGCAGCGATAGAACATCGCATAGGGAGCGATTAGAGCTCCGATCGGCGCGCGGATGACCTTCGGGGCCGTTTGGAGCGAGAAAATGCGACTGCGAGCTTTCCGGCGCATTCATGCGTGATCCTAGGCGATAGTTAGACCGTACCTTTAAGTGGAGCGAGCCTCTCCGGAAGTCTGCATCATTATAACTAAATGATATTTACTTATAAGTTGTTGATTCGCCATCCCTAAGAATCGCAAGCAAAACCAATCCCAGCGTTAGTGTTCTTCAACTCGCAATTAGCCAGATTTTGTCATCCCTCGCTCCGCTCGGGATGACAATCTATGAAGGTGGTCGCGCAATCAAGGGCGCCGCGCGCGGACCTGCCTGCCTACTTCTGCTGCGGGTTCGCGGGAGCTGCGGGTTTCGGGGCAGGCGCCGCAGGTTGGGACTTCGTCTGGGTCGTCTTCACGCCGGAGAGCACCGAATTCGGGCCCGTTTTACGCGAGGCATAGATGGAAAGAACGATGGACGTG
>JAIQEY010000016.1 GCA_020073565.1 Terriglobia bacterium
AACCAGATTGTCGCCAAGCTGGGAAGTTCGAGCATCGAGATTGGGCAAGTGGTGAAGGTGATCACCTCAATCGCACAACAGACCAACCTGCTGGCGCTGAACGCGACGATCGAAGCGGCTCGAGCGGGAGAAGCGGGGAAGGGATTCGCGGTGGTGGCGAATGAAGTGAAAGAGTTGGCCAAGCAGACAGCGAAGGCGACCGAGGATATCAGTCGCAAGATTGAGGCGATTCAGGACGACACGAAGGGCGCCGTGAGTGCGATCAGCCAGATCAGCGAGGTGATCCGGCAAGTGAACGACATTTCGAACACGATCGCGACGGCGGTGGAGGAACAGAACGCGACGACGAACGAGATGTCGCGGAACGTGGCGGAAGCGGCGACGGGGTCGGAGGAGATCACGAAGAACATCACGGGGGTGGCGGAAGCGGCGCAGAGCACGACGCATGGAGCGAATGACTCGCTGCAGGCCTCGCAGGCACTGGCGGAGATGGCGACCCAACTGCGCGGGCTGGTGGAACAGTTCAAGATCGACAGCGACGGTACGGGAAGCGGGCATCCGGCCAAAACGCTAGGAACAAAAGCCAGGTCCGCTCGCGCGTAGGGAGTGGAAGTGGATTCACTCGCGCCGCAGCGTCTCCGGCACAAAATGGGCACACTCCTGAGGGGAAGCCGACAGGAGTTCAACAGAGAAAATCGGTGAGCAGTGGCAGCCGGACCTGTAAGCCGAATTCTGTCTGCCGTTTCCGGCAGGACGGTCATTCCTCTGGGCCACACATTACTGCGGGGCTCTAGCGACCTACCCGGAGGTTGTGGCGCACCGAGCCGGCACGCGCCCCGGTCTTCTGGAGCTTCCTCCCTATTTGGTCTTGCTCCGTGTGGGGTTTGCCCTGCCCGCTGCATTACTGCCGCGGCGGTGCGCTCTTACCGCACCTTTTCACCCTTACCGGAACCTTGCGGCCCGGCGGTATGTTTTCTGTGGCACTTTCCGTCCAGCGGACTTGAATCCGCCGTCCCGGACGTTATCCGGCACACTGCCCTGCGGAGTTCGGACTTTCCTCTGTCTTGCGACAGCGACCGTCCGGCCCAGCTGCCAACAGGATCATTATATTTGATGCCCCGCTGGCAGGTGAGGTTTTAGGTCTCAGATGTTGGGTCTCAGGGCTTCAGGGCCGCCTAACTGTTAGACTGACATGGAAAGTTGTGGCGCTGGCCTAAGATCGATTCGTTCAGGCCTGCGACCTGACAACTGAGACCTGAGACCTGCTTTTCCATGAACATCACCGAAGCCATCAAGATCGCCTTCCAATCGCTCTGGGCGAACAAGCTCCGCTCGGTGCTGACGCTGCTGGGCGTGGTGATTGGCGTCGCCGCCGTGATCGCCGTCGTCACCTTTGTCAACGGCATCAACGGCTATGTAGCGACCAAGATCTTTAATCTTGGGGCCGACGTTTTTCTCATTTTCAAAGTCTCGCCGGCCGTGACCAACGTCGATCACTTCCTGGAAGGCGAAAAACGCAAAGACCTCACCATGGCGGACTACCAGGCAGTGCGGGAAGCCTGCCGGCACTGCGAGTACGTCGGGGCGACACTGCGCAACGGTTCCGGCCATGTGAAGTACGCCGAGCAATCCATCAGCGACACCATCGTGCAGGGAATTACTCCCTCGATGGCTCCGATCTACGACACGGATCTGTCGGCGGGACGGATGCTGAACGAAACCGATTTGAACAACAAGGCACCGGTGGTTGTCGTGGGAGCGGACATCGTCGAACACCTGATGCCGGGCGTCGATCCGCTGGGCAAAGAAGTTCGCCTTGACGGCTGGACCTACCAGGTCATTGGCGTGGGGAAAAAGAAAGGTAAGACGCTGGGGCAGAGTCTCGACAACTACGTGATGATCCCGATCACGATGTATCTCAAGCAGTACGGAGTGCACAAAGGCAGCATTACGATTTCGGGCAAGGGAGCGGCAGCCGGAGTCGCGTTGGACGAGGCCATCGACGAGGCACGCGCGGCGCTGCGCGCCCACCGGCACGATCGTCCCGGAGGAGAAGACAGCTTCGACATCGAGACCAACGCCAGCCTGTTGGGCATCTGGATGAACTTCAGCAGCACTTTCTTCATGGCGACGATCGGGATCGCCTGCATCTCGCTGGTGGTGGGTGGGATCGTAATCATGAACATCATGCTCGTATCGGTGACCGAACGAACCCGCGAAATCGGCATCCGAAAGGCGATGGGGGCGCGGCGCGACGACGTGCTGGCGCAATTCCTGATCGAAGCGGTAACTCTGGCATTGGTGGGCGGCGCGCTGGGGGTATTGCTGGGTGTGGCGGCCGCCGAAGTCGTGACGGCATTGATCGGGATGCCGTCGGCGATCAAGCTTTGGGCGGTGGCCGCGGGGCTGATCGTCGCGGCCAGCGTGGGCGTTTTTTTCGGAGTTTATCCAGCGCGCAAAGCGGCGCGCCTCGATCCCATTGCCGCCTTGCGATTTGAGATGTGAGACAAGAGCCCCGGCATGATTCGCAAAGATGAATTCCAGGAAATCGTCCAGATGGCGACGGACACGCTCCGCAGCAACAAGCTGCGCTCGTCGCTGACCGTTCTGGGCATCGTGATTGGAGTCGCGGTGGTCATCGCGGTTTCGTCCATTGGTCGTGGGTTGGACGACAACGTCCGCGACGTGGTCACCTCCATCGGCTCGAACATCATTTTCGTGTTTCACATGGAGCCTTTTACCTTCGGGCGTCCGACCGAAGAGATGCGCACCCGCAAGGAACTCACTTTCGATGATGCCGAAGCGATCAAGCAACTGCCCCACGTGAAATCGGTGTCGGCTGGAATGCGTATGTTTCGCCCCGAGCTCGGGGTGGGCACGTACGCTGTGAAGTACCAGGATCGCAAGGCGAAGAACACGATTCTGGAAGGGGACACCGCTTCGGTGAAGGATGTTTTTGACCTGCCCATGGCGACGGGACGGTGGTTCACTGAGATCGATGATCAACACCGCTCCTCGGTCGTCGTTCTCGGACACGACACTGTGGAGGAGTTGTTCGGTAACCAGGATCCGCTCGGCCACGAAGTAAATATCGAGGGGCGATTATTTGAAGTCGTGGGCACAGTGCAGAAGATCAAGTCCGTGTTTGGCGGCGGAAAAGACCCCAACGACAACCGCGTCTTTTTCCCCCTGACCACGTTCAAAACGCTTCATCCCGAGTTGAAGCAACACTGGATCAGCGTCAAGGCTACTTCACACGATGACATGCCAAAGGCGATCGATGAGATCCGGGAGCTACTGCGACGGCGGCGAAAGGTTCCCGTCAACAAGGCGGACAATTTTGCGGTTTTCACCTCGGATTCGATCTCGGACGTGTGGAAGCAACTTACCGGCATGTTGTTTGTCGGCATGTTTGCGATTTCGAGCGTCGGTTTGATTATCGGAGGCGTCGGCGTGATGAACATCATGCTGGTGTCGGTGACTGAGCGCACCCGGGAGATTGGAGTGCGCAAAGCCCTCGGCGCGCGCAAGCGCGACATTCTGCTGCAGTTCACGATGGAAGCGATCATTCTGACCGCGGTCGGCGGAGTCATTGGCGTGCTGCTCGGTGCGGTGCTCGCTGGGGGCATCCCCGCGGTCTGGCCATCGCTACCGGCGCACATGTCGATGTTCTGGATCACGTTCGGCTTCAGCTCTGCAGCGGCGGTTGGATTGGTGTTCGGCATCTATCCGGCCTGGAAAGCCGCGAACCTCGACCCGATCGAGGCCCTCCGCTACGAATGACCTCAACAACAAGCGTCGTCTTTGAAGCTGCAACCGCTCTGGGAACCATTGCCAGCCTGTCTTTTTATCTACTAGGTGGCGTCGGACTCGCCAGCTTCTTAAGTGCCCGCCGTAGGAAGTCCGGCCGGTCCAACCTGGCGGACGGCGAGCTTCCACCTGTGTCGATCCTCAAGCCCTTGAGGGGCGTTGATCCGCAGATCTGGGAGAGTTTCTGCAGTCATTGCGAACAGGACTATCCGGAATTTCAGATCGTCTTTGGCGTCAGCGACCCGAACGATCCAGCGATCGAAGTCGTGCGCAGGCTGCAGGCACAATATCCGCAGCGCCAGATCGAACTTATCGCATGCCAGCGGATTCTCGGGGCCAATATCAAAGTGAGCAATCTTGTGCAGATGCTGCCGGCCGCGCGCCACGAAATTCTGCTGGTGAGCGATAGCGACATCCGAGTGCCGGAGCACTATCTGCGCCGGGTGATCGCGCCGTTGTGCGACGAGTCGGTTGGACTCGTGACCTGTCTCTATCGCGGCATCGCCGGCCGCTCGCTCGGTTCGCAGCTTGAGGCCCTCGGCATCAGCATGGACTTTGTGCCCGGAGTGCTGAGCGCCCGGGTCATTGAGAGGGGCATCCATTTTGCACTTGGTTCAACCATGGTCTTCCGCAAAAGCGATCTCGATGCGCTCGGTGGATTCGAGATCCTTGTCGACTACCTCGCCGACGACTACGAACTCGGCCGGGGCATCTCCGCAGCCGGAAAGCGTGTCGAACTGAGCGATGTAGCGGTGGAAACTTTTCTACCCGCGTATTCGTTTCGCCAGTTTGTGGATCATCAACTGCGCTGGGCGCGCACCATTCGCGACGCCCGGCGATGGGGATATCTGGGCTTGGCCCTGACGTTCAGCCTGCCCTGGTCGATCGCATTGCTGCTCGCGGCGCGCGGTGCCCTGTGGGCATGGGCGCTCGCTGCGATCACTTTAGCGGCACGGGTGGGCGTCGGCGTGGCCACATCGTTCTGCGTGCTACACGACGGCCAAGCACTCCGGAACATTGTTCTGCTGCCTATGCGAGATCTAATCGCGCCGCTCGTCTGGGCAGCGAGTTTTGCTGGGCACCAGATCCACTGGCGAGGAGACGCGTTTTATCTGAAAGATGGCCGACTAACCAGAATTCCGCCGAAATCAGTAGGTGAGTAGCGCCGGCGCGCTGCCGGCTGTTCCGAGCGCGCCCAGCGCTCGGAGTCAGCGCTGCTGCATCGGCCGATTCGTAAACACCGTTTTGTCTTCGCAGTGAGCTACCACATAGCGTGGCAAACCACGCAGCTCGCGCGGATCTTCGTGTTCTGCCCAGAAGAACACGCGCTGTGGGCTGTTCCACAGGACCATGAAAGATGCCTGCGTCTCGAAAACACGGGGCGCATCCGGGAAGCGCGACCCATACCACATGTTGCCACCCGGTTCGTGCAGCGAACGCAGTGGCAGTCCGGTGTAGAAATTCAGCGAGGATGCGTTTTCGTACAGGCCCGTAACCACAATCCGATCGCCGGGCTGGTAGCGCTCCTGTATTGCCAGCGCCAAGTCCTTCGAAGAGAGAATCGGGGAGAAAGTCGTGAACGCTGAGTGCACGCATGCCAGCACCACCACCATCATCAGTGCCAATGCCGCATTGCCCGCGCCGGCACGTCCTCGGCGACGCAAGGCAAAGTTGGCTAGCGTCCCCAGCAGAAACGCCAGCGAAAAGCCGAACAGCGGCAGCCGGAATGCTCCCATCGCTTGCGGAGTTAAATCAAGAAAGTGTCCAAACGAGAGGGCGTATTCCTGCGGGTTTCTTCTCAGTAAATCCGAAAGATCGGTCCCCGGCGCCGGGGCCTTGGAGAGCCAGAGCAGCACAAACCCGGCCGCAGCGATTACCACGCCAATGACCAGCAGCGCCGCTGACGAGATTCGCCCTCCGCGCCGCTCCCGGCTGTCCCCGGCCGATTCTCTTTCCCGTGCGAGCCATCCGCCCACCAGCAGCGCCATGCCTGGAATCGCCGGGATCGTGTAGTATTCCTGCCGCGTCGAGAAACTGAAGAATCCTACGATTACCAGGTTCCACAAAAAGAAAAGCAGATATGCGCGTTGCCGCCGCGTCATCTGCAAGCGAAACTCTCGCCAGCGCCGCGGCACTTCCTGCAAGGACTGCGGAACAAAAACACTCCACGGCACCAGCCACAGCACCAGCAGCACCCAGAACAGCACCAACGGCACCGTATCGTAATCGCGCGGCACGCGCCTGTTCAAGAACCGCAGGATGTGTTCGTTGACGAAATAGAACCACAAAAATCCGCGCACCTGACCCTGTGCAGGATTCTCAATTTCAGCGAGAATGTGCCAGGGCGCGGCGATCGCCAGGAAGACCACTGCGCTCGAAAACAGCCG
The DNA here is from genome assembly GCA_020073565.1 of Terriglobia bacterium. Taxonomy (GTDB): domain Bacteria; phylum Acidobacteriota; class Terriglobia; order Terriglobales; family Acidobacteriaceae; genus Acidiflorens. The sequence continues at coordinate 6,198 of JAIQEY010000016.1, forward strand.
CAGCCGGAGCAAGTGCTTGAGATTTCCCGTGAGCAGCAGATACAGCCCGATCGCGCCCGCTGGAAACACCAACCCGATCAGGCCTTTCGTGAGCACGCTCAGAGCGCACACTGCGGCCAGGCCCCAGCAGATCCACTTTGAAGGCCTCGAGTGCTCCAGCGATTCCAGAAAAAGCCAGAACGTCAAGGTGAGCCACAGTCCCACGAGGACGTCGGGAATCAGAAAACGCGTGAACAGATACGGTCCGAGCGCGGTCGCCAGCACCAAACCCGAGTCGAATCCACCCACCGCACCAAATGCCCGGCGTCCCAACCCATACGTGGCCAGGATCATGCCGAGCACCCCTAGCATCAGCGGGAAACGCGTGCTCCACTCGTTGACGCCGAACAGCTTGTAGCTGGCCGCCACGCTCCAATACATCAGCGGTGCCTTCTCCAGATACCGGACGCCATTCACGTACAGCGTGACCCAGTTGTGCCGTAGCAGCATCTCCCGTGCTGCCTCGGCATGAACCGTGTCGGCATCATCGAGCAGCGCCGGGGTCGAGAGGCCGACCATATAGATGACGAACCACAGTGCTATCAGAACCAGCACAGACACTCGCCAGTCCGCGAGCAGACGATTCGGTAGGCTTATGGTCTCGGTTGTCGGCTGATCTGCCACGGAAGTCACGGCGGAATTCATCGCGGAAGGCCCATTATACGGAAGTAGCGCGGTGCATCGTCTCGCGGATGGCAACTCGATCGGACAAACTCAATCCGCCGCCACTCCGCGCGACACGTCGTTCCCTGCTACTTCGCGGTAAATCTCCAGAATCCTCGACACCGAAGTTGTCCACGAAAACCGCTGGGCTTGTTCGTAGCCGCGCTGTTTCATCCGCGTGCGCAGTGCCGGATCCAGCAGCACACGCTGCAAGGCGCGCTGAATCTCAAACACGTTCTCCGGATTCACCAGGAGGGCGGCGTTGCCCGTAACTTCGGGCAGGCTCGAGTTGTTGGAGGCCACCACCGGGGTTCCGTGAGCCATGGCTTCCAGCGGCGGCAGTCCAAAGCCTTCGTAGAGCGACGGGAACACGAAGATCTTGGCCACGTCATAGAAAATCCGCAATACTTCAATCGGCACGAATCCAAGGAAGCGCACATCATTCTGCACGCCGCTCCGCACCACCGTCCGGCGCAGCCGCGGATGGCTGGAAAGATCGTCCCCGATCACGATCAGCTTCAGATCGGGAAACTGGTCCTCTTTCTCCAACTCGCTCTTGAGCGCCGAGAACGCCTCGATGATGCGCACCACGTTCTTATGCGGACGAATGGCGCCGGCGTACAGAATGAACGGATAAGTCACCTGGTAGCGCTCGGCGATCAACTCGCGATCCGCCTGCGTGGCGTGGCCACTTAGAAAACGTTCGTCAATGGCGTTGTACACCACCTCGATCCGTTCGCCAGGTATGTGGAAGATCCTTTCGGTTTCGCTCTTGGTGAATTGCGAAACCGCCAGCACCCGCGCCGCGCGGTTCAGCGCCCGCCGCGTTAGTTGAAAATGCAAACTCCGCCACAGGCTGGAAGCGTCACGCGACGGGTACATGTGTTCCAGCACGTCGTGCACCGTAATGACATAGGGACACGGCAGGGCGCGCGGGATCCAGAACAGGTGGGGAATGTGCACCACATCGCACTGCAGCCGTCGCACGATCGCGCGGAAATCCAGATTGCTTTTGACCGTGTTGTCGCGACCCCCCAGCGCGACCGCATGGAAATTGGGTGGCAGCGGACCGCACTCCGCCACTTTGGCGGGCAAGCCAATCAGGGAATACTTGCTCTCGCGGTCCAGGCGCGCTAGCGTCCGGACCACGTTCCGCATGTACGTGCCAATGCCGAATTCCGTCATGCGACGGATGTCGATGGCTACTTTCACGAGGAGAATTTAACCACAGTGGAGACAATGTCACACACAGGATTCCTGACGGAGCTTCTCGAATGCTCGGAAATCGGCCTACCTTCAGCCGCGATGGCGTAATCGCAGGCTTTCCCAGCTCCCATCCGCCGCCCAGCCTCCATCCACGGAGAGCGTGTGGCCGTTGACGAAGCCGCTTTGTGCCGGATCAGCAAGGAAGGCGACTGCCTGGGCGATGTCGTCGGGCGTTGCGAAACGTGCCATCGGGACACGGCCGGTGATGTCATCGTCCGCATACAGCCCGGCATTCTGTGCCGAGTCGTCCATCGGCGTCTTGACCCATCCCGGGCAGACGGCATTGCAGCGTACACCGCGTCCGCCCCATTCCGCCGCCAGGGTTCGGGTGAGTCCGACCAAACCGTGCTTGGAAGCGTTGTAGGCCGCACGATCGGCAACTCCCAACAGGCCCGCCACGGACGCCACGTTGATAATGCTACCCGAGCCCTGTTTCAACATGATTCGCCCGAAGGCGCGACAGAGGAGAAAAGGCCCCAGAAGATTGATGTCCATTACGCGTCGCCACTCGGCAACGCTAATCTCTTCCGCCGGGGCAATGGAACTGACACCCGCGTTGTTGACCAGGACATCGATGCGCCCGTAGTGCTTCATCACGGCCTCGCTCATGTGGGCGACCACAGCTTCGTCGGCAACGCTTCCCAACGCCTCAATCGCGTCCACACCGTGGCCGCGGACTTTGACGGCCGTTTCGGCAGGCGAGCGAAGATCATTGAGCACCAGCGAAAATCCCCGTTGGGCCAGAACTTCAGCGGTGCGCTGCCCAATGCCTTGAGCGGCACCAGTGACCAGAGCGACTTTCATGGTTTGCGTTTCCGCGTGCGGCGTGTTCTATGCCCGGACCTCGGCTTGCGCACGCGCCCGCCGCTCGGCATACAAAGGGAACTCTTCGGCCAGCTGCAGAACTTCCTTCCGAATCTTTGCCAGCACCGCCGCATCCGTCCGGTGATTCAGCGCGTCTGCGATCCAGCGCCCGATCTGCCGCATCTCCTCCTCTTTCATGCCGCGGGTCGTCATCGCCGGAGTGCCAATCCGAATACCGCTCGGCTTCATCGGCGGATTCGTATCGAAGGGAATTGCGTTCTTGTTGACGGTGATCGCCGCCTCGCCCAGTGCCTTCTCCGCTTCACTCCCCAGCATGCCTTTCGAAAACACGTCGACGAGCATCAGGTGCGTGTCGGTTCCGCCGGAGATGACCCGGAAGCCCTCCGCCGCCACTGTCTCGGCCAAAACTTTGGCGTTGGCCACGATCTGCCGCGCATAGTCCTTGAAACTCGGCTGCAAGGCCTCATGGAAGCACACGGCCTTGGCGGCGATGATGTGTACCAGGGGGCCGCCCTGCATGCCCGGAAATACCGTCTTATCGATCGGAGCAGCGAACTCCTGTTTGCTCAGAATCATTCCCGCTCGCGGCCCGCGCAGCGTTTTGTGCGTGGTCGAGGTCACAATCTGCGCGTGCGGCACGGGTGACGGATGCACCCCGCCCGCCACCAGCCCGGCAAAGTGCGCCATATCCACGAGATAGATTGCGCCCACTTTATCGGCAATCTGGCGCATGCGCGCAAAATCAATGATGCGGGGATACGCGCTCCCGCCGCCAATAATCAGCTTTGGACGCTCTTTCTCCGCAACCTTCTCCAGGTCGTCGTAGTCAATCGTCTCGGTTTCTTTCGTGACGCCGTAAGGAATGATCTTGTAGGTCTTGCCCGAGAAGTTCAGAGGATGCCCGTGCGTGAGGTGCCCGCCGTGAGCAAGATTCAAGCCCAGAATCGTGTCGCCCGGCTGTATCACCGCGGCATAAGCGGCCTGATTCGCCTGCGATCCCGAGTGCGGCTGCACATTCGCATGCTGCGCGCCGAACAACTTCTTCGCGCGCTCGCGGGCCAGTTCTTCCACCACGTCGGTAAACTCACATCCGCCGTAATACCGTTTGCCCGGATACCCTTCCGCATACTTGTTGGTGAACACCGACCCCGCGGCTTCCAGCACCGCCTCGCTCACAAAATTTTCCGAGGCGATCAGCTCCAGCCCTTCATGCTGGCGGCGAGTTTCGTTGTCAATGGCAGCGGCAATCTGCGGATCGACTTCATACAGCGGACGGGACATCGAGGAATTTTTCATAGTGGGGTACCGGAAGCTATTTTACCCGGATGCACCGGCAACATGTAGCGCGGACACTCCTGTCCGTGCAAAGCTGCGACCTTTCAGAAATGGGGAACTCCTCCAAGGAATTGTGTTTGGAAGGGTCGTGCACCCCGGGCCATATTTCGACATGCGCAATCCAAGCTATCGAAAAGATGCGAACGCATAGGCCAAGTTCAATGGCAAAGTCCACGGCAGTCCGACTGGAGAGCGCGACAAGCGCTTTCCGATGCTTCTCCACGAGTAGAAGCGGTGGTTCGCATACTGGTAACCGGCCAGAAGTTCCGCCGGGCTCATCAGTCTGGGCCGGAAGACCACGTCGGCCCGCCCGTTGTACTTGCTCCAGTCGTGCGTCAGGATCCGGCCCTCTACCTCCAGACGTCGGTATAGTCGGGTCCCGGGGAACGGAGTCAGGATGTTGAACGTCGCATTCTGTACACCGGCTGCCTCAAGGAAGTCCAGCGTTTCGCGGAAGATCGCCGGTTGATCGTGATCGAAGCCGAAAACGATGCCCGCCTGCACCGCGATGCCATGGGATTGGATCCGCTCAATCGCCCGCTCGTAGTCAGACACGCGGTTGAACCCCTTGTGCACTTCATCCATGCTTCCTTGCGAGATCGATTCCAGCCCGACGAACAGTTGCTTGCAGCCGCTTCTCGAAGCCAACTCCAGGAACTCGTCGTCCTGCGCCGCTTGGATGCTCGTCTGACTGCTCCACCATTTGCAATGGGGGGTGAGCGCCCGGAAAAGCATCTTGGCATAATCCATGTCGCTGGCGATGTTGTCATCCCACAGGATGATCACCTTCCCGGGGAAAGAGCCATATTCTTCTGCGACCGCCTCGACTGGCCGCTTGCGTACACAACTCTGGTACATCACTGCAAGCGTGCAAAAATCGCAACGGTATGGGCAGCCGCGCGTGGCAAACAGGACTCCGCTCGTATGGTCGCGCCGGTGAAACAGATCTTTCCGCGCCATCGGAGCATGTTCCAGACTCGGAGGTTCTGTGGAGCAGTACCTCTCAGCGTACCGTCCCAACTCAAACTCGTGCAGGAATCGCGGCCAGTTTGATTCCGCCTCTCCAACGAAGATGACGTCCGCGTGTTCCTGCGCCTCATCCGGCATCAGCGTCACATGGGGTCCGCCCAAGGCCACAGGAACTCGGCGCTGCCGGAACTGGTCCGCCATAGCATACGCGTGCGGCGCACTCGGGGTGTGGAAGGTGATCGCCACCAAGTCTGCTTCGATTTCAAAATCGACGGGCCTCACCACTTCATCGACGTGCAGCGCCGTCCAATGCGGAGGCGCGAAGGCGGCAAGATACGGCATGGTGATCTGCTGGAAGTTCAGGACGCGGGAACGCCGTACTCTTTGGATCTCCGGTGCGGAAGCGGTAATCAGAAGGACGGTTGGCACAGAGGTCGGCACGTGCTCAGGGACGTCTCCGTCTGCAGCTTACATCCATTCCGAATGGATTTCAGGCCGGTAGACGAGCTTAATCGTGGCGTCTTGATAATAAATGCGCTAAGAAGACCTGCGAAGAAGGTCCTGAGCCGGAGCATCCCATTGCTGCTGCACGAGGGCATGATCTCGCTCATTGATCAGATGAGAAGACCAGTCTCAGTCGAACGCTGTCCGAAGAAAGCTCGCCAGGTGCCAGCCGTCCAGATAGTTGTAGGGGAACTCGCCCATCGAATAGTGGCCGCAGGGCAGCACGACCACTTGATGATTCAGTTCGTGTTTTTCGAACTCCGCGACCACCTGCCGGGAAAACTCCGGCAGAAAGGTCAGGTCATACTTGGCGTAGATCACCAGCGACTTCCGCGCCCAGCGTGAGAACTTGTCGAAATAGACCATCGGACTGACCGCCCGCCACACGCGCCGCAGGTCGTCCACCCCGATCGCCGTTTCCAGGCCCTCGCGAATGTGCCGGGTCGACTGTCCGTGCCACACCACATCGGCAAAATAGGTGGAAGCGTGATTGAAGGCCGCCACCCGAATCCGCGGATCGTGCGCAGTAGCGATGAACGCATAGCACGAACCGAGACTCGTTCCGACAATCCCCAGCCGGTTATAGCCCTGCGCCTCCAACCAGTCGAGGCAACAGCGCGCGTCAATCACGCCCTGGCGCACCGAGTCGATGGTCCGTCCAATGTTGGCTGAGACGGCGTAGTCCGCGCGGTGGACACCAGCCGGACGCCGGATGTCGTGGTACGGCATGCTGAGCCGCAAGACCGCGATCCCCAGCCAATTCAAAATCCGGCACAGGCTGTTGTACGCCAACCCGTCCGCGTTCCAATGAGGAAGTACGACCACCGCGCGGCGTCCACGCGCCGGAAACCAGCGCACATTCACCAGGTTGTTTTCCGGAAACGGAGTTGCGACCGGCGAAGTGAAGCGTAGAAACTCAGCGTACGTTCCGCGAACCTTCTCTTCCAGCTTCGGATCGGGAACCTCTCGCGTGCTGAACACCTGCACCTCACGACGTTCCAGCCTGAAGTCGGCCGGCTTCTGGTACGAGTAGAAATCGTCGCTGTTCTGAATGATGCGGTCGTTGAAGCGGCCGAAAAATTCAATCAGCTCGCGGGCAGAGTCGCCGCTCGGACCTCCATTGCGGCCCGGCCAGCCCGCGGTCCACTCCAGACCCCAGTCCAGCGGACGCACCACGCGGTTGTTGTCCACCGACGTGAGCCGGGTCTCCCAATCGTGCATCCATCGGCCGTAGCGAGAGTGCATTCTTAACCTAAGGAATACAGCAGAACAACCCGACAAAGCGAATCAGGTCAGCCCAACAGCAGGAATTTAGCACTCAGCAGTCAGCACTCAGCATTCAGTAGTTGGGAGTTGGTTCGCTACGCCAAGATCCAATCTCGGCGCACAAATGCTGAGAGCCAATTGCCAAATGCCAAGTGATGTGGCTGAATGCTGACTGCTGAGTGCTGACGGCTCAGAGGTACACGCGCGGTACCCTCTGCGACAAGCCACACAGAATCTCGTAAGGCACAGTCTCGCAGAGTCGCGCCACCTCCACAGCGTCTACGCTTTTGCCGCCGCTTTCGCCGATCAGGACGACTTCATCTCCCACCGCGACTCCGGGAATGTGGCCGACGTCGACGATCGTCAGGTCCATCGAAACACGTCCTACCACCGGAGCGTATTCGCCGCGCACGATCACGCGTCCGCGATTCGAAAGCAGGCGCGGATATCCGTCCGCATAACCCACTGGAAGCACGGCGACGCGACTGCGTTTCTTGGTCACGTACGTTCCCATGTAGCCGACCGCTTGCCCGGGCGCAATGTCTTTGACCGTGAGCACGCGCGTTTTCCAGGAGAGAACGGGGCGCAGGGGCAGCGGCGCAGAGTCCGCTGCGTGATCGGCACGCACGATGGGCAGCGAATACCCGTAGAGCGCGATCCCTGGGCGCACCATCGTCTTCCACGACTCCGGCCTCGCACTCATCGCAGCTGAGTTCGCCATGTGCACAAGGGGCGGGAAAAATTCATAGCTACGCAGAATAGCCAGTCCTTCTTCGAAATTCTTTGTCTGACGCACTGCATCATCGGCGTCGAGCACTTCGGCCGAGGCAAAGTGTGTGCTCACGCCTTCCAGCTGCAGGTGCTGGCAGGAAGCGAACTTCTCGCAGAACCGTGGCAGCGCTTCTTTCGAGGAGCCGAGACGGTTCATGCCCGTGTCGAGTTTCAGGTGTACGGATAGAACGATTTTTCGTTTTGCGGCGGCCCGCTCCAGGCGTTCGATGTGCCACGGCTCCCAAACCGTGGGTGTAAGATTCTGCGCGGCGATCCCTTCTTCCTCGCCCTTCCAGATCCCTGTCATCAGAAGGATCCGAGTTCCGATTCCGGCGCCGCGCAGGGCCACACCTTCGTTCGCGTCGGTGACGCCCAACCAGGTGGCGCCCTCCGATTCAAGCGCGCGGGCGCACTCGACTGCGCCGTGGCCATATCCGTCGGCTTTGACGACGGCGCACACCGCAACGCTTTCGCCGACATGCTTGCGCACCGCGCGAAAGTTGGCGGCGAGGGCCGCCAGCGAGACTTCGGCCCAGGTGCGGCCATCGAGAATCAGCGTGCGCCGTTCGGGTGTCTGCAAGCGATCAAGGCGACGGGAAGTCACTGAAGCCGATTATAGCGATCACCTCTTCGATAAGTGCTGACAAACCAGAAGAGGTCAGAGGTGAGAGGTCAGATTGCAGAAGTAAAGTCGTTCTGAAGCGGGCTCCTGCACGTTGGTCTTCACCTCTGCAATCCAGCCTCTGACCTCTGACCTTCTCTAGCTTCCCGAAAGAATGAAGTTCACCGTGATTTCGGTCTCGATTTCGATGGGTTCGTCGTTCAGCATGTACGGTCGATAGCGCCATTGCCGGACCGCATTGATCGCTGCAGGGACGAGCATCGGATGTCCGCGCAGTGCCACGAGGTTCTCGATCGTCCCAGCCTTGCTGATGATGGCCCGCAACTCTACCGCGCCCTGAATGCGAGCTTGCCGCGCCAGCGGCGGGTAGGTTGGCTGCACGCGATAGATGAGGTTGCCTTCCGCCCAATGCGAGACTCTGATCGGATGCGTGGACGCAGGAGGAGGTGGTGGCGACACGATTTCGACGCCGTTGCCGATGGATTTGTAAATTCCACCACGTCCGCGAACGCCCGTTCCTCCTATCACGCTCCCTTCATCAATATCTGGCGCCGATGCCACCGGCTGCTCGTTGAGGACCGCAATTGTCGGCGGGATCGTTGGCGGTTGCATGAGGTGAGTTCCGCTGAGATTGGTTGATTGGATTGGTTGTCGTTGCCCGGTTGCTGGGGGTGTAGGCGCCGGCATTGCCGCAGGAACCGGCAGCGGCTCGAACCACTGCAGCTTTGGCGGTCCTTGAATCGTGAAAACGGGAATCAGCAGCAACAGGCTCAACGCCATGGCCTGAAAGCCAAGCGATGCGAGCGTGGTCCAGCCTCTGCGGGCAGACCGGTCCCAGGTGCTTTCCAAGGTATTGAACATGGTGTCCTCCGGACGGGCCCGTTATCCCTACAGACACCTTGGGAAGCGAATTTGCTCCTCAACGATTCGGGAGGAACGATTTGAAGAAAAGGCCGCGATTTTATGCGGCCTTTGGGAACTTTGTCGAGGTTGCCGGTGTCGCTATTGGGACGGCGGCTTGGTGGCGGGCGGAGCCGCGGGCTTGGTGGCGGGCGTCGCCGCGGGCTTGGTCGCGCCAGGACCGGCGGGCTTCGTTGCCGGCTTCGCAGCTGCGCTGCCAGGGGCGGGCGCGGCCACGCCGGACTGCACGTTGTAGGCTTCAATGATCGGCTGCGTGATGTCGACCGACTGTCCGTACCAGATCACCGGACCACGGGGCCATTGCTGCGATGTATCGATGATGATGCCGTAGCCATTTTCGCCGGCGTACTTCACGATCATGGGAGCCATCTTGGTCAGGATGCGATTGCCGATCTCGCCCTGTTGGCCCTGGAATTCCTCCTGCGCGTCTTGCGAGGTGCGCTCGAAGCTTTTCTGCTTGCTTTCGATCTGCTTGACGAGGGTGGCCTTCGCGTCGTCGTTCATTTTGTCGCCCTGCGTGCTGAGCTGTTTCTTGAGGTTCTCGATTTCGTCGCTCAAGCCCTTCAGTTCGGACTGCTTGGGCTCGAACTTTTTGCTCAGCGCGTCGAAATCACGGCGCCCTTCGTTGGAGGCAAAGATTGCCTGTTCAATGTTGATGGTGCCCACTTTGGTGCCGGTGGCAGCCGCGGCAGAAGAGGGGGTGGTTGGTGCGCCGGCAGCAGCGCCCGCGGCGGGGGCGGCTTGAGCGACAGCCATGAGCGAGAGACCGAATACCGTAGCCAGAGAAATTCGCGCGAACTTGCTGATCATTGGATCCTTTGGACTCCTTCGGATTTGTTTCGGAACAGCTGGATGCTCCCAGCTCGCTGGGCTCTACGAACTGATCGCAACCGGCCTATCAGACCTCCGCAGCGAGCGCGGAAGGCGCATACCTCGCCCGGTTCTTCACGCCGAACCTCAAGCGTGGTGATCACCCACAGTGCCAGTATCAGGGTGTGGACGGCTCCGATTATACGGAGCGCTTGGGAAGAGCGTCAAACGGGAAGAGCAGGTCCCAGGTCGCAGGTTTCAGGTCTCAGGAAAACCGGGCTACGATTGTGGTCTCGCTCTCGTTCGCGGGCTTCTTCCTGGACTAGCACTGCTTGCTACCGGGGTGGCCCACCCTTCTCTTGATCGTTTGGAATCATGGTGTTAGGTCGGGAGACCCCGGCGCACTTCAGTAGTGGAACCGGAAACGCATTTCGACAAAGATCTCGCGCGGGTTATTCCAGTGGAAGCCTCCAAAGGTGGTGCTGTTGTCGAGTTCGACGCGCCGGTTGGCGACGTTCAGCGCGTTCACCGAGGCCGAGACTCGCTCGCCAAAATCCTTGCCCACCGACAGGTCGAAGGTCGTGTGTCCGGGCAGATAGCCGCCGGGATAGGGGTTGTCGGGATAAGCATTGAGGAAACCGGAGCCGTAGGAAACGTTGGTAGAAGCATAGGAGCGCCAGGGGAGAGTTACATTGGCTCCGACGCTGAGCGTGTTGCGCTGGTCGTGGTCGAGGGGGCCGTAATCCAGCGTCGAGAAATCCGTCAGGCCGCCTGTAATCGCGCCCCCGCCCTGGACGATCTGGTTGGAATAGGCAAGGTGAACCTGTGCACGATGAGCGATGCGCGGCGATCGCAGGGTGAGTTCCCAGCCATTGATGAGGGCCTTTTCGATCGTGAGTGGGAAGAAGAGGTTCGATTCTCCAATGACCTCGTGGTCAAAGAAATTATTGACGCGGGTGCGGAACGTGCTGGCGTCGAGTGTCCAGCCCCGGAAGGGGATTGCGACACCGAACTGGTGTTCCTCGTCGCGCTCCCCGCGAAGCGGGATGAAGGTGACCTCGTTGTCATTCACAAACTGCAATAGGGGACCGGAAACCGTTTGCAGCGGAGGCGCCTGATAGTAGTGACCGTAGAAAGCCCGGAAGGTCCAACGCAGACGCGGCACAGTGAGGGTTGCGCCAAAACGCGGGCTGATGGCGTTCTCAGACGTGCCGCTACCGGAGAAATGAGTCGGGCGAAGGCCAACCGAAAAGGTCAGCCAGGGAAAAGGCTTGAATTTGTCATCGAGAAAGAAAGCGGCGAGGCCGCCGGAGGCGGGCACAGGACCGGGCTGGAAAGGATCGCCCCCGCATTCGGGAAAGTTGGGGTCGCCATTGGTTGGGCAACTGAAGAGAACACCCATGCGGTGATCGTCGTTCTGGTGGAATCCAAGAAAGCCGACTTGCAAATCGTTCCTGGCGAAGTTCGCGCCAAAGTTCACCTGGCCTCCGGCATACGTCGAGGTGCGGCGATCGGTGGTAGCGGTGGGATAGTCGTTCGGCGTGCTCTCGTAGTCGGTGGTGTTGCGATGAAACAAAGGCGACAGGGTGAGCATGAGCTTCGAGTTGAAGGTGTGAACCCATGAGGCATTGAGAATCGCATCGGATTCGCGGTCGCTGTCACGGAGACCGCTGCTGTCGAACTGCGTACTCTGCAGATCATTGAAGTCTGGGCTGTAGGGGACCTGGTAGTAGTCCTTGCGCAGAGCAGTAACCAGGCGAAGCTGGTTGGAAGGATTGACATTGAAGAGGAAGGAGCCGAAGCCTCCATAGCCATTGGCGGCGTCGTGCACGAGCTGGGGAATGGGCGGCTGGATCCCGAGATTGCTGCGGTTTCCGTTCAGGCCGACGTAGTAAGCGAAGCGCTCGGTGTGACTGCCGAAACTGAGGGAGTCATTGGTCTGGCAGAAGTTACCGGCGCTGAGAACGAGTTCTGCCTGGTTATTGCGCTCGAAGCCGGTACGCGGCACCACGTTGAACACGCCGTAGGTGCGATCGCCGAACTCGGCGCCATAGCTGCCGCGGTTCACTTCCATGTAGTCGATATCTTTGGGATCGAATTGCGGGCCGATGTTGGTGGCGATGTTGGTATTGGGAACCGGGATGCCGTCGACGAGCCAGGTGGTCTGATGGCCGCCGCGGATATGTAGCTGGTCGTGGGTGACGTAGGAGCCGGGCACGTTGTTGGTAATCATGGCCAGGCTGTTGGTGCGGTCGGCGCCGGGCGTGCGCTGGATATCGAGGCGATCGACCAGGGTGATGGGCGTGGCGGAATCAGTGGGAGCTACCACGGGCGCAGCGGAAACCGTGACGCTGGTGTTCGCGGCTGCGACCTTCAACAAAAAGTGGACGACCGGAACCGTGCCCGAGATGACGGTGACTTCCTGCGCCGTCTGCTCGAAGCCGGGACTGGCTACGCTCACGGAATACTCGCCGAGCGGGATGGCGTTGAATTGGAATTCGCCGGTAGCGTCGGTGGTAATGCTCTTGCCCCAGTCCGACGCCTTGGCTTTGAGCATGACCATGGTGCCCTGAATGGGGTGATGCTGCGGGTCGTGCACGACTCCGCGGATCCCGCCGTAAATGTTTGCGAAGGCGGGGAGACTGGTGAAGAACAGCGTGCAGATCAGGATGAGTCTGTGGCGCGTCATGTGTGTCGGTCCCTTTTGGCAGTTACTAAATCGTGAGAAGGCCGCGCCATTGATCCCGGCCGATGCGGGCCGTTCATTGGGATGGCGGCTTCATAGAGAGAATCCCTCACCGCCTGCGTGCCGATGTGAGGTAGGGGGCCTTCGACTCCGCAGAGCAATCGCCTGCGCGATCACTCTGCTCCGCTCAGGGTGACTAAGCTAGGGAGTTAGCCGCGGGGCGGAGCGCGGGTGGAATCTTGTCCGGGGAGATTGGCGGAGATCTGCGCCGCGAGTTGGGCAGTGGGCGCACCTTCAACCAGAAGGCTGACATAGGGAAGCAGATTGGAAGCGGGACGGGCCCACCCCGAAGTTTTCAGGCCGCGGCAGCAGTCATGATTCTGGCAGCAGCCGCCGAGGGCACGGAAGGACCTTTCGGGGGCTTCCTGCGCGGGCGCTTGAGCCATCCCATGATGGCAGTGCATGGCGGGCTGGACAGTCTGAACCGGTGTGCGCATGCAGTGCATGGCTTCCGGTTGATCCGCGCGGGCGAGCGCCAGCGGCCCGAAGGCCGGGAGGAGCATAGCCAGCAGCAGGAATTTTGCAGTCCAACGATGCATGGTTTTGTCGGTGCTGCGTGGCTTGGGGGTGCCGACGCTCGAGATCCCACATCCAATGGGAGACAGCATATCAGTATTCAGTACCCGGCTACCAGTACTGAGTTGTCGCTGGCGGTCTGGGTACAAGTTACTGATTCCTGTACCATTTCCCTGTGCGCGGGCTGGTTGAGCGGGTGCTGGACACAATTCGCAAGCGGGAACTGATTAAGGCGGGAGACCGCGTGGCCGTGGCCGTTTCTGGCGGCGCGGATTCTATCGCGCTTCTGCTTCTGCTGTTGGAGTTGCGGGGTGAGTTGGGGATTGTGCTCGCGGTTGCCCACGTCAATCACAAGCTGCGGGGTGCGGAATCGGACGAGGACGAGCGCTTCGTGGCGGACTTGGCGCGCCGCCACGACCTTGAATTTCTGGTGGTTACTGCTCCTGTGGGCCGAGAGCGAAGGTCAGGAATTGAGGCGGCGGCGCGCACGCTGCGCTACGACTTTTTCCGGGAGTTGGTGCGGGGCTCGCCAGATCCCACTCATTCGCAAAGAACGCGAATGAGTGGGGCACCCGTTCAGAAGATTGCTACGGCTCATACGCTCGACGACCAGGCAGAGACTGTTCTGCTGCGCATGCTGCGGGGCACGGGGGTCCGGGGGCTGGCGGGGATCCATCCGCGGCTGATTTTGCGAGATGACGGGCGGATGTGCGGGGAGGTGGTCCGGCCGCTGCTTCAGGTGCGGCGTGCGGATCTGCAGGAATTCTTGCGCGCGCGCGGGCAGCCGTGGCGCGAGGATTCTTCCAATCGCGATCCGAGTTTTCTTCGCAATCGGCTGCGGTTGGCTGTGCTGCCGCTCCTGAAGGAAAGCTTCGGAGAGCCGGCCGTGGAGAATCTTGCCGATCTCGCGGAGATTGCCCGCGCTGAGGAGGCACACTGGGAGCGCGGGCATCCCGAGGTTCGTGCGGCCGAGGGCGCCTTGAAGGTGGCATCGTTGTCGGAGATGCCGCTGGCTGCGCGGCGGCGGCTGGTCCGCAACTGGCTGGAAACGAATCTGGGTTCGCGCTGCGTTTCGTTTCGGGTGATTGAAGACGTGCTGGAACTGGCTGCGGGTGCCGTGGGTCGGACTCTGGAACTTCCCGGGGGGCGGACTCTTCGGCGGGCTCAACGCGAGCTGCGTTGGGAAGCCGCGCACGATCGACAGCATGGGGATTACGAATATGACTTGTCCGTCCCGGGCTCGGTTGAGGTTCCTGAACTGGGTGTTCGAATTGAAGCCACGCTTACGGATTGGGACCGCGTTCCGGAGTCGGAGAGATCTCAGGTGCTTGATCCCTGCAAGTTGAGCGGCCAAGTGAGAATTCGAAATTGGCGTCCGGGGGACCGGTTTTGGCCGGCCAATACGAAGCAGCCTAAGAAAGTGAAGGAGTTGCTCAGCGACCGGCACGTGGTCGGAAGCGAAAAGAAGTTATGGCCGGTGATCGAAATGGGCGGGGAGTTGGTCTGGATGCGGGGATTCGGGGCGACTGCGGGCTTCGCGCCGTTGCGCAGCGCTGCACGGGTTCTTTGGATTTACGAGGTTCCGGGCAGCTTCAAGACAAAGGCATAACCGCAAAGGACACAGAGGGACACAGAGGGGCACAGAGCTAGCGCACAAAATCGTCAACACGGACGGGATGTTCGCCGCTATGATGTAGGTAACGTTTTTACGGAGGCGCCCCTTCAACCATGACTGCTTCGCCGACTACAGCTTTGCGCCCGGTGATCTCGGCCGACCAGATTCAAAAGAGAATCCGCGAAATCGGACGGCAGATTTCCGACGACTACCGCGGCCAGACGGTGGTTGCGCTGGGAATGCTCGAGAACGGGTTCATGTTCATGAGCGACCTGGTGCGCGCGCTGGATGTGCCTGTGGTCTGCACGTTTATCAAGCCAAAATATAAAGAGACGCAGCAGGGCGAGGCCTCGCTGTTGGAGATTCTCTTCAGTCACGAACTAAACATTCAAGGCAAGCACGTGCTGGTCGTGGAGGGGTTGGTGCATTCGGGGGTCACTACGGAGTTCATGATGAGCGACCTGAAGGCGCGGGGCGCGGCGTCGGTGAAGCTGGTGACTCTGCTAGATCGGCAGTCGGCGCGGCGAGTCCCCCTGCAGCCGGACTATTTCGGGTTCCTGGTGGATGACGCGTTTTTGTGCGGGTACGGGCTGGGGAATCCGGAGCAGACCGGCCGGAATTTGCCGTATCTGGCGGCGACGGGGTAGAGCTTCGAGCCACGAGCTGCGGGCTTCGAGCAAACCCTGTCTAGTAGCTCGCGGCTCGTAGCTCGAGGCTGAGTCCCCTGTGACTTCTGTCACTTCCTTCTGATTTCCCGTTTTCTCTGGAAAAGGGCTAGAATTGAGCGGCAGGCATTTTCCGTCGAATTCCCCGTCTCCGGCATCTAATACGTCCAGAGGCGGCTTCTTGTTTTCTACGGGCAAGGCGCTGCATTCAGAGGAGTTTTAGGTGAATTCGACGCTCAAGACGGTGTTGTTTTGGCTGGTGATCGTGGTGTCCGCGTTTCTGCTCTGGCAGGTGGTGCGTACCGGGAGCAGCGGTCCCAAGGAAAAAGAAGTTAACTTTTCGCAGTTCATGTCGGACGTGGATCAGGGCCTGGTGCGTGAGGTGGTCATCACCGCGCAGGACGTGAAGGGCAAATATAAGAACGACAATTCCAGTTTCCATTCGACGGTTCCGCCGAACTATCCCGATATGTACAAGACGCTGCGCGACAAGGGCGTCAGCGTCAACGTGAAGGACATCACCAACGGCACCTGGCCGAGCTGGATTCTGAACCTTGCTCCGCTGGTGCTGCTGGCGGCGCTGTGGTTCTTCATGATCCGGCAGATGCAGACAGGCGGCAACAAGGCGCTGTCGTTCGGCAAGAGCCGGGCGCGATTGCTCTCCATGCAGCAGAAGAAAGTCACATTCAAGGATGTGGCGGGCGTGGATGAGGCCAAGGAAGAACTGCGCGAGATTATTGAATTCTTGCGCGAAGCGCAGAAATTTCAAAAGCTGGGCGGACGCATTCCGAAGGGCGTGCTGCTGGTCGGAGCTCCGGGGACCGGCAAGACCCTGCTGGCGCGCGCGGTGGCCGGTGAAGCGAATGTGCCCTTCTTCTCGATCTCCGGCTCCGACTTCGTGGAAATGTTCGTGGGCGTGGGTGCGAGCCGGGTGCGCGACCTGTTTGAACAAGGCAAGAAGAACGCTCCCTGCATTATTTTCATCGATGAAATTGATGCTGTCGGCCGTCACCGGGGCGCGGGTCTCGGTGGCGGGCACGATGAGCGCGAGCAGACCCTCAATCAGTTGCTGGTCGAAATGGACGGTTTCGAGTCCAACGATGGCGTCATTTTGATGGCCGCCACAAACCGGCCGGATGTGCTGGATCCGGCGCTGCTTCGGCCGGGACGGTTTGATCGGCGCGTGGTAGTCAATCGGCCGGATGTGCGCGGGCGCGAAGAAATCCTGCGCGTGCACACACGCAAAATTCCGCTGGCGGACGATGTGGAATTGCAGGTACTGGCTCGCGGCACACCGGGATTCTCGGGTGCTGATCTGGCGAATATGGTCAATGAAGCGGCGCTGGCGGCGGCTCGGCAGAATCGCAAGGCCGTGCTGATGTACGACTTTGAGTTGGCCAAGGACAAAGTTCTGATGGGCGTGGAGCGCAAGTCGCTTCTGCTCTCGGACGAAGAGAAGAAGAATACCGCGTACCACGAGGCGGGACACGCGCTGGTGGCGGCCAAGCTGCCGTACTCCGATCCCGTGCACAAGGTCACGATCATTCCGCGCGGCATGGCGCTCGGTTTGACCATGCAGTTGCCAACCGACGATCGCCACAACTACTACAAGAACTACCTCGACACGCAGATCGCCATCCTGATGGGCGGGCGGATTGCGGAAGAGCTTTTCCTGAACCTGATGTCGACCGGCGCAGGCAACGATATCGAACGGGCGACCGAACTGGCACGCAAGATGGTTTGCGAGTGGGGCATGAGCGAACTGGGACCTCTGACCTTCGGGAAGAAGGAAGAGCAGATCTTCCTGGGCCGCGAGATTGCACAGCACCGCGACTACAGTGAAGCGACCGCCATCCAGATTGACGAAGAAGTCCGCAAGATGGTGGGCGCGGGCTACGCCACCGCAAAAGGGATCTTGTCCGACAATCGCGAGACACTGGAGAGGATCGCACGGGCCCTGATTGAACGCGAAGTGCTGGATGCTTCCGAGATCAAGATGCTGGTCGAGGGGACGGATCTTCCACCGTTCAAGCCGCTGAGTCCGAAGCCTGACGACGGTGTGCAGCAGGTAATCAAACCGGAGCCGGGACGGGTTCCGACCAAGGGCGGGGAACGGCCGGCAACAGCGTAGAGAGCAGTTCCCGGTTCTCAGTTCTCAGTGGGCGGCCTTTGGGCCGCCCTTATACTTTGCCGCCAATCCTATCCTGTAAAATCAAGCCTCTATGGAGATCTCGCTGGCTTCAAAAGTTGCACTGATTACCGGTGGATCCCGCGGCATTGGTGCGGCTACTGTACGGATGTTTGTGCAGGCGGGGGCCAAGGTTGTTTTCAACTATCAAGCGGCCCAGTCGCAGGCCGAGGACCTGGTCCGCGAACTGGGTGCGGGGCACTGCCGCGCGATCCAATGCGATCTCTCGACTACCGAAGCGGCCGGGCAACTGGTTTCTGCGGCCGTCGCGGCGTTCGGACGGCTCGACATTCTGGTTGCCAACCACGGCATCTGGCCTGCTGAAGATGCGCCCATCGACCGCATGCTCGACGAACAGTGGCATCGCACGATCGCCGTGAATCTCGACAGCGTCTTCTCGCTCGTCAAGCATTCGGTCGG
Source organism: Terriglobia bacterium (assembly GCA_020073565.1). GTDB lineage: Bacteria > Acidobacteriota > Terriglobia > Terriglobales > Acidobacteriaceae > Acidiflorens. Next base: position 24,339 of record JAIQEY010000016.1, read on the forward strand.
GCAGATGAAGAAGCAGGGCGGCGGCCACATTGTGCTGGTCAGTTCCACATCGGGGCAGCGCGGCGAGGCTTTCCACTGCGACTATGCGGCGACCAAGGGTGCGCTGATCAGCATGGCGAAAGGGCTCTCGACGGAGCTGGCGGGTGACGGCATCCGCGTCAACTGCGTGGCGCCGGGATGGGTGGCTACGGATATGTCGGCACCAGCGCTGAACGATCCGGCAACGCGCGACAAGATCTTCGGCTCGATTCCGCTGGGCCGGGTCGGAACGCCGGAAGAAATTGCGGCGCCCATTCTGTTTCTCTGCACGCCGCATGCGGGGTTTGTTACGGGCGAAGTCTTCAACGTGAACGGCGGCGCGGTGCTAGCGGGCTAGGGCGGAGCACAAGCAAGAAGATCTGCCGAGTTGGACGGCCGAGGGCGGCTGTCGCTACGTGATTCGGTACAGCTAAAATCGTTCTGGATGCTTCTAAGTCCATAGAATCATGAAGTGTTTTGCAATCATACTTTTGTTGTTCGCCTTGGGCTGGGCCCAGGCTGGGGCACCCAAGCCGGCCCCCAACCTGAATGACTCCGACAATGCCCGCAAGGCTCGGGCGCTGCTGGACCAGGCAATCCAGGCCTTGGGCGGACAGGCCTATCTCAGCTACCAGAACAAGGCTGAGCAAGGGCGCTACTATCCGCTGTACCACGGACGGACGAATAGCGCTGGGATTGCCTACAACTACTACATCCAGTATCCGGACAAAGACCGCTTCGAAGTGATCCACCTGCAGGCCTACCACTTGTTCATCTTTGATGTGAACAATGTGCAGCTCAAGGACAAGTCCGACATCGTGGTCATTCACAATGGTCTGAAGGGCTACGAAACGACCTACAAGGGGACAGCTGCGCAGGACCCGGAAGATCTGGCGAACTACCTGCGCCGGCGGCAGCATTCGCTGGAGTGGGTGTTTCGGAAGTGGTGCAACGATCACGGGGTTGCTCTTTTCTCCGATGGGGTTGCGGTGGTGGATGCGAAGGCGACGGACCAGGTTTCGCTGCTCAACAGCCAGAACGACGCGGTGACCGTGTACCTTGACCAGAACACTCATTTGCCCGTCAAGACCAGCTATTCCTGGCGTGATCCGACCGACAAACAGAAGAACGTCGAAGAAGAGATTTACGACCTTTACAAGCCGGTGGACGGCATCATGTCGCCCCACTCCGTAACGCGCAATTTCAATGGCGAAATGTCGATGCAGCGGTTCATCAACACGGTCCACTACAACCTGCAACTGCCGGAGTCTACTTTTGAAGCCAAGGTGAATTACGACCCGAAACAGGGGCCCCAAAAACGGTAACAACCCGGCAAAATCACCCCAAACACCTTGGTAACACGGTCCCAGGCACCCTACAATCTGTTCTTCCTTAACGACTTAGCGTTTTCCGGAAGGGTTTCGGCCACGAAGTGTGGCGTTTTTGCCACGTACAGAAAACCGTCCCTGCCAGTAAGCTGACTCGCAGTAAAAGACTTACATCCCTCACGCTTGACGCACGAGCAGACAATTCGTGCTGCAGTCACCTGCAGTGGAGTAGGCCTCCACAGTGGGGCTCCAGTGAATCTGCGGATCCTGCCGGCACCCGCCGGCACCGGGATTGTATTCCGCCGCACCGACCTGGATGGCTTTGAGATCGAGGCCAGCGGACGCAATGTAGCCCGAGTCAGCTACGCCACTAGCTTGATGAAGAAGGGCGTGCTGATCTCGACCACGGAGCATCTGCTGTCGGCCTGTATCGGAGTTGGCCTCGACAACGCCATCGTGGAACTCGACAACCTGGAGTTGCCGATTCTCGATGGCAGCGCGCGGCCCTTCGTGGAGATGATTCAGAAGGCGGGTATCCGCCGCCAGCGCCGAGCGCGTACCTACCTCCGGCTGGTGCGCGAGATCGAATTGCGTGAGGGCGACAAATTTATCGCGGTCTACCCAGCGGATACGTATTCGGTTTCCTATGCCATTAATTTCCCGCATCCGCAGATCGGCAAACAGACTTTTTGCGTGCGGCTGACGAACGGGAGTTATCTCAAGGAAATTGCACCGGCGCGAACCTTCGGATTTCTGCACGAAGCGGACGCGATGCGGCAGCAGGGGCTGATTCGCGGTGCTTCCACCGAGAACGCCATCGTGTTGACGAAGAATGAAGTCCTCAACCCGCCGCTACGTTTCGCGGACGAATTTGTACGGCACAAAGTTCTGGACTTGATCGGCGACCTGGCTCTGATCGGCAAGCAGATTCTGGGGTCGGTGGTGGCCGACCGCGCGGGCCATGCCATGCACACGGCGCTGGTCTCGCGCATTCTGCGCGATTCATCCTACTGGGAAGAGACAGCGCTGGAAGAGGTTCCCTCAGAGACGGCGCGGGCCGCCGAGGCCAGAGCGAGCGTTTAGCGGCGTGTTTTGCTGGCCGGGTTTCTCATCTCGTCGTTTACGACTCACTGCGAATTCAAATCCACAGGTTCCTCCCTTCGGTCAGAAATGACCGCATGGATTTAACCTCACGACCATAGTGTGGTTGCCCGCCAGTTCGGCCCGAGTTCGCGTCATCCCAAAACAACCACGGTTCACAAGTTGCTGGTTTGCTCCCCGTTGCAGGTTGGTCCATATGATTGGCATCAAGTATCAAGTAGCGATGGATTCACGCAGATACGGGAAGAATTCGCGGGCAGAATTTACATGGCCCGCACCTGACGAGACATATTAGAACCCATTATTCAGTCACTTACGAGTTTGGCACGCGTGGTGCTAGATACAGTGCAGAACAGACGATGGCATGGTTGGTAGCTGTAACTGAAGTGACTCAACCAAGCGTCTGCAGTGGGCCCTGTCGATCCTGTGGGAATCCCGCTGTTCTCAGTACCGATTCCCCACCATATCAGTTGAGAGAGTTGTTAGAGGAGAGCACTATGCGTGATGTCTATGAAGTTCTCCGCGAGAAAGAAAAAGCAATTCAGCGGGTCGATCAAGAGATCAGGCTTTTGCGGTTGGCGGCTTCGTTGCTGAATGACGGCACCGATAGCGGATTGATCACCGACGACCCGCGTCGTGACGGGACAGAAGCTACCGAGGATGCCAAGGTAGGGACTGCAAAAAGAATCTCCGCTCGACTCAGGCGCCTGGCAACGCCGCTGCTGGAGGCCAGTCGCTCTGCTAGCTAGCGGTCCGCAATCGGGGGATCAGGGAAGTTGAATGACGTTAAGGCTGCGTGTGTGCAAGTGATGTTCCTGCCTTCTGCCAAGTGGTCGTGTAACGCGTAGCCGCATCGAGTAAGTCCGGGTCGAACACACAGGTGAGATGGTCAGGCATGTGTGCCGGGGCATCTCTGCGGCCGGGGGCGTTGGCGCAAGATTGTGCTTTCGCCCTCTTAGGGGGATGCGTGTGAACTTCAGGCCGCAACGAATGAACGGTCACTCGTTTCGAAGAAAGTTACAGGAACGCCGCTCGCGGCGGGGAGGTCATCGTGAGGGCCAAAGGCGATCCAGCATGCGACAGACACACGAACCTGCAGATGATTCCAACTTCTTTCAAGACGCCTGCCGGAAGAATCTTCGGATATGTCTGCGCGGTTCCCAGTTGTGGGCGTCACTATGACGGCAAAAGTTATTTCGACACAACAGAAATCACATCTGCTTGGGAGAGGAATGCTTCCAACGGTTGGCCGGGCGCGAGCAGAGATGCATCTCGGCCAGCGGAGTTGGAAGGCAACAGCTAGAAGGTGCTGGACAGTGGCGTCATGTTAGTGGCCGGGCGAGTCGGCGATGACTGGCGGTCCGAGAATTTGGTCCCAGAACAATGGTCAGTCGGCGGGCTGCGGTGCTGCGGTCACCTCTTGCGCTGTCCCAAGTTCCGCCATCAGCCGCGCCAGTTCGGCCTCAGCTTCGATGCGCACCCGGTCGGCAAATGCGCTTGCACTCCGGCGATGTTCGGCACCGAGGGCGGACAAGCGAGCGCGCAGGTAAGGTTGATCCTCTTCTAATCTGCGCAGGAGTCTTTGGGTGCGGGCAATTTTTTCGTCGAGCGTAATCATCGGAAACTCTGATCAAGAGTGCCAAATGCTGGGGCGGGACGCAAGTTCCAAGCTGGGTGCGGGCTATCGGAAATCGCAGAAGCAGAAGGAGAGCCAGGGGTGGAGAACGCGACTGCCGATTAGTGGGGTGAGACGTATTCCTGCAGCCGCTTGGGCAATTCGTCCTGCAGCCGCTCGGTGAGCCACTTGTCAAGCTGGTATTGCGAGCTTTGGGGCACATCGACGAACCGGATGCCTACGTGACCCGTATCGTCGGCCCATGCGATCTCGCCTTTCAGTTCGAGCGAGCCGTTGGAGCCGGGAAGCGAGAATTGCAGTTTGGCTCGGCCCTCTTTGGGAAACCTGCCTGCCACACGGATGGCCATGCCCCCTTCGCTCACATTGGTAGTGGTGGCGTTTCGTTCCGGGCCATGGGGAGGGAGAATCTTCACGTTCATCTCCACCGGATGGCGGAAGTAGCGGCGCCGTTCCCTCACCATAAAATTGAGGGCGGCATTGAAACAGCGGGTGGCGTTCAGGGGCGTCAGCGGCTTCTGGAGAACAAAGTTGGCCCCGGACTGGAAGGCTTCCTGAGTGCTGGTCTTGCCATTCAGGACGGCAAACGCGACCGCTCGGGCGTTACTCTGGGTATGGCGGAGGCCCTTGAGCAGATCGCCGCCGCCCGGCAGATCGTCGCAATCCACGATCACCGCGTCAAATTTGCACTTGGTGAGCAGGTCGTTCGCGGGTTTGATCGCCGCGCATACCTGGACCTCTACTGCGATTTTTTCCAGCGTGGGGCGCAGCACTCCGAGCAGGGCTGCATCGTCGCTGATGAGTAGGGATTCCAGGTTCATGGTTCTATCGATAGTAACCGTGACCGGGAGGCGAACAAAGTGACCGAGGTACTGACCGGCGCCTGACCTCAAGCATAGTCTGCTGGTTTCTGTACATGCCTGCTTTTAACGAAACGGCTAAGCCCCGCACATTCGCGTAGAATAGGCGCTTTCGACCGTGGCCTCGACTCTGTCGGAACTCGTCTATCTGTCGCTGGGATCAAACGTAGGCGATCGCGCCGCCAACCTGCGTGCGGCCATCGAACGTCTGGCGGAGGCGGGGACAGTGCGGGCAAGGTCGGTTTTCTACGAAACCGAGCCGGTGGACTTCCGCGATCAGCCGTGGTTTCTTAACTGCGTGATCGCCCTGGAAACAAGCAAGCCGCCGCGAGACCTGCTTGCCCACGCGCTTGCGATCGAAGAGGGGATGGGCCGCCAGCGAACTCGGGACAAGGGGCCGCGCACCATTGACATCGACATCCTGCTATTTGGAGATCGCGTGATCGATGAGCCAGGCCTGAAGATTCCGCATCCGGCGATGCATGAGCGGCGGTTTGTGCTGGAACCGCTGGCGGAAATTGCTCCGGGGGTGCTGCATCCCACGATCAAGCAGACAGCACGGCAACTGCTAGGGGGCTTGCCAGTTGGGCAGGTGGTGCGAATTCTGAAACCTGAGACCTGAGACCTGTCACCCCAGGCTACGGAACAATGATCCGGCTCCCAGCATCTTCCGGCGCCGCGATGGCCGACTGCTTCTCGGGAAACTGCGCAAAGAGGAAATCCACGTAGGCACGCGATTTGGGTCGCCCGGAAGTGCGTCCCAGGCCCATGCGCAGCAGGAACACGAGAGCTTTCAGGACGTCGGAATCGCGCAGTTGGGTGTAGCCCATGTGCTTCTGCTCAGCCTCGCGATACTCCTTGACCATGGCTGCCACTTCGGCTGCGACTGCCTGGTGCGCAACGTTGGCGGTCGGCTGTTCGTAGATCAGGCTGGAGTTCACCAGGGTCTCGTAACTCCTGGAGAGCGAGGTGAGAGCCGCAATCAGATCGCGGTCCATCAAGTCGCGGTTGGCGCGAGCGCTTTTGGCGAGCGCGAAGCTGAGCCCGACGATCAGGTGCTCGCGCTCGTAGAGGAATTGTTCGCTGATCTCGATCTGGGGAAACAGCGACTCACGATCCAGGACGCCCCCGGAGTGCGGCTTCTCGTGCGCACGGGCTTGTTGCAGATACGGGCAGTCGCTCGGACAGTCGAGCGTCACTTCGCGCTGCTCTCCGCAGCACTGCGCGCAGATCTTGCCGTGCACCGCCGGGCAAAACCGTTTTTCCTTCCGTTCGTTACAGATTGCGCAAGTCACTCGTTCTCCTAGGTTTCTGATTATTTCATGACGTTTCGGCGTTTGCAGAGAAACCCGGTCAGGGACAGCGGGATCGATGCACCACTCCTGAGGCAATCTGGAGAACAAATAAACTGATCGGTACGATAAACCATTTTTATTTGTGGTTGTCTCGTCCAAGCGTTAGCCTAATGGGTCATCCACGGGTGATTGGATTTCATCTTGGGCATTGCCCAACACTAAGGAGAAGCATGTCGACTGAACTGCGGAATTTTCTGGCGATCCCGTACGACGAACTGGAAGAGATGAATCTGAAGGCGAAGAAGCAGCGCCTGGACCGCGTTGATGCGGGCAAGATTCAGGAAGAGCGGCTGAAGTATCTCACCGACGAGAAACGCATCAAGGCCTTGACCGTGATGTTCAGCGACCTCGAAGGCCGGCTGCACATGCTCGACTACGACAAGAAGTTCCTGCTCAAGAATTACGAGAACCTGACCTTCGACGGTTCGTCGATCCGCGGCTTTACCGCGCAGCGGGAGAGCGATCTGCGTCTCGGCATCGACTGGGCTGCGTTTTATTGGGGCCCCGCCGACGTGTTTGGGCCGGGGAAGGTGCTGGTGTTCGGCGAGGTCATTGACAAGAACGGCGAGCCCTACACGGCGGACATCCGCAGCATGCTCAAGGTGTTTGCTGAGGGGATGCACAAGAAGCATGGCTACACGCTCAATGCGGCCAATGAAATTGAGGGTTTCCTGTTCGCGGGTGCAGACGCCGAGCGCCGCTATCATGAAACGGGCAAGTTCGAGTACGTCAACACCGGCGGGTATTACCACTCGTTGCCGGGCGACCCCTTACGCTCGTTCATCGATACGGTTGCCGAAGTGCAGCGCTCGATGGGTTTCCAGAACGAGAAGGACCACCCGGAAGTCGCACCCTCCCAGTTCGAAGTGAACTACAACTACGCCGAAGTCGTGGCCGCCGCCGACCACATTCAGCTCTACAAGCTGGTGTGCCGCCAGGTGGCGCGCAACATGGGCCTGACCGCGTGTTTCCTGCCCAAGCCGATTGTCGGTGTCAATGGCAGCGGCATGCACACAAATATCTCGGTGAGCGAAAACGGCAAGAACCTGTTCTGGGATCCCAAGGGGGAGGAGAAGCTCAGCAAGTTCGGCTACGAGTTCATGGACCGCATTCTCACGCATGGCAACGACCTTTGCCTAGTCTTCAATTCCAGCGTGAACGCGTACCGGCGGCTGGATCCGCATTTCGAGGCGCCCAACCAACTGAAGGCGTCGGCAGTGGACCGCGGCGCCATGGTACGCATCCCGATCGGCAACCAGCGCAGCATGCGAATCGAGGTACGTGCGGTCGCGCCCGATGCCAACCCGTACATGGTGATGTATTCGATCTTCAAGACCGGCCTTGAAGGGACGACCGCGAAAATCAAGGACTTGCGCGCGGGGAAAGAACGCTACCTGCCGGACAACATCTATACGGCGATGGAGGACTTCCGCAAAGCCGAATGGACGACTACGTTGCTGGGCGAGGACGTGAAAGGCCGCTACGCCGATTTGAAGCAGGCTTCAGCGGACCGTTGCCCGCGGTTGCTGGGGACGGTCGTCAAGGATGCCGAAGTGCAATTCCACCACGAGGTCTACAACCAGTACCTGTGGAACCAGTTCTAGGTAGAGGGTGTGGCGCGGACATTCCTGTCCGCGCGGCGGGTCATAAAGGCTGCCGTGGGTGATCCTCGGCAGCCTTTTTTCTGTTGATCCCGAACGGGTTACGACTTTAGAAACTACACGACCCCTTCCCAGCCTGCGATAATACTTATTTCCATGGAACAAGTATTTGCAGACGAACGCTGGCTCCCAAAATCAATCCTCTGCCTCCGGGATTACAGCCTGGAAAAATTTCTGCACGACCTGCTGGCTGGCATTACGGTGGGCTTGGTTGCACTGCCGCTCGCCATGGCGTTTTCGATCGCCTCGGGCCTTACGCCGCAAGCGGGAATTTATTGTGCGATTGTTACCGGCTTTCTGATTTCTGCGCTGGGCGGATCGACTACCCAGATCGGCGGACCCACCGGCGCGTTTGTGGTGGTGATTGCCGGGATCGTGGCCCTGCACGGCGTCGATGGCTTGTTCATGTGCACCGTGATGGCGGGCGTCATGCTCGTGATCATGGGGTTGACCGGGATGGGCTCAGCGGTGAAATTCATTCCCCGCCCCATCGTCATCGGCTTCACCAACGGTATTGCCATCCTGATTGCCAGTACGCAGGTCAAAGACTTTTTCGGGCTCAAGCTCGAAAAAGTTCCCGGTGTGTTCTGGCTGCGTATGGAAGCGCTGGCGCAGAACTTTCACACGTTCTCGATTGCGGCGGCGGCGCTGGCGATCGGTACGATCTTGATTATTGTCGTGTGTCGCGGTATCTCGAACCGGATCCCGGGCGCGATCGTGGCCATGGTCGCGGGAACCGTTGTGGTTGCAGTTTTCAAGTTGCCGGTGGAGACGATCGGCTCGCGCTTTGGCGGAATTCCGAGCGGTCTGCCCCATCTGCAGATTCCGGTGTTTCGTACGGATCTGATCCACGGCCTGATCGGGCCAGCGCTCACGGTTGCCATGCTGGGTGCAATCGAATCGTTGATGTCGGCGGTGGTCTCGGACCGGATGAGCAACGACCGCCACAATCCGAATGTCGAACTGGTCGCGCAGGGATTCGCCAATGTGGTTTCGCCTATGTTTGGCGGCCTGCCAGCGACTGGCGCCATCGCGCGCACGGCCACTAACATCCGCTCAGGAGCGAAAACCCCGGTAGCGGGCATGATTCACGCGCTCACGCTGCTGGCCGTTCTCCTGTTTGCTTCCCGTTGGGTAAGTTTCGTTCCGATGGCGGTACTGGCGGGGATTCTGATGGTCGTGGCTTACAACATGGGCGAGTGGTTCGAAATTCCGTCGCTGCTCAAGCTCACGAAGACGGACATCAGCGTGTGGCTGGTGACGTTTGCCTTGACCGTGTTTGCCGATCTCACCGTTGCCGTGCAGGCAGGCATGATTCTGGCCGCGCTCCTCTTCATCAGCCGCGTGGCGGCAACCACCACCGTGTCACAAGTGACTGATGACTACATCGAAGACGGGCGCGTGCATATTCTGCAGGACAAAGACATTCCCTACTACGCAACCATCTTCCGAATTCACGGGCCGTTTCTGTTTGGCGCGACCGACAAGATCGCGGTCATCACAGAGAAGATCCACAACCTTCCGCCGGTGGTGATTCTCCGCCTGCGCAACATGACGGCGCTCGATGCCACGGGACTGTTCGCCCTCGAAGAAGTCGCGCGCACGCTCAAGGCCAGCGGCCGCGCATTGATTCTCTGTGGTGCAAGAGAGCAGCCTCTGCGGCTCATCCAGCAGACGGAGTTTGAAGAGTTCGTGGGTCCGGAAAATATCTGTGACAACGTGCAGTCGGCGCTGGAACGGGCCGAAGAAGCATTCGAACGGCTCAAGCCGCTGGCGAAAGCAACCGCGAAGTAAACCTCCGCCGCTGAGGTTCGATACATTGCCGAAAATTACTAGATCTGTTCCCGTTTCACACTGTCACCCTGAGCGAAGGTCGCCATTCACGAAGTGAGTGGTCACCGTAGTCGAAGGGCCCCTACTCCGTCTTATGAGTCCCACTGGTCGAGGCGCTCAGCGCCTGCGGAAAGTGATCTCCCTGGACAGATTCTGGAAAAAGTAGAGGTCCTTCGACTATGCAGACGAATTCGCTTCCGCGAATCCGCCTGCCCCGCTCAGGATGACAGTTTCCATTTATGGCGTGAGACTGCGGACAACCCTTAGTGCATCGCGGCGACGTTGGTGAGATCGTCGTTCAGGTAGCGGCTCATCGCCAGGTCAATAATGGAGCCGATCATCTCGGTGTAAGAAAGGCCGGCGGCCTTGGCGGCCATCGCAAACTCCTGCCGGCTCGCGAGCCACGGGTTCGGATTCGCTTCAATCACGTAGACATCGCCGTTGGGAGCCAGGCGCATGTCGATGCGCCCATAGTCGCGGAGCTTGAGCGCCCGGTACGCTGCCAGCGCCGTTTCTGATAGCTTCTTTACCGTCTCTTCGTCAAGGTTTTCCGCGACGTTCGATTTGGTCAGCTTGTATGCCTCGGTATTTTTTTCGAACTTCACGTCGTAGCTGGCGATTTTCGGCATGCCCTCCGGCAAGCGCGACAGGTCCAGTTCGACGAGCGGCAAGACCTGGGTGCGCTCATAGCTGCCGAGGATCCCGGCGTAAATTTCACGGCCTTCAATATATTCCTCGATCAAAGCCGGCGAATCGAATTCATCCTGGATGTATTGAATTCGTTCCATCATTTCCTTGACGTTCTTCACGACGGCCCCGGCGTCGATGCCGATCGAACCGTCCTCCCACGACGGCTTCACGATCAGCGGGAAGGAGATGTCGTGCGCGTGCTCGGTTCGTCCGCGATAGGACGTTGCGAAGAATGGAGTCTTGATCCCGTGAAAAGAGAAAATCTTCTTGGCGACGCCCTTATCCTGCGCGAGAAAAATCGAGTGCGGCCCAGCGCCGGTGAAACGCAGGCCGAGCAGATCCAGGTAGGCGACCACGTTCATCTCTTTGGTATCGTCGCCGCCGAAAGACTCGGTCAGATTAAAGATCAGATCGGCATCGCACTTGGCCAATCCATGCAAGGACTGCGGGCGGCCATCCAGTTCAAAGTAGGAGGGCTCATGTCCGAGCTTCTGCAGAGCTTCGAAAATCTCCTCGCGGTCGGTCTTTTCCTTTTTCTGCTTCTTAACCACTTTCTTGCGTGTCTTGCGCACGGGAGCGGACTCTTCTTTTTCCGCCGCTGCGACGGGGTCTTCGTTCCACACGTCATACAGCAATGCGATTTTCAGTTTTGATCCGATCATAAAGTCTCCAAATCAGGCTCTCAGCTCTCGGCTCTAGGCCTCTCTGGCTCCGCTGGAAATGAATCGGAAGGCCGGGAGCCTGCCTTTCTACGGCTGTATGAACTTTCCTTTCGTCACGTACGTCATCACGAGCGCGGTGGCATAGGCCGTGACTTCGGCCAGATGCTCAGCCTCTCGTGCTTTGTCGGCGCGCAGGTCGAGTTCGCCGGCACGCTTCTCGATCGTGTCGATCAAGGTTTTGATCAGAGACCGTTGCGCTCCGGTCCATTGCGCTACTTTGTCGGTGACCGCTTTGCGATGCTGATGCAAGAAGTCCCTTGCGGGCAGCGCGGTTTTGCGACGTTTCGATACTGGGAACAGATCGCGCAGGTCAGTATCGGGCGTCAATTCGGTGACGGCCACTTCTTCGCGCCCGTTCTGGTGATAGAACTCCGCCACCGTGATTTCCATTTCATCCACGGTAATATCGGTCTGTCCGCGGCGGCGCGGTGGATCACTGTTTCCAAGCGTTCGCGCTAACCGGTCCAGGTAGTGGAGCTTTTCCAGGGCGCGCCAGCCCCGATAGCGCTTGCGCCAGTTCGAGCGCGGGGTCAGCCAGACGGCAAAGGTTTCCGCGAAATCCTCGTCGGGGTGCTTTTGGGCATACCATCCGGGCAGATGCCGTACGTAGTCGCGCGAAAATGGAGCCGGCCTGTAGTTCTCGCGATACGGCCGGCGGAACGGTCCAAACATCTGCTTCCAGTCCGGCTTGTTGTGCAACTTGTACGCGTACGTGAATGCATGTCCGGCTTCGTGCCGCAAATACATCATGATTTCTCGCGAGTCTTCCAGGTCGTGCGCTTGCTTCTCCAGTTGCGCCAGTTCCGCATGCGCCAGGTAAAACGGAATCCCGATGATCGGTTCCCCCGACGGGCATCCCCACTCGTCCGTCAAGTAACACGCCGGACGGAACTTCGTCAGCCCCTTCGCTTCAAGTTCGCGGTAAAGCTGTTCAACAAAGCGCTCCACCGGCGATCCTTCGAGCTTAAGCCCGAGATCGCGAATCGGCCGACTCAGAAGTTCCTGATTGCTGTCTGCTTGATCGTGCACAAACACTCGCTTGGCGACTGGCCCACAAAAGCCCGCTTCCTCGTTAGCTATCGTTCTGAGAATGCGACGCGGGGCGGACTTCGAACGCTGCCTGCGGTCAGTCCGCAGCCGCTCACGGACACACAGGCAAGAGGCAGTCTCTACTATGGTAAACAATAGTCCAGCGCAGGGAGGGCCGGGAAGTGACTGGGGTAATCCCGGGCGCGAGAACATGCTCTCAAACGATGGCATGCGAAGCGGCTACTGCGATGCGCCGGCCGCCTGCTTCTTGTGCAGCCACCGAACCGCGACGTGTGCGACTTCTTTCGGGGTGATCCCACGTTCCTGCCGCCACGTTGCCAGCTTGGCATAGTTCTCTTCAAACTCTCGAATCGTTTGTTCGGGAGTCACTGACTTGATACCGTGCCACTCGCGCTGAGTAAGGAACTGGCGATAGAGCTCGTCGTTTGGCGTATTCTTGTTGGCCTGAATCTTGCGCCACCATTCTGGATGATCCATGCCAGTGGGCGGCAACGTACTCAGGGAGTGACTGCTGCCATTGGTGTACCGCGTGACGAATTCAGTCCAGCTGCCGGATTTCGGATGATCGTAGATATGGGCTGCAACATTCGTCTGGGGATGAGCCATCATTCGGATCAGCACACCCGGTATGGTGTTAACCGTGTATGCGCCAAGGTCCTTGAACCCTTCGCTGCGCAGCGGTGCGGCTTGCTGCTCGACCGCCGCCTGGTTCGTCCACGCGGGGAATTCAGTCTTCAGAAGCGAGACCTGTCCGGGAACGCGGGTCAACGCGCGCTTGCCAACTTCCGACAGCACAGCCTGACCAGCCCCACGAATGATGAGTTGTGCCCCTACTCTCTTCAGAATATAGATCGCGGCCCAAGCGATGATGAGCGCCAACAGGATGGTCATGTTCATGGACGAATCTCCCCCGCCCCACTTCTTCCATTGCAGCACTAGTCGGGCGGGGGGAGGTAGGTTACCGGGGTCATGCGGAGCCCCCAGTTACGGCCAGGGGTACGCCTGATCAACCCGTCTGCGCAAAGACAAGGATGAGCCGTTCCTGTACTCTAGTACGCGTTCCCTGGTGGGGGAGAACTCTTCAGTTCGAACATCCTCAAACGGTGGAAGTGGTTCTAGACTACAATTTCAGCGGAGTTTACCCCATGGCTACTACAGAAACTGTCCAGATCTCGCACACCCAGGCGCAAGGCGCACAACAACTCATGCAGATGGCGAGCGGCTTCATTTTCACCGCCTCGCTGTACCCGATCGCAAAGCTGAAAATTGCCGACCTGCTGGCGGACGGTCCCTTGCCGGTGACGGAGCTGGCGCAAAAGACGGGCAGCAACGCCGACGCGCTCTACCGCGTGCTGCGCCTGCTGGCCAGCGCCGGAGTGTTTGCGGAGTCGGCCGGCAAGGTGTTTGCGCTTACTCCCGTGTCGGACTGCCTGCGCGCCGATGCGCCCGGCTCAATGCGCGACATGGTGATATGGATGGGGAATCGCTTCCACTTCAAGGTCTGGTCCGAGATGTCCTACTCGATCGAGACCGGCCAGCCGGCGGTGGAGCACGTCTATGGCATGCGCGCGTTTGAAGCAATTTTCGGTGATCCCGAGATCGCGTACGACTTCAACATGGCCATGACCTCCTTCAGCCGGAAGATCGCCCCAGCCTTGCTGGACGCCTACGACTTCTCTGGCATCGGCACGCTGATGGACGTGGCGGGCGGACACGGCGCGATTCTGTGCGAAGTCCTCAGCCGCTATCCCGGGATGAAAGGCATTCTCTTTGACATGACGAACGTCATCGAAGAAGCCACGTGCCACATCTGCTCGCTGAAGATGGACCAGCGCTGCGAGACCGTGACGGGAAACTTCTTCGACGAGATTCCAGCCGGCGCCGATGCCTACTACATGCAACACATCATCCACGACTGGGCGGACGAGCCGGCGCTGAAGATTTTGGCGAATTGCCGGCGCGCGTTAGAAGGAGTGAAAGATGGGCGGCTGCTGGTGGTCGATTCCGTGGTACCCGAAACCTCCGAGCCACACTTCAGCAAGATTCTCGACCTCGAGATGCTGCTGATGCCCGGCGGCCGCGAGCGCACCGAAGGCGAATGGCGGGAGTTGTTCGCAAAGGCCGGATTCGAGATCACGCGGATTGTACCGATGCAGGCGGCGGAGAGCGTGATTGAGGCGCGGGTGCGGTCGTAACAGAGTGGCCACGTCCACCGGACCGCTGGGGTATGAGCTACCCCTCTGTACCACTCATCGAAAATCTGAGTTGTAACGACCCGCTGATGTCCCGGCGGTGATCTTCCACTGCCTATCGGGGGCAGCAATCTCCGCTTGTGCTTCCACAACTCCGTGCGCTAATGTCGCTGCTTATGAGATCGCATCTTCGCGAGAAGACGGGGAGAAACGACCCATGCCCCTGCGGCAGCGGTAAGAAGCACAAGCATTGCTGCCTTGATTCACAGCCGCTTTCCGATGAAAGCCTCTGGAGGCGGCACCACGAAGCCTCCGCGCAACTCACACGGGAATTGATGCGCTTTGCCGATCGCAACTTTGGCGACGACATCGAAGACGCGTGGTGCGACTTCAATATGGACAATTTTCCGCCGCCGCCCGATTCAAGCGAAAATCAGATTTTCATGCCTTACTTTCTCTATCTCTGGGACCCGGAACGGCCTGTCCCCAAAAGACAGCCTGGGGAAGCGGGTGCGGTTGTGAGGGAGTTCATGCAGGCGAAAGCGCAACTGCTCTCCGATCTGGACCGCCAATTCCTGAAGCAAGCCATTTCCCAGCCGCTCAGTTTTTACGAGGTGGTGTGGTGCAAGCCAGGAGAGCGCATGGCGTTGCACGACGTCCTTCTGGGTCAGGACACCCAGGTGATCGAGCACGCTGCTACACAGATGGTGCGGGAAGGGGACCTCCTCTATGCACAGATCTGGCATGAGCCTGCGCCCGCGGTTATGGGCTTTTCAGCTCCGCTTGCTATTCCGCCCCGGTGGAAAGCAGATGTTATTGCCCTCCGCAAAAAATTGCGCAGAAAAATCGCGCGCAAGAAGCGGGGCCTGACTGCGGAGGATTTGGTCCACTATGAGGATGATGTGCGGGAAGTATATCTCGAAATCCGCGTTGCGCTGCACACTCCGCCGCGTTTGGAAAACACTGACGGCGACCCGCTTGTGTTCCACACACTCACTTTTCAGATCGGCTCGGCAGCGGTGGCTTTTGAGGCCCTAGCGCCGCTTGCCTGGGGATTTTCGAAAGAGGATCTGCTTGACAAGGCCAAACTCGATGAGCACGAAGCGATTCGAGCTGTGACATTTGACTGGATCAAGAAGGGCAACCGCAAGCACAAGTCGTGGGACAACACGATCATGGGACACATCAGGATTTCGGGCAACACACTGACGGCGGACGTGAATTCGAAAGAACGCGCCGAGAAACTGCGCAGCGAAATCGAAAAACGGCTCGGGATCTTAGCGAGCCACCGGAACACGACGGCACAAAGTCCCGAAGAGCTGCGAAAGAATTGCCCGCCGGAGAAGGCTCGGAGTGACGGCGATGGCAATGGCCTGCTGCGCGATCCTGAGGCGAGGCAGTATTTCCAGGAGGTTGTGCAGAAGCAAGTCGAAGGGTGGATTCACGAGAAGGTCCCAATTCTCGGCGGGAAGACGCCATTGCAGGCCGTGTGCGATCCGGATGGACGGGAAATCGTCGAGTCCCTGCTGCGCGACTGGGAGCGGCGCTTCGAAAAGGGACGACTTACCTGGAGACATCCGTCCGAATATCAGCGCCGTCCGGCGGTTGCTGAACTTAGAGCCAGTGGTGAACTAACGCCGGGACCGCATGCCCATTCATTCGCTCGATGGAGGGACGGGCGCCTCGCCCGTCCGGCCGGGCGGTAGCCCCCCGGCGCTCCACTAGCGCGAGCAAGAGTGCCCGCCCCACACAAACTCAAACCCTACTGTAGCAGCGTCCCCCCGTTCCCGTTCTCGTCTTCTGGCGGGATCACCACTGCCGCAGCTACGCGGTCACCAGGTTCGAGTTGCAGGAGGCGGACGCCCTGGGTGGACCGTCCGCACTCGCGGATTTGCTTTGATTCGGTGCGGATGATCTTGCCGTACTGGCTGATCAGCATCACCTCAGATTTCTCCGTCACCTGCGAGATCCCGACGACCTTGCCGTTGCGCTCCGTGGTCTTCACGTTGATTACGCCCTTGCCGCCGCGGTTCGTGAGGCGATAGTCGTCGGCGGGCGTGCGCTTGCCGTACCCGTTCTCGGTGACGGAGAGGATGAGCGATCCTTTCTCCGGGATCAAGTCCGCAATCTCGGGAGCGAGATCGTCCTTGCTCTTTTCGACGACCGCCTTCGCCTCCGGCTTGATGGTGGTAGCCATGCCGACGATGTAGTCTTTTTCGCCCAGGTTCATGCCGCGTACGCCGGTGGCGTTGCGTCCCATGGAGCGCACATCGTTCTCGTCGAAGCGGATCGCCTGGCCATCGTGCGAGGCGAGGAAAACGATCTGGTTGCCGTCGGTCAGCGACGCCGCGACAAGTTCGTCGCCTGGTTCGATATTGATGGCGATGATGCCGCGCGACATCACGTGCGAGAAATCTTTCACCTCAGTCTTCTTCACCGTGCCATTGCGGGTGGCAAAGAAAACGTACCGCCCTTCTTCTTCCAGGTCACGCACGGCGAGCATGGTGCGCACCGTTTCGCCCGGCTGCAACGCGACCAGGTTGCCCACGTGCTTGCCCCTGCCGGCAGCGCTCACGTCGGGAATTTCGTACACCTTCAGCCAGTACACGCGTCCGGTGTTGGTGAAGATCAGGATGTAGGCGTGGGTCGAGGGGATGAACAGATGCTCGACGAAGTCCTCGTCGCGCGTCTTCATGCCGGTGCGTCCAGTGCCGCCGCGCCGCTGCATGCGGTAAGTCGAGATCGGTGTGCGCTTCATGTAGCCGGAGTGGCTGACCGTAACCGCCACCTGCTCGTCGGCGATCAGGTCCTCCAGCATGATCTCTGCGGCTTCGTCTTCGATCACCGTGCGGCGCTCGTCACCGTACTGTTTCTTTACTTCTTCCAGTTCCTTGATGATCACGCCGCGCAGCTTCTTTTCCGAGCCCAGGATCGCTTCGTACTCGGCGATCCGCTCGCGAACCTGTGTCAGTTCCTTAGCAATCTCGTCAACGGAAAGCTGAGTCAGACGGTAGAGTTGAAGGTCTAGAATGGCGTCGATCTGCCGGTGCGTGAGGCCCCCTGCAGCATCGATACTGTTCAGCAAATCTTGCGAGCTGGGCTTCCAGAACTGCGGATTGTCGACAGCTATCACAAACCCCGCAGGATCCTTGACGAGTTTAGTTCCAGGATAGCGCTTCGCATACTGCTCCAACTCTGTATCCTTGACCGCATTTCTGCCTGTTCCTCGTGTAATCGTTACGCGTTTGCTGCGGCTCCAATTCCACAGATTTTCGTGCGCCTCAGCGCGCGAGCCGCTGGCCCGGATAAGCAAAACCAGGTGCTCGATATTGTCAATCCCGAACTTAAATCCCTCTAGAATCTCTTCACGTTCTTTGGCTTTCGACAGCAGGTAGGCGGTGCGGCGGCGAACCACATCGACGCGATGGTCGATGAAGTGCTGGATCGCCTGCACCAGGCCCATTTCCTTCGGCTGACCGTTGACCACGGCCAACAGAATCATACTGAAGCCCTCCTGCATCGAGGTGTGCTTGAAGAGCTGGTTGAGCACGATCTGCGGTTCCGCGCCGCGCTTCAGCTCGATCACGATGCGCATGCCGTCGCGATCGCTTTCGTCCCGGATGTCGGAGATGTCGTCAATCGTCTTTTCGTTGACCAGGTCGGCGATGCGCTCGATCAGGCGCGCCTTGTTCACCTGATACGGAATCTCGGTGACGATGATCGCCTGCTTGTCTTTGGTGACGTTCTCAATCGCCGCCCGGGCGCGCATCATGAAGCGCCCACGGCCATTCCGGTAAGCCTCGAAGATTCCCGCCCGCCCGTGGATGATTCCGGCAGTCGGGAAATCCGGCCCCTGCACGTACTTCAGAATCTCCGCCAGTTGCGCCGACGGATTGTTCACCAGCGTGATCGTGGCATTCACGATTTCGGTGAGGTTATGGGGCGGAATCTTCGTGGCCATGCCAACCGCAATTCCGTCGGAACCATTCACCAGCAGGTTCGGATAACGCGCGGGAAGAACGGCCGGCTGCGTTTCCGTGCCGTCATAGTTCGGATAGAAGTCAACCGCTTCCTTGTCCAGATCTTCCAGCAGCGCAGTCGAAACGCGTGCCAGCCGGGCTTCGGTGTAACGATCGGCCGCCGGGGGATCTCCATCGACCGAACCGAAGTTGCCCTGACCATCCACCAGCGGCGCGCGCATGGCGAACGGCTGCGCCAGCCGGACCAACGCGTCATAGACAGCGAGGTTCCCGTGCGGATGGTACTTGCCCATCACGTCGCCGACGATGCGGGCGCATTTGCGCGTGGGCCGTCCCGGAGCCAGCCCCATCTGCTGCATTGTGTAAAGAATGCGTCGATGCACGGGCTTCAGGCCGTCGCGCACATCGGGAAGCGCGCGTCCGATGATGACCGACAGCGAATAGTCGAGATACGACTTGCGCATCTCGTCTTCGATATTGACGGGCTGAATGTTGGCAGCGCCCGGACCTGGTCCGTCGCCGCCGGGAGGAGGTGTCAGTGGAAGTTCAGGATTTTGATCGTCGGCCATGAAAGTCAGTTCTCAGTTCTCAGTTGCCAGTTCTCAGTCAGCCATGTGTGGGGACGGGCGACTCGCCCGTCCACGTAGGGACAGCCGCCGTCGGCTGTCCAGCGGAGCGAAGCTCCCGCTCGTGTCGCGGTCTAAAATGTCGCTAAGTCGTTGCATTTACAGGTGCTTACTCGGCTAGCTTTACCCGTAAATTATACCACGTTTGGAGCTTTTCAGGCGGGTGTGAGGGTTATCGTTTCAGGCTCTTCGCAGGGTCAGCAAAGTGATCTCCGGCGGCACTCCCAGTCGCACCGGGAAGCCCAGTGTACCCAGCCCCCGGTTCACGTAAAGCGCGGCCTTTTGCGAGCCGTTGGCGGCAGGCGTGTGCGACAGGCCGTTCCGCATCGGGAGCGTGTAGAGCCCGGCAACAAACGGAGTGATCAGCCGGGCCGGGTTCACGCTATGGTCCACAATCTCGAATTTCACCTGCCCGCCGTGGGTGTGCCCGGCAAGGCTGAGTTCAATGCCGAGTTCGGCGGCGCGATGGAATGAGTTCGGATTGTGCGAGAGCAGAATGTTCGGCATATCGCGCCGGATCAGGTGCTCGATTTCCTTGAGCATCGGGCCGGTCGGCCCGCCCGCCACCATGTGGTCACGCTGGTAATCGACGCCGATCAAATTGAACGAGGCGCCGTTGTGTTCAATCACGGTATTGCGCGCGCGCAGCAGGCGCATTCCCTTCTGGTGGAACAGGCGGTCCGCTTCATCTTCAACGCCGGCATAGATCTCGTGATTTCCATTGCAGCCCCAAACGCCTAGTGGGGCCTGGAGCCGGCTCAACTCGGTGATGCAGGCGTACAGCGGATCACCCACGCTGCTGACAAAATCGCCCGTCACTACGGATAGATCGGGGGCGAGTTGGTTCGCCATTTCGACCGCGCGCGCAATCTCATCGGGCGGCATGTAGTCGCCAATGTGGATGTCGCTGAGCTGAGCGATCCGCAAGCCGTCGAGTTCCTTGGGAAGATTGGCGATCGGAACATCCACGCGCTCGATGGTGTAGCGCAAGCGGGTAGAGGCAAAACCATAGGTTGCGGCAAGGAAGGGCAGGCTTCCGGCTAAGCCGGCCGCGTACTGGAATAACCTCCGGCGCGAAGGATCAAACTCCAGCCCCGCGCTTCCGGGACGAAGCCGGGCAACGGCGTTCGTGGCCCACTCGATCGCTCCCACAGATTCGACGGCAATGAATGCGAAGAACGACGCCATCACCCAAAGCCGCGAGAAAGTGATCAGAGTCTTACCAAAACCCACGTGAGATACGGCGTGGCCAAGAAGCGGATCAAGGAGCGACGCGAAGATCGCGATCGCGAGGGCGATCAGTCCGGCCTGCAGGCCATAGCGCCAGTGGGCACTCGAAAGCGTCCCAATCCACGACCACGCCCGCAAGAACCAGAACCGCTGGACGGCATAGACCGCCGCGAGAAACAACGCCAGAAACAGAACTCGTACGAGAATCAGGGGGAACACTCCGTTCAGAAGGTCATTTGGTTAGATGCGGCGCGCGCCGGAGACGGCTCGATCAAAAGGCACCGGGGTCGGTCGGGCGTGCACAAAGTGTGGTGTAATTGCCGACTCAATAATTGGAATTCAGAGTCGGGCGGCGGTGGCTCCGAGAAGACCTGACGCGCGCGAAGATCTCGAACGGCTGGTCAGACATCGGCGTCGCGGTTGCTTTGAAGAGACGAGGGGAGGAATCGAAATCCCCGGGCCCGTAGCCCGGAGTCCGCGCGGGCAGTTGCAGATCGGTGCCCCGTCTTGCGAGATACCCAAGTCCGGAGCACCGTCAGGGTTGATCCCGAACCTATTTGCCTGGCAGGTAACTCAAATCGGGACGAAACTGGATCGTCTCAACCGTCTCTTTCTCCACGGAATGGTCGATTCGATCGGCGATGGAATCCGCCTCCTCCTGTCCAAAGGCTTCTTTGAGCATGTCGCGGAAGGGTTTCACATCAGGTTTGTCCTCGAAGTCTGCCCAATTGTTGTGCGGCAGCGATAGTACATAAATTCCGCTCTGTCCGCCGTTCACCAACACGTACCATTCGTACTTGGGCGGCCACTTGGTCTTCTGTGACGCTTCGTATACGCGACCGATCGCGGAGCGAAAATCTGAGTCCTTCCCGTAGCGCACTTGGAAGATGATGATCTCCGAAAACTTGGAAGGCATCGTAGCACCGCTGGGGGGATTGCTGATCTTGGGTAGGAAATCATAGTAGCGAGCGGTGACGGACTCCACGTAGTTCCCCACAACCTTCTGGAACTCCGCCAAGTCGACCTCGTCCGGAATGGCCGGTTTGTCGAAATCCGCCCAGTGTTGGCCGACCCGGCCGACTAGGTACGTTCCCGTATTGTCGCCGCTAAGTGTCTCCCATACCAGCAAGGGCTGAGGGTCGTTCTGTTGCTTATGCCATGCCGCCTTCTGCTTTCGTCCAGCCTCGTACTGCGGCACCATTCCGTTCTTCGGTCTCTGGAACTCCAGCGCGGCCAGCGTTCCGGGTTTTTCCTGTGCGGCCAGCGAACACGCTACGAACAACATGATCCCAATGGCTGACAACAACTGGTTGCGTTTCATTGTGCCCTCTTTTCGTCGGTAGGTTGTTTGGGTCCCCATACTTGAACTACAGCAGGAACACTCAAGATCGCTTGCTCGTGACACCAGGTTACTTGCAATTTGTTGCCGGAGTGGACGGGAAGAAACGCGAGCATCGTACACGATTTCGTGCACGGGCGGCAGAAAATCGTGATTGAACTGCCCACCCTTTTAGCCGCCGAGGTATGCAGCGCTAGCGAAGCGCCGGTTGCTCCTGCGACCGAAGAGCGGCCGCTCGCTCGCGAGCGCTCTGGAGAGCGCGCTTTACATGGCGAGGCGCGGTGCCACCCGGAACATCGTGGAGCGTGAGCACTTCAGTGAGACCGAGGCACGAGGGGAAGTCCGACTTGAAAGCCTCATGGATCGGCTGCAGTTCGCCGAGCGTGAGGTTCTTCAATTCGCATCCACGTTCCACGCACAATTGGACGGCTTTGCCGATCGCTTCATGCGCTAGGCGGGAGGGAACTCCGCGCTCGACCAGGTAGGCCGCTGCGGCCCACGCATTCATGAAACCGGACTGTGCCGCCTGATTCATCTTCGCGAGGTCGAACTCGACCGTGCGCATCCATCCCGTGACCAGTGGCAGCATGGAGACAACGGTATCGGCGGCGTGGAAGAGAGGCTCCTGCGTTTCCTGCATGTCTTTGTTGTACGCCAGGGGCAGGCCCTTCACCGTGGTCTCAAGTGTGGTGGCGTAGCCCATGACCCGCGCAGCTTTTGCCCGCACCAGCTCCAGCAGGTCGGGATTTTTCTTCTGCGGCATGGCGCTCGAGCCAGTCGAATAAGGCTCCGGCAATTCCACAAAGCCATAGGCCGGTGTCGAGAACAGGATCATCTCCTCCGCCCAGCGGCTCAAGTGCAGTGAGACCAACGAGAGCGCCTGCACGAATTCGAGCACGAAGTCGCGGTCGCTGGTGGCATCGATGCTGTTGGCCGTGATGTCATCGAAGCCCAGTTCTTTGGCGATGGCGCGACGGTCGAGGGTCAGCGTGGCGCCTGCCACCGCGCCCGAGCCCAGTGGGCAAAGGTTGGTGCGCTTGCGGCAGTCGGCCAGGCGCGAGGCATCGCGCAAAAACATTTCCCCATAGGCCAACAACCAGTGCGTTATCAACACCGGCTCGGCCGGCTGCAGGTGCGTGTAGGCAGGCATGGCCGCGTTGCCAGCGGCGTCGGCGCGCGCAAGGATGGCTTCAACCCAATCGGCCAGCTGATTCTGCAGCGAGTCGATGCTGTCGCGTACGAAGAGCCGGAGATCGGTTGCGATCTGCTCGTTGCGGCTGCGGCCGGTGTGCAGTTTGTAGCCGGCGGCTCCGATCAGGGTGGCTAGTTGCTTCTCGACGAAGTGGTGGACGTCTTCGGCTTCGAGATCATTCAGGAATTCGGGCGTCGATGCGGCGCGGCTGCCAATCAGATCGAGTCCCTGAACAATCTCGGTAAGTTCGGCGGCGGAAAGAACCCCGGCATTCGCCAGGGCGTTGGCATGCGCCCGGCTGGCGGCTAATTCAAAGGGCAGCAGCCGTTGATCATATGGAAACGACCGCTGCCACTTTTCAAATTCGGGGTCAAGCGGCTGCCGGAAGCGGCCGGACCACATCTTCATTGCGCAACCTCTACCTTGTTCTGCGTCTGGGCGCGACACCTCGAAGGCAATCCGAGAATGCGGATGAAGCCCTCGGCGTCCTTCTGATCATAACTTGCGCCCATAGTAAACGAGGAGAGGTCGGTGCGGTAGAGCGAGTAGTCGGACTTGCGGCTGACGACGCTCACGTTGCCTTTGTAAAGCGACAGCGTGGCCGAGCCGGTGATGTTCTGCTGCGTGGCTTCGACAAAAGCGTCGAGTGCCTCGCGCAGGGGCGTGAACCAAAGGCCGAAGTAAACCAACTCGGCATATTTCAACGCGACATGTTGTTTGAAGTGGAGTAGGTCGCGGTCGAGGCACAGGGCTTCCAGTTCGCCATGTGCCGTGAGCAGCAGTGTGCCGCCCGGAGTTTCATAGCAGCCGCGCGATTTGATCCCGACGAAGCGATTTTCGACCAGATCGACGCGGCCGATGGCATTACGTCCGCCGATTTCGTTCAGCAGTTCGAGCAGGGATACAGGGTCGAGAGTCTGGCCGTTCACCGAGACCGGCACACCTTTCTCGAATCCGATTTCCACCAACTCTTCCTTGTCGGGCGCTTCTTGCGGCGACTTGGTCATCTGCCAGGTGCTGGCGAAGGGCGCGTTGGCGGCGTCTTCCAGTTCTCCGCCTTCGTGGCTCATGTGCCAGAGATTGCGATCGCGGCTGTGAATCTTCTCGCGGCTGGCGGCCACCGGAATGCCGCGCTTCTCAGCGTAGTCGAGACAGTCTTCGCGCGACTTCAAGTCCCACTCCCGCCACGGGGCAACCACTTTCAGTTCCGGGGCAAGCGCCTGGTAGGCCATCTCGAAGCGAACCTGGTCATTGCCTTTGCCGGTGCAGCCGTGGCCTACAGCCGAAGCGCCTTCGCGCAGCGCGACTTCGACCTGGTGCTTGGCAATCACGGGACGGGCGAGCGACGTGCCGAGCAGATACTTGTTCTCGTAGACGGCTCCGGCCTTCAACGCTGGCCAGACGTAGCCGGTGAGAAATTCCTCGCGCAGATCTTCGACCACGACCTTGGCGGCGCCGGTGTCGTAGGCCTTCTTGACGACCGCTTCCACGTCGTCGCCCTGGCCGACATCTCCAACCATGGCAATGACTTCGTAGGAGTAGTTTTCCTTGAGCCAGGGAATGATGATGGAGGTGTCGAGTCCACCGGAGTAGGCAAGAACAATTTTTTCTGGCGTCTTAGTTTTAAGCATGGGCACGAGCACTCCTTGCCTGGAAACGGCCCACGCCGCCTCCCAACAGCCACACGAGAATGGCTTTTTGAATGTGCAGACGATTCTCCGCCTGATCGAAAACGGCGGAGTTTGGCGAATCGATGATCTGGTCGGTGACTTCCGAGCCGCGATGCGCGGGCAGGCAATGCATGAACAGCGCATGCGGCTTCGCCAGATTGAATAGCGCGGCATTCACCTGGTAGGGAGCGAAGACTTTGGCGCGCTCCTCGGCTTCGTCTTCATGTCCCATGCTGGCCCAGGCGTCGGTATAAACGGCATCGGTGCCAGTGACTGCCTTGCGCGGATCGTTCAGCAGGCGGAGTGTCGCGCCCGTTTCTTCGGCAATCGCCTGCGCCATGGTTACGATGACAGGATTCAACGCATAGCGCTCCGGTGTGGCAATCGAAACCTTCGATCCCATGGCGGCGCCAGCCAGGAGCAGCGAGTGCGCCATGTTGTTGCCGTCGCCCACGTAGGAGAAATGAATCTTCGAGAGGTCGCCGAAGTGTTCCTGCAGTGTGAAGAAGTCGGCCAGCGCCTGGCAGGGATGCTCGAGTTCGCTGAGCGCGTTGATGACGGGCACGTCCGCGTAGGTGGCCATGCCTTCGACCGTGGCATGGCTGAAGGTGCGCAGCACGATGACGTCGATCCAGCGCTCGAGATTGTGGGCGATGTCGTAGAGCGACTCGCGCGCATCCAGGCGGCCGCGGGTCTGGTCAACGAAGAAAGTGCTGCCGCCGAGGCTGTCCATGCCGGCCTCGAAGGTGAGGCGGGTACGGAGCGACGGCTTCTCGAAAAACATGACCATCTGCTTGCCAGCGAGAACGCCGCGGAAATCCGCCGGGCGGCGCTTGAGCATGGCGGTCAGGTTGAAGAGGGAGAGAATCTCGGCGGGGGCGAGGTCGTGCACGGAAACCAGATCGCGCGGGGCGATCGGTTCCGGCAGCAGGTTCGGTGGTTGCGTCTTCGGTACGTCCACCTTAGCTAGATCCATCAATGCCATGGGCTCGGTTCTCATTTGCGTTTTCATTTCACTCCGTTTCGGGGAAATCTGATCTTGGGATTTGGCGGCCATCGCTCTAAGACAGCTCGCGAATGCGTCGGGCGAGGGCGCTGGCCTTTTTCTTGTCGGCGGCGACGACGAACACGGTGTCGTCCCCGGCGAGCGTGCCGACGACTTCCGGCCAATGGGAAGCGTCGAGCGCGGCGGCGACGGGCTGCGCGCTGCCGACCGTGGTCTTGATGACGAGCATGTTCTGAGCCTGGCGGATCTCGACGACGAACTGGTAGGCCATGTGCATCACCGAGGGTAGATACGTCTCGGACGCCTTGTTCTCGGTGATACGAACGTAGCCCTCGGAGCCTTTGACGAGCTTCAGTTCGTGGATGTCGCGGGAAAGGGTAGCTTGGCCAACTTCGAAGCCGCGGCGAACGAGGCTGTGCTGAAGGGCGTCCTGGCTTTCGACCCGGCCCTGTTCCAGCAGATCAAGAATCGCTTTCTGGCGTGCTGCCTTCGACATGAATAAACATGCACCTAAATGAATAAGTATCCATGCAGGGGGACGGTGATGTCAAGGGGAAAGCGGGGGGTCGAAGCCCGGCGGGTAGAGGGCGGAAAGCGGGCTCCGGGCTAGGCTTCCGTAGTGTTCCAAATTCATCAAGCTCCAAGGACACAAAGTCCCACGAAGGTATCAACCCCTGGAGGTTTCCTTCGTGTTCCTTTGTGTCCTTGGTGGTGAATTAGGAAACTACCAAGGGCTTCGTAGCCTAAATCTTCTGCAGCCGCTGCACGTCGTGCACGCCGGGGATCTTTCTTACTCCATCGATGATCTGCTGCAGATGCTTGAGGTCGGCGATTTCCAGGATCACGTCCACATTGGCCTGGCCGTTACTGGTGCGGGCTTCGATGTTACGGATGTTGGTGTGGGTGTCGCTGATGACGGCGGTGATTTGTTTCAGCATGCCGAAGCGGTCGTCACAGAAGAGTGTGATCTTGACGGGATAGGAAACCTGCTGGTTTTCCTTGTCATGAGCCCACAGCACGTCGATGCGACGGTCGGGTTCATAGAGCAAATTGGTGACGTTCGGACATTTGATGGAGTGGACGGCAACGCCCTTGCCACGTGTCACGTAGCCGACGATAGCTTCCCCGCGAATCGGATTACAACATCGGGCGCGGTAGACGAGCAAGTCGCCCTGGCCTTTGACGATGATGGCGTTGCTGTCTCCGCCGAAGACGCGGCGCACGACGCTGGTGAATCCGCCGGCTGGCGCTGTCTCTTCGCCCTCGGGCGCGGGCTGAGCGCCGGCGGGCGCGAACTTGGCCAGCACTTGCCGCGCGGAGTATTTTCCGTAGCCGATGCCAGCCATCAGGTCGTCGGCGCGGCCCAGGCCATAGTCGCTGGCCGCTCGCTGCAGGTCGGCGTCTTTGATGTCCTTCAGCGAAATGCGGTATTTGCGCGCTTCCTTTTCGATCAGCTTGCGGCCGATTTCGATAGCGCGCTCGCGCTGGTGGACATTGAGCCAGTGCTTGATCTTGTTGCGGGAACGCGAGGACTTGACGATAGCCAGCCAGTCGCGGCTCGGCTTGTGGCCCGGCTGGGTGAGAATCTCGACGATGTCGCCGGAGTGGAGTTTGTGGCGGAGCGGCACCATGCGCCCGTTGACCTTCGCGCCCACACAACTGTGTCCGACTTCGGTGTGGATGGAGTACGCAAAATCAATGGGCGTGGACTCGCGCGGCAGAACCACAACCTTGCCTTTGGGGGTGAAAGTGTAGACCTCTTCGGGGTAGAGATCGACTTTCAGGGTGGAGAGGAATTCGTTGGGGTCAGAGACGTCGCGTTGCCACTCGACCACCTGGCGCAACCAGGCGAGGCGCTGCTCGTCCTGCGCGGAAACGGCGCCGTCTTTGTATTTCCAGTGCGCGGCGATTCCTTCTTCGCACATTTTGTGCATTTCTTCGGTGCGGATCTGGATCTCGAAGGTCTCGCCAGTCTCGGTGATCACGGAAGTGTGCAGCGACTGGTACAGATTGGGCCGCGGCATGGCGATAAAGTCCTTGATGCGGCCGGGAACGGGGCGCCAGAGGTTATGAATAATGCCGAGGACGGCGTAGCAGTCCTGCACGGAGTTGGTGATGACGCGCATGGCGTAGAGGTCGTAGACCTGATCGACGCTGATGCGCTGGCGCAAAAGTTTCTTGTGGATGCTGTAGAGGCGCTTGATGCGGCTTTCGACCCGTCCGGTGATGCCGGCCTCTTTGAGGCCGTCGCGGAGCACGCTTTCGACCCGGGCCATGAATGTTTCCCCGGCTTTGCGGCGTGATTCGACCGCGGCGCGGACCTGCTCGAAGCCGATGGGATCAACGTATTTGAAACCCAGGTCTTCAAGTTCACCGCGAATTTTTCCCATGCCGAGGCGGTGCGCGATGGGAGCATAGATGTCGAGGGTCTCGCGGGCAATTTTTTCCCGGCGTTCGGGGTCGAGATGCTCCAGCGTGCGCATGTTGTGCAGGCGGTCCGCGAGCTTGATGAGGACGACGCGGATGTCGTCAACCATGGCGAGCATCATCTTGCGGAGGTTTTCGGCCTGGGCTTCTTCGTTGGAGGAGAAATCGATTTTGCTGATCTTGGTGACACCCTCGACGATGTGGGCGACCTGTTCTCCGAACTCCTGGCGGATTTCTACGGTGGTCACCGAGGTGTCTTCGACCGAGTCGTGGAGCAGGCCGGCAGCGATGGAAACCGAATCCATCTTCATGTCGGCGAGCACGTTAGCGACTTCAAGCGGATGGACCAGGTAAGGTTCACCGGAGGCGCGGTGCTGGCCAGAGTGGTGTTTCTGGGAGAATTCGTAGGCCTTCTTGACCAGGCCGAGGTCGTCGCTGGGCCGATTCTCGCGGAGCTTCTTCATTAACTCGCGGAAACGGGTCACCGTGAGCACGTTGGTCGCGATCTGTTCACGCAACGTTGCCATGATGGATTTTACCCTAGCGGAAGCGGGGAAGAGGGCATACCGCGAGGCGCGCTGTGCCTATAGTTTACGCGATCGGAAGTGTCCAAGGCCATTCCCGCCGAGCCGCTGGTTTTCGCTGAGAAGGGCGTGGGGGCTGGTAGAGTTACGAAGGGAAATACGGGCGTGAACCGCATTCTGGTAAGCGGAGTTTCGGGGCCGATTGGGCTCGCGCTGGTGCCGTCGCTGGCATCGGGCGGAGCGGAACTTGTGCGCCTGGTGCGGGGAGCCGCGAAGAACGCCGAGCAGATTTCGTGGAATCCTCTGGCTGCGGTGGTTGCAGCGGATGTATCCGGCTTCGACGCGGTCATTCACCTGGCTGGCGAAAGTGTGGTCGGGCGCTGGACCGACGCAAAGAAGAAAGCCATCCGCGAGAGCAGGATCCAGGCCACGCGCAACCTGGCTTCGGCCCTGGCCCAGGCAAAAGACCGGCCGCGCCTGTTCATTTGCGCTTCTGCCGTCGGGTTTTACGGCAACCGCGGCGATGAGCTTCTGACGGAGGAAAGTGCGGGCGGCACTGGATTCGCGGCAGAACTAGGCCGCGAATGGGAGGCGGCGAGCCGGATCGCGGCGGAAGCCGGCATTCGCACCGTGAACCTGCGCATCGGGCTGGTGCTGAGCCCCAAGGGTGGAGCGCTCGAGAAGATGCTGACCCCGTTCAAGCTGGGCTTGGGTGGCCGTCTTGGCCCCGGCACCCAATGGTGGAGTTGGATCCATGTGGACGACATCGTGGGAGCCATCCATCACATCATGCACAACGAGTCGCTCTCCGGGCCGGTAAACCTGGTCGCGCCGAGTCCGGTGCGGAACCATGAGTTCACCCGAGTACTCGCATCGGTACTCAGACGGCCTGCTCTATTTCCGGTACCAGCGTTCGCGGCACGGCTTGCCTTGGGCGAGATGGCTCAGGAGTTAATGCTGAGCAGCCAACGGGTAGTACCAGCAAAACTCGAAACCAGTGGGTATTCGTTCCGCTTTCGCGAACTGGGAGCGGCCCTGGAAGATCTGTTGGGATAACCCTTTCGTTCGTCGTGCTTAACCCCGGATGGCGCTATTTTGCTGGAGGTCCCGCCTGGATGTGTGTGCGGGTAATGCGGTCATGCCAGCACAAACCGTCCTCATCCAGAATGCTCCAGAGATAGCCGAGACCCAGAGAGAACGCGGAGAGAAATGACGCCAGCGCGCGCCAGCGCCGCACTCGTCGGCCAACCGGCGAGCCATCGAACCTAACCAGGCGGAGCCGCAGGACCCGCAGTCCGGGAGTGGAGCCGGTGTACACGACGAACAGAAATTCATAGGCAGCCCACAACAGCACCGTGACAACAAGAAATCCTGTGATCAGCACGGGAAGAGGCGCGCGTGCCGGATTCAGTCGCAGAAAGATGGCGGCAAATGCCGCCAGGGTCGTTCCCAGAATTAGACTGTCGACCACTCCGGCGAGCAAACGCCGCGGAATGGACGCCGAGAGCTGCGGAAAGTCGGCGCCAGTTCGGGTTTCTTCTCTACTGGCGGCAGGTTCCATCAGGATGCCACCGAGGGCCGGCGGCGGCGGCAGGACCTCTGGGGCCTCGACGATGCGCGGACGATCCGTGACCGGCTCCGCCAGTTCCGGAATCCAACAAACGGGGAGGGCTGCGGAACGAGGAAACTCGATGAGGTTAGTCGCTGATTCCGGTTCGGTGGCCATCGCCGGATGAGGATCGGCGATCGTCGGGGCTCCCTCTGCGGCCAGATGCTCTTCCATTCGCCGCGCCGGACCTTCACGAGTGGGTATCGGCGCAACCGCCACAGCCAAATTGCTCTCCGACGGTGGACGAGACCAGTTTTCAGCAGAGTCGAACGGCAGGAGCAATGAGGGATACCGGGCAGCGCGCGGCCTCCGCCGGGCGCGGTATCGCTCGAGACGCGCAGCCACTTCGCGACGCCAAGATTCAGCGTCTGGAGACGTGCTCGCGCTATCACAAGCGGCGCCAGTCAGCTCCAGGGCAGCATCGCAGGCGAAGTGTTCCTGGACGGCGGGATCTGTGCCCGTTGGACAGTCCATCAATCCGGTCTTCGAAGAATGCCAGCAGCCAGAGCCAGCCCAGGCACGCAAGGGCGGCGAAACCAAGACGCGCGCAACTTTGCTTCCCGAACCAGCCGCATGCTAAGGTCAACGCTAGTTCCCGTTAGCGACCGGCTGGCGGAGCGCATGTGCGCTTGAAATGATCGTCCGCACTCGAATCTTTATCACGGCTGCCCTCGCCTGTCACCTGCTTCTTGCCCCCAGGGTAGTAACCAGCCAGACGCCGCCCCCCATGGCGCTTCCAGCGGCCCCGGTTCAAACGGCGGACGAAGAAGAGGTGACCATTAAGGCAGTGCAGCAGGAGAAGGACGGCTCTCTTTATAAGTTGCGAGGGGAAGTCGAGATCCACTATCGCACCTATATTCTTTACGCCGATGAAGTTACCTATAACTCGGCCACCGGCGACACCGACTTGGAGGGCCACGTGGTGCTGGATGGCGGTCCCTATGACGAACATGTGGAGGCCAGTCACGGCACCTATAACGTCCGCACGGAAACGGGGACGTTCTACAGCGTGGTTGGTACCGCAGGGTTTCGTCTGCGGAAGTCCCGCTACGTGCTGACCTCCTCCAACCCTTTCGCCTTCACCGGCAAAGTGGTCGAGAAGCACGGCGCCAACCACTATCTGGTTCGCCAGGGGACGGTGACCACATGCGAGTTGCCTCATCCCAAATGGCAGTTCAACGCCGGGCGCATCACCGTAGATGTCGATGGCAGCGCAAGAATCTACCACAGCAGTTTTCGACTGGGCGGCGTGCCGGTGTTTTATTTTCCTTTTGTGACCCACCCGGTTCAAAAAAAGCAGCGCGAGTCGGGGCTGCTGATTCCGAGCATTGGTAACTCCTCCACCAAAGGAAAGATTGCGGGCGAATCCGTGTACTGGGCCATCAATCGCAGCATGGATGCCACGCTGGGGGGTGAATACTATTCCAAGCGCGGCTGGGCGCAGCGCGCGGAGTACCGGGCCCGGCCCAGCGACACTTCCTACGTGGACTTCAATTACGTGGGGGTCGTGGATCGCGGCATCGGCACCCCGCGCCAGGATCAGGGCGGCGAAGACGCACGGTTCACGGCCGAGGGCCGTTTCGGAAACAACTTCCGCGGAGTGGCCAATGTCGACTATCTGAGTTCCTTTGTGTTCCGCATCGCTTTTACCGACGTCTACGCCCAGGCGATCGATTCGGAAGTGAGATCGCAGATTTTCCTCTCCAACACGACCAACGGATTTCATTTCAATGCCCTGGCCGAGCGCTACCAGAACTTCGAAGTCTGCGTTCCGGTGCCGGGAACGAACACGGGCTGCAGCACGATTACGCAAACGGAGTTGGTTCGGATTCTGCATACGCCGAGTTTCTTCCTTTCCAGCGAGGAGCGGCAGTTGGGAAATACGCCGCTCTACTGGTCGTTCGAGAGTGCGACCGAAGGTTTGCAGCGGCGCGAGGTGCCGGAACTCGGGAGTCAGAGCGAGATCGGGCTCCGCACAGCAGCGCTCGTAGGCAGGTTCGATCTGGCGCCCTCGCTCGCGATGCCTCTGCACTGGCGGGGATGGTCGTTCCGTCCCGAACTTACGTTACGGGATACTCTTTACACGCAGCAGTTCGATCCGGCATTGGCGGCAGCGAACGGAAGAGCAGCCGACGACAATCTGAATCGCAAGGCCCTGGAAGGTTCGTTCGAGTTGCGGCCACCGGCATTGTCGAAGGTCTTCGATCGTCCCTGGCTCGGACGTAAGTGGAAGCACGTGATTGAGCCGCGCATGCGGTACGACTATGTGACCGGTGTACATAACTTCGCCAGCATTCTGCGTTTCGATACCACCGATGTGCTGACCAACACCAATGAAGTCGAGTACTCGCTGGTGAATCGTCTTTACGCCAGGCATCTGGATCCTAACGTCAAGGATTGCGATTTGCAGGGTATGAGCACACTTGCCATCGGTGGCGCACCGACGGTTGGAGCGGTTCCGTGGGAACCGCCTCCGGGCCCAGATGCTCAACCCTGCGCCTCGGGCCCGCGGGAGATCCTGAGTTGGGAGATCGGACAGAAGTATTTTTTCGACCCCACGTTTGGGAACGCGTTGGTTGCAGGCTCGCGCAACGTATTTACGACGACTGCGGGTTTCACGGGCATCGCGTTTCTGAACCAGGGGCGGCGCTTCGCTCCCATCATTTCCCGGCTTCGCATCGAAACCAGCCCCCGTACCAATACCGAGTGGGACTTGGATTACGACCTCAAGGCGGGTCGCATCAATGCCAGCACGGCGCTGGTGAACTTCCACTACGGCCCATTTACCGCAGGGGGAGGCGATGCTTTTCTGCGAGTGATCGACAAGGCGGGGGCGGGCGATTTCCACCAGTTTCGGGTGTTGTTCGGTTACGGTCAACTCAACAAGCGCGGCTTTAGCGCGGCCACCAGCTTCGGTTTTGACTTCAACCAGGGATCTCTGCAGTACTCTGCGGCGCAGACGAGTTACAACTGGGACTGCTGCGGCCTGAGCCTGGAATACCGGCGCTTTGCGCTGGGAGCGGTGCGCAACGAAAACCAGTATCGCTTCGCCTTCACGCTCGCGAACGTGGGAGCGTTCGGTAACCTGCGTCGGCAGGAGCGGCTATATTAGCTAGATCGGCCACCATGGGGTGAATCACATCCACATCATGGTCGTCAATCCAATAGAATGAACATCGTGGATCCAGTTTCGGAACTCGGTCAGAAAGCTGTCCATTTGCGCCAGAGCTTGGCCCGCACCGGCCGTCTGCTCGTCGCTTATTCGGGGGGAGTTGATTCCGCTTTCCTGGCCTGGACCGCGCACCAGGTCCTAGGCGATCAAGTGCGGGCGGCGATTGCCGACTCTGCCAGCCTGGCACGAACGCATCTCGAAGAGGCTCTAGCCTTTGCCCGCGAGCACGGAATTCCGGTCGACGTGGTTGAGACCCGTGAAATGGAGAACCCCGACTATTCCCGCAACGACGCGATGCGCTGCTTCCACTGCAAGGACGAGCTGTTTACCGTCCTTGAACAGTATTGCGCGGCCCATGCCTACGATGCGGTCGCCTATGGAGTCAATGCTGACGATCAGGGCGATTTCCGTCCGGGCCAACAGGCCGCAAGGCAGCACCGGGTGCTGACTCCCTTGCTGGACGCAGCGCTCGGTAAAAACGAGATCCGCGAACTGGCCCGGCAGGCAGGATTGCGGGTTTGGGACAAGCCCGCTTCCGCCTGTCTTTCTTCCCGGATTGAATATGGGCGTCCCGTGACGCCCGAAGCGCTACAGGCTGTGGAGCAGGGAGAAGACGCGCTCCGTGCGCTTGGATTCCGGCAATTCCGTGTCCGGCATCATGGAGACATCGTGCGGATTGAAATTGCGCGCGAAGAGCTTTCCCGCGCGCTGACCTCGGACATGGCCCGGGAGCTGACCGCCATTTTCAAGAACCTCGGCTTCAAGTTTGTCACGCTCGACCTCGAAGGCTACCGCTCTGGATCCATGAATCAACTCCTCACGCCAGAAGAACTGCTGCGCGGTCACGGTCTACCCAGCAAGACTTAGGCGACCAGACCGCCCCGCCATGAGATAATCAACGTGTTTCCTCATGCTTAGGTGGGTTCAACTGATGGTTGTCCGGCGCGCGTTCCTGGTTCTTCTGCTGATCTGTCTCGGCTGCTCCGCGCAATCCGCTCCGCCAGACATCCGGCAGCTGG
The DNA here is from genome assembly GCA_020073565.1 of Terriglobia bacterium. Lineage (GTDB taxonomy): Bacteria > Acidobacteriota > Terriglobia > Terriglobales > Acidobacteriaceae > Acidiflorens. The sequence goes on from JAIQEY010000016.1 coordinate 58,576, forward strand.
TCGAGCGGCATGTGCGCGCACACTACTCTCTGCCACCCGAAATGAGCGTCACCGTCGGCCCCACCCGGCCCAGCGAGTTCCCCAACTACGACATCCTGACCGTTACGCTCGATAGCTCTGGGAAAAAGCAGAACATCGACTTTCTGCTCTCGAAGGACCGCAAGACCATGGTGCGTATGACCAAGATGGACTTAACCGAGGACCCGTACGCCGCTATCATGAAGAAGATCGACGTGACCGGCCGGCCTACGCGCGGCAACAAGGACGCCAAGGTCGTGGCCATCAACTACGACGACTTCCAGTGCCCGTTCTGCTCGCGCATGCACCAGCAAATCTTCCCTACTATTTTCAAGGAGTACGGCGACCGCGTCCTCTTCATTTACAAGGATTTCCCGCTCGAAGATATCCATCCGTGGGCCATTCATGCTGCGGTGGACGCAAACTGTCTTGCGGCCCAAAACGGCGACTCGTATTGGGAATACGCCGACTACCTGCACGCGAATCAGCACTCGATCGGCGGCAAGGACCAACTGGACAAGCTTGCTACGCTCCTGGTCCAGAAGCACAATCTGGATGCCCCGAAGTTAGCAGCGTGCCTCAAGGCGCAGGACGAGAAGGCGGTGCGGGCTTCGATGCAGGAGGCGGACAATCTTGGAGTGAGCGCGACTCCCATGATATTCGTGAATGGCCAGAGAGTGGATGGAGCGGTGCCCCCCGAGACATTGCGAGCGGTACTCGACCGTGCCCTCAAAGATGCGGGGGTCGCGCCTCCAGAACACAAGTCCGCGGGCGGGGGACCGAACGCCCAGCCGGCCCAACCTTCAAAATAGGCAGCCATCAGCGAAAAGGTTTTTGCGGGCTCAGAGTTAATCGTAGCGGAGGGTGAACCTTGAAAAAGCGTGTCCATCGTGGACAGTCCGCTGTGGTCGTTCTGCTTGCGTTTCTCCTGCTCGCCGCGTGTAACCGTGACGGGGGCGGCGGCGACGTCATGGCCTCGGTCAACGGGCGGAAGATCCTGCGCAGCGAAGTGGACAAGTATTACGCCAATCAGACGGCGGGCTCCGACCAGCAGCCGGCGGGGGAGCAGGCGGTCAGCTTGCGCTTGAGCATCCTGAACGAGCTGATTGAGACTGAGATTCTTATGCGCCGTGCCGAAAAGCTCGGCCTGCTCGCGACCGACGAAGAGGTAGATCGCAAGCTGAACGAAATCAAGTCGCCCTATACCGCTGAAGAATTCAACAAACGCCTGGTGGAGAAGAAGATTTCTCTCGACGACTTCAAGCGCGATCTGCGGCGTTCGCTCACCCGCGACAAGGTTCTCAACAAAGAGATTGCCTCGCGCATCAATATCACCGACCAGGACGTGTCCAATTATTACAACGCGCACAAATCGGAGTTCAACCTGATCGAAGCCCAATATCACCTGGCCAAGATTGTGGTGACGGGGCTGCAGAACGTCCAGGTGCACAACCTGCAAAACAGCAAAGCCCAGAATGATGGCGAGGCACGCAAGAAGATCGAGATGATTTCCAACCGCCTCGACAGTGGCGATGACTTCGCCACGCTCGCCATGAATTACTCCGAGGACCCGGAAACCAGCAACAACGGCGGCGACCTAGGAATGGCTCCTGAATCGGCGCTGAAAAACGCTGATCCCGCATCGCGAGAGGCCGTGATGAAGCTGAAGCCAGGACAATACACGCCCGTCATCACCATGATGAATCCCGCGAACCATCAGCCGTACGGCTACATGATCGTGAAGTTGATTTCAAAAGAACCGGCGGGCCAGCGGGATTTGAACGATGAGCGAGTGAAGCAAGCCATCCGGCAGCAATTGGCTGACCGCCGCGAGCAACTCATGAAGACCGCGTTCTACGAGACTCTGCGCGAGGACGCCAAGGTCACCAATTACTACGCCGAGGAAGTGCTAAAGAACGCAGGGGCGAAGTAGAAATCAAAGGTCACTGTCATGCTGAGCGAGGATTGAGCTTCGCCTCAGGCGAAGTTCAACCGCAGTCGAAGCACCCCTACCTGAGCAATCCGTTGCAGGGACGGGCGAGGCGCCCGTCGCCCCATTGTGCTCTAGCCTTCCAGCTTTTTGGTTAGAACTTCATTCACCAACTGCGGATTCGCCTGGCCCTTGGAAGCCTTCATCACCTGCCCAACGAAAAATCCAAGCATGGTCTTCTTGCCCGCGCGATACTGCTCGACCTGCTTCGGATTCGCCGCGATCAGTTCGTCAGCCAGCCTCTCGAGCGTCGAGGTGTCGCGCGACTGCTCCGGACGCCCCTCTTCGTCATACACCATGCTGAAATCCTTGTTCCGCTCAAAGCACAGATCGTAGAGGTCCTTCAGCATCTTGCCTGAGATCGCGCCCGATTCAACCAGATCAGCGGAGGCCGCGACGCCCGCCATCGAAATCGGCGACTGTTCAAGTTCCAACCCCTGGGCCTTGAGCCGGCCCAGGATTTCGCTCTGCACCAGGTTGGCAACGCGCTTCGGGTTTTTTGCCGCCCGTGCAGCCGATTCAAACTGGTCAGCCAACGCGCGCGTCCGCGCCAAGGTGGCCGCGTCGCCCACGGTGATGCCGTATTCCTTCATCATGCGCTCGCGGCGGGCTTCAGGAAGCTCGGGCAGGCTGGCGCGTAGTTCAGCCTGCCACTGGGCGTCCACCACCAGCGGGAGCAGATCGGGTTCGGGGAAATAGCGGTAGTCGTGCGCCTGCTCCTTCGACCGCATGCCATAGGTCTTGCCTTCGTTGGCGTTGTAGAGGCGTGTTTCCTGCGTAATCTTGGCGCCCGACTCAAGCACGGAGATGTGCCGCTCGATCTCGTACTCCAGCGCCTCGCGAATGAAACGAAACGAATTGACGTTCTTGACTTCGGTCTTGGTGCCGAACTCCTTCTGCCCGCGCGGACGCACACTGATATTCGCGTCGCAACGCAGCGAGCCTTCCTCCATGTTGCAATCGCTCACACCCGTGTAGAGGATGATTTCCTTCAGCCGGGTCAGGTACTCGTACGCCTCGTCGGGCGAGCGCATGTCGGGCTCGCTCACGATTTCAGCCAGCGGAACGCCGGTTCGGTTCAGATCGATCGCCGTTTTCTCGCTCGCATCGGGAAAGCCTTCATGCAAGCTCTTGCCCGCGTCCTCTTCCAGATGAAGGCGGGTAATGCCGATCTTCTTCTTGCCCCCATGAATGTCGATTTCTATGAATCCATGCTCGGCGAGCGGCTTATCGTATTGCGAAATCTGGTAGCCCTTCGGCAGATCGGGATAGAAATAATTCTTCCGGGCAAAAATTGAGGTCTCGTTCACGCGGCATTGGAGCGCTATTGCTGCCAGTGCTGCGAACTCCACCGCCTTCCGGTTCAGCACCGGCAACGCCCCCGGAAGGCCCAGGCACACCGGGCACACGTTCGTATTCGGAGGGTCCCCAAAGCGAGTTGAACACGAGCAAAAGATTTTCGACGCGGTCAATAACTGCACGTGCACTTCGAGCCCAATGACCGGCTCGTATTTCGCGAGCAGATCCTCGGAAACGGCTGGAATAGTCACCATATCAGGAGATTATAGCGGTCGGCGAGCGTTCCCCTGTGACCGGTAGTGTCCTAAATTCATTAACCACAAAGGACACGAAGTCACACAAAGGTGCGAATCCTTTGAGGGCTTCCTTAGTGCTCCTTTGTGTCCTTGGTGGTTGAGTTTGTTGTCCGGTGCACAGGCGGGACTCACCGCGGCTTCTTTGCTTGCGGCGCGCTCAGATACTTTTCCATCGGAATTTCAAAATACATCAACTCGTGGCCGCCGGCATCGCGCACACCGGACAGGTAAAAGTTCGCTCCCGCCAGAGCCGGCGACGCGATATCCGAGATGTCGAAAAACAGAAACCCGGAGGCGGTCGAGTGCGGTTCGACCGCGCGAGCACCAAACTGCGCCCGTTCGATCTCTTCGCGCGTCTTGCTGTTCACAGCTCCTTTGACTTTGCTCCCAGGAATTGGGATGGGCAGCGGCGACGGTCCGGTTTTCGGCCTGGGACGCGACATCCGACGCATCAGGTCGTCGTTCGTCGAAGGATAGAGCTTGGCGCGTTGCACGGTGATCAGCTCCGCCTTCATACCGCTGAGCGAGACCGGCTGGTCGCCATCGTTGGTCACGACGAAGAATACCGGCAGGTAACCGTAGCTGCGATAGTCCGTGCTGAAAATCTGCGCCTTGTCGCCCATGTCGTATGGATCGACCGCAACGGTAACTTTCTCCTGCGAGTGCTCGTCATGGGCCGGATAGGTGCGGGCCGGATGGGCCGACGGCATCACGAAGTCTTTCGCGGCCAGCGCAGCCAGGCAGAATAGCAGCACCAAAGTGGCGACGGCGGAAACGTGGCGAGCCAACGGCGTCCAGCAACCCGATCCTTTTTTCATATCAGGATTATAGGATGCGCGCGATACGACCGGTGCCGTCCGCGACTGCGGCGGTGCATTTAGAATGAGGACGCCTTCCATGTATGGGCTCTACAGCACGCTGCTCGGCCTTTTTCTGCTCATCACGCTGCCCTATTGGTTGCTGCAGATGTTGCGGCACGGAAAATATCGCGCTGGACTTAGGCGGAGGCTGGGCGCTGTCCCGTCCCACTTGGCGGCAAGCGGCGAAAAACCGACCATCTGGATCCATGCTGTCTCCGTGGGTGAAGTCGTCGCCTCCAGCGCGGTCGTTGAGGAGCTGCGGCAGAAATTCCCATCTCACCGAGTCGTAATCTCGACCACCACCAGCACTGGGCAGCAGCTGGCCGCCCGCCGATTTGGGGCTGAAAACGTCTTTTACTTCCCGTTGGACTTCGGCTTCGCGATTCGTCCTTATCTCGAAGCCTTACGTCCGGAGCTGGTGGTGATCGCCGAAACCGAATTCTGGCCGAACTTCCTCCGGCTGGCGAAAAACAGTGGTGCGCGAATCGCGGTGATCAATTGCCGCATCTCTGACCGCTCCTTGCCGGGGTACCAGAGGCTCCATTTCTGGCTTCCAAAGGTGCTTGCGCAAGTGGATCTCTTTCTGGCCCAAACGGACGAAGACCGCCGCCGGCTCATGGAGATTGGCGCGCCCGAATCAAAAGTGGCGGTAGCGGGCAACTTGAAGTTTGACGTGACGCCACCCAAACCGCCCGCGATCGCGGCCAGTCTTCGCGCAAACCTGAACGAGAGTGGATTGGAAACCGTGCTGGTTTGCGGCAGTACGGTGGAAGAAGAGGAGGGCTCGCTGCTCTCGGCCTTCCACAATATTCTGGCCACCCACCCGAAGGCCGTGATGATCCTGGCGCCCCGGCATCCGGAGCGCTTCTCCGAGGTTGCGGCTCTGGTAGAGAAGCTCGGCTTCCGACTGCTGCGGCGCTCGCTGTGGGGTGGAGAGCCTCTCGCCGGTGCTGTGTTCCTGCTCGACAGCATTGGCGAACTGGCGGCTCTTTATTCCCTGGCGACCATTGCGTTTATCGGTGGCAGCTTGGTTCCGCGCGGCGGGCACAACATCCTTGAGCCCGCGCTCTACGGCGTTCCGATTGTCACCGGCAATCACTATGAAAACTTCCGCGACATCGTTAATTTCTTTGTGAGCCGCAACGCGGTACGCGTCGTCGGACTGGCGGAATTGCCTCTGGTCTTCATGGAACTGATCGACAATCGTGAGGAGCGCGAAAGGCTGGGCGGCAGCGCCCTGGCTGCCCTTGAATCGCAGCGCGGCGCAACGGACAAGACGGCGGCCGCTCTTACCCAGCTCATGGCTGTTCGGCGCGCAGACGGGAGCTCGGCTTGAATCCGCTTACAGGGCTCTACGGCGCAGCGAGCGGGCTGCGCAACTCTCTGTTCGATCGCGGGGTACTGCAGTCGCGCCGCCTCGAACAACCGGTGATCAGCGTGGGAGGTCTCTCGGCGGGCGGCGCGGGCAAAACTCCTTTCGTCATCGCTCTGGGTGAGCTACTCAAAGCCCGCGGCATCCGCTTCGATGTTCTTTCCCGTGGCTACCGCCGCAAAACTCACGGGGTCCTCGTGGTGGAAACCAGTGGTAGCGCCGCAGACTTCGGAGACGAGCCGCTCCTGATTGCGCGCCGGCTGGGCGTTCCTGTCATCATTGGAGAACGCCGTTATGAGGCAGGGCGTGTCGCCGAACAGAAATTCCAGCCGCAACTGCACATCCTTGATGATGGCTTTCAGCACCGCTCGCTGGCTCGCGACTTTGACATTGTCCTGCTGACGGCCGACGATTTCCGCGACCGCCTGCTGCCATCGGGCCGCCTGCGTGAACCGTTCGCTTCGCTCGAACGTGCGCACGCCATTGTGTTGCCGTCCAGTCTCGAGACCGAGCATCCGGCGTTGCGGCACAAGCCGATCTGGCGAATCGACCGCGAGCTCGTTCTCCCAGAGGTGCCCACGGCGCCGATCGTCTTTTGCGGCATCGCGCGGCCTGAACAGTTCTTTGCCCAGGTTCGTACTGCCGGAATCATACCCGCCGCAGAATTAAGCTTTGGCGACCACCATTGCTATACACGAGGCGACGTTCAACGCCTGCTCGCAGAGCGTGACCGGCTCAAAGCTGGCGGCTTCCTCACCACTGAAAAAGACGCTGTCAACCTCGGGGCTCTTCAGCACGAATTGGAGCCCCTCGCGATCGCGGTGCTCAGGATCACGCTCGAGAGGTCCGCTGACGTTGTGGATACCATTCTTGCGAGAATTACGGAACGCAAGCCCCGCTCGTGAGAAAATCCTTCTTGAAAGGAAAAATGCCAAAGCATCCCAAGGAAAACGACCGGCTGCGAAAAATCGTCGAAGCGTTTCCGAGAATCACTGTTACCGTCCTCGGAGACTTGGTTGCCGACGAATTCGTGTTCGGCGAGATCTCCCGCGTCTCGCGCGAGGCGCCGGTCCTTATCCTGAAACACCGCGACCGCAAAGTGCTGCCCGGGGGGGGTGCGAATGCCATCTACAACCTCGCCGACCTCGGAGTGAACGTCCTGCCCGTTGGAGTCGTGGGAGACGACGAACCTGGCAAATTACTGCTGCGTGCTTTCCGCCACAAGCGCATCCCGGTCAGCGGCGTCCTCAAGGATAAGAGCTATTCGACCGTCACCAAAACGCGCATCCTCGCCGGCTTCGCGCATACCGCCGGACAGCAGGTCGTGCGCCTGGACCGAGAACCTTCCGACGTCCCGAGTCCACATCTGCGCCGCGAGCTCATTCTCGCCGCCCGGCAGTATGTCCAAGCCTCCGACGCGCTGCTTGTTTCCGACTATGGGTACGGCGCTGCTACGCCCAGCCTGCTGAACGCGATTCGCGAGAAACGCGGGATCGACAAGGTGCCCGTGACCCTCGATTCGCGCTATCGCATGCTGGAGTTTGCGGGCGTCACCGCGGCCACACCGAATGAATCCGAGGTAGAAGAGATCCTCGGTATCCGCATTGGCAACGATTGGGAGCGACTGGTGGCGGCCGGCGATCAACTCCTCGGCCAAATGAATCTTGAATCGCTCGTAATAACCCGTGGCAAGGACGGAATGGTCGCTTTCCCGCGCCGTCATAAGCCCATCGACCTGCCAATCTTTGGCAGCGACGAAGTCACCGATGTGACCGGAGCGGGCGACACGGTGATCGCGACTTTTACGGCGGCTCTGGCCGCGGGCGCGTCTGCCGAAGAGGCTGCCCACCTCGCCAACTATGCGGGGGGCATCGTGGTCATGAAGCGCGGAACGGCCACTGTCAGCCAGCAGGAATTACTGGACGCGCTCGATAAGGCGCCTCCGGTGACTCGATCGCATTGAGCACACATCAGAAGATTCTTTCGCGTGCCGAACTTCACGAACGTGTGGCCGAATGGCGCCGCGCGGGAGGCCGCGTCACACTCACCAACGGCTGTTTCGATGTGCTGCACGTGGGCCATGTGCGCTACTTGCGCGCGGCCCGGGAACTCGGCGGCAAAGTCGTGGTGGCAGTGAACTCCGACACTTCGGCTCGAGCGCTAAAGGGCGAAGACCGTCCCGTGATGCCCGCCGATGAGCGTGCGGAAATCCTGGCCGCTCTTGCCGATGTTGACGCGGTCGTGATCTTCCCGGAGAAAGACGTGCGCGCCATCATCCGCGAAATCCGTCCCGACTTCCACGCCAAAGGAACTGACTACACCGCGGAAAGTGTTCCCGAACGTGACGAGGTGGAAGCTTGCGGAGGGCGCGTCATCATCGTCGGCGACCCCAAGAACCACTCGGCCACCGAAATCATTCGCTCGCGGCTCACTCCGCGAAAATCGTGAGGCTCTGCGGATGACCTCTCTCGCCCCACCTTTCGACGCTCCGCGCTTCGAAAGCCTTCTTGTGGTACGCCTGAGTTCCATGGGGGACATCATTCACACGCTGCCCGCGGTTGCCGCGCTGCGCGAAGCCTTTCCGCACGCCACCCTCGGATGGCTGGTCGAAGAACGTTGGGCAGAACTGCTGTGCACGCTGCGCTATCCGCGCTCGGGACGTCGTTCCCCGCAGCGGCCCCTGATCGATCGCGTCCATTCCGTCAACACCGCGGAGTGGCGCCGGACGCTGCTTTCGTTCAACACCTGGCAGCAGATGGCGGTCGGCCTGAGCGAACTGCGCGGCGTCCGCTACGATGTGGCCATTGATTTTCAGGGCGCCATTCGTTCCGCCCTGCTCGCGCGTTGGTCCGGCGCGCCCATCGTCTACGGTAGTGCTCAGCCGCGTGAGAATGCCGCCAGCATGTGGTACACACGTCAGGTCCTCCCGAGCGGAACGCATGTGGTCGAGCAAGCGCTCGCGCTCGCCCAAGCCGTAATTCAACAACCCGCGCCGGACTCGCAGCTGACATTTCCCATCGACCCCGACGCTGAGCAGAAAGTTGCTGCCCTCGCCGCAGACAGTCACTCCTTTGCCATCCTGAACCCCGGCGCGGGCTGGGGCGCCAAACAGTGGCCTGCCGAACGCTACGGCGTGGTGGCGCGCGAACTTCAGAAAAATGGTATACAGTCGCTCGTAAATTACGGCCCCGGAGAAGAGGGACTGGCCGTCGCGGTCGAAGCCGCCAGCGAAGGAACCGCGCGCAGAGTGTCGTGCTCGGTCGCGGAGTTGATCGCGGTCACGCGCCGCGCGCGCCTGTTCATCGGAGGCGACACGGGCCCGATGCACCTGGCCGCGGCGCTGAACGTTCCGGTGGTGGCCATTTTTGGTCCGACGAATCCCGCGCGCAACGGCCCGTTCGGAACGCGCTCGGTCGTGCTGCGTAGCGCCAGCAGCGCCACCAGTCACGCCCGCCTGCGTGAGCCAGAACCGGGGTTGCTCGAGATTACATCGGACGAGGTCGCGGCCGCGGCACGCCAGTTATTGCAGAACCACAGTGAATGAAGTGGCACAGTCCGAATCGCCAGCCGCACCCTCAACCTGGTCGCGGATAGCTCGCCGCGTGCGCGTCCCCCTGGGATTTGCCTTTGCAATCCTATACGTCTGGCTGGCTCAGCCCACCCGAACGTCGCTTTTTGTTGGCGGCCTGGTGTTGCTGCCCGGCTTGCTCCTGCGCGGATTTGCTTCCGGACACGTGCAAAAAGACAAGCAACTCACCACCAGTGGCCCCTATGCCTACACCCGCAATCCTCTCTACCTTGGTTCGCTGATCCTCGCTGCCGGATTCGCCGTCGCCGCGCGCAGTTGGTGGATCGTCGCAGTGATGATCGCGATGTTCGCCGCGATTTACGTTCCCGTCATCACCGGTGAGGAACGCTACTTACGCCATACCTTCCCCGGCTACGACGACTACGCCCGCCAGGTGCCGCGCATATTGCCCCGGTTTGCGCCCTACCGCAGCCAGCAGAGCGCGTACTCTTCCGCGCGTTACTGGAAGCATCGCGAATACCAGGCCCTCCTCGGGTGCGCTGCCATACTGGCTATCCTTGTCATCAAGCTGGTGTGGTAGTCTGCCGTGGGGTTGCTTGAATCCAGTTGGATCGACAACGGTGCCGAGTCTCAAAAGCCATTGCCGCAGGGGCACGCTGATTGTGCTGGTTGGGCTCCTCTGCATCCTGCTTCTGGCGGTCGTGTTCGCGCAGCAACTTCCGCCAACCGCGTCCATCGGCGCCGCTCATGCTCAGATCACTCCTCCTCCGCCCAACTATCTCTTCCCCGACGGTCGTGGATACGTTTACGTCGCCGAGTGGCACCTGATCACGGCGGGCACGGGCGTCGTAAAAATGGAAGCTGCCGGCAATGAGCGCAAGGTCACCGCCACGGCTGAATCACAGGGCGTGGTCAACGTAATTTTCCCGGTGCATGACCGCTTCGAATCCCGCTTTGACCCCCACACCTTTTGCTCACTTAGCATTTTCAAGCACAGCGAGGAAGGCTCGCACAGACGCGAGACGTCGATCCACCTCGATTACGCACACAAGAAAAGCGCGCTCGACGAGAAAAATCTGAAGACCGGCGAGACCAAGCATGTAGAGAACGATCTGCCCGGATGCGCGACCGACGTCATCACCGGCTTTTACTATATGCAGTCGCTGCCGCTGCAACTCGGGTCCACCTACGAATTCCCGATCAGTGACGGAAAAACCACCACCGTTCGAGCCACGGTCGAAAAGCGCGAGCATGTGAGAGTGCCAGCGGGTACATTTGAAGCCGTTCTGGTCACGGCCGAAGCCATCAACGGTCCGCTGCAGAGCAAAGGCAAAGTGTGGGTCTGGTATTCCGACGACGCCAGCCACAGTCCGATCCAGATGCGCGCCAAACTTGGCTGGGGCACGCTCTTGTTCCGGCTGCAGAGAATCGAGAAGTAAGAGCGTCGATCTGCAAGTGCGTTTTCTCATTTTGAGAACCACTCAACCCATTGAATTACCTGCGTAATCTCAATCTGACGTTACCGCTTGGAACTTCGTCTCAATTCGACGAAATTGGGTCTGCAACAATCGGCTCCGGCAGTTCCCCTTAAGGAGTGGATACGATGACCTCAATTTACTACTCCGCAGTCTGGACTGACTCAGGCTGCCTGCTCAGTTGCTGGCACGAGCATCCGACGATCAACGAAGCGGCTGCATGCATCAACAACGCTGGTTCCTACGTCTTGGCAATTGAGAATGGTGTGCTGCGAGCTCTGACGGTAGAAGAGGAGGCAGAGTTTCAGCGTGCGATCTTCGCACCTCTCTCTGATAAGCCGGCACTGGATGCGATACGGGCAGCACAAGAGCGGTACAGGAACGACGGGACTAGATACGCGGTAATGGCGAGAATCAAGGTAGCAGGTCACTACACGTGGACCACATGGATGACTTATGGCACCTACGGCGAGGCTGCGGCACGTGCCGGAACAGGCCATAGGGTTGTGGCCTTCGGCTCTCCCCAATGGGTAGAGCTGAGGAAGCACACCGAACCTGCTTGGGCCGACGAAGAGCCCGAAGAGTGCAAGCGCACAACGCGCTCTCCCAATGGTCCAACCCGGCGCGAAGGCGACACGTTAGTTGAGTACGTAAACCGCTCTCTTGAGGCGTATGGGGTCAGTCAGCCGACTCCGACTGGGGAAGAAAACAGCTATTCGCATGTCGCGCGTGGACCGCTTCTCGTATGGATCTCTGATTTCGTTGGCTTCGTTGTAGATTGGCTCTATAAGTGGGAAACCAGAGAACTCGAACGAATCTACGCCCTTCAAGTACCGGCGTGGTTGGAGGCGCTCGGGAAACGTGTCAGGCGCGTTCTCAAGCACGAAGCGCCAAGCAGTCGTTGAGCAATGCGGCTGTCCATATCGAAGTCTGCTGCGAAGGTGTGCTTCAAAGTCGGAAGCAAGAGGTGAAAGTTCTGCCCGTTTGACTCCCTCCGACACGCTGGGCTAGCCTCGTAGGTTCATTCCAGCCCATGCGTATACAACTCAGGTTACTTTCCTTTTGCTCGCTCGCGGCCGTCTTCGCCACAACTCTTGCAGGGGCCCCTCTCCGGCCCACGCACGCCTCGCACGCGATCGTCGCCAGTGTCCACGAACTGGCCTCCCGCGCCGGCTTAGACATGATGCAATCCGGAGGCAATGCCGTAGACGCTGCCGTGGCCACCGGCTTCGCACTGGCCGTTGTCCATCCGCAGGCTGGAAACCTCGGCGGAGGCGGTTTCTTCCTTCTCCGGACCGGAGCCGGCGAAATCCACTTCATTGACTTCCGCGAAAAAGCCCCGTCCGCCGCAACCGAGAACATGTATCTCGATGCGCAGGGCAACGTCATCAAAGACCTGAGTGTCATCGGATATAAATCCATCGGCGTCCCCGGCTCTGTGGCTGGCCTGGTTTACGCCGAAAAGAAATACGGCAAGCTCTCGCTCGAAAAAGTAATCGCGCCCGCCATCAAGCTCGCCCGCGAAGGCTTTGCCCTTGCCTACGAAGACGCCGAAGACCTGAAAGACGAAGACCTCGCCAAGTTCGCCGATTCCAAGCGCATTTTCCAACGGGACGGCGACGTCTACAGACCCGGCGAAATCCTGAAGCAGCCCGAACTGGCGCGCACGCTGGAACGCATCGCCAAAAACCCCGGTGACTTTTACCACGGAGCCCTGGCGCGCGAACTGGCCGCCGCCATCCAAAAAGGCGGAGGCCTGGTCACTGCCGCCGACCTGGCCAACTACGAAGTCAAGGAACGTGAGCCCGTGCGCGGCGCCTATCGTGGATACGACATTATCAGCGCCCCGCCGCCTTCGTCCGGCGGAATTGCTCTCGTAGAGATCCTCAACATCCTCGAAGGCTTCGACTTCGCCAAGTTCGGCAACCGCTCCGCCGCAGCGATCCACTTGACCTCTGAAGCCTTCCGTCGCGCCTTCTACGATCGCGCCGAATTTCTTGGCGATCCAGACTTCGCGAGAATCCCCGTCCCCCAACTCATCGACAAGAAATACGCGGCTGCCTGGAGCGACTCTATCGACCCCAACCACGCCAGTGCGAGCAACGACCTGAAGCGTCCGCCCTTCAACGAACTCGAACGCGTCGCTCACCTGAGCCCGAGCGCCATCCGCGAACCCGAAAATACCACCCACTATTCCGCAGTCGATCCCGAAGGCAACGCCGTCGCCGTCACCACCACGCTCAACGACTCCTTCGGCTCGCGCGTTACCGCCGACGGGCTGGGCTTCCTGCTCAACGACGAGATGGACGACTTCGCCTCGAAGCAAGGCGTCCCCAACGCCTACGGACTCATCCAGGGCCCCGCCAACGCCATCGGCCCCAACAAGCGCCCGCTCTCGGCCATGACCCCAACTATCGTGCTCAAAGACGGCAAACTTTTGCTCGTGCTCGGATCGCCCGGCGGCCCCAGCATCATCACAACCGTCGCAAACATCCTGATGGGAGTGGTCGATTTCGGTCTCGATATCCAGGAAGCGGTCAACGCCCCCCGGTTTCATCATCAGTGGCTCCCCGATCAGATTCGTGTCGAAGACAGCCTTTCTCCCGATACAATGAACCTTCTACGATCCAAGGGACACAAACTGGACGTCCGGCATTTCTGGGGAGACGGCGAGTGCATCATGATCGATCCCAAGACGGGCGAACGCTTGGGCGCAAGCGACGGACGGAATAACGGGAAGGCGGTGGGCTACTGATGCAGAGGGCGGTATCCACATACGTCTATGTCAAAGAGCGGCTCCATCCGGGACTGCTCGACGAACTGGTGAAAGCCGGGGCGCAGGCGATCGAGATCTTTGCCGCTCGCCAGCACTTCGACTACGCGAACCGCAAGCAGCACGTCCGCGAAATCGCCGAGTGGTTCCGCTCCACCGGTACCCCGCTGAATTCGGTCCACGCGCCACTGTATGCGGACTACGAGTGGGGACGCACCGGCGCTCCACCCGTCAACATTGCCTCCACCGACCGCGCCGGACGCATCGAAGCCATGGACGAAATCAAGCGTGCGCTCGAAGTCGCGGAACACATTCCCTACCGCTTCCTGGTGCAGCACATCGGCAATCCCAACGACGAATTCGACGAGAAGAAATTCGAAGCTGCGATGACGTCCGTCGAACATCTGCGTGCCTTCGCCAGGCCGCTGGGCGTCCGCATTCTGGTCGAAAACATCCCCAACGAACTTTCCACGCCCGAGCGCCTCGTCGAATTCATTCGCACCATGCACTTCGACGACATCGGTGTTTGCTTCGATTGCGGCCACGCGCACATGATGAACGGCATTCCCGAAGCCTTCGAAACTCTAAAAGACCACATCTGCTCGACTCACGTGCACGACAATCTCAAAGAGAAAGACTCGCACCTCTGGCCGGGCCAGGGCTCCATCGACTGGAAGCAAACCATGGAATTGCTGCGCACCGCCCCGCAAACGCCGCCCCTGTTGCTGGAAATCGACGGCGAAGAAAAGAAAAGCCCGAGCGAAGACGTAAGCGCAGCCTTCCGCAAACTGGAAGAATCGTAAATCTACCGCCGAGACGCCGAGAGCGCCGAGAACTCTTTGGAGATTTGCGATCCTGAGTGGAGCGAAGGATCTGTTGTTCGTTAGCTGCGCAGAAAGACTGGGGCTTCCAGGTCCGCTCCGACCCGCGAGACAAGAGGAATAAGATTTTCTCGGCGGCCTCGGCGTCTCGGCGGTGAAAAAAGGTTTATGTCCGCACCCATCAGCACCATTGCAGAAATCGGCAAACACGAAGGCCAGCCCGTCACCATCCGCGGATGGCTCTACAACCTCCGCGAAAGCGGCAAACTCCTCTTCCCGCAATTCCGAGATGGAAGCGGCGTCATCCAGGGCGTTGTCCCGAAAAACGCCGTCCCGCCCGAAGTCTTCGACGCCATCAAAGGCCTGACGCAAGAATCCAGCGTCATTGTCGAAGGCCAAGTCCGCGCCGACAAGCGCGCTCCCGGCGGCTACGAACTCGACGTCTCGAACGTCCAGGTCCTGCAGCGTGTCCCTGAGACTGATCCCTACCCGATCACGCCCAAAGAGCACGGCACCGACTTCTTAATGGAGCACCGCCACCTTTGGCTCCGTTCCCAGCGCCAGACTGCCATTTTGCGCGTGCGCGCTGAAATCATCCGTGCCGTGCGTGATTTCTTTGACAGCAACGGGTTCACGCTCACAGACCCACCCATCATCACGCCCGCCGCCTGCGAAGGCACCACCACGCTCTTCCCGGTCGACTACTTCGAAGAGCAGGCTTACCTCACGCAGTCCGGGCAACTTTATATCGAAGCAACAGCCATGGCGCTCGGCAAGGTCTATTCCTTCGGCCCAACCTTCCGCGCGGAGAAATCGAAAACCCGCCGCCACCTGACCGAGTTCTGGATGGTCGAACCGGAAATCGCGTACGGCACACTCGACGACCTGATGGAACTGGCCGAGGGCCTTCTATGCTTCCTGGTGAAACGCTGTCTCGAACGCCGCCGAGTTGACTTGCAAACCATCGGCCGTGACATCGCCAAGCTCGAAAAAATCGAGCCGCCCTTCCCGCGCATCACCTACGACGAGGCCGTCAAGAGCCTCCAGGAAGGCCACGCCCAAGGAAAGTTGGAAAACAAGTTCGAATGGGGAGGCGACTTGGGCTCGCCCGACGAAACCTATCTCTCCTCGCAGTACGACAAGCCGGTCATGGTCCATCGCTATCCCGCGAGCGTCAAAGCGTTCTACATGGAACCGGACCCGCAGCGCCCCGAACTCGCGCTGTGCGTCGACGTACTCGCGCCCGAAGGCTATGGCGAAATCATCGGAGGATCGCAGCGTATGGCGTCGCACGATCTGCTCCTCCAGCGCATCCGCGAGCACAATCTGCCTGAAGAGGCCTTCAAGTGGTATCTTGACCTGCGCAAGTACGGCAGCGTTCCTCACGGAGGCTTCGGCATGGGCATCGAACGCGCCGTAGCCTGGATCTGCGGCTTGGAGCACGTGCGGGAAACAATCCCCTTCCCGCGCATGCTGTATCGTCTGTACCCGTAGAAGTTTTCACCGCCGAGACGCCGAGAGCGCCGAGAACACCGAGAAATGCAGAATAAGGAAAGTCTCGATGAGATCACTCGCCGCATCATCGGCGCAGCGATTGAGGTTCATCGTCATCTCGGTCCGGGACTGCTGGAATCTGCTTACGAATCATGCCTGGTCTTTGAATTGAAGCGGCTCGGATTGAAACTCGAGGAGCAGAAGCCGCTGCCAGTCATCTACAAAGACGTGAAGCTCGAGTGCGGCTACAGGATGGACTTAGTCGTAGAAAACGAAATCATCATCGAGATCAAAGCGGTAGAAAATTACTTCCGATTCACGAAGCACAACTTCTCTCGTACCTGCGGCTGGCCAACAAGAAGGTTGGCTTGTTAATGAACTTCCATGTCGCTGTTCTTAAGAATGGACTGAAACGAATCGTAAATGAATTTCCAGATGCACAGTGGGCGAAAAGACAAACGCCCCAACTGGAGTAAATGAAGCCCTAAGGTTTTCTCGGTGCTCTCGGCGTCTCGGCGGTGAAAAATATGGTCCACACTACAAGAGCGTCCTTCTCCACCATCACCCCGCGCCAGATTCGCGTGATCGGCGTGCCCCTGGATCTCGGCCAGTCCCGCCGCGGTGTTGACATGGGTCCTTCCGCCGTCCGCGTTGCCGGTCTCGAAGCGCGTCTTGAAGCCATCGGCCACGTCGTCGAAGATGCCGGCAACATTGCCGTTGCCATTCCCGAACAGAAGAAAGTAGGCGATGCCAGTTCCAAGTACCTGAAGGAAATCACCGCCACCTGCACCAAGAGCGCCGACCTGGTTCTGAAGACTCTCGAAGCCGGCAAAGTCCCACTGGTCCTCGGCGGAGATCACTCGGTCGCTGCGGGTACAGTCTCTGGAGTCGCCGAGTTCTACCGGCGCCAGAACCAGAAAATCGGCCTGCTCTGGATCGACGCGCACACCGACATGAACACGCCCGACTCTTCGCCCAGCGGCAACGTGCACGGCATGCCGCTCGCCTCGCTGATGGGACTTCCTCCCGCCGAATTGGGCAACATCTACGACTTCTCGCCCAAAGTTCAGCCGGAGAACTGCGTGCTGGTCGGCATTCGCGACGTCGACAATTTCGAAAAAGAGAACATCCGAAGAGCGGGCGTCGAGGTCTTCACCATGCGTGACATTGACGAGCGGGGCATGCGCGCCGTGATGGAAGAAGCGCTTCGCATGGCCGGACGCGGCACGGCCGGCTACCACGTTTCCCTCGACATGGACTGGATTGATCCTGAAGACGCGCCCGGAGTCGGTACTCCCGTCTGGGGTGGCGCCACCTATCGCGAAGCGCACCTGGCGATGGAAATCATCGCCGACCACGGACGCATGCTGAGTTTCGAAATCGTGGAGGTAAATCCCGTCATCGACGAACGCAACCAGACTGCCGACTTGGCGGTGGAGTTGGCTCTCTCGGCGTTTGGAAAGAAAATCCTGTAACAGAACTATCCACAGAGGACACAAGGTGCACAGAGGAAGTCGGTTCCCCTGTGTGCCTCTGTGCCCTCTGTGGTAAAGATTTTGCCCTCCAAAATCAAACGGCGGAGCCCAATCGGCCCCGCCGTCAATCTTCGAACCGGATGCGATCTACTGCGTCTTCGTCTTCACCGCGTCTCCAACCTTGAATCCCGATCCCGAAACCACTGCGCACACGGACGACACATCATCCACGTCGGTGACCTTGACCACACCGATCGAACTGCTCAAGCGCCGTAGCACCTGCCCCGTCGCAGGATCCTTGATTTCCTTGCTCACGCGCTCGACGCTCAGTTCGTCGCCCACCTTTACTCCGGCCTTTGCGCCTACGTTCAGGATCACCTGCCCCCCATCCACCGCCGCCACCAGACCCTGCACGACGACAGTCCGAACCTGCAATTTGTCTTTGCCGGCGACTACATCGGTGGTCAGCTTATCGGTCGCCAACTTGGTGGCCTCGCCGATGATGGTGCTCTGGAAGTCGCTGCTGCCGAAATCCACGTGGCCGCCACCCCCAGCATGCCAGTTGCCTCCGCCGCCCAGCATGGAAGTACTGCTGCGCGACGACTCTCCCTTACCCTCCGCAACCGCCAGGATTTCACCTGTGTCAATATCCACCAGTCGCGCAGTGAGGCCGACGATTGCCTTGGAATTCTTGTGGCCGAACCCGCCCAGACCATGGCCAATCAAACCCCCTCCAGCGCCGCCGAGTCCCAGGTTCTTTGTCTCATTTCCAAATTGAGTGATGCTTCCGACCAGGATCGCGTCCACCCCAAGCAACTTGCCGATTTTCGCGGCTGAAGCCGGATTGGCCCGATCGCTGTTCGAAAAATTCTGCTCGGCCAGAATCTTGTCCAGGGCCTTGCGCTCGATGATGGAATAGGATCCGTCCTTCACCAGACCCGTCACCAGCAGATCGGCAATGCCTTTGCCGATATCGACATCCTGGCCGAAAATCCCCGCCACGCCGGCGTGCACCGTGGCGTAGTCGAAATCCATGATCGCGATGCGTTTCTTGCGCGGTGTTGGAGCGGCCTGCCCCCAAGCAGCAGCCGCGAATCCAAGGAACAGAACTGACACCCAGGCCACCAACCAAGTTTTTTTCATGAGACTCCACCTTCGCCAAATTCTGGAAAACCCGCCGGGACGCGTTTTCCGTTTTGCTTGAAACCCGATGTTAACCGTTCCTCCGCTTGTTTCGTTGCGCTGCGACAACCCGCCATTGTAATCAAAATACAGGGGAACGGTCGGGAAAACTCCCGTTCTTTGCAACCTTACTTTGCAAGAAAGACAATTAGATCTCTCGCCCGTTCGCGGTAAAATAGCCGTCTCACATGGGCGTGATCCCCTCGTTCCTGACTTAGGAGGAGCCATGGCCTTTTCGACCGCTCAGCGGATTCCCGCTGTGATCGCAATCTGCTGTGGTCTAGCCTCTGCCGCGGATCTCAAGATCGTCACCACCCTGCACTCCGGGTCGGGCTCACAGGCTGTCCCTCCCAGCGTCTTCACTCGCTACTTCCAGGGTTCGCGCTCGCAGAGCGACTCCCGCAGCAGCGCCGGCCACGCTGCTCGTCCCGGGGAGAAGCCCGTATACACCTGGGGGCCTCGCCAGGCGTTCATCCAGCAATGCGATGCGCGCCGCGCGTTGATGCTCAATCTCGATGCGCGGGAATATACCTCCACCGAACTCGACGAGCGTGGCGTCCCGACGGGATTCAAACCGGCATTTCAGCGGCGCGAGCCGGCCAAAGGTTCCGTCGAAATCTTCATCGATAGCGTGGACACGGGGGAGCGCAAAGAGATGTTTGGCCACACCGCGCGCCACATTGTTACTCATGAACGCCGCGTCGTCAGGCCCGAAAGTTGCCAGCAGAACACGTCGAGCGAGACCGACGGCTGGTACATCGATCTGGATGTGCCCTCGGGTTCCTGCTACGCCGTTCCTCACAGGACGTCCGCAGCTGTCTTGTTCGCAGCTTCCTCTTCCTGTCTGCAGAAGAAACTCGAGATTCACCGCGCCGGAGTCAGCGAAACCGGATTCCCGGTGAAGCTCACCACTACATCGCATACCAGCCTCGCTCAGTCCGACGGTTCGCAGAAGGAGTACACCAGCACATGCGAGTCGGAAGTGACCGAACTCTCCGAGGCGCCACTCGATCCGGCGCTCTTTGAAGTTCCCGCCGGATTCAAACTGGTCGCCAAAATCAACACGCAACCGCCCGTTCCAACCATGGTCGTCCTGCGCATGTGGTGGGAACGCGTGAAGCGCTCGATCCGCGACCGGCTGGGCTAACCGAGTGTAGCGCGGCCGGGCAGCTGTTATGGCGGGCGGGCACCGGCGATACATGTTTCCTCGGTTCGTTAGGTGGGCGCCTCTTACGCAAGCATGATTACCTTCATCATTCCGGCTCACAATGAAGAACTCCTCGTTGGTCGGACGATCAGTGCGCTTCATGCTGCGGCCGGGGCCCTGAACGAACCGTACGAGATCATCGTTGTGGATGATGCGTCGACGGACGCGACGACCACGGTCGCGGTGCGTGGTGGGGCTCGGGTCCTCTCGATCCACTGTCGGCAGATTGCCGCAGCCCGCAACGCAGGAGCGGCGCAAGCTCAAGGTGACCTGCTGGTGTTCGTCGATGCCGACACCCATGTCCCTGAGACAATTGTCGTCGCGGCCGTACACGAAATGCGGGTCGGCGCGGTCGGCGGCGGTGCCAGGGCACGGTTTGATGGGTCCGTCCCAATCTACGGGCGTATTCTGGCGTGGCTATGGCTGTGGATCATCCAGCGCTTCGGGCAACTCGCATCCGGTTGCTTCCTCTTCTGCACTCGTCAAGCCTTTGAGGCAGCAGGTGGGTTCGACAAAACCCTGTACGCTGCCGAGGACGTCGTACTGGGCAGGCAACTCAGGCGTTTGGGTCGATTCGTGATCTTACGGGAGATGGTGGTCACGTCCGGACGAAATGTACGCTTGCACTCCGCCTTCGAGGCTCTGCGCATCATGGTCGGCTTCGTACTGCGTGGCCCAGGGTTCTTCAGAACTCGGCACGGGCCGTGGTATGGTCAACGCCGCAACGATCCAGACCATAAAACCTAGATAGGCCCCCTCGCGCGAGCGTCGCACCAATCCTGCGAGTTGACTCAGCGCCCGCGTCCAGCCAGACTAAACAAAATGGCAAAACTCCGTGTCGGCATCCTGTTCGGCGGACGCAGCGGCGAGCACGAAGTCTCGCTGCTGTCGGCAGCCTCTGTTCTCAACGCAATCGATAAAAAAAAGTATGAAGTGGTTCCCATCGGCATCACCAAAGACGGCCACTGGCTCACGGCTGAACATGCCGCGCGCCTGCTGAAGGGGGACGCGGGCAAGGATGCTCGCGCCACACAGGAGCCGCATTTGCGGGCGGGCGATCCGGAAGCGACTCCGGGCGCCGCCGTTCTTGCCTCCGGCGAAGCGGTCGTCGTTCCCCCGGAACCCGCACATCGCGAGAGCGGACTGGCGCCGTTTCAGACCGATGGGACACTCCGCCGCGCTTCCGACCGAGCCATCAACGTGGACGTGATCTTCCCCGTCCTGCACGGCACCTTCGGCGAAGACGGGACGATTCAGGGCTTGCTCGAACTTGCTGATATTGCTTATGTCGGAGCCGGCGTTCTCGGTTCGGCCGCGGGCATGGACAAAGACGTGATGAAATCCCTGTTCCGCGCCTCGGGGTTGCCAATCGTCAAACACGTGACCGTGCTACGCAGCCAGTTCGAGCGCGAGTCGAAGAAAGTCCAGAAACTCGTAGAGAGCAAGCTGAGGTATCCGGTGTTCGTAAAGCCCGCGAACCTGGGCTCGTCGGTCGGAATCTCGAAAGCGCATGACCGGAAGGAACTTGGTCCGGCGATCGCGGAAGCCGCGAAATTCGACCGCAAGATTGTCATCGAAGAAGGCGTCGGAGGAAAGAAAAACAAAGCCCGCGAGATCGAGTGCTCGGTGCTCGGCAACGACAATCCCATAGCGTCGGTTGCCGGAGAAATCATTCCCTGCAAGGAGTTCTACGACTACGACGCGAAGTATCTGGTCGAAGGCTCCGAAGGGGTGATCCCCGCCAAGATCACGAAAGGGGAAATGAAAACCGTGCAGAGGCTCGCGATCGCGGCATTTCAAGCGGTCGATTGCAAGGGCCTGGCGCGCGTCGATTTTCTGATGGACCCGAAAGCACGCAAGATTTTCGTCAACGAGATCAACACCATGCCTGGCTTCACCGCCATTAGCATGTATCCGAAGATGTGGGCTGCATCGGGGGTGTCTTATCCGGAACTGATCGACCGGTTGATCCAGCTAGGCATCGAACGTCACGAGGACAAGAAGAGGAATCAGTACAGCCGCTGAACGCCGCACGGGTGTTCAACTCTCCAGTTACAATTGATCGACGCAGTGGTTTGCGGCTGCAATTGCGGGAATCAAGGGCAGGCGTCCCCAAACCGCCCAACAGACAGGAGACCAGATGGCTCAGAATCACTACACTACCAAAACCAAGCGGCGGCCAAAGAATAGTAGGCGCAAAGACCCTTCAGCGGCCACCATGGCGAAGCTGCGCCAGCTCGAGGCGGCCGCAAAAGGCAAATAGAGTCTCTCGTGCTAAAGCCTTCATTTTCAATTGCCCGCAACTTCAAACTGCGGCAGTATCCGACCGCGAAATCCCTTGACAGCGTGTCCGGCCGCCTGTAACATTTATCTCCAAGTTTGCTCTTTATTGAGCAAACCGGAATTTCATGCAGAGTGGCTGAGGGACGAGCCCTAGGACGCCACGGCAACCGGATCGGGATCATCTATCCCGCTTGACAGGTGCCAACTCTCGCCCGGCAACGGGGACCATGAGATTCGGGAAAGCGAATAGTTCGCAGCTCCCGAGCCTCTTTTCCTATCCGGAAAAGGGGTTTTGTCGTATCTGGGGATTTATTCCCGGCTCGTCCCTCAGTCACAGAAAGAAGTTGCACAATGGCGACGAGCACGTACGAACTCCGTTGTCGGGAATGCGGCAAGGCCTGGCCCAGCCAGCCCCGCAATTACTGCGAAGACTGTTTCTCTCCCCTCGAAGTCACCTACGACTACGATTCGCTACGCAAAACTGTTTCGCATGAGCTGTTCGCGTCGCGCGCGCCCAACATCTGGCGCTACCGCGAACTGCTGCCGCTGCCTGCGGGGTATCAGCCCTCCCTCCCAGTTGGATATACCCCGCTGGTCAGCGCGCCGCGCCTGGGCGAGAAGATTGGATCGCGACGGCTCTGCATTAAGAACGACGCGGTTTGCCTGCCGACGCTGAGCTTCAAGGACCGCGTGGTGGCAGTCGCGCTCGCCAATGCGCGCAGTTTCGGTTTTGATACTGTCGCTTGCTCTTCCACGGGCAACCTCGCGAATTCCGTCGCTGCGCAAGCGGCGCGCGAAGGTTTCAAAGCCTGGATCTTCATTCCCTCCGACCTCGAGCCCGCAAAAATCCTCGGCACGCAGGTGTTCGGCGCCGAACTCGTACGCATCAACGGAAGCTACGATCACGTGAATCGCCTGTGCTCGCAGATCGCCGACGAACATCGCTGGGGATTCGTGAACGTCAATCTGCGCCCGTACTACTCCGAGGGCTCGAAGACGGTCGGGTACGAAATCGCCGAGCAACTCGGATGGCGTTTGCCGGATAACATCGTGGTGCCGATGGCGGGTGGATCGCTGATCTCGAAGATCAAGAAAGCATTCGATGAACTCGTGCTGCTCGGCCTGGTCGATCCCAAGCCGGTGAAGTTCTTTGGCGCGCAGGCTTCCGGCTGTTCTCCGATTTCCACGGCAGTGAAGCAGTACAGCACGGAGATCGAACCGCAGCGTCCGAAGACGATCGCGCGCTCGCTTGCGATCGGCAATCCAGCCGATGGACCGTATGCGATCAAGGCCATCACCAAGAGCGGCGGGTGGTCGGAGGACGTTTCGGATACCGAAGTTGTCGAGTCGATCCAGTTGCTCGCCAAGAGCGAAGGTATTTTTACCGAGACGGCGGGTGGCGTGACCGTGGGGGTAGCGCGCAAGCTGATTCATCAGGATCGCATTCTCCCCGATGAGACGACCGTGCTCTGCATCACGGGCAACGGGTTGAAGACGACCGACGTGCTGTCGGACGCGTACCAGGCGGAGACTCCAATCGCTCCGAAGTTGGTGGAGTTTGAAGCATATCTGGCAAGCAAGGTCGGCGAGTTCGGTCGGGTTGCCGGCGAGACGCCGGCGCTACCTTTGGCCACCAAATCTACCGTCCTCGCTGCGGAGGCATAAATCATCCATGAGTATCACGGTACAGATTCCTACACCGTTCCGGCGGCTCACTGCAGGCACACCGAAGATTGATTGCAGTGCGTCGAACCTCAACGACCTGTTCGCGGCGCTTGACCGGCAGTTCCCGGATCTGACGCCCCATCTGCACGACGAAGCGGGAGAGGCTCGGCGCTTTTTGAATATCTACGTGAATGAAGAAGATATTCGCTTTCTCGGGGGCGCTTCGTATGCCTTTCAAGATGGCGATGAGGTGCTGCTGGTGCCATCGATCGCGGGCGGCGCAACCTAGGTTGTGTAGGGCGGACACTCCTGTCCGCCCTGTGTCCATAACTAAGACGGATGCAACGGGCCGTTGGAATTTGATTGGCAGTCCGGCGGTTCGCGGACAAGAGTGTCCGACACAAAACAAATGCGGCTTGGGCCAGCCACCCAAGCCGCATTGTTTTCGTGGACGCTCTGGCTTGCCGTCTCTCGCCCGAAGGCGATCGATGATCGCGGCACCTGACTCGTGAAAGTGCAAGCGCCCCGCGATACTCACCTGAGGCTTGCGCACACAGGCTGCTGGTTCAGCGCTTTCATCCTGCCTAATAGGAGGAGTGAGGAGGCCGCAACGCCCGGGCTCCAGTTCACTGGACATGAACCGGATTTCCCCCGGTGAGTCACCCTCGAGTGAACCACCGGCAACACTGAACCGAACCGACAAGGTGTCAGAACATCACACGCTTTTGACTGACTAGCACTGTGCGGGAGCGGGGCGGTTCACGCAACGGGAAAGTGCAGCGAATTTGTGAAGAACCTGTGGAGCGGCGAAGGTTCTTGTGGAAAGGGGAGGAAAAATGGGGAGTATTCCAGCTGGACGGGTGAGGGCGCCCGTCGCTCCACCCTCATGAGTGCCGTACAATAGCGCCGATGATTGCGCACTTGCGTGGGACTTTGTTGGCGAAACATCCGAACCAGGCGATTGTGGAGACACACGGCGTCGGTTACGACGTTGTGATCAGTGTGCCAACTTTCTCGGAGCTGCCGGGAACAGGCGTGGAGGTCGCGCTCCACATTCACACGCACGTGCGCGAAGATGCGCTGAGTCTGTATGGATTCTTGCGCCTGGCGGAGAAGAAACTTTTCGAGAAGCTGCTGACGGTGAGCGGCATCGGGCCGAAGCTGGCGATCACGATCCTGAGTGGGATGCCGGCGGACGAGATGGTAAACGCGATTCGCAGCGGGGATGTGGCGCGGCTCACGCGAATTCCGGGGATTGGGAAGAAAACAGCGGAGCGGATGGTGCTGGAGTTGCGGGATAAATTACCCGCGGCAACGGGAGTGGGCGAGGTGAGCGTGGCGCAGGCCAGTCCGGTGGAGGAAGATGTGATTTCGGCGCTGGTGAACCTTGGATATCAGCGAGCGGCGGCGGAGAAGGCGTTGCACAGCGCCCCACTCATCGCAAAGAGCGCGATGAGTGGGGCCCCCGCGCCGAGTTTTGAGGTTCTGTTTCGCGAGGCGTTGGGCGCGTTATCGAAGTGAAGGCGGGAGCCATTGACAGCCCCTAAAGGGGCCGTTGGAAGTTAGCTCCTTGCGGCATCGCTAAAGCGATGCCCTGATACGAAGCCACATTGTGGAGGAATTGTGGGTCGGCGGATTGCTCAAATTGGTCTTCTGATTTTGTGCCTGGCGGTGGCGTT
Source organism: Terriglobia bacterium (assembly GCA_020073565.1). Classification (GTDB taxonomy): domain Bacteria; phylum Acidobacteriota; class Terriglobia; order Terriglobales; family Acidobacteriaceae; genus Acidiflorens. The sequence goes on from JAIQEY010000016.1 coordinate 83,994, forward strand.
TCTTCTGGCGGTGCCGCGGCTGGTGGATGAGGATCAAAACAAGGTGTTAAAGAAGCCGCCGTACGCGGCGTCCGCGCGGGCGGTGCGCCTGCACCGGGAGCTCACGATTGCCGATCTCCATGCCGACTCGCTGCTGTGGGGGCGGGACCTTTTGCAGCGCAGCGCCTACGGACATGTGGATATTCCCCGGCTGGCCGAGGGCAACGTCGCGGTGCAGGTGTTTTCCTTGCCGACCAAGAGCCCGCATGGGTTGAATATCAACAGCAATGAAGATAAGAACGACGACATTCGGCTGCTTGCGATTGTGGAGCGTTGGCCGCTTAGGACCTGGAACAGCCTGACGGCGCGGGCGCTGTATCAGGCGCGGCGGTTGCACGAGATGGCGAGCGGCTCGCGCGGCGGATTTGTGGTGATTGAGAGTTCGGCGGATCTGACGAGCTACCTGGAACGGCGGCGCTCGAATCACAATCTCACAGCCGGGCTGCTTTCGATTGAGGGAGCGCATGCGCTCGATGGGAAGCTGCGGAATCTGGATGTACTGTACCGGGCTGGGTATCGGATGATGTCGCCCAGCCATTTTTTCGACAATGACATTGGGGGATCGGCGGCGGGCGTGCACAAGACGGGACTGACGGAGAAGGGCCGGGAGTGGGTGCGGCAAATGGAAGTGCGGCACATGATCGTGGACCTGGCGCACGCTTCGGCGAAAACGATTGACGATGTGCTGGCGATGGCCACGCGTCCTCTGGTCGTCTCGCACACGGGCGTGAAAGGGACGTGCGACAACAACCGCAACCTTAGCGACGACCAGATTCGGGTGATTGCGGCGAAGGGCGGGCTGATCGGGATTGGGTATTGGGCTACGGCAAATTGCGGGACCGATGCAAGCGCCATTGTGAAGGCCATGCAGTATGTGTCGCGGATGGTGGGGGCGGAGCATGTGGCACTAGGGTCGGATTTCGATGGAGCAGTGACCACGCCCTTTGACACGACCGGATTGGTGCAGATTACGGATGCGATGCTGGCGGCGGGGTACTCGGAGCAGGAGATCAGAATGATCATGGGGGAGAATGTGGTGCGGTTTCTGAAGGAGAATTTACCGGAGAAGTAGAAGAACGCAGGGTCCCCTTCGGCAAGCTCAGGGCAGGCCTCGACTCCGCAGGAACTTCCCTTCGTGAATTTCCTGCTCCGCTCGGGATGACAAAGTTGTGGAGGTATCCAACTAACGGGGTGCCGGCACTGGTTCTAGTTTCCCACGAAGCGCAGATACAGGTCGCGGTCGTGGCGGCAGGTTTCGGCCATGTGCTTCACTTTTTCCCAGGCTTCCATCTGGGATTCGTCGCGGACACGATCTTTCACTTTTTCCCATTCCCGCAAGAATTCGGCCATTTGCAGGTGGTTGAAGACGGTTTTGCCGAAGGGGTCGATACCGCTGAGCAGAGGAAAAGATTCGGCGCTGTTAGTGGGGATCACAGCGTGCAGCATGACCCATTCGCTGCGTTCGCCGAGATCGTCTTCGAGTTTGACTACCAGGGACATACTGGCGGCACTGTAGCAGTCTTGGGCGAGGTTGTCCAAATGGGCTGAGGTATCGAAGGTAACGAGAACGGGCGAGGGCGCCCGTCTCTCCACGATTTGAGAGCTGACGCTAGCGTCTCACGCTTCGGGGACGTGGGCGCCGTGCTGGAATTGGTACTGGAGGATCTTGGCGGCCAGGGCAGGTGACAATTTCGGGTCTTGCGGTCCGATGGAGCGGACGACTTCTCCGCGGCAGACGACCTCGGTGGCGGCGAGGCCGGCGATTTCGGAGGGCAGCACGAGGTTGATTTCCAGTTGCGCATTGGGTGCGAGCATCTCCTGGGCCTGGAACAGGAGTCCTGAGCGGCTGATATTTTCCGTGGTGCCGGGCCGCCAATTCGTTTCTCCGAGCAAGCGATAGCGCAGGGGAAGATGAAGGTTGAAGCGGCGCGCGCGGAACGGAGTCTTTTTTCCGGTGGATGCGGTGAAATCGGTAACAGCGCTGGGGGCCACATCTGCCTCCTGGGGAATTGGCTCGGAGCCCAGTATTTCCCGGACCTTGTCTTTGAGGGCGGGAAGGCTGAAAGGTTTCTGAAGCAGATTGATGCCCGCGTCGAGCATGCCGTTGTGTCCAATTTCATTCTCGGTGTAGCCCGACATAAAGAGTACGCGGAGGTCTGGGCGCTGGGCGGAAATGTGGCGGGCCAGTTCGCGTCCATTCATTCCGGGCATGACGACGTCGGTCAGTACGAGGTCGATGGGGCCCTTATGCCCGGCTGCGATTTGCAGGGCGGCGGCACCATCTTCAGCTTCGAGGATCTTGTAGCCTTGCGTCTCCAGGTATTGCCGGGCGAGGCGGCGGAGATTGACCTCGTCTTCCACCAGAAGAATGGTTTCCCGCCCGCGCTCGGGGCGAGGCAGGCCGAGAGTGTCGTGGACCGCGGCGGGCTCTTCCCGGGCGTCGACGCGGGGGAAGTAGGCGCGGAACGCGGTGCCACGCTGGGGCTGGCTGTCGACGAAGATGAAGCCACCGCTTTGTTTCACGATGCCGTAGACGGTCGAGAGGCCGAGGCCGGTGCCCTTGGCGCCCTTGGTGGTGAAGAAAGGCTCGAAGATGCGAGACTGAGTTTCCAGGTCCATGCCGATCCCGGTGTCGCTGATGGCGAGCATGACGTAATCGCCGGGTTGGAGGGGTGCGTGGGTGCGGGCGAAGTTCTCGTCGAGCGAAACATTGGCAGTCTCGATGGTGAGTTTGCCGCCGTCGGGCATGGCGTCGCGGGCGTTGACAGCCAGATTCATGATCACCTGATCAATCTGGCCAGGATCGGCGCGGACGGCGCCGATGGCGGGGCCGGGCACCATGACAAGGTCGATGTCTTCGCCAATCATGCGGGTGAGCATCTTGAGGTTTTCGCTGACGACCTCATTGAGGTCGAGGACCTTGGGCGCGAGCATCTGCTTGCGGCTGAACGCGAGCAGTTGACGAGTGAGTGAGGTGGCCCGCTGGGTAGCGTTGGAAATTTGCTGAGCGGGACCGCGGAGGCGAGGGTCGGAACCGACGCGCTCGAGCAGGAACTCGGAGTATCCGGAGATCACCATCAGGAGGTTATTGAAGTCGTGCGCGATGCCGCCGGCGAGTCGTCCGACGGCTTCCATTTTCTGAGCCTGCCGCAGTTGCTGCTCGAGCGTGCGGGTTTCGGTGATGTCTTCCATGAAGATTTCGAAAGTGCTGCCGGTCTTGCCGTTGGAAATGGCGCGGCCGGAGATGCGGGCCACGATGGCGGCGCCGTCCTTACGCACGCATTCGGTGGTCAGGCGGGTGAATTCTTTTCCGGCATGAAAATAGTCGGCCGTCTGGAACCACTGCTGGGCATCGGCGTAAAGGCTGCCGAGGTGCCGGCCGGTGAGTTCGGCGGCGCTGGAGTAGCCAAACATGGCGACCAGGGCGGGGTTGGCGTCCTGGATCATTCCCAGAGCGTTGCAGCGGCAGATTCCGTACGGGGCGTTCATGACGAGCGAACGGAAGTTGCCCTCGGACCGGTTCAGGCTCTCCTGGGTGGCGCGGAGGGCGGCGTTGAACCAGCAGATCAGGAGCGCGACCGCGAAGAAGAGGATCAGGTGGGCGGTGGCTCTGCGGTATTCGGCCGGGCTGTGCTCTCCCATCAGCGAATAGTAGGCGCTGACGGTAAGGGCGAAGGAGGTGGCGGCCAGTCCGGGCTTCCAGCCTCCGTACCAGGCGCTGACCATGACGGCGACGGCGAAAACGACGAGGCGGCTCTCGGCGATGTCGGTGAGGAGGAGCGTGGGGATGAGCGCGAGAACCGCGCTGAGCAGAGCGACACTGTAACGCAAAATGGGAGCGCGTGCCGGAGCTACCGCCAGCGTGCGGATGAGAGGGAGTTTCATTCGCATAAACTTCAATTCATGCTATGCGCAGAGAAGCGCACAAGCGAGTTACGCCTGTTCACGCGGTCCCGGCAAAGGCACAGTGTCCCAATGGCCAGTGTGGGAGCCGGGTTTGAGGCAACGAACGTGGCACACCCACCATACGCCGAAATGCCAGTGACTCAAGAATCAATAGTGCAAAATTCGGTTTACAAAGAACAAAGACTTGCAACATCCGATGAGAAACACGACACTAGCGGCGCCAGCGCAGAAAGGCGACGGATGAACATCGGTCTCTTCGGCGGAAGCTTCGATCCGATCCACCGCGGGCATTTGACGCTGGCCCAGGCGGCGGCCGACCGCTTCGCGCTCCGGCAGGTGCTGTTTGTGCCGGCGAACGTGCCTCCGCACAAGCAGAAACAGCCCGTCACGGCGTTCGTTCATCGGTATGCGATGGTGACGCTGGCAACACAGGACGACAAGCGCTGGATGCCGTCGTTGCTGGAGGCGGGTGAGTTGGGTTCGGGCGGAGGCGTTGCGCAGACGGCGAATTACTCGATTGATACGGTCCGGCGGCTGAAACAGACGCTGAAGAAGGCGGACCGGCTGTTCTTTCTGATCGGCGTGGACGCTTTCAAAGATATTGCGAAATGGCGCGAGGCGCGGGCGCTGTTGGCGGAGTGCGAGTTCATCGTGGCTAGCCGTCCGGGATTTTCGCTGCGGGATGTGGCCGAGTCGCTGCCGGAGGGCTTGCGGCCGCCCGCTGCGGTGACAAAGCCGTTTCAGAAGCAGACGGCAACGGGCGACCTGGTGCTGCCGGGCGTGACTCTGCACCTGCTGGATGGAGTTCAGCAGAATGTTTCTGCCACGACGATTCGGGCGGCGGCAGCGCAGGGCAGGCCTCTGGCAAAATGGCTGGATCCGCGGGTGGCGGAGTATGTGCGGAAGATGGGGCTGTACCGGAAGGGGGCGAGAGGCGGCGGCTAGTACGCTTGGCGATGCTATCGCCTCTTTGTGATCGTTATCGATGGTGAATCAACGCATCTGAGCATTCCAGCGTCGGTTATGGCTGCTGCGGGGTCGTGGTCTCGCCGTGCTTTTCAAACGTGAAAAATTTGGTCAGAAGCTGACGTTTCGACGCTAGTGCTCCCAAGCTGTACGACACCCCGGCGTAGAACGGCGCGGTGATTGACATCTGTGCCCATACGCGTACCGGGTCACTGGCGAGTGGGTCTGCAAATGTGGGCATCACCTTCTGTATGTCAAAGAAGTAGCCGATGGTTGTCACTGATGTTCCAATGAGCACAGAGGACGGGGCGTGGTACATCAGCATTTTGTACAGCAGCCGTACCGTGAGAAGGATCCAAGCCCAACCTGCAATCGAGCCAGATTCTCCCTCATGCAAGTAGCTACGAACTGTGGCCGGAAAGAACCGAACCACGTTCACGTAGCCAACCACCAGCGCTGGAAGAATCGTCGTCAACTCGAAATGCTGTAAGTACCAATCTGTTGCCGGAATGCTGATCGAAATCTGTAGTATGGGTGCGATCCAACCGAACCAGTGAAACACCAACTGCGGAGAAAGATCCAGCGCGCAAATGTATGCGATATAGGTATGCAAAATGAACGACGCCACGTAGCCCAGCAAAGACCTCTTTTCGATTGCGATCGGCTCAGGCGACACCATGACAATCGAAAGCTACCATTGGTCCAGTCGGGATCGCAAGCAGCATGGCATGACTAAATGTGGACGGTTTCTTGGCGCTCGTCTTCGCTCCATGTGCGCGCCACCCGTCCCGCCACCTGCGCGTTACAATCGATACGCCATCCTTATGAAAAAGACGAACGACCTCAAACGCCAGGTCAACGAAGCCATTCTCGCCTGCCAGGACAAGAAAGCCGAACAAGTCACGATTCTTGAGCTGGAAAAAGACTCGGGGGCTTTCACCGATTATTTTGTGATGTGCAGCGGGACCAATCCCCGGCAGATCCAGGCGATTGCGGACGCGGTGGACGATCGACTGGAGGTGCTTGGCCTGCGTCCGACGCACACCGAGGGCTACAAACAGGCGGAGTGGGTGCTGCTGGACTACGTGGATTTTGTCGTCCACATTTTTTCCGAGAATGCCCGCCGGTACTACGACCTGGAGCGCCTGTGGAAGTCGGCAACGCGGCTGGAGCCGGCCGAGTTGATGGCGGCTCCGAAGCGGCGACGGGCGAATGCAACGACCGGGGCGGCTCCGAAGCGTACGCGCAGGAAGAAGCCCTAACATGGCGGCGTCGGATGCAACTCCGTGGGGTTCGTCGTACCGCCTGATCGCCGCCGAGAAGTGGAGAGCGAAGTCGGCGGTTTTGGGGAGCGCGGTTACCGCCGCGCTGGTCGAATATGCGTTTCCGCAGCCGGGCATGAAGGTGCTCGACTTGGCGTGCGGCACCGGGGAGCCAGGGATCAGTCTGGCGCAGCGAGTTGGACCAGAGGGGCACGTCACCGCCCTGGATCTGAGTTCTGACCTGCTCGAACTGGCTAGCCAGCGTGCCAAGGTTAAGGGGCTGGCGAATTTCTCGACGCAGCAGGCTGATGCGCACAAGCTGCCATTTCCCGACCACAGCTTTGACTTGGCCGCTTGCCGTTTTGGGGTGATGTTCTTTGCGGATGTCGAGCGCGCGCTGACCGAACTCCGGCATGTGTTGAAGCCGAGTGCGCGCGCCTGCTTTGCGGCGTGGGGTCCGATCGAGCAGCCGTACTGGCAGACCACGATGGAAATTGTGCACCGTCATGCGGGTGGGCACATGCTGGAGCCGGGAGGAGCGGATCCATTTCGCTTTTCGAAGACCGGCTCGCTGTCGGAGGTCTTGCGGGCAGCCGGATTTCGCGAAGTGGAAGAGTCAGTTCGCAACCTGCCCTGGACCTGGCCGGGAGATGCGACAGAAGTCTTTGAATACGTCTGCTCGTTAACGGCGCCGTTTCGGTCGATGCTGGAGCGCGTGCCGGCCGATGAGTGGCCGGCGATTCGCACCGAGGCGAAGGCGGCGATTGAGTTGTATCGGGTGGGGGATGAGATACGATTCGGCGCGGAACTGGTGTTTGCGTCGGGGAAAGCCTAAGGATTGATGGAGAGCCGGGCATCCCGCCCGTCTCCATTAGACAAGGCCCATGAAGATCAAAGTAGCTTGGGTCGGGCGGACGAAAGAGCCGGCGATCCAGACTCTGACGGACGACTACCTGAAGCGGATCTCGCGCTACGCGGAAGTTGCGGGGCTGGCGCTGAAAGACGAGGCTGCAGTTCTGTCGCTGGCGCGGGGGGAGCGGCAGAAGGACCGGCACAAACTGGTCCTCCTCGATGCACGCGGGAAGCAGCTTTCATCCGAGGAGTTGGCCGAGTTTCTGGCGCGCGAACAGATAAGCGCGGTGCCGCTCCTGTTCGCGATCGGCGGGGCCGATGGTTTTACCGGCGAGGCGCGGCAGCACGCCGGTTTTGTTCTGTCTTTAGGCAAGATGACGCTGCCGCATGAACTGGCGCGGGTCGTTCTGGCGGAGCAACTTTACCGCGCCTTCACCATTCTGAAGAACCATCCCTATCATCTGGGACATTAACTCAGGAGTAATCAGGCATCGTCCGTTCGCCGGATATTGGGTGCGGTTCGATTTCCCGGCAGGATGCACCTCCGACACGTTCTCAAGGTTCGGGAAGTGGACTATTGTGTCTTCCACAGGCGGAACAAATTCCTAAAGAGACTGGACGAGGTCCTCCCTCAATGAAAAACCCATACGACGTGATACGGGCGAAAGAACAGCAAATGATCAAGATTCGGAAAGAAGTGGAAGTGTTGCGGATGGCGGCACGGTTGCTGAGCCCGGAGGATCCGGGCGCGGCCAACAGCGACGGCCAATCCAAGTTGTCGCGGGTTGTCGAAATGCCGTAAACAATCTCCCCGTTTGACTCGAAGGCGGACGGCACCCCAAGGCCGTCCGCCTTTCCTGTTTGTAAATCAAGGCCTCGTATACCCTGCCTGCGATTGCGGTTTCGTCACGCCCAATTCCTGTTTGGATAGGGGTCCGTAGACTCCGCGGGAACTTCACTTCTCGGAAGGCCCTGCTCCACCCGGGTGACAGGGGGGAGGGTATTTAACCGACCGCTCAGGCCGCTGCGTAGCGTAAAATTAAAGATTCGCCTTCTATGTCGGATCTGCGCCGTGGTCTCATCATCGTGAACACTGGGCCGGGTAAGGGCAAGACCACTGCGGCGATGGGGACGGCGCTGCGGGCGGTTGGGCAGGGAATGCGGGTGCTGATGCTGCAGTTTCTGAAGGGATCGTGGCACTATGGCGAGCTTGATGCCGTGCAGGCGTTCGGCGACAAGTTCGTGATGAAGCAGATGGGCCGGGGGTTTGTGAAAGTGGGCGCCGAGAAGCCCGATCCTGAGGATGTACGGATGGTTGAAGAGGCCTGGGCTCAGGCGGAGAAGGCGATCCAGTCTGGGGAATGGGACCTGGTGGTGCTGGACGAGATCAACTATGCCATCAGCTACGGTATGCTGGACGCGGGCAAGGTGGCGGAGTCCTTGAAGAAGAAGCCGGAGATGGTGCATGTCATCTTGACCGGGAGGAACGCGCATCCGACAATTGTCGAACTGGCGGACACGGTCACCGAAATGCGCCAGGTGAAACACGCGTATGAGAAGGGCGTGATGGCACAGAGAGGAATTGAATACTAGTTTCTGGTTGCTGGTGGGAGTGTTCGACGTCGCGAACTAGAAACTAGAAACGAGCAACTAGAAACTGCCTTTATGGCTTGGTTCAAACGACAATCCGGCGAGTTGGATACTTCGGGCGAGCGGAAGGTTCGCACCGAGGGGCTGTGGGTGAAGTGTGACAGCTGCCGCCAGATCATCTGGAAAAAGGACCTGGAAGACAATCTCAACGTCTGCCCGAAGTGTGACAAGCACTTCCGCATCGACGCGCGTGCGCGCTTGGCGCAGCTTTTGGACGATAACCAGTACGAGATTTTCGACAGCAACCTGGTTTCGACCGATCCGCTGAAGTTTGTGGATCTGAAGGCGTACTCCTCGCGGCTGAAACAGGCGAAGAAAGACACTGGACTGAAAGACGCAGTCATCAACGCTCGCGGCAAGCTGAATGGGCGGCCGGTGATTGTGAGCTCGATGGAGTACTCGTTTATCGGCGGCAGTATGGGAGCGGTGGTGGGGGAGGCGATTACGCGCGCGATTGAGAAAGCTACGGACACGCGGACGCCGATCATCATTGTTTCGGCGTCGGGCGGGGCGCGGATGATGGAAGGCGTGATCAGCCTGATGCAACTGGCGAAGATTTCGGCCGCCCTGGCCCGGTTGGATGCGGCGCGCGTTCCGTACATTTCGGTTTTGACGGACCCCACGACGGGGGGTGTGACGGCTTCGTTTGCCATGCTGGGCGATCTGAATATCGCCGAGCCGGGAGCGCTGATCGGTTTCGCGGGACCACGCGTGATCGAACAGACGATCCGCCAGAAGCTGCCCCCAGGGTTCCAGCGGTCGGAGTTTTTGCTGGAACACGGCATGCTGGATGCCGTGGTGACGCGCAAAGAACTAAAGCCGTACATTGCGCGGGCGCTGGAGTTTATGGATTCAGCCGTCAGCCATCAGCTCTCAGCCGCCGGCTAACGGCGTTCAGTTTGCGCCGCCGCAGCGAGGGCGGGACGCCCTCGCGACAGCCGGCAAGGTGCCGGCGTTACAGTTCGCCGCTGAACAGTCGGGCACGTCCTTTCCCCCACTTGCTGTGAATCTTTGGCGTTTCATTGTGCGTCTCTGGAATAGGATCGTGCCGATGCCTGAAACTGAGGGCTGATGGCTGGCGGCTGACGGCTGAAAGCTTGTTTATGTCCTACGAAACCGCAGTTGCGCAGATGTATGCGCTGGGCCACGAGTTGGCACAGACGCCGTCGCACAAGTTCGACCTGGCACATATGCGAGTGTTGCTCGCGGCGCTCGGGCATCCGGAGAAGAGCTCTGCAAGCGTGCTGGTTGCTGGGACTAATGGCAAGGGCTCGACGGCCGCAGCGCTGGCTTCCATCCTGCAGGCAGCGGGGCTGAAGAGCGGGCTGTACACGTCGCCGCACCTGGTGCACATCAATGAGCGGATTCGGGTGAATGGAGAGCCGATCGGCGATGACGATTTCGCGCTCCTGCACGACGTGGTGGGCCGCACTGCAGAGCGGCTGGTGACGGAAGGCGATCTGCCGTGGCATCCCAGCTTTTTCGAGATGCTGACCGCGATGGCCTTTGAGCACTTTGCGCGGGTGCAGCCGGATGTGGCGGTGCTTGAAGTCGGGATGGGCGGTCGATTGGACGCCACCAACGTGGTGGAGCCGCGGGTCAGCGTGATCACTGACATCGCACTCGATCACCAGAAATACTTAGGCGGCACGATCGGTGAGATTGCGCGCGAGAAAGCCGGAATTATCCGACCGGGCGGAGTCGTGGTTACGCTGCCCCAATTGCCGGAGGCGAATGATGTGATCGGAAACACGATTCTGGACCAGGGCGCGCGGGCGGTGAATGCAGTGCCTTATGTGCCACCGGTTTCGCCAGGGAGTGGCCAGTACCTTGTGGCCAATGGTCAGTGGCCAGTGGTCAGTGGGCGGTCTGGCGTGGGCCAGCGTTATGCGCTGGAAGTTCGGGGCGAGAAGATTCTGGTTGAGTCTCCCTTGGCGGGGCGGCATCAGTTGAGGAATATCGCACTGGCGATCGCGGCGGCCGAGGAGTTGCACAACCAGGGGTACGCGCAGATTACGCCGAAGGCCATCGAACGCGGCATTCGTGAGACGCGTTGGCCGGGAAGGTTTCAAGTTGTGCCGAGCGACGGCAGCCGCCCGGAGTATGTGCTCGATGTGGCGCATAATCCGGCGGGAGCCTGGGCGTTACGGTCGACGCTGTCGGCCGCTTACGGAGAGCGGGCGGTCACGATGGTGTTTGGCGTGCTGCGCGACAAGGCGGTCGCGGAGATTGCCGAGATTCTGTTTCCCATTGCCGAGCAGGTGATTGTGACGCATGCCAATAATCCGCGCTCGGCCAGCGTGGATGAGATCCGGCAGGCGGCCTCGCGCGTGGCCGGCGACATTCGAGAAGCTGCGGATGTATCTTCAGCCCTGGAAGACGCCGGCAGAATCGCCGGGCGCGGTGGGTTGGTGGTGGTTACTGGTTCGATTTACATTGTGGGAGAGGCGATGCGACGGCTAGGCGTGCGCATCTAAATATTGTGTGGCGCGGACATTCTTGTCCGCGAGTCGATGAGGCTGGGACAAGGTTTGATGAAGATCACCACGACTGTGGAGCCCGAGAAAAACGTGGCCGCGCTGCGCTCGGCTGGACAGCCGGGGGCGGCTGTCCCTACGTGGGCTGAGAATCGGTCGGCGGTGACGCGGCATGGCTGGCTCAGCCGTCTGCGGTCATACTTCATCTTGAATCCGCTGATTTGGGCTTACACGCTGGTGTTGGGTACGATTTCGCTGATTTGTTCGGTGTTTGACGCGAGCGGGCGCTGGCAGCATGGTTTGGCGCGCCTTTGGTCGCAGCTCATCATGAAAACGACCCTGTCGCCGGTGAAAGTGACGGGGATGGAGCGGGTTGATGTTTCGAAGCCACGCGTGTACGCAGTGACGCACGCTTCGGCGCTCGACATTCCGATTCTTTACGTTCATCTGCCATTCCAGTTCCGCATTGTCTTCAAGAGCGAGTTGCTGTCGTATCCGTTTGTGGGGTGGCACCTGAGACGGTCAGGGCAGGTGTGCATCAATCAGCAGAATCCGTCGGCATCGATCGGAGCGATCAAGTCCGCGCTGAAGAGCCTGCGCAAGGGCATGCCGCTCGTGATCTTCCCGGAGGGCGGTCGCACGCCCGATGGGCAACTGCAACCATTTCTGCCGGGCGCGTTTTTTCTGGCGATCAAGGCGCAGGCTGACATCGTGCCAATCGCACTGCTGGGCACATTCGATTTGCTGCCGATGAACACCTATCACATCAAGTGCCAGCCTCTGGAAATGCGGGTGGGCGAGGCGATTTCAACGGCCGGGCTGAGTCTGCGCGATACGGAAGCAGTGTCAGCAAAGGTGCGATTGGCGATTGCGAGTCTAGCTGCCCGGCCCTTACAGTGAAGTCGCGGTACCAGCCGCATCAGCACCAGTTCTTGGCCTTGTCGAAGTTATTCATTCGCAGCGCGCCGCCTGGGTTTTTGATCCAGGTAACGCGCGAAGATCGCGGAAATCTGCGGGATCTCTTCTTCGTTCAACTTCACTGCACTACCCAGTTTCTTCAAAGCAGCGTTGAGAGTGGCAGGCTGTCCGTGTGTCAGTTCGGTCAATAGCTGCCACTCGCGTGCGACTGGGGTGCGTTCGTCGGTATCGGCGTCTTCGCAGAACTGCTCGGCGGCTTCCGGGGGAGTCCCGTACTCGTCGGCAACGTCTTCGTGAAAGTATCCGCGCAGAAACGTGTGCAGGGTCGGAAAATTGGCGGTGGTGATTTCTGGTTTCGAGTTGGTAGGTTTGGGGTCCATTAGCGGCACTCCGGATATGAAGTCAAAACGTAGTAACCGGATGGTGGCTCGTATTTCAGCACGACTAGGGCGTGGGAGCAAGGGCGAGATTGGCTCTCGCCCCGGTTGATGGTGCGCCCGATGGGCTGGTCGGCATCGTAGTCCAGGACCAGGTTGGGATGGCCGCCGCTGCGATTAAGCCAGCGCTGGATACGGTCCTGAGACTGGGCGATGGCTGCGCCCACCGCACGCTCGGCCGTGGCGCGGTCGGTGTAGGTGGACGCGCCGGAAATGTTGCGTTCATGATCCAGGCGTTCGAGCAGTTGGTCATCGGTACGGCCGACGTGTTTGCGCAGAATGTGCCCGCCGGCGGCTTCGTCCTGACTGAGGTCGCGGGCAGCGCCAGTGGTGGATGCGGCGTCACGCTGCGGGACAGCCGCGCTGGTGCCACTAGAGCCGCGAGGCTGGCAGGCGACCAGGACGCTCAGGGCCAGCAGCAAAACGGCCGGCGTCGTTGAAAGTCTCATCACTGAAAGTCTCGCCCTTCGCCCCGGTCTGCGCTTTTCTGTAACAGTCTTCCTGTAAAGGCCTGCAAATTGTGCTACTAAACAGAGTATGCGGGCAAGTCTATTGGACTACTTGGACGACTTCGCCGCCTGGGGAGACGAGTGCGCCTGCGTGTATCCGCGGGGGTACCGGCACGAGCGCTGGAGCTACCGGCAGGTGGCCGAGGCCGCCTACCGTTTTGCCCGCGAGTTGCAGGCTCGCAACGTGGGCCGGGGAGACGCGGTGCTGTTGTGGTCTCCGAACTGCGCAGAGTGGGTCGCTGCGTTTTTTGGATGCGCTTTGTGCGGGGTGATTGTGGTTCCGATCGATGACGGCGCGAGCCCGGAGTTTGCGCGCCGGATCAGCTCGCAAGTGCGGACCCGGCTGGTGCTGTGTTCTCGCGAGCGGGCCGAGGTATTCCAGAATACCGGCGCGATCGATCCGGCGGAGCTTTTGTCCGCGATTTCGCAGCATTCGACGGATCCGTTTCGGCCGGTGGAGATCCAGCCGTCGGACACACTGGAGATCGTCTTCACTTCGGGTACGACGGCTGAGCCCAAGGGAGTCGTAATCACCCACGCCAACGTCCTGGCCAATGTCGCGCCGCTCGAAACCGAGATCAGAAAATATTTGCGCTATGAGCGGCTCGTGCATCCGATGCGTTTCCTGAACCTGCTGCCGCTGAGCCATGTCTTCGGGCAATTTCTGGGAATCTTTCTGCCCCCGCTGATGGGCGGGACAGTCGTGTTCGAGCAAACGCTCAATCCAACCGAAGTGATGGCAACCATCCGGCGAGAGCGCGTGTCGGTGCTGGTAGCAGTGCCGCGGATGATCGAGTCGCTGAAGCAGAAGGTCGAGCGGGATCTGGAACACAGCGGCCGGTGGGAGAATTTTGCCGAACGCTGCCGCCGGGCAGACAGGCAGCACTACCTACGGCGGTGGTGGACGTTCCGAGACATTCGGCGGCAGTTCGGATGGAAATTCTGGGCCATCATCAGCGGCGGCGCGGCACTTGACCGGGAGACGGAACAATTCTGGCATCGCCTGGGATACGCATTGATTCAGGGATACGGCCTGACCGAGACCACGTCGCTGATCAGCGTCAACCATCCGTTCCGGCTGAGCCGGGGATCGATCGGGAAGGTCTTGCCGGGACGGGAGATCCGACTGGCCGACGATGGCGAAATTCTGGTGCGCGGCAGCGGCGTCGCCAGCGGCTACTGGAACGGGCGCGAGCTGCAGCCGGTTGCCGGCGAGGAAGGATGGTATCGCACCGGCGACTTGGGGGCGGTAGACCAGGACAACAATCTGTTTTTCAAAGGGCGGAAGAAGGAAGTGATCGTCACGCCCGCGGGCATGAATGTCTATCCCGAAGACCTGGAAGCAGCGCTGCGTGCGCAGAAGGAAGTGCGCGACTGCGTGGTGGTGGGCCTGGAACGCGGCGGGAATGAAGAACCGTGCGCGGTGCTCATTCTGTGTGAACGCGGTGCGGACGTGGAGGCGGTGGTGGCGCGGGCCAACCAGGCGCTGGCTGAGTATCAGCGGATGCGCACGTGGTTTGTGTGGCCGGAAGAAGACTTTCCGCGGACTTCGACGCAGAAGCCGCGGCGCAATGTAATTCAGCAGGCGGTTGAGGTGGGGCTACGGGATCGCACGGGCGAGGGCGCCCGTGCCTCCACCGACATTGCTGGCGCCAGTCCGCTGGCGGAATTGCTTTCGAAAGTGACGGGCCGTGCTCCGCAGACGCTTGCGTCTGGGGCGAATCTGGAAAGCAGTTTGGGACTGAGTTCGCTGGAACGCGTGGAACTTCTTGGAGCGCTTGAGGATCGCTACCAGGTGGATCTTAGCGAGACGCAGTTCGCGAGCGCGGCGACGGTCGGCGATCTGGAAAAGCTGCTACAGGGCGAGCGGGGCGAACGCCAGCAGTATCACTATCCGCGATGGGCGCTACGCTGGCCGGCGAGGTGGGCGCGGCTGGCGGCGCATTATGTGCTCATGCGCCCGGCCATGCTGGTGCTGGGGTGGCCGCGAATCCTCGGACGGGAAAACCTGCGTGGGATACGCGGACCGCTGCTGGTGGTCTCGAATCATGTTTCGGATGTCGACGTGGGGTTTATCCAGACTGCGCTGCCGCTCGGAATCCGCCACCGGCTAGCCACGGCGACGGGAGGAGAGGCACTGGAGGCGTTGCGATCACCGGCGACGGATCAACCGTGGTACTGGCGGATCTACGGCTACATGCAATGGTTCCTGGGCGTCGCGCTGCTGAATTTGTTCCCTCTGCCGCGTCAGTCAGGGTTCCGAAAGAGCTTTGCGTATGCGGGAGAGGCCGTGGATCGCGGGTACAGCGTGCTGGTTTTTCCGGAGGGAAGACACACAGAAGATGGCAAGCTGTGCCCGTTCCGGGCAGGAGTGGGACTGCTTGCCGACAACCTGCGCATTCCGGTGCTGCCCATGCGCATTGACGGGCTGTACGAGATCAAAAAAGCAGGCAGGAGACTGGCGACGCCGGGCAAGATTCAAGTGCGCATTGGGAAGCCGGTGCAGTTTCCCGCGGAGAAGGATCCGGCGGAGATAGCGGAGGAACTCCAGAGAGTTATTCGGAACCTCTAACCCGCACCGCCTGCAAACATGCCCTTCGGCTTCGCACCGGCCAGCCGCTGCATTTCTTCCACCAGCCAGTCGGCTTCGTGTTTGTTGCGAAGCGTGCGCCCGAGGGCGATGTTCATTGTGCGACCACGTAGAGCCATTTGAATGTCGTAATAGGGAATGCCGGTAGCGCCGCCCTGCTGTGCGGTGATCTTAGTGGTGATCGATTCAATCTCCGTACAACTGAACTGCTGGACCTTGCCGCTACCCAGTAGGCCATTTTGTAGTTTAAGCAAGCCGCCGCCAATCATCACCCGGCTGGTTACAAGCCACATCTGGACGGTGAAGTAGAGAAGCAACAACGAGAACAAACCGCATCCCAGCGCAAAGATGATGGGGATGTGAGTGTGGGCCAGCAGGTATGTTCCGCCGGCGAAAACAAGGAAGAACCCGCTGGTAGTGCCCGCGAATCCCTTATTGCGAGCGGCGGGGAAATAGAACTCGGTGCCGGTCGCAGAGGCCCGGACTTCGACCGTCATCACATCGGGGCGGGTGCGGGGACGGACTGCAGCAAACACTTCAGACTGCGGATCGGGCTGAGCGGGCGTCTGCTGGGTGCGGAAGATGGGCACCTCGAAGATGTCGTGATAATCAACGCCAGGGACGTCGGCGAGCGCCTCAAGGAGCCATACAATTCCATCGCGCGGACTGCGTTTTTCGGTGGCTTGCGCGTCCCACGGGATGCGGAAGGCCACGGGAATTGTCGTCCCCACCGGGCCCGGACAAATCTGTCCAGAGGACAAATCCGCTTCGTCGCGCCACAGGATGCTCTCGTTGGTGGATTGCGAGTTGCCGGACCCCGTCGTGACGCGGTGCACACAAGAAAGCCGCAAGTGAATGCCGTGATTGGTAGAGTGTGGGAAGCGTGCCTGAATGACGCCCTTGATTTCTCGGCCGATCACGCCTGGTACGGTCGCCATTTCGAAACAAGTCTTGCCAAACTCGCGGTACGCCAGCGTCTGACGGATCGCATGAATAAGCAGGAAGACTCCAATGACAGGAAAAACAAGACCGATGTAGACCGCGGGGTTTTTCGCGGCCTCGCGGGGCACAAAATAAGCGACCGGAGCGGAAACAAGATTCCAGAGAATCGCAAACACCCAGCCAGCAATCATGTTGCCGCGTGTCTTGCTGAGAACGCGTCCCTGGGCCCAATCTTCACGCCAGAGCCACGGTTCGGACAAATGCTCGGCTTGACGGCGCTGGTCGCGTTGGTAGAGTCGGTTTCCGTAGAGCACTACGCCCATCAGGCCGAACCCAATGCCGCTGAAGACCACGCCAAACAACAGGGGCAGCCAGACCGGCTTGTCGCCTATCCTTGTAATCATCTGGCGAATGGCGGCGGAGAGCGCGAACAGCCCGAAGCCTGCAAAGGGCATCGCAAACACGAAGACGAAAGCAATACCAAGTTTGCTCGTGCGGTCCATGCGGACATTGTCGGGGAGAGCGGGCCAGAGATGAAGAGCCGGAAAGTGACCCAACCAAGGTAATCCGGCAAAGCATATGCAGGTGAAAAGAGAAAGGCCGGGCTGTTCGGCCCGGCTCTTCGTGATGAGAAACTGTCCAAGTGCTCAGTTAAGCGCGAATCAGTTTCCCTTTAACCTCGTGGTTGCAAAACTTACATGACCAGCGCAAGCCCTTCGAGTTCGCGCTCGAGGACAGGCAGAGAACAACCTGATATTTCCACCCTGCCGGCGGCATCGAGTGCAGCTTGCTGGGAAACGCCGTAACCGCGCCCCATCAGAAAAACCTGCAGAAGCTCGGCTGCGTCCCGGGAATCGATCATTCCGCCCTGCAAAAGGTCGTTTCGCAAAGCGCATAATTCTGTCACCGTAAATCTGTCTTTGTCTTTCATGGCCGTTCTCACCTCCGACCGTTACTCACTTGTTCAATTAGACTCATCGGCAACCTGATACGTTGCATGCAATTAGAATGCCGTAACTTTGGTCTACTAAAGCACACGGAACTCCAGAGTCTCTAAATGTTGAAACACGAGGAAATACAAGGAGTTGCGGGAAAATCGTCAGGTAGGGAGCTCAAACAGGGTGACGCGCCGTGTTGCCAAGATGACACTAAGTGTCGTTCCGGCCTGGGCCAAAAACCGACCAAGCGGTAGGTTTATGCCGCGTCGATCGTAGCGGCGTCGATCAACAAGATCGGGATGCCGTCCTGAATGGGATAAACGCGGCGGCAGACGCCGCATTTCAAACTTTCCCCGTTTTCTTTCAGGACCATCGGCTTCTTGCAAACCGGGCAGACGAGGATGTCGAGAAGATCCTGGGAAATCATAGCGGACCCATTGTAGCGCTGAATGCGCGCAGAAACATGCCGCTTCATCTGCGATAGAATCGCATCTCTTCCAATCGAACGAGATGCGATGAGGTGCAATGACCGCCAGAATTCTTGATGGCAACAAAATGGCCGCCGAAATTCGCGTAGAAGTGGCGGCTGAAGTGAGAGCTCTGGCGGCGAGTGGCGTCCGCCCCGGGCTGGCGGTGGTGTTGGTGGGCACGAATCCGGCGTCGGAAGTTTATGTGCGCGGCAAGGTCAAAAGCTCGGAAGAAGTCGGGCTGTACAGTGAAAAGCACACGCCCTCCGAAACCGCAACGACCGACGCATTGCTGGCACTGATCGCCGACCTGAACAGCCGCGAAGAGATCGACGGCATTCTAGTCCAATTGCCCCTGCCTCCGCAGATCGATGCGAAAAGGGTACTGCTGGCGGTCGATCCGGCCAAGGACGTAGATGGTTTTCACCCTATGAATGTGGGATATCTCTCAACCCAGCGTCCCGGCCTGGTGCCGTGCACGCCCGCTGGGGTCATGGAAATCCTGAAGCGCGGCGGTGTGCCGGTGGCGGGGCAGGAAGCGGTGGTGGTGGGCCGCAGCGACATTGTCGGAAAGCCGGTTGCGATGCTGCTGCTCAATCAGAATGCCACCGTCACCGTCTGCCACTCGAAGACGCGCGATCTGCCGGGAGTTTGCCGGCGGGCCGACATCCTGGTGGCGGCGATCGGACGGGCCGGGATGGTCACGCGCGACTATGTGAAGCCGGGCGCAACCGTGATCGACGTGGGCACTAATAAAGTCAGCGACCGGAAGGAATTCGACCGCTTCTTTGCCGGGAACAAAAAGCGGGAAGAAACGTTTCTGACGAGAGGATCGACGCTAGTGGGAGATGTGCATCCCGAGGTAGCGGAAGTCGCGGGAGCGATCACGCCCGTGCCCGGCGGAGTGGGGCCGCTGACCATCGCGATGCTGATGGCGAACACGGTGAAGGCGGCGAAGTTGCGGAGAAGTCAGAAGTAAGAAGTCAAAAGTATGAAGTCAGATTGCAGAAGTTAAGAGCCGCGAGCTGTAAGCAACTGCAATCGTTTCCGGCTCGCAGCCCTTCTACTTCTTCAATCTGACTTCATACTTTTGACTTCTCACAGGTGAATTCCACTTGCTAAAGATCGGCCTTACGGGCGGGATTGCGAGCGGCAAATCCGTGGTCGGCGAGATGTTGATCAAACTTGGGGCGCACGTGATCCAGGCGGACTTGGTTGCTCAGTGGCTCATGTATCCAGGGCGGCCCGTTTATGAAGAAGTCGTGCG
>JAIQEY010000122.1 GCA_020073565.1 Terriglobia bacterium
GCAGCTGCCACGGCGGCAAGCAGGTCAGACGTGAACGTCGCAATGCCGCACTTGCGCGGTAAGTGGTCGCCGACAAACGCGATCTTGCGAATTTTAGAACCTTCTTCCATGAGGCAGTCTTTACATTCCTCGCGCCCAGCGCTGCTATGCACAAGAGTCTGCGCGCCAACTGGAAATGTGCCGCCTCAGCGTGAACTGGGGAAGGACTCCGGTGGTGTAGATTCCGTCCTTCGGGCGGTAGTTTTCAAGGCATGCGGCTCTACCGATCCGATGCGGGTTGGCAGGAGCGCGAGAAGGATATTCGCGCAGATGCAGTGATCGTCTCGATGAGCCCAACCAAGCTATCCCTCGGCACCGTTGCATCCCTGCAGAGCCCGCTGCCGTTGCACCCGACAAAATCATTGTACCTCGCATCGTGATTGGAGGAGCGATTCTTGATCAGCCTGCTGGCGGCGGAATTGGCGCTGCTAAGGGGCGGGCGGCCGACACCGCCCCGCAGGTTAGAACGATTGTGAAAACCGTGCTTCAAGGAATTCGCCCAGCTTGGCCGTCGCCTTGAATTGAGGGATGGGATCGAGTTCCTTGAACGCCGATGTGAACGCATTGGAAAGACTCCAGATCGTTCGTGGCCGGAATTCCTCGTATTTTGGCTCGAAGTACAAATCATGCACGGTGCGGGCAAGGTGCTTTGGAGCTTCGAGCCTGCCCTCGACGAAGGCCTCGTAGATGACCACCTTCGCAGTGACGTCCGTCAGTTCGTTTCTCTGCCAGGCCTCCACCTGACGGCGCATCGGCTCGAAGCTTCTCTGAATCCGATCGACACCTACTGCTAACGTGTCGATCAGGTTGAAGCTCTTGGTGTGCTTGGCCAGGACTGGCGTGAACACGCCAGGAACAATGTTGAAATAAATGTTTGAAATATCGGAATACCGACGAGTCGCCAACAACCGCATTGTTTGCGGCGTGCCCCGTCCGGTGGGAACGCGGTCGACTTGCTACGCCGCCGTCATGTTTCCCGACAATCTGAGAGTGCCGGAAACCGTCTCAGCCTCGGGATTTGCGTGCCAAGTAGATTGTGCGGCAACCAGGACCGATGCGCGAATTGTTCTTGAAGAAAGGAGCAGCATCCCAGGCGCGCAGTTGGTCAAACCCTGTTTTGTGGAAGATGCGCCGGACTTCATCGGAGCCCCAACAGACCTCGTCCACCCGTTCATGATGTCTTCGCCAGCATCGTCCGTCGCGGATGAACCATTCAATCTCACTCCAAGCTCGGTCGGCGTTAGAGTTATGGCCGTTGCGCATTACCACCGCCACGCCGGGCTTTTCGAACCAGACAGTTCCCGACCAGTATCGCTCGAATCCAAGCGAGTTGTTGACATCGAAATAGAAGTGGCCGCCGGGCCGCAGTGCCCGCTCCACGGCCTTTGCAACCGTCCGCAGATCGGCTCTATGTGGAACATGATTGAGCGCATCGAGTTCGCATGTGATCAGATCCACCGCTTCAGGTAGCCAGAATCTTCGCATGTCGGCCCGCAATACGCGCACCGGCAGGCGAGTGCGATCAGCCTTCTCGCGGGCAAGCTGGCACATATGCGGCGATAGATCCACGGCGTACATTTTGATTCCCTTTCGCGCCAGGACCAGCGCGGTCGTTCCGGTGCCACACGCCAAATCGCATGCGGTTTTAACGCCTGGCAAGATCCGGCCGAGCACCCGCACCCGCGCCGTATCCATCGGGAAGCGAAGCGGCGAGAAAAGCTGGTCGTAATACTGCGCCAGCCATCGATAAGGTCGAATCCTCATCGGTGCACACGAGCCGACAGGGAGGGAACGCATTCGTACCTCCACTTCAGGGCGAGAATGACTGTTCTGGGTTCAAGGATACTCCGAGATTCCAGGCCTTCGCGCGGGCTGGTTCGCTTTAGACCAGACTCCAGATTGTTCTTTTGGGCACTCCCATGGATTCGCCCCTCAGTAGTCCCGGGGCGTTCCCCGCCCTACGAATATGGGTCGGGAGTGCTTGGAGGAAGCCTCACCAGCCGACGGAGCCGGTCGCTGAAGAGCTTCCAGCGTGGGTCATGCCGGAGGGCGACCGAGTTGCCATCATTGGGGGTACAACAGATCAGATAAGGGGTCCGTTGATCGAGTGCTCGATCGAGAAGCTGGAAAGCCTCGTCCGTTCGGCCGAGCCCTGAATGCACCACTGCAAGGTGAAACGGCGAGACGTACCGCTTCTCAGACCTTCGTTCCAACTCAGCCAGAATTCTCAGGGCTTCAGCCGGACGGTCCGCCAGAGCGTATGCCAAGCCCAGGGGCGCTAGTACAGCAGGAGGGCGGTCGGGTTGGAGAAGGCCGAGCGCCGTCTCGAACTGGGGTACGGCTTGGCTCGCGTGCTCGAGAAGGAGGTGGGCGAATCCCATTAGGCAGCGAATGATCCAGAGCGTCGGATTCCGCTGGCCTGCCCTTTCCCCCTCCTCCAAAGTCCTTTCAGGTCGCCCCTGGTGTATCCACCACCCGAGAAGGTTGGCATCGTTCCAGGGCGAAAGTGGGTCCAATTCGCGGGCCCGGTCAAAGTGTTGGTGGGCTTCATCAAAACGGAGAAGCGGAGCCGCAAGTATCTGGCCATAGAGATTGTGCGCTGTCGCGTGGCTGGGCTGCAGTTGGAGGACCGTGTCGAAGTGATGCTGTGCCTTGACGAGATCCCATTCCGCGTCGATGGCGATGACCGCGCGTGCTTTGTGAGCGTCCGGAAGCGTTTCATCGAGTTCCAGCGCCTTCTCGGCCGCCGCGACCGCCTTATCGCGCACGTCCGTGGGAGCGACGAACTCGAAGCCGGTGGCGGCCAGATACCATAAGGCTTCGCCTAATCCTGCCCAGGCGGGCGCATAGGTAGGATCTCTGTCGATCGCCTCCTGAAACAGCTCGATCGCCTGATGAACTTGCCCCTCACGCGTCGCGTACTCGATCGTCGCCTTCCCTTTGAGCGTGGCATCGTAAACTTCGAGATCGACACGGCGGGACAACCTAGGGATCTGTTTCTCTTGCGGCGTGACCTGTGCAGGCCGGCACACTTCCTCTCCAATGCGAACCAGAACGGCCAGTCCAGGAATGTCAAGGTGTGAGGCAATCGCCTCGGCGATGCGGCTCTGCATACTGAATACGTCGTGCGGCTGGGCTTCGTACTTCCTGGCAAAAACGTGTGTCTGGTCACTGACCCGGATGAGTTGTATGTTGATGCCAACTTGATCATCGATGCGGTGAACGCCACCTTCCACAACGTAATCCACGCCCAATTCACGGCCGATCCGGGACACGTCCTTCTGGCTCCCCTTGTAGTGCATCGCTGTTGTACGGGCAATCACGGCTAGCTGCTCAGGCGCCACGCTAGCCACTCCGGTGATGATTTCGTCCGTGATGGCGTCGCTGAAGTATTCCTGGGCAGGATCGCCGCTCAAGTTGAGGAACGGAAGCACTACCAGCCGGGCCCGGTCCACGGTTCGCTTTTCTGGGGTTCGAGGGAGTTCGAAAACACTTGCCAAGAAGCGGTAACCACGCTTGGGCAGCGTCTCGATAAAGCGCGGATGATCGGCCGAGTCGCCAAGCGCCTCACGCAGTCTGGCAATGGCGGTATTCAGATTGTTGTCGAAATCAACAAACACCTCTTCCCGCCAAAGCTGGCGGCACAGGTCCTCACGCGTGACTACTTCTCCTGGGTGTTCGAGCAGGGCGGCCAAAGCTTGGAACGATTTATCACGGAGACTGATCTTTGTCCCGTGTTTGTAGAGTTGGCCAGCTGGCAGGTCAACTTCGTAGCTGTCGAAGCGGACGGTGTTACGCATGTCCGGCTCCTACGGGGTTATCAAGTGCAGGCTACACCCCTCTCTACCCAGGGGTCAATGACGGCCAACTCCACTCGTCCGGAGAACTTGCACGGTAGGCAAAAGTTAAGGACGAAACAAGCTCCGGTCTATTTCCACTGCGGTACCGGGCGATGAGAATGTTGGCCCAGGAGGAACGTAGGCGTAACGCGATCACAGTTGTCGCGAGCGCCGGGCCGGGACTCCCGAGGGTTAAACCTTAACTACCGTGTGGCCTTGCCCCCTGGGGTGAGACAAACAGTTAAGAGATAGTTTGCCGTTCGCTGAGAAATGCTCGACCGGCAAAGCGAGTTTACTGCATGCTGCCCCCGGTTGGTGAAGCGGAAGCGGGCTCTGGTGGAGACCAACCCGCCAAGGAATAGCCAACTGAAACTCATCGATGCCGATGAGCGCTGGGGGCAGGCGCAACTTCTGCTCCCAGTGTTTCT
>JAIQEY010000017.1 GCA_020073565.1 Terriglobia bacterium
GCCCGTTCCCAGGCTTGGGATAGTGCGGCTCCACCAGCGCGCACAGCTCACGCCATGGCACCACCTGCTCCATCTCCTCCAAAAATATCGCTCGCCGCGTCTTCCTCGTGTACTGCTCAAAGCCGGTCATCATCGCCAGGGTCCTCTGTTTCATTTCTCAGACACTCTAACTTGACCGGCTCTGGAAAGCAGAGAGCTTAATCAGAGTCTCCCTAGGTCAACAAGTGAGGATAAGGTCTGTCAAGGCATCCAGCTTCGTAGAGAGTTCCTGGACCTATTGGCAAGATTTTGACCGAGTTGCATAGATGCAGCCACAGCGGGCAATCGCCCGAATCTTCAGAACCACTCAGTGATCTTGTTGCCTTTCGCATCGACCAGTGTGGAAGAGCCCTCGAAGAAGACGATATCCCCGGGAAGCACGCCAAACTTCCCCTTACTGCTAACCAGAACGCCCAGGTTGCCGGTGGCCTTGGACGGCTTCAACTTGGTGTTCTTCACGAACGCGGCAGTTTTCACCCAGCCATCCTTCTGCTTCAGAAGGTAGTCCCGAAATTTTCCAGTAAAGAGACTGTTCTTTACGGACACCCAGTAGCGGATCTGCCTCCGGAAGGTCTTCGGCATGACCACGGGCCCGGCATCTTGCTTGGCATTGAAGGTTCCCTTCTTCACATACAAAAGAGACGTGTTCGGGGTCCCGACATCATTCGAATACCGTCCCCAGAGCCCAGCTTTGCCCTTGCGAGCCTTATCCGCAAAACCGGCCAGGGTGCGGATTTCTTTGACGGTCATTGAATTGTAGAAGGTCGGCACGGCCCAGCCGTTCTGCACCAGCCAGTGATTGGCGTTAACTTCTTTGCCGGAAACGATCACCAACACGTCCCCGATCATCCTCCCGTACATGTCAAATGCGTCACTCGGATGGTCGACGAAGGAGACCACCTCGCAAGGGAGGGTGTTCTTCTTCTTCAGACTGAAAAGAAAATCGTGCAGCTTAACGGCGGCCGTCTCACCGAAAAACTGGCGATACTGGGTGCCGTTGTTCTTGAGTCCCTTCTTCGGAAGCGTCGCGGAGAAGTGCAGCTCCATGGCATCGATTCCCTGAAAGCGGACAGTGATGCGGCTGGCCTTGATGGCGGGGGTGGGCTTGCCTTGTCCCCCTTTGACGAATGCGCCGTTGAAAACGGTTGTCGTTCGGAATGGGATGTGAGCTGCGGGATCCGGACTGAATTCGATACTGTCGACGTTGACTTTGGCAGTATCCGCGTCCGACTCTCCGTTCGGCCAGAATTGTATTAGATCTAGCGTTCCACTTACTCGCATGAATCCCTTAGGCATACCCTACTCCTTGTCGACTGATTTGTTGGGCCCGGTAAGTTAGGGAAGAAGGGAAGTTGTTACGCGTGAGTCTGTCGAGTTGATTATAGCACCGACTATGCGAGGCGGGTGCGCCTTTCATCGCCTTCCGTGCGATGAATGGGATTACTCCGCTGCGAGTACTCAAACGGCTCTTACCGTAGAAAGCAGGTTGAGAATGGTACCTGCGACCTGCGATAGAATGGGCGTGTGAGGTGGTCATGGCAGAGATGACACCGCAAGTTTCTGAAGTGCTGGAGAAAGCACTGGGGCTTTCCACTCAAGAGCGGGGTCTGCTAATCGATCGCTTGATTGAGAGCCTCGATGAAGGACCTCCGGAAGACGGAGTTGAAGAGGCATGGTCGGAAGAGATCAAGCACCGGGTCGATGATATTCGATCCGGCAAGGTCAAAATGATACCGGGCGAGCAAGTGCTCCGGGGACTCGCCAAAGAGTTCCCTGATGAGGAGTAAGCAGTTCCGGTTTCACCCTGAAGCGAGGCAGGATTTCAGGGACGCAATCGGATGGTACAGCAGCCGAAGCCCAACCGCAGCAAAGGAGTTTCGTAAAACGGTATCCGATGTGATCCGCCACCTTGTGCAGGCACCCTGGCGCTGGCCCAAGTATTGCCACGGAACCCGGCGGTTCGTGCTTCACCGCTTTCCGTTTTCCATCATTTATCTCGACGATCCCGATATGCTGAGCATCGTGGCCTTGGCTCACAACAAGCGGAAGCCCGGATACTGGAAGCAGCGGCTCTAGACTTGCCCGCCCGCGGGCTTGCGGCTCCGACACCGGTGTAGCCACAGTCGAACTCTCCGAACGCTCCCCGAGTTACGGCACATTCACCGTCACGGTCGCGCTGGTCCGACCATACTGATTGGTCGCGTACAGAGTGTAGGTGGTCGTCGCCATCGGCTTCACGATCACACTTGTGTCGCGCACCGCACCCGCGCCGGGGGAAACAATCGTGTACATCGCGTTGCTGGCACTCCAGGACAGGGTCACGCTACCGCCCGAAGAAACGTGCGTTGCTGACGCGGTGAAGCTGCTGATCGTGGGCGCAGATCCCGTCGGATAGTTCGAGTTCGTATACACCGGATTGATCTGCAAGACTTCGAATGCCGACGATGGCACCGTCTTGAGTTGATCCAGTTCGGTGCTCCACCGGCTGTCAGAAACACCGGTGACGTACAGTGCGCTGCCGTTGTCGGCCAGAATAAGGCCGTACTTTTTCATCGCGGTCAGGATGGTCTGAACATTGGTCGAGAATCCGGAAATGTCGTAGCTCGCCTTCAGGCGCAGCCGCATGCCCATGGGGGGAGCGGTCGGATCGCTCGAGTTCGACGCCAGGTGCGAAGCCGGGGGCGTGAATGCCGCTCTGGTGTGAGGCAGGGTGAAACGAAACGCGTGCTGAATTTCTCCGGCCGCCACTTCGTCGTAACGCACCAAGCCCGGGAAAATCGGCAAGCCTGCCGCATCGGCCGAGGTCCAGGTGTAGGGCCGCTGCGCGTTGCCCATGCCCAGCAGGTCCCAGACCGCGGTTGAGTCGGCATTCCAGCTGCCGTTGGAGTTCACCGACGCGTTATACATTTCGTAAAGAAAGCAATTGTTGCTGTCAAGGACGAGCACATGCCGGTCGCCTGTGCTCGACGATCCGCCTTCCACCGGCGCATTCGCGGGGACAGGCATTGGCCCCGGGTCGCTCTCGTCCCCGTAGGCGCCGAGGTTCACATTCACCATCGCCTGGCTTCCGTCCACCACAACGTAGGGAATGCCGTACGTCGGATCGGTTCCCCAATCGGGGTGCATGTTTACCGCGCCCACCCAGTTGCTCATGATGGTAGCGGAATTCGGATCAACCGGCGCAGACGAGATGTCGGTATTCCACAGGCTGTTGCTAGTGAACGGGACAAATCCCCCCAAGCTCGCCCTCTGGCCGGTAGACATGACGCTGCAGGCCAGGTTCCCGCCGCCCGGTCCTCCGCCCGGCCCCCCGCCGCTTCCGGGCGCAGACGTCACGCCACAGCCAGCGAGCGACACTACTAATAGGATGGTGAAGACAAACCACAGGCGATACGGGTTGCAGGGAAAATGATCGCGGAACATTGCGTACCGATTCTGCCCTACAACTCACGAACGTAAAAGACGCGTTCGGACATGTCCGGTTGCCGGGTTTTACGCATTGCCTTCCGTGCGCTGAGTGAAGGCCAAGGCTCGACCCAGCTGAGGTTGGATGAGAGTCGCCTTCGTCTGGGAGCGGGGAATCCCCCTGTGATGTGCATCACGCAGAGCTGTGATTGTCCCTACCGCAGTCGCGCTGGTCCTGGTCAATACTCCAAGGCAGTAAGGAGCTGTTTATGGCACGACCAGCGATCGTATGGCGTAATCCGAATTCCATTCCGCGGCGCCGCGTTTGGAACCGCGTGAAGCGCGATGCCTCCCGAAGTCTCTACCTGGTGGTCGAGTCGGCGGCGTCCGCCGAGAAAAGTGAATGGAAAGGCCTGCCCAATCTTGAGGTGATTCACACCGGCGCGAGCACCTCTGTTAGAGAAGCGCAAGAAAGCGCATGCCTTCCATCGAGAGCTTGAGAACCGGCCCCGGGGACATAGCCGGGGCACCTAGTCATCGCGTCCCGTGGTGAGGGGACAACAAGCAGTCCTACTCCTTCTTCCAACAATTACGCTCTAAAAGCCAGGGTGGCGCGGCTTAGCCATCAGCCGTCAGGAAAGGCCTCGCTCCTTTTGAGCGGGGCTTTCTTGCCATACGCACGTGTCATTTAGACTCTTGGGCATGGCCAAGAACTGGAAGACAAAGCTCATTCACTCGGATGCAAAGATCCCGGAAGGTTTTCGCTCACTGTCGGTGGGAGTGCAACGTGGGTCGACGGTGCTATTTCCGGATGCGGCGTCGGTCAAGGACGACTGGGACCAATATGAGGTGGGGTACACCTATGGGTTGTATGGGACTCCGACTACGCTCGAACTGGCGGCGCGCGTTTGCGAATTGGAGGGCGGGTTCCGCACGCTGATCACGCCGGGCGGGCAGTGCGCGATCTCGCTCATCAATCTGGCGTTTTTGAAAGAGGGGGATCACGTCTTGATCCCGGAGAGTGTGTACACACCGAATCGCAAGTTTGCCGTGCGGGTTCTGCGGCGATTTGGCGTGGAGGTCGGATTCTATGCTCCGGAAGCGGGCGCTGGGATTGAGACATTATTCCGCGAGAACACGCGGATGGTGTGGTGCGAGAGTCCGGGGTCGATCACGATGGAAGTGCAGGATGTGCCAGCAATCGCAGAAGTGGCGCATCGTGCCGGAGCGATGGTTGTGATGGACAACACCTGGTCGGCAGGCGTCTATTTTGACGCGTTCGCACACGGCGTGGATGTGACGATGCAGGCGATCACGAAGTATGTCGGCGGGCATAGTGATCTATTGCTGGGGTCGATTACCGTGCGGGACAAAGAGTCGTGGCGGCAACTGGGTGCGACACAACAACTGGTGGGCTGCGCGGCCTCTCCCGACGATTGCAGCCTGGCGCTACGGGGACTGAAGACTCTGGCGGTCCGGCTGAAGGCGATTGAAGACGCGGCGCTGACTTTGGCGCGCTGGCTGGGTGAACGCCCGGAAGTTGAACGCGTGCTCCATCCAGCACTTCCGTCTTGTCCGGGACATGAATTCTGGAAGCGCGACTTCACGGGGTCGGCGGGTGTGTTCTCAATCGTTTTTCAGCCGCGGTTCAGCAAGGCGCAGGTCCAGGGATTCGTGGACAAACTGGAGTTGTTCGAGATCGGGTACAGCTGGGCGGGGGTAACCAGCCTGGCGGTGGCGTACGACTTTCATGCGACCCGCGGACGTCCGGACTATGGGCACCGCATCGTGCGGCTGAATATTGGGCTGGAGGATGTGGAGGATCTGAAGAAAGATTTGACAGGGGCGCTGCAATCGATGGCGTGAACTGTTCAGCGACAGGGGAGGTCAGAGGTTAGAGGTCAGATCGCAGAGGCAAAACCGGCAGGTTTCATTGTTAGGGTTACTTCTGCAATCTGACCTCTGACCTCTGCAATCTTGCGCCGGGTCGACTGCGATACGTTGTGCAGTGCGGGCGGTTCAAGGAGTAGATGGCAGGCCGAGCACAATCTTCATCAGTTCAAGGGCAAGAGCGGGGGCATCGCCACCATCGAGGTTCATGAGAACTACGACTCCAGCGCGACGCTCGGGGACCATCATGATCGAGGTGCTGGTTCCCTGCTGGCCTCCAGCGTGCCCAACGTCTGGCGTGCCGAGATCCTTGCCTGTACCCCAACCGAGGGCGTAGCCAGTATCTTTTCCGTCGGCGGACTTGAGCGAAGTCCACATCAAGTCGCGCGTCGAACGTTGCACTAGCTGATCGTTTAGCATGGCGACTTCGAACTTCGTCATGTCGTCCGCTGAGGAAAGCCAGCCACCACCGGGGATTTTGTAGCTGGAATCGAGAAAGTCCGCGTTCCGGATCGAGCCGGACTTGTCTTTGCTGTAGAAGCGCGTGCGGAAGGGAATGATGGCGAAGCGGTCGTCGGCGACCGTGTGAGTCATGCCGGCACGGGTAAAAATGTTTTCGCGGACAAAGTCCACGTAGCTCTCGCCGGAAACGCCTTCGACGACGCAACCAACCAGAGTGAATCCCTGCGTGGAATAGTGAAACCCGGCGCCGGGCTTGGCGACTAATGGATCGTTCTTGAAGAAATCGAGGCCTCCCTGGATCGGATTGTCGAAGTGCCGGGTGTTGCCGACCTCAGGATCATCCTGGGAATCAGATTTGTAATGACGAATTCCAGCGAGGTGGCCGAGCACCTGGCGGGTGGTGATGGGCGCGTCTTTCTGCGGAAACACGGGACAGTATTTCTGAACGGGGGCGTCGAGATCGAGTTTGCCCCTCTGCCAGAGCAAAAGGGCAGCCGTGGCGGTGATCGGTTTGGAAATCGAGCCCAGCCGGTAGAGAGTTTGGGACGTTGCAGGCACGGAACTTTCGAGGTCAGCCATGCCGAATCCAGCCGACCATTCGTAGGCACCATTTTCGACCACGGCGACCGAGACCCCAGGAATGCTGTGAGCGGCCATGAAATGCGACACTGCGGTTTCGAGTTGTTTTTGTTTGTCGGGGGAGATCTGAGCCGGTTGGGCGCAGCAAGATAGGCAGTAGGCAATGACAATCAGAATTACAGTTGAAATTCGGTCCATGCCAACCTCTCGGGAGTGGAGAAAGTATAGCTTGGCCGGGCGGGTACGTGCGGTTCGCAGGTCGAAGTTCTGGCGTGGGCCTCAGAACATCGCGCAGGTCTCGGTGACTCGATCGATCATGGATTCCAGCGTAGCCTGGCGAGCTTCGAGCTTCGTTTTTGTCTGCGGATCAAGACAGGCGGCGACTTCAGTGCTTGAGTTGGTCCAAGCTGCGACGAGGAGGTCGCGCAACTGGTCGAGCTCGGTGAAATCGAAGGTGAGGTCGTTGGCCATAATGCGGTCGAGCAAACCGGCAGGATCACCCTGGTTCAGAAGGATGTCCGCGATCAGTTTCAATTCCTCGGGCGAGAAGTGGAGCTTCATGGCAACCTCCTGGTGCAGCATACCACTGGCTTGGCGCGGCTGACATCCAGCGAGCACTGGCCTCTTCCTCTCGGCCGTGGGGACGCCCCACAACAACCGCCGAGAGGGCGGCGCTACGTTCTTCACGCGCGGACGGTGAGCACCGGGCAGTGCGCGTCGCTGATGACTTCGCATGCCGTCGTCCAGGGCACATGCGAGTCGATGGTCGGAAACGGCGTGTGATGGACGCCCATCACGATAAGATCGGCGTGCTTGTCACTGGCCATGGCCAGGATGGCGGGCGCCGCCAGGTCGAAGCGGACCGCGAAATCAATCTTGCAACTGGGCTCGTGGTCGGAAGGAATCATCTCTTCCAGACGTTTCTGATAGTAATGGGCCATCTCCGTTTGCTGCTCCCAGGGAACGAGTGGGGCGGCATGTAGCAGGATCAATTCGGCGTGGTTTTCTTCCGCCAGGGCGATCGCATAGGGAAGCGCATGAAATGACCCTTTTGAGAAGTCAGTCGCCAGGATGATGCGGGCCGGTTTCCAGATCTGCTGTGGTTTGAGTTCGGTGGCGGGCCCGACGGTGAGGACCGGGCACGTTGCTTTGCGGAAGATCTGTTCTGCGACCGAGCCCATGAAGAGCTTGGAGAGACCCTTGCGTCCGTGGGTACCGAGCACAACCAGATCGACGTGCTCCTGTTTAATGAGATCGGTGAGGATGGCCGGCGGATACCCTTTTTCGACCAGGAGCTCGTGGCGCAGGCCCTCGAAATCTGTGTCGGCATACTTCTGCATGCCCTGCTTTGCCTCTTGCAAGTCCAGTTCCAGGTCGGCGGGCGGGGGGACGGCGGTCATTCCGGTGACCAGTTCGATGGGCACGGCGTGGGCAACAATGACTTTGGAGTCATAGCAGTGAGCGAGGCTCAACGCGTACGGGAATGCGGCCTCGGAAGCTGGAGAGAAGTCTGTGGCAAACAAGATTGAGTTAAAGCCGATGCGGATACTTGCCTGGGAAGTCGCCATTGATGCACCTCCTGTCAGGCGGCGATGGATCTAATCTTTTTATACCTGCGTGCTCTCGTGATGGCAGTGACAGGAGTCACTCGTGGCAGTGAGAAGAGGGCGGTTGCGGAAGGCCTGGAACGAGAACATTTTAGAGCAGGGATGTGGCTGGATTACGCTTTTGCGCGACTGCCCGAACCGTTCTGCTTAAACGCGGAACGGATGTGGGAGATCTCGCCGCTGAGCATGTCCATCACCTGAAAACAGAGGGCAGGATTGTCCCGGAGACACGGCAGAACCTTATCGCGCGGAACGAAGGCCAGTTCGGAGTCTTCAACCACCTTCGCGGTCAGGCTGTAGGGGTTGCCGGAGACGGTAGCCGGCAGCCCGACAATGGCTCCGGGGCCGAGGATTCTGGCCGGATAGACCCGGGTTTCGCAATCGAGAGCCAGGCTGACACGTCCACTGCGAATGAGGAACAGGCCGGAGACGTCCTCGCCGCGCCGGAACAGGATTGTGCCCTTTGGTTTGAAAACAATGGTCGCCCGACGATCGAGTTCTGCTTTCAGTTCGGGTGATGGAATCAGATTATTGACCGGTGTCGCCATTTCACCCTTTCCCCGTGGGACCTTTTTTAGCCCGAGGCAAACCTCGTTTCTGTGACGCCGATCACCGGTACGCGTGACCAGTTCTGGGCAGGAGAAAACTGGTAGGCCAGGTTTTTGGCTCACCCGCAGCGTAGTTGGTCAGGTACACTGAGCGTTCCACCCCTTGGGAGCAACCGGAATCTGGAGCCGATCCATGAAGATAGATGTCCTTAGTTGGGTACTGGCCCTGAGTTTGGCAGGCGGGCACGTGACAGAGGCGAAAACGAACATCAAAGAGGAACCATTCGGTAAGACGCCGGAGGGCGGTGCTGCCCTCCTCTACACCCTCACGAACAGCAAGGGCGTGCAAGCTGCCGTCACCAACTATGGCGGCATCGTGGTCCAGTTGCGGGTGCCGGACCGCAAAGGAAATCTCGCGGACGTCGTGCTCGGATACGACGGTTTGGACGGGTACATCCACGACACGGCATATCTGGGCGCTCTGATCGGGCGCTATGGGAACCGGATTGCACAGGGGAAATTCAGCCTGGGCGGGAAAGCGTATACACTCCCCCGCAATAACGGCGAGAACACCCTGCACGGCGGGCTCAAGGGCTTCAACCAGGCGCTTTGGAGGGCGACGGAGATCGAGAGCAAGGATGGACCGTCTTTACAGTTAGAGTATTTGAGTAAAGACGGGGAGGAAGGGTTCCCCGGAAACCTGTCGGCGAAGGTGATCTATACCCTAACCGATGAGAACGAACTCAAGATCGAATACAGCGCGACCACCGACAAAGAGACCGTAGTCAACCTAACCAATCATGCCTATTTCAATCTGGCGGGCGCGGGCAATGGGGATATCCTTCAGCACCAGGTTATGCTGCGGGCGGACAGGTTCACGCCAGTAAGTGAGTCACTGATTCCAACCGGAGAACTGCGCAGCGTGCAGGGCACTCCGATGGACTTTCGGACACCGACGGCAGTCGGCGCGCGTATTGACCAGGACGATCAGCAATTGAAGTACGGGCGTGGTTACGACCACAATTGGGTGCTGGAGAGCGGAGGAAGCAAAACACCGACCCTCGCGGCCACGGTGTACGAGCCTGGAACAGGGCGCGTGCTTGAGGTATGGACGACGGAACCAGGGGTTCAATTCTACACGGGCAATTTCCTGGACGGAGTGAAGGGAAAGGGTGGGAAGCTTTACCAGCGACGGTACGCCCTGTGTTTGGAGACACAGCATTTCCCAGACTCGCCGAATCAACCTAATTTTCCGTCCACCGTGCTCAAGCCGGGGCAGCGTTATCACACGGTGACGATCTACAAGTTCTCGGCGCGATGAGCGGGGCGGGTGCAGGCTGGGCAGGCTTCGGAAGAGATTATTGAGGGCGCAAAAAGCATACTCTGGCGCTAAAGCGCGACAGATTTTGAGCGGCTAGCGGCACGAGTGAACTCGTTCCCTTCCCCCCTTTTTCGTAAGGAAGTCTGGTTTTGTGCGGCCTTTCAGAGCCTGAGATTGGGCGGATTGACAGCGGTGCGGTGTCAGTCTTCTACGATTCGTGCAATCTATGATCTTCAAGAAAGACAGGTACGCGAAACCATGAGTCCTCTCACACGGCGTCAGTTTGCTCAAGTCGCGGGCGCGGCCGCGTTCGGCTTGGGTGCGAACCCGGTAGCGAGTGCAGCAGAAAAGGCGGGGATTTCGTCGGGCCAATTTCCGTCGTCGTTTGTATGGGGATGCGCCACCGCTTCGTACCAGGTGGAAGGAGCAGCCCAGGAAGATGGGCGAAAGCCTTCGGTCTGGGACACATATTCGCATGCGCCGGGCCGAGTCGAAATGGACGGCAACGGCGACGTGTCGGTCGATCAATATCATCGCTATAAGGAAGACATCGAGCACCTCCAGTGGCTGGGGTGCAAGGCGTACCGCTTTTCGATTTCGTGGCCGCGCGTCTTCCCGGACGGTTTCGGTCAGGCGAATGAGAAGGGCTTCGCTTACTATGATCGTCTGGTCGATGAGTTGTTGAAGCATGGGATCGAACCCTACGCGACATTGTTCCACTGGGATCTGCCGCAGGCTCTGGAAGATCAGTTCGGCGGCTGGCAGTCGCGCGAGACACCCAAGCATTTCGCCGATTATGCAGAGGCAGTTGCCAAACGGCTTTCCGACCGGATCACTCATTTCTTTACCATCAACGAATTTGTTTGTTTTACGGATCAAGGCTACGGTTCGGGAATTAAAGCGCCGGGTAAAGTTCTGGGAGATAAGATCCGCAACCAGGTTCGCCACCATGCCGTGCTGGGACATGGAATGGCGGTTGGGGCGCTGCGGGCCGCGGCTCGGCGTCCGCTGCAGATCGGACTGGCAGAGAATCCCAGTCTGTGCGTGCCGGTCATTGAGGCTGGACCCCATATTACAGCGGCGCGAACGGCGATGCGGGAAGTAAATGCTCCTTTCCTCACCGCGATTCTGGAAGGACGCTACACGGAGAACTATCTTTCAACCGAGGGGAAGAATGGGCCGGAATTCACGGCTGAGGACATGAAGACCATCTCCGCGCCTCTCGACCTGGTGGGACTGAACTGTTATGGGCCTACCTACGTGCGCGCCGACCATACCCAGGCGCTGGGGTTTGCGGTCGTGCCCAATCCTGAGTCCTATCCGCACATGGATTCGCCGTGGCTGGCAATTGGGCCTGAGATCCTGTACTGGGCGCCGCGGCACCTGAAAGAGATCTGGGGTGTGGAGAATGCCTTCATCACCGAAAATGGCTGCTCTTCGCACGACCGGCCGGCCCCGGATGGGACCGTCTATGACACGGACCGGATCATGTATCTGCGCAATAATCTGACCCACGCTCAGCGGGCGGTGGTGGAAGGCTGGCCGCTGAAGGGATATTTCTGCTGGAGCCTGCTCGATAATTTCGAATGGAATGACGGGTACACGAAGCGCTTTGGTCTTTTCTATGTGAACATTGAAACGCAGAAGCGAGTGCCGAAGTTGAGCGCGGATTACTACCGCGAGGTCATCGCGAGGAATGTGGTGGTTTGAGGAGAGCCTGACTGTGGGGTCGTCCCTCCGGGACTCTTCTGATCTTGCCACTCACTGTACCCCGCGCTGAAGCGCGGGGCTAAGCTGGCTTGCCCCTCGGGGGCTGGAATTCGGAAGGGTTTTGTCCACCGGGCTGCTCGCAAGTGAGACTCTCTCGTGCGCGCACTCTCCTAGCCTGGATTCTAGAGCATCTGGCGCTGTACAAACCCGAAACATTCGTATACAAATAGCGAACATCCTGCACCCTTCGGGGACAACCTCACTCCGGGGATCATTTTTGTACGCCCGACCAAAAACAGTGGTTGAAGCAATACTTCTGCTCGCGAACGAGCGGGCGCAAGTTCTTTCGGGCGGGACAGATTTTTATCCCGCGCTGGGCGACCGTCCGGTCCTCGGCGCGGTCGTGGATGTTTCGGGGCTCGCTGAGCTGCGTGGAGTTACGACGGAAGCGGACCGGATTCGAATTGGCGGGCTCACTACCTGGAGCGAAATCATCCGGACTCCCCTTCCCTGCTGCTTTGATGCACTCAAAGCGGCCGCGCGCGAAGTAGGCTCGGTACAGATTCAGAATCGGGGGACGGTCGCAGGGAATTTGTGTAACGCTTCTCCGGCCGCGGATGGCGTGCCGCCCCTCCTGGCGCTCGATGCGGAAGTGGAATTGGTTTCGAAGTCGGATGTGCGGCGCCTGCCTCTGTCTGAATTCATTGTAGGGAATCGGAAGACCCAGCGGCGGACGGATGAGTTGCTGACGGCAGTGCTGGTGCCAAGAGCGGTTGAGAGTGCGGCGTCGGCGTTTGTGAAGCTGGGTGCGCGGCGATACCTGGTGATTTCGATCTCGATGGTCGCGGCGGTGGTGCTGGTGGACGACGCTGGCCGGGTTGTTGACGCGCGGGTCGCGGTGGGATCGTGCTCGGCGGTGGCTCGACGGCTGCGCGAGCTTGAGAGGGAGTTGGTGGGCGCCACGGTTCGCGAGGGACTGGGGAAACGAGTGAGGCAGGAGCACCTCCAGCCCTTATCTCCGATCGATGACGTGCGGGCAACGGCTGAATACCGGATGGATGCCTCGCTGACGCTGGTGCAGCGGGCTCTGAATGCTTGCGTGGGAGTTTCTTGAGATGGCGACTACGCTAGAATTTGCGACGCGAGCGGAGACGCCGTCAATCGCATTCTCGGTGAACAGGCGCAAGGTCGCCGTGTCGAGTTCACCCTTACAGCGGCTTTCCCGCGTGTTGCGCGATGATCTCGGACTGACTGGAACCAAGGTGGGATGCGACGCGGGAGACTGCGGAGCATGCACCGTGCTGTTGGACGGAGAGCCGGTCTGCGCTTGTCTGGTGGCGGTGGGACAGGTTGAAGGTTGCGAGGTCACGACCGTCGAGGGGTTGGCAGAGCGGGAGGCAGGCGCTCGACTGCAGCAGTCTTTTCTGGAACACGGCGCTGCCCAGTGCGGGGCTTGCACTCCGGGCATGCTGGTGGCCGCGACAGCGTTGATCGAGAAGAATCCCTCGCCCGGTGAACATGAGGTCATGGATGCGATTGGCGGCGTGCTGTGCCGCTGCACTGGGTATCGCAAGATCATCGCCGCCATCCTCGATGCCGGAACTGCGGCTCCACACCAGCCTTCACCTGCGGCCGGTGCTGCGGTGGGGCAGCGGCTGATCCGGCTGGATGGAAAGCGGAAGGTTGAAGGCAGCGAGATCTTTGGCGCTGATGAGACGCCGGCCGGGGCGCTGGCGGTGCGAGCGATTCGGTGTCCGTATGATCGGGCGCGATTTCAGTTTGGCGATCTGGCGGCATTTGTGCAGGAGAATCCGGGGATTGAGGCCGTGTTCACAGCGAGAGATGTTCCAGGCAAGAACTGTTATGGCGTGATTCCACGATTTGCCGATCAGCCGGTATTTGCCGAAACCGAAGCACGGTTTCGGGGGGAGGCGGTGGCAGCAGTCGTGGGAGAAGCAGCGGCAGTGGAGGACTTGGACGCCGCGCAATTTCCCGTGAGGTGGGAAGAGCTGCCGGCGCTGCGGGAGATAGATGCGGCTCTCGCTTCGGATGCGATGCTCCTGCATGCGAACCGCGCAGAGAATGTGTTGGTCTGCGGACGCGTGGTGCGTGGCGACGTGGAGAGGGCACTGGCAACTGCCGACTATGTAGTCGAAGGCGAATACGAAACCGGCTTTGTGGAGCACGCCTACATTGAGCCGGAGGCGGGATTCGCGCGGCGCGTGGGCGATCAGATCGAAATTCAGGCCTGCACGCAGTCTCCTTATATGGACCGTGCGGATGTGGCAGCCATCCTGGGGATTCCTCCGGAGCAGGTGCGTATTATTCCTACGGCGGTGGGCGGGGGCTTTGGGTCGAAGCTGGATCTCTCGGTACAGCCATTTGTGGCACTGGCAGCCTGGCATCTTCGCAAGCCGGTGCGGATGGTGTATTCGCGCAACGAGTCAATCGTGTCGACCACGAAGCGGCATCCGGCGCGGATGCGGTTGCGTGGCGGGTGCTCGCGGGATGGCAAGCTGGTCGGGCTTGATCTGGTGGCTGACTTCAACACGGGGGCATATTCGTCTTGGGGTCCGACGGTGGCGGCGCGCGTGCCGGTGCATGGGTCTGGACCTTATTATGTGCCGCATTACCGCGCGCTCACTAGGGCCGTGCACACCAACCTTGTGCCGGCAGGCGCGTTTCGCGGATTCGGGGTACCGCAGTCGACGATCGCGCAGGAACAACTCTATGACGAACTTGCGGATCGCGTGGGGACGGACCGTCTGGAGTTCCGGATTCTGAATGCATTGGACAATCAAACTCCGACCGTCACTGGGCAAGTGCTGGGTGAGGGAGTAGGAATTCGCGCGTGCTTTGGGGCGCTGCGGCCGAGGTGGCAAGCGGCGAGGCGGGAGGCAGCGGAATTCAATGCGACGGCTGAGTTCGCACCCTCAGCGGCTAAAGCCGCCAATGAAAATGACACGCTTCTCACAGCGCTAAAGCACTGCGCCACCCAAAACCATGCCGCGCTGCGACGGGGCGTGGGAGTGGCGGGGATGTGGTATGGGTGCGGCAACACTTCCCTTCCCAATCCGTCGACGGTGCGAATTGGATTGAAGCGGGACGGGCGGATTGCATTGCACCAGGGTGCGGTGGATATTGGTCAGGGATCGAACACGATCGTGACGCAGATTTGCGCGGACGCGCTGGGCGCACCGATTGATCGCTTCGACCTGGTCTCGGGTGACACGGCAATCACGCCGGATTGCGGGAAAACTTCGGCCTCGCGGCAGACGTTTGTCACGGGTAAGGCTGCTCACATGGCGGGCACGCAACTGCGGCGGGCGATCCTTGGGCTTGCCGATGCTTGCTCGTGCGCCAGCATTGAGTTTGGAGATGGTGCGCTTCTGGTGCGAGAGGATGGAAAATCTCGCGTGATTGCGCTCGGCGATTTGCCGCTTGATCAGAATGGGTATGTGATCACGAGTGAGGCGACGTTCGATCCGCCCACGAGTCCACTGGATGAGAATGGACAAGGCACGCCCTACGCAGTGTTCGGGTTTGGCGCGCACATGGCGGAGATCGAGGTCGATACAGAACTGGGGACGGTGCGCGTTCTGAAAGTGACGGCTGCCCATGATGTGGGGCGAGCGATCAATCCGACGCTGATCGAGGGACAGATCGAGGGCGGAGTTGCGCAGGGCTTGGGCATGGCTCTGATGGAGGAGTTCTTTCCCGGAAAGGGTGAAAACCTGCACGATTACCTGATCCCGTCGGCCGGGGATATCCCTCCAGTGGAATCGACTCTGATTGAAGATCCTTCGCCAATTGGGCCGTTCGGGGCAAAGGGGATTGGCGAGCAGGCCGTGATTCCCACGGCGCCGGCGATCTTGAATGCGCTGCATGATGCGGTGGGTGTGCGATTGAAGAAGGTACCGGCGACTCCGGAGCGGGTGCGGGCGGCGATATTGGCGGCACGGAGCGAAAACCTCAGCGGCTAAAGCCGGTCGTCAACAGGACCGACGATCGCAGCGCTGAAGCGCTGCGCCACCCAAATGCTTTAGCGCGGGGGAGACTTTAGCTACGCGGGGAAGACGTCAGGTACGAGGGAACGACTTTCGAAAGAGGAGATGGTGGTGGCTGACGACGCGATCCGCTGCGATGCGTGTCCGGTTCTGTGTTACATCAAGCCGGGACGCACGGGGTCTTGCGACCGCTACGGCAATGTCGATGGGCAACTCGTGCGGCTCGATCCGCACGTCGTGCTGGATCGGGCGGTCTCGCGTGGCGAGTCAGTTGTTCCCTTTCTCCAGAAAAACCTTGAGTGGGACGGCTCGCTGGTGAGCGGTGAAGGAACGTTTGTAACTGCGATTGGCGCGGGGACTACGTATCCGGATTACAAGCCCGCGCCGTTCATTATTTCATCGCAGGTCGAAGGCGTGGATATGGTCACGGTGGTGACCGAGGGGATTTTCAGCTACTGCGGGGTAAAGTTGAAGATCGATACCGACCGGCACCTGGGAGCGGA
This sequence comes from Terriglobia bacterium, assembly GCA_020073565.1. Lineage (GTDB taxonomy): Bacteria > Acidobacteriota > Terriglobia > Terriglobales > Acidobacteriaceae > Acidiflorens. The sequence goes on from JAIQEY010000017.1 coordinate 16,072, forward strand.
ATGCAGCACGGTGCGGGCGCAAGGCGAGGCCGTGGGACACGTCACGACCAACGAATATGGATCGCAGATGCTGTCGCTCGGAGGAGTGCGGCATCTGACAGGCGGAAGTCGCCATGAGGGCACGGCGACATGTGACACGCTGCTGAATCTGTGCAATGGCAAAGCAGTCGAGTTGGAGATCGAAAACGGGGCAAAGGTTGTGGCGCAGGCAAATCAGCCTCCGATCGTCGACGGGGTACGGGAAGAGCGGATGCGGGTGGGCTGCGGGTCGGCAACCATCGGCATGTTTGCCAAGCAGTGGTTCGGGAAGGTGGATGAGGTGGTCGTAGTGGATGACCACATCACAGGCGTGTTGTCGGAACACCAGGCGGGCAAACTGCTGGGCGTGCCGGAGACGGGCATTCAATTGAGAGGGCGCCGGTCTACACCGGGGCGATATTTTCGCGTGGCGGAGCCGGGCACGTCGTGGGGCGGGACCAATATTGACGACCCGCTTGCCATTCTTGCGCCGTTTGATCCGAAAGTGGCGCGGCCGGGGTTGCGGCTGCTGATGGTGAGCACGACGGGTGAGCACTCGGCGTATTTCGAATTGGATGAGGCCCTCCGTCCGGTCGAGAAGGATCTTCCAGACACGCTGAAAGAATCGGTGGCGCGCATTCGGGAGAACTGCGAGCCGGCGCTTTGCACGGTGCTGTTCATGGCGGGCGCGGGCGGATCGCTGCGCGCAGGGGTAACGGAGAACCCGGTGAAGCTCACGCAATCCGTCGGCGATGCGCTCACTCGCGTGACTTGCGGTGGTGCGCCCGTTTATGTATGGCCGGGCGGCGGAATTACGATCATGGTGGACGTGAGCCGAATGCCTGAAAACGCCTTTGGCTATGTGCCGACACCGGCTCTGGTGGCGCCGATCGAGTTCACGCTCAAGCTTGCGGACTACGCGACCCTCGGCGGTTATATGGATCATGTTCGGCCGCTCAGTTCCATCAATCGCGATGACGAAACACGAAAACGGGTGACGGCTCGTGCGGACAATCCGTGGCCGCTTGCTTCTGGAAAGAACGAGAAATGAATGTCCGGGCGCAAATTCGGATGCTTTCCGACGGTCGGCGACTGCACATGCAGGACGGGCCGATTGATTTGATCGTGCAAGCGTTTGGTGAGGAGAGGGAGATCGAATCCGCTTATCATGCGGCGGCCGGACGATTTGCGACGGTGCTGGACGAATTGTGTTCTGAGCTGGCGTTTCTGCGTCAACCCGCTATGGTCGATGGTCCGCAGCCCAAGGGTTCAGTTGCGCGACGGATGGTTAATGCGGTGCGGCCCTATGCTTCGGCAAATTTCATCACACCAATGGCGGCAGTTGCCGGTGCGGTGGCGGAAGAGATTCTGGGAGCAGTGACCTCGGCTGCGCAGCTTTCACGGGCATACGTGAATGACGGTGGCGATATCGCGCTGTACCTCACACCCAGTGAGAAATTTGTGGTGGGGATGGTGCAGTTCCCCGATCGACCTCCGAATCCCACGTTTCGAAAATCGCGAAACGTGGGCCGCCCATTGTTCACAACGACTTTTGGCACGACCACAATCGATTTTGCGCAACCGATTCGCGGAATCGCCACCAGCGGCTGGCGCGGCCGCAGCTTCTCACTGGGAATTGCGGATGCGGTCACGGTGCTGGCCGGTACCGCGGCGATGGCTGATGCGGCGGCGACGATCATTGGCAATGCAGTGGATCTTCCGGGCAACGACAAGATTGGACGCGAGCGGGCTTGCGACCTTGCGCCGGATAGCGATCTGGGGGAGAGGCTGGTTACGCAGTCCGTCGGACAACTTTCGTCGCACGAGATCTGTGAAGCGCTCGCCGCAGGAGGGCGAGTTGCGGAATCGCTGCGACACATTGGCCTGATTCGCGCAGCGGCGCTCAGTCTGCAGGGAGAGATTCGAGTCGTCGGAGCCGCGACCGGAGCGCATTCCATTACTACGTCATCATCCAACAGGAGCCTTGCTCATGCCTGAGGTCCAGGTTCGAAAGAGACTGATCTCCGTGGAGGAGGTTTTTCACGAGGGAGGGCCGGTTGCGCAGAAGCCGCTGCGGCGGGCCGCGGCGCTGGTGGTGATCCGGAATCCTTATGCGGGCGCATACGCCGAGAAGATTGAGGGATTCATGGACGATCTGAAGCCGCTTGGGCTGGAAATGGCGCGGTCGCTGGTGGCAGCGCTGGGCGGTGATCCGAAGGTAGTGGAGGGATACGGCAAGGGCGCGATTGTCGGTTCAGCGGGCGAGATCGAACATGGAGCCCTTTGGCACGTCCCGGGCGGATATGCGATGCGTGATGTGCTCGGAGGTGCGAAGGCGATTGTTGCCTCGACCAAGAAAGTTGGTGGTCCGGGAACGAGGCTTGACATCCCGATTACCCATATCAACGCGTCATACGTCCGCAGCCATTTTGATGCGATGGAAGTGGGCATTGCTGATGCTCCACGCGCGGATGAGATGCTGCTGGCTCTGGTCATGACGACGGGCCCGCGCGTGCATGCGCGAGTGGGTGGGTTGAAAGCGTCGGAGATCAAGGGAGAGGACGGGTTGCGATGAGAGCGAAGATCCGGAAGATCGCGACGTTTGTGGAGGAGACTTGCACGGAGATGGGTCGGAAGATTGATCCGCCGACGCGGCGGGCGGCGGCGGTCGCGGTGATCGAGAATCCGTATGCGGGACAGTACGTTGAGGGTCTTTCGGAGTTGATGGCGATCGGCGAAGAACTGGGTGAGTTGCTGACGCAGCGGGCGGTTGCGGCACTGGGGATTGCTGGACCATCGGCGGAGAGCTATGGCAAGGCGGCTGCAGTCGGAGAGAACGGTGAGATCGAACATGCGGCGGCAATCCTGCATCCGAAGCTGGGGACACCAGTGCGGCGTGTACTGGGGAAGGGCGCGGCATTGATTCCCTCCTCCAAGAAGCGCGGCGGGCCGGGTGTGGTGCTCGACATTCCGCTTGGGCATAAGGATGCCGCGTTTGTTCGGAGCCATTTTGATGGCATGGAAGTTCGGATCAACGATGCTCCACGGGCCAACGAGATCGTGGTGGCGATTGCGGTAACGGATAGCGGGCGGCCTCTGGCGCGGGTTGGCGGGCTGACTAAGGACCAGATCAAGGGCGAGGATGGTCTGCGGTAGTTTGTACCCTTCGACAATCGCCCTTGGCATATTGGCGATAGAGGAATGAAGAGTGTCGGGATTTGATCACGCATGGTTGGCCGTTGCGCGGGCTCGGGATGGGGAGCCCGTTTCCCTCGAATTGCAGCCACTGCTTCGAGGCGTCTACTCCACTGTCCTGGCTCGCCCGGTCGACCTTGTTGGACTCAAGAGAAGCTTGGAGGAGTTGCTGCAATTTCTGGGAGGTGAGGGCCGCACCAACGCTGACTGCTGGGCGGTCGACCTGTTCTTTGCCGAGTCAGAGGGATGGGAACATGACTGGGTTGATCAAGACCTTCCTGAGGAATTTCATGACGTGCTGTCGCTAATGGGGGAGGCCTTGCACGATACGGTGCAAGCTCCGGCAATTGCCAAGAACTTCGATTGCCTTCCTGAACAACTTCTTCAGCGAGTGAAGCACTTGCGGATCGACGCGCAAGAAACTGAATGACATCTGATAACCACAATAGTGCCCGGAGTGACGCGTGATTCTCTGTCGATTTTTGGTTGTGCTCCTCACCCTTGAGCTTCTGCTATCCACTTCTTCTTCGTCCCAAGCAAGTAGGGAGAAGACGGACCTTCTTGTCACCGGCATGATCATCACCATGGACGGCAGACGTTCCATCTACGAGGACGGAGCGGTCGTGGTGACTAAGGACACGATTGTCGCAGTCGGCCCACGCACCGAGATTGAATCCAAATATGAAGGCCGGCAGACAATCGACGCCCGCGGCAAACTCGTCCTGCCGGGATTCATCAACGGCCATACCCACGTCCCGATGACGCTGTTCCGTGGGCTGCACGATGATGTCACTCTCAACGACTGGCTCTACAAATACATCTTCCCTGCGGAGGCCAAGAACGTTACCGAAGACTTCGTTCGCTGGGGGACGCGGCTGGCTGCGGCGGAGCAGATTCGATCCGGCGTCACGACCTTCGCGGACATGTACTACTTCGAAGACGCGGTGGCGGAAGAAACGAAAGCTGCCGGCATGCGCGGGGTGCTGGGCGAAACGTTTATCGATTTTCCTGCACCGGACAACAAGAGCAATGCCGCCATGCTGGCCTACACCGAGAAGTTTCTTCAGAAATGGCAGGGTGATCCGCTGATCCACGCGGCACCGGCGCCGCATTCGATTTACACGTGCTCCAAGAAAACATTGCTGGACGCGGCAGCACTGGCACGCAAATATCATGCTCCGATCCTCATTCATCTTTCCGAGATGAAAAAAGAATGGGACGACAGCCTCAAGAACAATGGCGCCTCACCCGTTCAATATCTGGACAAGCTTGGAGTGCTGGGGCCGGATGTCGTCGGCGCGCACTGCATTTTTGTCGACGAAGCAGACCGCAAGATTCTCGCGCAGCGCAACGTGGGTTGCGTGCACAATCCGTCGAGCAACATGATGATTGCGAGCGGCGTTTCGCCTGTACCGGAGATGCGCGCTGCCGGAATCGCGGTTGGGCTTGGGACTGACGGCCCAGCAGGCAGCAACAACGACCTGGACTTGATGGAAGAAATCGACCTAGCAGCAAAGCTTGCGAAGATTACCAAAATGAGTCCGCTGGCGCTGAATGCCCGGGCCGTCGTAGAGATGGCAACCATCGATGGGGCTCGCGCTCTGCACATGGAGAAGGAGATCGGGTCTCTGGAGAAAGGGAAAAAGGCGGACCTGATTCTGATCGGCCTGGACGAGCCGAACGCTGTACCGATGTATGACGTTTACGCCCAGATCGCATATGCATTGAAGGCCAGCGATGTGGAAACGGTGATCATCGGCGGGCGAATTGTGATGCGCGACCGAAAACTGCTGACGGTGGATGAAGAGGCAGCCATCGCCAAAGCTCGCGAGTACAAAAAGACAATTGCGGCGTCGTTGGGAATGCAGTGAGGACCTCAGCGGCTAAAGCCGTCTGACTAAAGATAGGCGTCATCGCAGCGCTGAAGCGCTGCGCCACCCCAAACACAACGTTGCCAACGTCTAGCTGTTTACGACCTGCGGCACAATTGTCGCTGGTGGTGTATTCCGGCTACGGTGGGCGCTGACGGCTCCGTCGATGATGACCATGCCGATTCCGGGCAGATCTCCTTTTTGAATGCTGTCGAGCAGGTTCTTGCCGGCTGAGTGCTGGGCCTTGTCCATCAGGACGAATGAGGCTTCGCGGCCCGGCGCAATTAAGCCGCAGTCGAGGTTGCGCATTTTTGCGGTGTTTCCTGTGGCGAGGCAGATGGCGACTTCGGCGGGGAGCTCGCCGAGCGACGACAGCAACGAAATCATGCGCACAATGCCAAGCGGCTGGACGCCCGATCCGGCGGGCGAGTCGGTGCCCAGGATCACACGGTCCAGTTGGTTCAATTCCTTCGCTGTGCGGAGCGTGAGCAATCCGGCACGTTCGTTGCCGTTGTGCACGATTTCGAGGGCCCTTGTGGAACGCACGCACAGCGCGGTGATCTGATCGTCGGGAAGCGCGGTGTGGCCGCCGTTGACGTGGCCAATGACGTCGGCATCGGTTTCGAGCACCATGTCTTTGTCGATCAGGCTGGAGCCGGGGATCGAAGGGCCTCCAGTGTGAATCGTGCTTTGGATGCCGTATTTGCGGGCCCAGGAGACCATCTGGCGCGCGGTCTGGCCGTCTTTCACGCTGCCCAAGCCGACCTCGCCCAGAATCTTCACTCCCGCGGCGGCGAGTTCCTTGAAGTCCTCTTCGACCATGCCATGCTCGAGGACGGGAGCCCCGGCGTAGATCTTCACTCCACTGGGGCGGAAGGCGTGAAAGGCGCGCTGGGCAAAAATGGCCATCGCTTTCAGGCCGACGATATCTTTGGGTCGGCCGGGCGTATGCACTTCGCCGGCCGAGATCATCGTCGTAACGCCGCCGTGGAGATAGCTATCGATCCAGCCGAGTTGATTTTGGCGGGGCGTCCAGTCTCCGCAGACGGGATGCACGTGGCTGTCAATCAGGCCAGGAGCGAGCGCAGTGCCTTTGGCATCGATGGTGACGGTGGCGCCCGAGGTGTCGACGTCTTGTTGTTTGCCGACGGCCGTGATGCGGTCACCGGCGGCGACCACGGTGTCGGCGTCGAGGATCGGATGGGCGAGATCTCCGCTGAGAAGCAGTCCGATGTTGCGGATAACTAGTTTTGTTTGTGGCGCAGATTTCGAGGGTTCGTCGTGAGCCATGGTTCCCTTCCCGGTGCGGAACGGCCGCGAGCCCGGTGGCCGCTAGTATACAAATGTATTGGCGGGATGCAACGAGTGGGGTTTTACACTCAGTGCGGCGATGTGTTACAAGCATCGATACGCGGAGGGTCAATGCGATCCAGGGATTTTGTTTTTTGGGAAGTCGATGTGCAGGTTGATTTCATGCTGCCCGGCGGCAAGCTGTATGTGCCGGGGGCAGAGAAGTTGCTTCCCAATATCCGTAAGCTGACGGACGCGGCGCGGCGCGACGAAGTGTTTATGGTTTCGAGCGGTGATTTTCATCCGTCCGATGATCCGGAGTTCAGGCAATTTCCACCGCATTGCCTGAAGGGCACGACGGGAGCGGACCTGCTGCCGGAAGCACTGGCCGATCGAGTTGCGCGTGTCGAGAACCTTTCTTCGGTAACACTACCCGCGGACCTTTCCCCGTACCAGCAGATCCTGCTCGAAAAGCAGACGCTGGACGTCTTCCAGACTCTCCACGCAGATAGACTAGTCGAGCGGCTAGGGACTGGGGCAGAGTTTGTCGTCTTCGGCGTGGTCACGGAATACTGTGTCGCCTGCGCCGTGAAAGGCCTTCTGCAACGAAAACGCAGAGTTGCGTTGGTGCGCGACGCAGTTCAGCCTTTGGCAGCCGAGGCGGGAGAGAAGAGCATCGCGGAATTTCAGAGGCTCGGGGCGCGTATCACGACGACTGACGAAATACTGTGGGTCGCAATACGGAACCGGGCGTCGGGATAGTACCGCTCATCGCAACTCGCGCGATGATCGGGGCATCCCGTGCTTGGCACCGACGTTTCGTACGCGGCCTCGCGGACAAGAGTGCCCGCGCCACATTCTTACAGCAGCATACCGGCGATCGAGGCGGACATCAGGTTCGCCATGGTTCCAGCCAGCATAGCGCGAATTCCTAGTTTTGCCAGTTCTCCTCGTTTGTTGGGAGCCAGGGCTCCGATTCCTCCGAGCTGAATTCCGATTGAACTTAGATTTGCGAAGCCGCAGAGCGCGAATGTTGCGATCGTGAACGAACGCGGGTCAAGCATCGCTTTCTGTGGGCCGAGCATGGAGAATGCGACCAGTTCGTTCAGCACCATGCGCGTGCCGAGGAGATTGCCAATGGCGGAGCAGTCATGCCAGGGGATTCCGATGACCCACGCGATGGGAGCGAACAATACGCCGAAAATCTGCTGGAGACTGGAGGGGAACCACGCGATTCCAAGCTTGTCATGAATGCCGCCGAGGAGGCCGTTGGCCAGAGCGATCAGCGCCAGAAATGAAATGAGCATGGCGGCGATGTTGAGCGCCAGATGCAGGCCGTCGGTGGTGCCGCGCGCAATCGCTCCGAGCAGGTTCTCCTTCTTCTCCGCCTCAACTTCCTCTTCACTCATGACGACCCGGCCGGCGGTTTTCGGAGTCTCGGTTTCGGGTACCAGCATCTTTGACATCAAGATGGTGCCGGGGGCGGTCATGATCACGGCGCTCAGCAGATGCTTGGGCTCAATGCCAAAGGCAATATAAGCGGCCATGATACCGCCGGATACGTGTGCCATGCCGCTGGTCATCACCGTCATGAGTTCAGAACGGGTCAGGTCGGGCAGGAATGGGCGGATCGTGAGAGGAGCTTCGGTTTGACCCATGAAAATGCTGGCCGCGACATTCAGCGACTCGGCGCCGCTGGCTCCCATGAAACGGGTCATCACGATCGCGGCACCTTTGATGATCATCTGCATGATGCCGTAGTGGTAGAGCACAGCGAAAAACGCGGCGATGAAGATGACGGTCGGCAGCACCTGGAATGCGAAGAAGAACCCCATCGGCGACCGTTGCGCGCCGAGATCTCCGAACACAAACTTCGAGCCGACAAAGGCATAGCTGAGCAAGCGGTTGACTGCGTCTCCGGCGTTCTGGAAGAGGATTCGTCCGAACTCGATTTTCAGGACGAAGATAGCGAAGGCAACCTGGAGACCGAGACCCCATCCTACGGTTTTCAGGCGGATGGCGCGGCGGTTCGTGGAAAACGCATAGCCGAGGCCTAGCATCGTGATCAAACCGAGAATGCCGGTGAAGCGTCCCATCTAGTGTCCCCCTTTATGAATCGCGCGATGAATCAGGGATACCTTGTGTGGCGGCGGTGCGGCCGCGATTTCATAACTCTCTTCCAGCAACTTTGTGGCACGGACCGCTTGCGCGTCGGAATGGCAGTGAATGGTGCATAGCGGCTCGCCCATCGAAACCTTGTCGCCCACTTTCTTGTGGACGACGATGCCCACAGCGGGATCTACCGAATCTTCTTTGCGCTCACGGCCGCCGCCGAGGATGACGCACGCTGTGCCGACCTGTTCGCACCGGATTGCGGTCACATATCCGGCGCAAGGACTGGGAACATCGACACGATGTTCCGTACCGGGCAGGCGCGTGGGATCGTCGATTGCGCTGATATCGCCGCCTTGCAGCTCGACCATGTGCCGAAATCGCTCGAAGGCTTTGCCGGAAGAGATGATTTCCTCGGCCAGTTGCTTGCCTTGTGTGACGGTCTTTGAGGCGCCGCCAATGTAGAACATCCAAGCCGCCAACTCGAGACACAGTTCGCGCAGGTCCGCAGGGCCGCCGCCGTGCAGTACTTCGATGCACTCCTGTACCTCAAGCGCGTTGCCGACCATGTGGCCGAGCGGTTGATCCATGTTCGTGATCAGCGCAACCATCTGCTTGCCCATGCGCTCGCCGGTTTCGACCATGAGTTCGGCTAAGAAGACAGCGTCGTCCTCTTTTTTCATGAACGCGCCGGACCCGGTCTTCACGTCTAGCACAAGCGCGTCCGTTCCTTCCGCGAGCTTTTTGCTCATGATGGACGCGCAGATCAGGTACGGACTCTCAACCGTCCCGGTGACATCGCGCAGCGCGTAGAGCTTGCGGTCGGCGGGCGCGATCTTCTCGGTCTGGCCGATCATGGAAGCGCCGCACGCCTTGAGCACGCGGTGAAACTCTGACACAGACAAACCGACGCGGAAGCCGGGGATGGATTCCAGTTTGTCGAGCGTGCCCCCGGTGTGACCAAGGCCGCGGCCACTGATCATTGGGACATAGAGGCCCCCGACAGCGACAACCGGGGCCAGAACCAGCGATGTCTTATCGCCCACGCCGCCGGTGGAGTGCTTGTCAACTTTTTTCGCGGGAAGAAAACTCAGGTCGAGGACTTCGCCCGAGTGCAGCATGGAGTGCGTGAGCGCGGCGGTTTCCTCGCGCGTCATGCCGCGCAACACAACGGCCATCAGCCAGGCGGCTACCTGGTAATCGGGAATAGTTCCCTGCGTGTAAGCGTCGACGAGGTAGCCGATCTCAGCGGCCGATAAAGCGCCACCATCGCGCTTTTTGCGGATGAGATCGATGACCCGGAACGGAGGCTGTGACACGGTGGGTTGGTTCACTTGAGACGGAACCCCTCCGGCAGAAGGTCGGTGATCGGGCTCTCGGTCCAGCCATTCTTGCCCTGGTAGAAAACGACGGCATCGGGACCAAATTCGTAAATCACCTGACGACAGGCGCCGCAGGGCGAGCAGGGCACGTCTTGCGCATTCGTCACGGCGACAGCGAGGATCTCAAGTCCCGACCCTTTCTCAGCCACCGCCGAGAAGATTGCAGTGCGCTCGGCGCAGTTTGTCATTCCGTAAGAAGAGTTCTCTACGTTGCATCCCAGAAACACGTCGCCCTTAGAAGTCAGAATCGCGGCCCCCACCTTGAATTGGGAAAACGGCGCGTAGGCATTCTTCATGGCTTTGCGCGCGGAGCGCAGCAGGCGTTCGCGCAAGCCTGCGGGTAGCTTCTTCTTCGGCATAGTCAATCAGTAGAAACGGGAGATCGCGTGGTGGGCCATTGTAAACCGGCCTGGGACAGGATCGTATGAGAATTTGCCTGGTCGACCCTCATTTTGATGGACTGGACAGCAGGTCGATCACCATCTGGTTGAACTTTTCTAGGTTGAGATCGGTTTGCACATGGACCAGTTGCTCGCCGAGTCCCGGCTGATTTCCCGGAAGCCATACGAGCGTGTTGCCATAGCCCGCGCCGTGGGAGATGTCGATGTCCATATACACCGACTCTTCTTTTGTGATGATGCTGGGGTCCATCCATGCCGCGGCGGCCAATTCGTCCCAGAGAAACTCTTCGTCGGCCCACTTGCCGATGTACTGAGCGGCGGGCGTTCCGGCTTTGGCGATCTGGTCAATCATTGCCTGGGTTATGTGGGTCTTCACCGAGATGTCCACGGTAGTCACCGTGATCTTTTTCCAAGGTGCGCGCAGAACAATATGGACGGCCTCGGGGTCCCACCAGAAATTAAATTCGCGACGGTTAGACTGCCCCCAGGTCATGGGCACCACCGGCGCGATGCTGCCGCCCATGACGACCAACTCCTGCGCGAGTTCCGAGAATTTCGGATCGAGGCTGACCGCTTGCGCGAGATTGGTCAACGGGCCCCCGGCGTAGATCGTGACCTCATGGGGGTATTGGTGAACCATGCGGATCATGAAGTGGGCGGCGTCTTCGGTCTCGGGTTTGAGCGTCGGATTGCCTTCCGGCAAAGGATTGGGCACCTCGAACGGCCCGCGATAAACACCCGAATTCCACGCGCCCGCGGGTGCAGAGCCGTTGGGCGAATGGATTTTGTGTTCATTCCAAGCGCCCTGGTAGCTGACCACGCCGTAGAGTTTTTCCCAGCGCGTGATTTCCTCTTTGCTGTTGATCAACGGGAAAACTGCTCCGGGATAGACCTTCACCCCCGCGTGCCCGGTGAGTTCCAGCATGCGCAGCGTGTGAGCAACTTCTTCATCACGCCACTGGTCGCCGCTAACGATCGTTATGCCAAGGGTTTCGATCTGGGGCGACTGCAGGACGAGAAGCATGGCCTGTTGGTCGGTTGTGGCGGGGCCGCGAGCATCCTGATCGAGGATCACTTTACCCCGGGGTTGCGCATGAGTGAAGGTTGAGGTCGTAAAGAGAATACAAAATAACCAAGCAATCGCATGTCTCACGGTTTGGAGGCTCCTGTGTGCGGCGGGTTACAGTCTACTGAGTTTTGCCGAGGATCTGCTGCAGCCGGTCCGCTTCCTGCGTTTCTTTTGCGGCCTGTGCAGTACGGCCGGTTGCGTTGTAGATTTCTGCCATGACGCGGTGAGGCACAGGCTCCTGCGGCCGCAGCCTCGCGATTTCGTCGAGATATCGCAATGAGTCGGGATATTGGCGGGCGCTCTGGGCTTTGCGGGCCAGGTTGAGGCCGGTCAGGAAAAGCAGATCGCCGGTGGCAGCCTCCTGCGCGTTGAGTTCGTGGGCGTGACGGAGCGCCTGGTACGCCCGCAGATCCTCACCGAGTTTCGAGAGAACGGCTCCGTAGAGAGCATTCAGCTGGAAGAGGTCGGGCCAGTGCGCAAGTGCATTGGCCAGGGGTGTGCGCGCCTCCTCGAACCGATTCAGCTGAAAATATGCCAGCGCGAGGTTATATTGCATCTGCGGCGATTGGGGGGCAAGGTCGGCGGCGCGGCGCAAGGGCTTCAGCGCAGCTTCCGCGTCTCCATGTTGGCCGTAGATGGTGCCCAAGGCAGTCAGCTTTTCTGCATTGTCAGGATCGTAGAGTTGTTCACAAAGGGCGTGCGCCTCTTCTCGGGGCCCTTGATCCAGCTTCTGCGCGCACTCCAGCCTCAGTTGGCTTTCATTGGAATCGCGCCGGCGCTGTTCATTCGACATCTCGATCGCCTTCTTCGCCTCTTCTTCCTTGCCCTGTTTGCGGTAGACCAGGCCCAACTGGTATGAAACGCGGGCATCGTGCGGGGTCAACTCCGTGGCCTTCTTGAGCCACTTTTCGGCAATCGCCAGATCACCCTGCTTGAAATATGCGTATCCGAGATAGTATGCGGTGTCGGGGAACGGGGGCGCCTCCACGGCATGGTTGAGATTCTCGATTGCACCTTCGAAATTCAGGGCCTCCAGGTCGAGCCGCCCAACGTAATACGAGATGTTGGGATGGTCTCCTGTCTCGCGCCGAACGGCCTCAAATTCGCGGCGCGCTTCGTCCGGCTTCTTCATCTCAAAAAGCGCGACTGCCAATGGGAAGCGTGCTCGCAGAACCAGCTTGGGATCTAGCCGCAGCGCGGTCCGAAATTCTTCGGCTGCGACGTCGTAACGGTCCTGCTTCAGCGCGTCATAGCCTTTGCCAAGATGGGATTCCGCTGTGTCTTTGGAAGAAGGCGCCGCTGCCGAGGGCTTCTGGCTCGGTGCCATCGTCGCTTGGGGGGTGGCCAGAGCGAGCGCAGTCAACCAGGCAATCCAATACAGAACGAGCAGACTCTTCATCGTTTGGCTGAAAATTTGCATCGCCGGGATCGGATTATTATAGCGACCGCCACCGAACAACGGGCGCGAACGCAACCCCGTGCAGAAATCTGAGCCTTGCGCACCTTTCATTCCGAATGCGATAGTAAGCGCTCAATCTATGGCACAGACACTAGGTTATGTCGCGCTGGTTGTGCGCGACTATGGCGAAGCAATCGCATTCTTCACCCACGCGCTGGGTTTCACGCTGTTGGAGGACACGGATCTGGGACAAGGCAAGCGATGGGTGCTGGTTGGGCCGGCGAATTCTCGCGGCACTAGTTTGTTGCTGGCCCGCGCAGTTACTCCGGAACAATCCAGCCGCGTCGGAAATCAGACCGGAGGCCGAGTCTTCCTCTTTCTGCACACCGATGATTTCTGGAGCGACTATCAAGGCATGAAAGAACGGGGCGTACGCTTCAGAGAGACCCCACGCGAAGAAGAATACGGAACTGTCGCGGTCTTCGAGGATCTATATGGCAACAAGTGGGACTTGTTGCAACTCAAGGGAAAGACGATGGAGATATCGCTCTGAGTCGGTCAAAGAAGATGCCTGTGCGGGTCGATGCTGAGGGTGGCGAATCAGGCTCCATCAATCGTAGCCGCCGCAATTTTCTGATTCGAGGCTGCCAAGGCGCATCAGCAGCGCTCCTCCCTGCGCAACTTCGCGGGCTGGCTGCTCCCTTCGCCAACCACCTTGATTCCCCCAGCACGGCCGCCGGGGCTGCCGACTTTCACCTGCATCCTCACTATCGAACTCCGAGGCCGCTCGATGCTCTGCTCCTAAAGACCAATGCTGGGCTCGACGACTTCATCACCGAGAAGTATGCCGATGACATTTCAGCGATTCTTGCGGCGTGGAGCGCCGGCCTGCTGCGGTCTCCGCAGGATGTCCAAGCCGTTGAAAAAGCGTTTGCCTCGAATTTCTCAGGGACCTCGTTGCGTCCCAAAGAATCGCGGCTAATGCGTCCGGGCCCGCCGATTGAAGTGCGGCAGAATATCTTTGTCCGCGGCACTTCCCTCGCAAAAAAAGAGTTCTTGCAGCAATTGCGATCATCGTTAGACGGCTTGTCGAAAATTCTGACTGCTGAGTTTCAAGTAACAAGCATCGATGCTGCTCCAACTTCCACCTCACCGGCGCAACTCCCCGCTCAACTGCAAACTCGCGTCCGTTACGAATTGGTGGGTACCGGGCCGAATTTCCACCGCGAGCAGCGCGTGGGTTATTGGGATCTCGCATGGGAAATGCTCCCGGCTGGCGGGTTTCTCCTTCGTAGCTGGCAAGCTCTGGGGGAAACGCAGAGCCGCTCCACCAGCCCCGTCTATCTGGACATCACGTCCGCCGCGCTCGCCGGTAATACGTCCTATTCATCGCAGTTGCTACGTGGAACCGATTACTGGCGCACGGTTCTCGACGGCGCGTGCGGCATCGATATCTACGGCCACAACGGCGTCAGCGTGGGCGACATCGACGGCGACGGCTTCGACGACCTTTACATCTGTCAACCCGGCGGCCTTCCCAACCGCCTCTATCGAAATCGTGGCGACGGAGCGTTTGAGGACATCACCGAGTCGTCGGGAGTTGGAGTCCTCGACAATACCGCATGTGCACTCTTTGTTGACATCGATAACGATGGCCGGCAGGACTTAATCGTCGTGCGTGCGAGCGGCCCGTTACTGTTGCTGAATGAAGGCGGTGGAAAGTTCCGGCAGAAAGACAATGCATTTCAGTTTGCCACTCCGCCGCAGGGAACGTTCACAGGCGCCGCAGTCGCCGACTATGACCGCGATGGCTGGCTCGACATCTATTTCTGCCTCTACGTTTATTACCAGGGTGCGGAGCAGTATAAGTATCCGTCCCCGTATTACGACGCGAACAACGGGCCCCCGAATTTCATGATGCGCAACCAGCGCGACGGGACCTTCCGCGATGTGACCCGCGAAACGGGGTTGGACAAGAACAACACGCGCTACAGTTTCTGCTGCGGATGGAGCGACTTCAATGGCGATGGCTGGCCCGACCTTTGTGTGGTGAACGATTTCGGCCGGAAGAATCTCTACCGTAACAACGGCGACGGAACTTTCACCGACATCGCCGCGCAGGCCGGTGTGGAAGATATCGGCGCAGGCATGAGCGTTTGCTGCTCCGACTACGACAATGACGGCGCGCAGGATCTCTACGTCGCCAATATGTGGACGGCCGCGGGCGAGCGTGTCGCAATGCAGGACATCTTCAAGAAAGACGCACCGAAAGAAGTCCGGCAGCTCTACTACAAGCACGCCATGGGCAATTCCCTGTTCCGAAACGGCGGCGCAAACTCGAGCTTTCAGGATGCAACCAGTTCCGCCGGAGTCGGGATGGGCCGCTGGGCGTGGTCGAGCGATGCCTGGGATTTCGACCACGATGGCTTCCCTGATCTCTACGTCGCCAACGGTATGGTCTCCGGTCCCTCGCGCGAAGACCTGAACAGTTTTTTTTGGCGGCAGGTGGTGGCCTATTCGCCCGAGGAGGCCAAGCCATCGCACGCCTACGAACAGGGATGGAGCGCGATCAACGAACTGATCCGCGCCGATGGCACCTGGAGCGGATACGAACGAAATGTTTTCTACGCCAATAATGGCGATGGAACGTTTTCTGATATTTCCGGCGTGATCGGGCTGGACTTTGTTGAGGACGGCAGGTCGTTTGCGCTCTGCGACTTCGACCACGACGGCCGCCAGGAAGTCTTCCTCAAAAACCGCAACGGCCCGCAACTGCGGATCTTGAAGAATGTGATGGAAGAGTTGCCAGGGTCGATTGCGTTTCGACTTCGCGGTACCAAGAGCAATCGGGATGCAATCGGCGCGATGGTTACGATCGAAAATGAAGTCGGCCGCCAGACGCGCATGCTGCAAGCGGGATCAGGGTTTCTTTCCCAGCACAGCAAAGAAGTTTTCTTTGGATTGGGCAAAGCGAAAGGCTCAGTGCGAGTTTCTATCCGCTGGCCGAATGGGACGGTACAGGAAATACGCGACCTTCCGATGAACCGCAGAGTGTGGGTTACTGAGGGTTCGGAAGAACCTCGGATCGAGCCGTTCAGGACGCAGGCCCCGCAGACCCAGCGTGATCCAGCCAGGTTCCAGGAGACCGAGTCACTTCCCACCACGGCAGAGATATGGTTGCTGGCGCCCGTCGATGCGCCAGACTTTTCTCTTCCCGATGTGGCGGGAAAAACCCACACTCTTTCGTCGCTGCGCGGAAAGCCAGTGCTACTCAATTTCTGGGCCAAGCAGTCGGCGCGGTGTTTAGAGGACTTGAGCAACTTCAACCGATTGCACGCCCGCTGGGCGGGGCAGGGCCTTCAGTTGGTCACGATTAACGTCGATGATGCATTGGACCCTGACGACCTTCGGGCTCTGGTGCGCGATCGCCAGCTTTCATTTCGCATCCTCCGCGGCTCGGACGACGTTGCCGGTATTTACGACATTCTCTACCGTCAGTTATTCGACCGGCATTGCGACATGGGCCTTCCAACCTCATTCCTGATCGATGACAAGGGAGAGATCGTCAAGGTCTATCAGGGTCCGGTCAGCTTTGAGCACGTGGAGCAAGACTTCCGCCACATTCCTCAAACCGCCGGCGAGCGACTGGGGCGCGCGCTTCCCTTTCCCGGCGTTAGCGATACGGTCGAATTTGGGCGCAACTATCTCTCTTATGGTTCGGTATTTTTTCAGCGTGGGTATCTCGATCAGGCCGAGGCTTCATTTCGCATTGCGCTGCGCGACGACCCATCGAGCGCCGAAGCTCTTTACGGCATCGGAAGCGTCTGCCTGAACCAGCAGCGACACACCGAAGCGCGCGAGATTTTTGCGCGGGCCGTCAAACTCTCTGCGACCTATCCCGACACGCTGCCCAACGCCTGGAACAACCTCGGCATTCTCTCAACCCGCGAAGGCCGCATGGATGAAGCAGTCGAGTATTTTCAAAAGTCACTGCAGCTAAGCCCAGACCACCTGATTGCCCTCAACAATCTTGGCATGGCGCATCGTCAACTCAAGCACTGGGAACAGGCGCGGGCGGCATTTGACCACGCGCTGAAAGTTAACCCCGCCGACCCTGAGGCCAACTACGGCCTCGGGATGGTCTATGCGCAAACAGATGATACGGCGCACGCGTCAGAGTACCTCCACCACGCCTTGCAGGCGCGACCCGTGTATCCCGAGGCCCTGAACAACCTCGGTATCCTCTATTTGAGAACGCAGCGGCGGGATGAAGCCGTGGCCAGTTTCGAAGAGTCGATCCGCGTCGCGCCCGACTTTGACCAGTCGTATCTCAACCTCGCCCGCGTGCATGCCATCGAGGGCAATCCAGAAAAAGCTCGGGCGGTGCTGCTGGATCTTCTCAAACATCATCCCGATCACGCGCAGGCGAAGAAAATGCTGGAGCAATTGGCGCAGTAGGCTTTATTAGGAGCCTCTTACTTTGTTGGCGTCGGCGCTGTCAGCAACTCCACGAACATCCTGTAAAACTTCTCCGTGTCCACATCGACTTGAATCTCGACGGGCTGGACATCGCGCTTCGGCTTGTCGCGATCGCTCCAAGTCAACGTGTCCCCGTAACCGGCGCCGCGATCGAGGTTCACGTCCATGTAGCGGATCTCTTTCTTCGTGATCAGGCTGGGATCGAGCCAGGCCGCCGACGTCAGTTCGTCCCACAAGTAGTTGTATTGGCCGCGAAGCCGGGCATACTTCCCGATGTAACGCGCGACTGGGGAGTCCCCTGCCTTGATGCGGTTGATCAGCTCGGATGTCATTCTCGTCTTCAGGGAAATATCCACCGTGGTGCAGACGATCCTCTTCCACGGTGCGCGCAGCACAATGTGCGCCGCCTCGGGATCGAACCAGAGATTGAATTCGTGCCGCGGGGCGTTTGCGAACTCCGGATCGTCTGTCTGGGGATTCAGGCTGGCCCCCATGAACACCAGTTCCTTGGCCAGCCCAGCAAACTCCGGATCGATGGAAATAGCGAGGGCCAGATTCGTCATCGGCCCTCCTTCATAAATCGTCACTTGGTGCGGATATTTGTGCACCATGCGGACCAGAAAATGCGCGGCATCTTCCTCCGACGGTTTGGTCGTCGGCTTTCCCTCCGGCATCTCGCCCAGTTGGTCGGGAGCGTGATAGACGCGAGGAGTCCACGCGCCCAGCCACGCGACCAAGCCAAAGCGCTGTTCCCACTGTTCGGTCCCCTCCTTCGTTCTCACCAGCGGATACTCGGCACCCGGCACCACGGGGATATCGGTGCGCCCAATCAGTTCGAGCATCCGCAGCGTGTGAGCAACTTCCTCCGTAAGCCACTGGTCGCCGGTCACCACGGTGATGCCCATGACTTCCGCTTGCGGCCACTGGATCAGCAACAGGATCGCCTGCTGGTCCGTGCCAGCAGGGCCAGCTCCATCCTGGTCGATGATGATTTTGCGTTTGTCCTGGCCCCACGAAGCAAAGCACGTCATCAACAACATCGCTGCGATCAATAACCAGGTTCGGCCGAATTGCATTCATTCACCTCAACGGCACAAGGTAGCGCCGCCGTCCCGGCGGCTGTCGTGGGGGCAATACCCGCGAGGGCAAGATGCCCTCACGACAGCCGGCAAGATGCCGGCGCTACTAGGATGTCATTCCGCGAACGGCCTACTTCTTGCCCGACAATCGTCCAATCAACAACTCAAAGAACTTCGCCGCATCTACGTCGACCGCGACCTTGGCGTTCGGCACATACTTGCGACGCAACACCGGAGACGTTCGCGTAGTCGCCAATGTCGGAGCCGATCCCCGAACCAGCACATTCATGGCCGCCGCATCCTTCTCCATTCCTGGCTTCCGCCGCAAATCGCCGGCAATCGGACTGTACCCAAGCGTCGCGCCCGCACTCAGCTCGCCGGTCGTTTCGACATCAACGTAATAGTCCTGCAGCGTGAGAATCGACGGGTCCAGAAATCCTGCTACCGCCAGCGAGTCATGCATATTCGGCCCCACCAGGTAACCGCCCTCGCGATTGTGGTTGATGGCGTTTCGTCCGATTTTCGCGGCCGCCTGACTCACCGGATTCCGTGCGCCTTCGAGCACCTGTACATGCTCGTCCGTCAAAGAAGTCTTGCGCGTAACATCGAGACCGACCATAGTAATCGGAATTCCCGATTGGAAAACGATACGGGCGGCCTCGGGATCGACATACATATTAAACTCGGCAGCTGGCGTGATGTTCCCGCCGGACAACGATCCGCCCATCATGACCAGCCCACGAATCATGCCCACCAGCTCCGCGTCGGAGTTCAGTGCGGTCGCGATGTTCGTCAGCGGGCCGATCGTGATCAGCGTCACCTCGCCGGGATACTGTCGGACAATCTGCCGGATGAGTTCCGGGGCGGGAGTCGCAGCCGCTTTCGTCGTGGGCTCGGGAAAGACGGCTCCTCCCAGTCCATTTTCGCCGTGCGCATAGCTGGCCGTCACCAGACGGCGCATCAGGGGCGCCTTCGCACCCGCGGCAACTGGAATGTCAGTGCGTCCTGCAATCTCCACCATGCGCAGGGCATTGGGAAGCGTCAGTTCCAGCGGGACGTTGCCCGCCACGGGCGTGATGGCCTCGATCTTCAACTCTGGAGACCGCATCGCCAACAGTAGCGCCAGAGCGTCGTCCACACCTGGGTCGGTATCAATGATCACCCGGAACGGAGCGGTCCCGCGATTTGCCGGCCCGGCGGCGGACGTCATTGCAGCAGTTGCTCCAGGCGCCAAGCCGCTGACCATCACGGCCGCGGCCGAGGATGCCACGAAAGCACGTCGCGTCATTCCATTTTTCAATGTCGTCGATTCCATCTCGGCTTCTCCTTGAATCGTGATTGCGCCCTCCAATCCACTCGAGAAAGCGTGCTATTGTAATTCCTGCCACGAGACAACTACCAGGCGTTCTTCACCAGACCATTGCCGATCACGCCTACAGAACGGCACACACGAACCAGGGCACCGCAAGCTCTGTCGCGCATGCTCACTTCCATGCATGCTGCCACTTGTATACTAGTGCTATGCGCACTCCTCGCGCCTCGAAGTCAGTCGCAGGCTCCCAGCAAATCAGGCGGATCCGCCCTTCAAGGGATGGTGCGCGACTCGCTTCACCAGCCGGTTGCTGGCGCCGAAGTTCATCTTCAGCGCGAGAATGACACGCAGACCCTGGACGCGCGCACCGATTCAAAAGGTGCGTTCACCTTTTCTGCCCTCCGCGAAGGCACCTACAGTCTTCGCGCGTCGATGATGGGGAAAGGCAAAGCAACTGTCACTCCTGTGACCCTCAGACAGAACGAAACGAACACCCTTGAACTGACACTTTCCTCCGAAGACCTGACCTTCTTCGATGAACCCACATTCTCCGTGGCCGGCGTGACCGACACGACCAACCTTGGCGGACACGGTTCGGACGCAGTTGTAAGGACGAAAGACGCGCTTGCCAAGGCAACAGTCTCACTCGGCGCGACTTCCAGCAACAACTCGCTACGGCCGGCACACAGCGCTGAACGTGAAGATAACTTGCGCGCAATCGTGGCTCGTGAGCCAGAGAGCTTCGAAGCGAATCTCAGACTCGGCGCGCTGCTCGTCGAAGAGGGGAAGCCGCGCGAAGCACTTCCCTATCTCGAACAGGCTTCTAACATCAATCCTGGTGATTATGACAATGTCTACCAACTCGCGCTCGCCTGCGCCAGCACCGGCGAGTACGAGCAGGCACGCGCCCGCGTCCGCGCACTGCTCGCGAAGCAGGAGAAGGCCGAACTGCATCACTTTCTCGGAGATGTTGCGGAAATGACGGGCGATCCTCTGGAAGCTCTTCGTGAGTACCAGCGAGCAGCGCAACTCGACGCGAGCGAGCCTAATCTATTCGATTGGGGAACGGAACTTCTGCTGCATCATGCTCCAGAACCTGCGGCCGAGGTCTTCTCGAACGCTCACCGCGCATTTCCTCATTCGATCCGAATCCTGCTTGGAATGGGCGTTGCCTGGTTCGCTCATGGTTCGTACGATCAGGCAATTCAATCTCTGGGCGAAGCGTCAGACTTGCAACCTGACGATCCGAACCCATATTTGTTTCTGGGGAAAATCCAGAGTGTCGAGGCTAATGAGCCGGCTGCGATCGCAGAGAAGCTAGCGCGATTCGCCAGACTCCAGCCTCAAAACGCGCTCGCGAACTACTACTATGCAGTCAGTCTATGGAAGCAGCGGAGAGGACCGGAGGACACTCAGACTGCGGCTCAGGTCGAGACGTTGCTTCAGAAGGCTGTCGCGCTTGATCCGAAACTCGCCGATGCCTATCTGCAATTGGGCATTCTCTATTCGGAGCGGAAGGACTTTCCGAAGGCCATCGCAGCCTATCAACAAGCAGTCGCGGTCAACCCACATTTAGAACAGGCACATTATCGCCTGGCGCAAACTTATCGCCTGATCGGGCAGAATGACAAGGCGCAGACCGAACTTCAGCTCTACGAACGGATCTCCAAAGAAAAAGCCGCGCAGCTGGAACGCGAGCGGAGTGAAATCAAGCAGTTCGTATATACGTTGCGAGGACAGACTTCGCCTTCGCGGCCGCAATGAATCTGTCCCTGTGCTCAGGGAGCGGCCGGTGTGGGCGCAGTCATCAGGCTCACAAACATTCGATAAAACCTTTCTTTGTCCAGGTCGACCTGAATCTCAACCGGCTGCGAAACTTGTGCGGGCTTGTCTTTGTCTGACCACGTCAATGTGTTCCCGTAGCCTGCACCTCGATCCAGGTCCACACTCATGTAGCGCGTCTCGCGCTTCGTGATCACGCTTGGGTCGATCCAGGCGGCGGCTGCGAGTTCATCCCACATGATGTCGGCTCCGGGAGCGGACTGATAGAAGCGGGCAACATAATGCGCCAGCGCGGTTCCGCTTGCGTCGATCTGCTGGATCATTTCGGGAGTCAAGCGAGTTTTGACAGATATGTCCGTCGGCGTGCAGACGATCCTCTTCCAAGGGGCGCGCAACACCACATGCGCAGCTTCAGGATCAAACCAGAAATTGAATTCGTGGCGGGGATTGTTGACGAACTCTGCATTGTCAGACTGCGGACCCAGACTTCCGCCCATGAAGACCAATTCCTTGGCCAGTTCGGGGAAGTGCGGGTCGATCGTGAGGGCGAGCGCGAGATTGGTCATCGGGCCGCCTTCGTAAATCGTGATCTCGTTTGGGTACGTATGCACCATGCGGATCAAGAAATGCGCCGCATCTTCGTCGAGTGGCTTCGTCGCAGGCTTCCCTTCAGGCAGCGCCGGCACGACGAACGGTTCGTGCCACCAGCGGTCATCCCATGCCCCGGCATAGGCCACTTTGCCGTAGCGCCGCTGCCATTGCTCCGCTTCATGACGGGTGCGGACCAGCGGAAACGCTGCCCCGGGCACGACCGGAATGTCGGTGCGGCCGATGATTTCGAGCAGGCGGAGGGTGTGTGCGACTTCTTCATCGCGCCACTGGTCTCCGCTGACGACGGTGATGCCGAGGACTTCGATCTGCGGCGACTGGATCATCATGAGAAGCGTTTGGAGATTGCTGCCACCCGGACCGGAACAGTCCTGGTTGATGATTACCTTGCGGCGGGGCTCGGCGGAGGCGAGACAGCTTGCTAGCAGGAGCAGGAGAAAGACGGCGCGAATTTTCACGAGTGGCTTGTATTTACTCAATTCTTAATTACTACTGTAATACCCTACCCCCCCTCTCCCTGGTCTTTTGAATCATGGAGTTACGGGGAAAATCCCGGCAAAATCTTGAGCGAGAATGGGTTACACGTAAAATCTAGACATATAAAGGCTTATGTGCTATTCCGCTTCCGATGTTCTTATCAACGAGCGAATTTATCTTACTTGTACATTAACTTTGATATCGACTGCGAAGTCAAGGAGATCTTTGGCGACGGGAGCGTTCCACCATGCAAGCTTCTGATGCGAGAGGTTGGTGGAGCCAGAGGGGTCCCTCCGCTTGAGCTCGGTCGCTTCGCTCCTTCGCCCTTTGTTGTTGAGGAGCGGGAACTCGGCGCCCTGGATGACGGGGACATCGGTGCGGTTGGCGATTTCGAGCATGCGGAGGGTGTGCTGGGTAGTGTTACTCCTTAGGTCTCTTGTATCTGACGGCGCAGAGCCCACCCTAAAATCGCAAAAAACGCGATTTTAGGATGGGGCACCCTTAACCTAGAACATAAGTTTGAGCGCGAACTGAAGGACTCGGGGATTGTTCACGGTCGCGTTCACTTTGGCGAAACGTGACCCCAAATTGACATCCTGCATATGGGAATTGCCGCCACCGTTCAGATAGAACTGGGCGTGATTCCAGGCATTGAAGAACTCGGCGCGGAAGTCCAGCCTCATGCCCTCGTGGGGAAGGGGGAAATGCTTGATGAATGAGAGATCGGTGTTGACAAAATCCGGGCCATAGAGCGGGGCCCGGTTTGCGTTCCCGAGCATCCCGGGTAACGCGTGGTCATATGCGCAGGGATTAAACCAGTTATCAACCGTGCCAACTCGATCCGGCGCACGGCCTCCAGCCGAAACCAGAATCTGGCACGTTGGATCGGAGTTAGCGGCGACAATTCCTGCCTTGTGGGGGTCGCTGATTTGATCAGGGCGATTGAAGAAATTTCCGTTCCACTGAAAGTTCACACCGGAGACACCCGGGCTTCCCGCTGCGCCACCGTTGGCGCCATCAACCACGAACAGCGGAAACCCAGATGTGATCCGCTCGATTACATCCACTTCCCAATCTCCCAAGATCGCATTCACAGGTCCGCTCCAATTGCTGCCAAATTGCTTGCCTTTACCGAAGGGCAAGTCATAGGTCACGCTGGCCGTGAATTGGTGATTGAGGTTGAGTTGCGAGAGCCCCCAATCCAACCTTTGATATCCGGGCAGCGGAAAGAAAGTTGCTCCCGCCGAGCTGCCGAGACCATCAGGCAAACCGGAGTCGAAGGTGCGGGAATATGTGTATCCCAGAAGAGCGTAGAGGCCGCGGCGGGCACTCTTGGTCTCGGCCTTGATCTGCAGAGAGTCGTAGTGAGCGCGACCGACGTCATTGTTGCCATTCATCACCAGGGGAAATAGGAATACCCCATCCCCAGCACCCCATCTCGGCGCGAAAGCTGCTCCGCCGGGACCGCATCCGCGCGTATATCCATTGGTGCCGCCGTTGCACGCTCCGGGAGATCCCACGTTCAGATTCACCTGGCCCGCCAGAATGTGCGAACTGCGCGAGCCCGCATACCCAGCGGTTAGCACTATGTTACCCGGCAACTGGTGCTCGATATTCAGGTTGAATTGCTGCACCTTTCCCTGCTTAAAGTTCACGTTCTGAACCTGCAGCGCTCCCGGATAGAGCTGGGGGTTCGGAGGCGCCGTAATTGCGGGGAGGAACAGACGCTGATTTCCGCAGTTCTCCGGAGTTGCCGAGCCGGAGTTATTGAAGGGACATGGACCGAAGAAGTTGTCCAATTCGGCTAAGTAGGGTGGATTCTCCCACAGTCCTTGTCCGCCCTGGTTCCATGATGAATCGTGGAAAATGGCATAGCCCGCGCGCACAGCGGTCCTTTGCGAACCAAACGGTTTCCAAGCGAGGCCGATGCGAGGCTCGAAAGCTGTCTTATCCCACTGGATACCGACGTGGCTGTCGGAACGAACGCAGATATCGCAACCGTCTATCGGGGCTGACCCGGCAACGAAAAACCTCCCGGAGTTAAAGTCGAAGTTGGCCTGGCGATTTTTAGCTTCGCTGACCGGCGTCACCAGAGCCCAAGCCAAGCCCAAGTTCAGTGTCAGATCGTTAGTTACTCTCCAAGTGTCCTCGACGAAGGGGCGGTACATCTTCCAGCGACGTCCCGTCGTAGCACCAAAAAATGTCTGGTCATGAATTCCGCCCCCCAACTGCCCGAGGAGGAGATCGGCAGTAGCGTCACCCGTCAATCCGAAGTTGATGTAGAAGCCATCCTGAAAGGCGTTCGTTTCAACGTTCAACTGGTTCGCCCGGAATCCCATGCCGACCCGGATGTCGTGCTTGCCGCGAATCATGTCGAACGAATCCGAGATGGAGAAAACGTTGGTCCCACCTTGAAAGGGAGCAAACCCGCGATCTCCCAGATTCCAGTAGTTGTTCATCAGGGTCGAACTGAGTCCGCAGCTGATGCAGTCTTTGGTTGACTGGTCGACGACACCGGCAGGGGCGTTCACGCACTTGCTATTCAAATTTGCGCCCAGTATACCGAACTCAGCGGACTGACAGGTGCGGTCCCCGAAAGACAGAATGTGATTGAAAATCCGATTAAAACCTGCCGTGAACTGGTTGATGTTGCGATCGTTGAAAATGTGGGTTTCAGAAACCGCCACATTGCGTCCGTGGTTGCTAATGTTTTGAGTGCTTCCAAAAGCGTCCTCTGTTGCAAATCCCGGCGACCCCCCTGGGACAAACGAATTGGCCTGGTCATAGCTGAAGCGAGCAAACGCCGAGTCTTTGCTGGAAAAATTGTGATCCAGGCGGATGTCGAAGGACGCTTCATTCAGCTTTCTGACGGGCACGTTCGAGTAGTTGGTGATGGTCGATTTGTTGACCGGAGTGGTGGTCTGCGGATACAGGTTGATCATCTTCAAGCCGGAGGGATCGACAGATGGATTCACCTCCAGATCGAACATCTCGCGCGGAATCTTATTGCAAGGCGAGCCGCCAGTCTGGGACCCGTCCGGATTGGGCGAGATAGGGTTGTCGGAGGCGTCGCACATGAAGGGCGAGAAAGTATACGGACTGTTGATGTTGGGGAAAACAAATCCGTTGTATGAGGTCACACCCCGCGTACCGCCCAAGGGGTCGAGAGTATAGTCCCCGTTCTTCATCGCCTCCGTCGGAATTAAACCGTTGTGCGGTTCCCCGTGGCGCCTTCTCGTACCTTGATAGTCCACGAAGAAGAAAGTCTTGTCCTTCTGGATCGCCCCACCCAGCGCGCCGCCAAACTGATTCAGATTGAACTGCTCCTTCGAAGCAGCGAAGAAGCTCTTCGCGTCGAGCTTGGTATTCCGGAAGAACTCGAATACCGACCCGTGGAGCTTGTTTGAACCCGACTTCGTCGTGATCAGCACGGTCGGACCAGCGCGTGTGCCGAACTCCGCCGAGTAGTTATAAGTCAGAACCTTGAATTCCTGGATAGCGTCGATGGAAGGCTGAATCCCAATGCCGCCGGCGGTCAGTTCGTTGTTGTCAACGCCGTCGAACAGCCAATCTGTACTTTGGGGGCGTGAGCCACCCACCGAGAGAGAAAACGTTCCGCGGGTCGACACTTCGCTGCTCGGGCCGTTGTTGAAGAAACTGAATGGATTGGTTTCCTGAGTGACGCCCGGGGTCAGGGTCGCCAACTGGACAAAATCGCGTCCGTTCAGGGGAAGGTCGGCGACCTGCTGCTCGGTAATGACTTGGCCGAGCGTTGGGTTGGTCGTCTGGACGGCGACTTCGGTGGCACTAACCTCCACGGTCTGGCTGACAGTAGCGGGATTGAGGCTGAAGTTGACCTCGCGGTGTTCGTCGACCTGCAGGCGCAGATCTTTCTGCTCGGTGGTCTGGAAGCCTTGCGCCTCCACTCGGACGGTAAACGTGGAGACGGGGAGCAGAGGGACGAGGTAGTGGCCGGTGTCGTCCGTCTTGGCCTCACGCACGAGGCCGGTTTGCTGCGAAGTGATTCTCACGGTCGCGCCCGAAATGACTGATCCGGTTTTGTCTTCCACGGCGCCCGAGAAACTTCCGTTGGCTTGGCCGTAGAGAAGGGGACAAATCGAGAACACGAGCGAGCAGACGACTACCGCACACCACTTGCTTCTGGTCAGCATGTTGACTCCGCCTTGATGCCACTTCTGAAGTGGCGATTTGGGATCTGCTCCACGCGGCTGGGGGTGGGAGTGTCCCTGAACTTCGTTTTGTATTCCGGTCATCTAAATCGATTGGGTTTTGAAAGTCAAGAGCTTTATCCCCGCGCGCGGAATGCAGCATGTTGAGGTAAGCGAAAACTACAAAAAACTGGAGTGCTGAGCCGCGCGGGAATTCCAAACGTCATAAATCCACACACGACTGTCCGCACCTTTGGTAGCGATCTCGGCTGGCAGGGATCTCAGCCGTTCGAGCGCGCGACCAGCAGAATGGCCAAGCAGTAAAACACGAACATCAGAAACAAATATGTTTTGGCTTTGGTGCCCGCGCCTGCAAATTCTTTCCACGCCAGAACGCCCCACAGGGCCGCAACCATGGGCGCGGATTGTCCGATCGCGTATGAGATGGCGACACCAGTGAAGTTGGCGGCGACGAGATTGAAGACCATGCCGGTGCCCCAGATAAATCCCCCGAGCAGACCGAGGAGGTGGCCCGAGGCGGGCGCGCTGAAGAAGCCGGAAAAGCCGACCGGCTCTCCGACGAGCGGGTGCTTCATGAAGTAGATGTTCCATACAAAGCACGAGAGCAGCGCGCCAAGCGTGAGGAAGATAGCAGCCGCGTAGGGACCGAGTGTACCGAGCACATTGCCGTTCACTTGGTGC
The DNA here is from genome assembly GCA_020073565.1 of Terriglobia bacterium. Lineage (GTDB taxonomy): Bacteria > Acidobacteriota > Terriglobia > Terriglobales > Acidobacteriaceae > Acidiflorens. The sequence goes on from JAIQEY010000017.1 coordinate 43,418, forward strand.
GGCATCGCTCGCGTCATGAAAGGAGCCCAGAGGCCCATCAGGACTCCGGAAACGATGCAGACGATGATGCTCCTTCTGGAAACCGCACGCCCGGCGCTGGCGAGGCTGCCGTAGGCCTTGCCGTCGAGAATCACAGCGATGACGGCGCAGACAACTCCGGCGGCCAGCAGAGCGGCATTCCCTTTCGGCTGCTGCACGTAGCTCGTAATAACCCCTACCACCAGCGCGATCCCGATCGAAACGGGGAATGCGACTGCGAGTCCTGCCATATCGATGGCGGCGACAAGAAGCAGGTTGGCCAGGTTGAAGATTGCGCCGCCGAGCATCGCCAACAATACGTCGCCCGTTGCGGCTCCGTGGATGTTGTTGACGAGGCTGGAGGCATCGTGGCTCGTGATGCCCATCGTGTGTCCGAGGATGAGCGAGATCAAAAAGATTCCTATGGCGTAGTCCCAGTAAAAAAGTTCGAAGCGATAATTCTTGACGCCCTTGTACGTGTTGGCCCAGGAACCCCAGCAGACGGCGCTCGTGATCATCATCAGCAGCGCGACCGCGAAACTATGAGGTATGAACATTCGTTCTCCTTGACATTCGGTGGTGCGAGTTTACTTGCCGCCAATCCTCGACACAAATAGCTGCAGGAAGCGCTCGGCGTCGACGGCGACGCACACTTTCGCATTGGGCTCGACTTTGTCGACGCCCTCGATGACGTAGCGGTCGCCGTGGAGCACGTTGCGCTCGACGGCACCACGTCGGTTGGCTACGGTTTCGCCGCGCGTGAATTCGCCTTTGGTTTCTACGTCGACATGCATGGCCGACGCGGTTACGAGCGTGGAATCGATCGCCACGCCGACGGCTAGCGGATCGTACATGGGAGTGCCGGGAGAACCGAATTTTGCCGAGAGATCCACCAGATAGCTCGCCACCTTGGAGATGAAATCGTTGATGGGGCCGTGGGTCTGGCCGAGTTGTTGCAGGTGCTTCTTGGAGAGCAGCGTTTTGTCGCCGACATCGAGGCCAACCATGGTGACTTGCCATCCAGCTTGGAAAACGATCTGAGCGGCTTCGGGATCGTTGTAGATGTTGGCTTCGGCGGCGGCATTCACGTTGCCGCCTGTGATGGAGCCACCCATGATGATGACCTCCTTCACAAGCGGAACAATGGAAGGATCTTTTTCTAGGGCGAGCGCAATGTTGGTCAGAGGACCCACGGGGACCAGCGTGATGTCGTGCGGTGCGGCGTGCACAAGTTCGATGATCAGGTCGGGGCCGTAGCGGGAATCGACTTTGCACTTACTCGGCGGGAGTTCTACGTCGGCCAGGCCATTCTTGCCGTGCCAGAACTCGGCGGTGATGAGCTTCTGAAACAGCGGGTGCTGCGCTCCGGCGGCTACGGGAATGTCACAACGGTTGGCAAGTGACACCATCCGCAGGGCGTTCTCGAGTCCCTGCTTGGCGGTTACGTTGCCGGGCACGACGGTGATGGCGCGGACATCGAGCTCGGGAGAATTGAGCGCGAGCATCAGGGCCATGGCATCGTCAGACCCGGGGTCGGTATCGAAGATGATTTTGCGCGTAGCGCCGGAGGCGGAGAAGGAAAAGAACAGTGCGAAAAGTATGCAAAGAAAGAAGTATCGCGTCACGGAAACTTGATTTCGTGCCTTGTTCAGGACAAACCTCCGCAATGTGGGAATCGCGCCGTAGCGTAGCGTCGCGGTCGTGAAGTGTCAAGACCAAAGACGTGATCCGCACACACTAGTCGCGCAAAGTGCGTCCTGGGATTCGGAGAATGCATCTTTTCTACTATCTGCCGTACAATTGCACGGCAAGTTGACGGATCTCTTGATGTCCGCAGACCAGAATCAATATCGAAGTCTTGCGCACGCCGCAGAGAGTGCGAAGGCGGATGACCACTCACAGCGCGAACAATCCATCGCCACCCTCGCAGGACACGCCTTGCTGCGGAACTCCGGTATGCCTCTCAACCTGGACTGGGTACGAGAGGTGCGCGTCAACACGAGCGCGGTGGAGCGCCGCGCGCAATCCCATGTCGCACGCAGGACGGTAAAGAAGGAATGGCAGGCAGCATGGCTTCTGCGGGCGATTACCTGCATGGATCTGACGACTCTGTCGGGCGATGACACCGAAGAGCGCGTGCGGAGATTGTGCGCGAAAGCGCGGCAGCCGATTCAGCAGGAACTTGAGCAAAAGCTGGGTGTCCAGGACCTCGGAATCAAGGTGGCTGCCGTCTGCGTGTATCACACGTTTGTGGAGACTGCTCTGCACGCGCTCGAGGGCACGGGCGTGCACGTGGCCGCAGTATCCACGGGATTTCCGGCGGGCCTATCGCCGCTGGCGGAACGCGTGGCGGAGATCCGGCGTTCAGTGGAAGCCGGCGCTCAGGAGATTGACGTTGTGATTACTCGCGCCCATGTTTTTGGCGGACGTTGGCAAGCCCTATATGACGAGATTGCGGCGTTCAAGCAGGCCTGCGGCGCCGTACACATGAAAGTCATCCTGGGAACGGGCGATCTGTTGACCCTTCGCAATGTCGCTCGGGCAAGCGTGGTGGCGATGATGGCAGGCGCGGATTTCATCAAGACATCGACGGGGAAGGAACCGACCAACGCGACTCTGCCGGTCGGCTTCGTGATGACCCGCGCGATCCGCGAATATGCGCAGCAGACCGGCATGGCAGTAGGCTTCAAACCTGCGGGCGGCATTCGCACGGCGAAACAGTCCATCGATTGGCTGGCGATGATCAAAGAAGAGCTTGGTCCGTCGTGGATGCGGGCGGAAATGTTCCGCTTGGGAGCTAGCGGTCTGCTGGGGGATATCGAGCGGCAGTTGGAGCATCACGCGACTGGACGCTACTCGGCGGAGTATCGCCATCCCATTGCCTAGTCGCGAGACGCAGTTGCGAAACAAAAGAGAATCGAGCAGACGCGAATGAGCATTGCCGAAAAATTCGTGAGCATGGAGTATGGCCCCGCTCCAGAAGATCCGAAAGAAGCCACGGCTTGGCTGGAGCGCCACGGGCGCAGCTTCGGACACTTCATCAACGGCGCGTGGCAGCAGCCTGCCCAGGGTGGCTACTTCGACACGGTGGATCCATCGACGGGAGATAAGCTGGCCTCGGTCGCGCAGGGTTCTGCGGCGGACGTGGATGCTGCAGTCAAGGCGGCGCGGGCAGTTGCACCGAAGTGGCAGGCGCTCACTCCGCATGCGCGGGCCCGCTATTTGTATGCGCTGGCGCGGCTGGTGCAGAAGCATTCCCGTCGTCTCGCTGTGCTTGAGACGATGGACAATGGCAAGCCGATTCGCGAGAGCCGGGACATCGATATTCCGCTGGTAGCGCGGCATTTTTATCATCACGCGGGCTGGGCACAACTGCTGGGGCAGGAATTTCCCGAGTATGTAGCGTGCGGCGTGGTTGGACAGATCATCCCCTGGAATTTCCCGCTGCTGATGCTGGCGTGGAAGGTTGCCCCGGCGCTGGCCACTGGGAACACTGTGGTTCTGAAACCGGCGGAGTTCACACCGTTGACCGCTCTTGTGTTCGCCGAAATTTGTCAGGAAGCTGGGCTACCTGCCGGCGTCGTCAACATTGTGACGGGCGACGGTTCCACGGGCGAAGCGTTGGTGAAGCATCCCGATGTGGACAAGATTGCGTTCACCGGTTCGACCGAGGTTGGACGCGCGATTCGTGGCGCTACGGCTGCGAGCCACAAGGGTCTTTCGCTCGAGCTGGGCGGAAAATCTCCGTTCATCATTTTCGAAGACGCCGATCTGGATAGCGCAGTCGAAGGCCTGGTGGATGGAATCTGGTTCAACCAGGGACAAGTATGCTGCGCGGGTTCACGACTTCTGATGCAGGAGAGCATTGCCGAACCTCTCATGGCCAAAGTTCGGGATCGCATGGGCAGCTTGCGGATTGGCGCGCCGCTTGACAAGGCAATCGATATCGGCGCGATTGTCGCCCGAGTGCAACTCGATCGCATTCGCAAGCTGGTGGATCAGGGTGTGGCCGACGGTGCAACCTGCTGGCAGCCCCAAGTTACGCTGCCCGCCCGCGGATTTTACTATCCGCCCACGCTGCTCAGCAATGTGCATCCCACATCGATTGTTGCCCAGCAGGAAATCTTTGGACCGGTGCTGGCGGCAATGACGTTCCGCACTCCAAGAGAAGCCGTGGAACTGGCCAACAATACTGTTTATGGCCTGGCGGCTTGTGTCTGGAGTGAAAGCATCAACGTGGCGCTACACGTTGCTGCGCAACTGAAGGCGGGCGTGGTGTGGGTCAACTGCACAAATCTCTTCGACGCTTCCTGTGGATTCGGCGGCTACCGCGAAAGCGGCTACGGGCGCGAGGGCGGCCGGGAAGGCTTGCTGGAGTACATGGAGCCGGCGTGGTTCAAGAACGCCCCGCAGCTTCCGGTGGCAAAGACATCGGCGCCACTCGAGGTAGACAAGGAAGAGGAAGGCACTACTCCTGCGATTGATCGCACCGTGAAGCTCTATATCGGAGGCAAGCAGGCGCGTCCGGATTCTGGATACAGCATGGAGGCGCGCGCCGCCGACGGGCGCTTGCTGGGTGAGGCTCCGCTTGGGAACCGGAAAGACATTCGCAACGCGGTCGAGGCGGCACGAAAAGCGGACTCCTGGGCAAAGGCCACGGCCCACAACCGCGCCCAGGTTCTGTATTACTGCGCTGAAAATCTCGCTCTGCGCCGCGACGAGATCACGCGCCGGCTCGCCGTCGTGGTAGGTGAAAAGCAGGCGGCGGCAGAACTGGCTCTTGGTATTGAGCGAATCTTCTCGTATGCGGCGTGGGCGGATAAGTTCGACGGCGCGGTGCACAATCCGCCGTTCCGAAATATTGCGATCGCCATGCACGAGGCGGTTGGAACGATTGGCATCATCTGTCCGCGGGAAACGCCGCTCCTTGGTTTCCTTTCTCTTGTGATGCCGGCGCTGGCTGTTGGCAACACGGTGATCGCCGTTCCTTCCGAAGCCTATCCCCTCATCACCGGCGATCTCTACCAACTCTTCGACACCAGCGACCTGCCCGGCGGCGCGGTGAACATCGTCACCGGCTATGCATCGCAGCTTTTGAAGACACTTGCCGAGCACGACGACGTGGATGCCATCTGGTCGTTTGGCGATGAAGCCAGTGCGGCGGCAGCGAAGGCGATGTCGGTTGGCAATCTAAAGCAGGTGTGGACCAATGAAGGCCGGGCGATCGATTGGTTCGACTTGAAAACGGCCGAGGGCCGCTGGTTTCTCGAGCACGCCACGCAGGTCAAGAATATTTGGGTGCCTTACGGCGAGTAGTTTCCATGAAAGCGACACGCACTCCGCGCGTCAAGATCTGCTGCATCAGCGGCGTCGAGGAAGCGGCGTTGGCCGTGGAATGCGGCGCTTCGGCTTTGGGGCTGGTTTCGCAGATGCCGAGCGGGCCCGGCGTGATCAGCGACGAACTGATCGCCGAGATTGCCGCCACGGTTCCTCCCGCCATTGGAACCTTCCTGCTTACTTCGCGGCAAAGCGTGCGCGAGACCGTCGCTCAGCAACACTCCTGCCGCACCAATACGATTCAGCTATGCGACCATCTGACGACTGGCACTCATCGCGAATTGAAAGAGGCCTTGCCAGGAATTTCGGTGGTGCAGGTCATCCACGTTACGGGGCCTGAGTCAGTCGAGGAGTCCGCGCGGGTGGCTCCCTCGGTGGACGCGATCCTGCTTGATTCCGGCAATCAGAGGCTCGCGGTCAAGGAACTCGGCGGTACCGGCAGAACCCACGACTGGAGCCTGAGCCGGACGATCCGCGAGCGGGTCAACATTCCATTGTTCCTCGCGGGAGGCTTGACGGCGGAAAATGTGGGCCAGGCAATTGAGGAAGTTGGTCCTTTCGGGATCGACATTTGTTCCGGCGTGCGAACCGACGGCAAGCTTGATGCAGTAAAACTGAAGAGATTCTTTTCCGCGGTGCGCGCGGCCTGCTGATCAGCGCGGGTGGGTCGCATCGGTAATACGCCGGTTGACACGCTTTGTCCCGCTGACTACACTCTGCCTTCCTCATTTCAAGGCCGCGCCTGCTATTTGAAAGCGCGGCTCCAACGAGAAAACTATGGCAAAGGGCCCCCGCATCGCAGTAGTCGGCAGTGCCAATGTTGACTTGACCACATTCTCGGATCACTTTCCCAAGCCCGGGGAAACGATTTTTGGCCAGAAGTTTGATCTGGGGTTCGGCGGAAAAGGGGCGAACCAGGCGGTTGCCGCCCGGCTGTGCGGAGCTGATGTCTTCATGGTCGCCCGGGTCGGCGACGATCTGTTTGGTCCGGCAACCATCGCCAACTTTGGGAAGCTGGGCATCGACGCGACCCATGTTCGTCAAGTGAAGGGTGTATCCAGCGGCGTCGCGCCAATCTTCGTCGAGTCTTCCGGTCAGAATCGGATCATCGTCGTGAAGGGCGCAAACGATACATTGAAACCCGCTGATCTCGATGCAGCGGCAGACACGCTGAAGAGCGCCGACTGCATTGTCCTTCAGTTCGAAATCCCCCTGGAGACCGTGTACTACACGATCCAGTTTGCGCGAAAAAATGGCATTCGCTGCATTTTGAACCCTGCGCCGGCACAACCGATCGACGTCAAAGCGATCGCGGATCTTGATTATTTCGTCCCCAATGAAAGTGAGGCCGAAACCATTGCCGGGATGCCGGTGCGCACTGTGGACGACGCGAAGAAGTGCGCGGGAAAGCTGCTGGCAAGCGGCGTCCGGCGCGTGATCATCACTCTGGGCGCGAACGGATCAATCCTGGCCGGGAACGAAGGCATGGAGCACGTGCCGGCTTTCACGATGAAGAGTGTGGACAGCACTGGCGCAGGTGACGCCTTTATTGGGAGCTTCGCCACTTTCCTGGGAGAAGGACTGCCGGAAGTGGAGGCCGTGAAGCGCGCGAACCTCTACGCCGGGCTTTCGACGACCGGCATTGGGACTCAGAAGTCCTTCTACGACCGGCCGCGGTTCGAGGCAGAATGGGCTGCAAGGGCGAAGTCCTAGGCTCTTTGAATGTATTGGAATTTTGCCTGAAGAATCAAAACAACTATGCGGTCGCATTGCGCTCCGCTCGACGAGTCACGAACAGGTGGACCGCGGGAGTGATGATCAACGACAGCACCATAGAGATCAAGACTCCGCCGATCACCGCGATCGCCAGCGGCTTTAACATCTGGGATCCCGCGCCCAGAGCGAAGGCGAGAGGCAGCATGCCTGCCACCGCGGCCAGCGCCGTCATCACGATGGGACGCAGCCTGCGGCGGCCAGCCTGAATCACCGAGTCTTCGAGCGGCAATCCGGCAGCGCGGAATTTCTGTTCGGCATCGAGCAGCAGGATGCCGTTTTTGGCCACGATTCCGACCACCATGATCAATCCCATGAATGAGGAAATGTTGAAGGTGGTGCGAGTAATGAAAAGAGCCAGGAAGACCCCTGAAGTCGAGAGCAACGCGGACGCGAGAATTGCGAGCGGCGCGGCGAACGTGCGGAATTCGAACAGCAAGACGATGAAGACGAGCACGACCGCTAGAATCAGTACAAATACGAGATCGCGAAACGACTTCTGTTGCTCCTGGTAAGTTCCGCCGTAGGTCACGCGAATGGACGAGGGCAAATGCAGGTCTGCGATCGCTTTCTGAACGCCGACAATTCCCGTGCCCAGGTCAACACCTTCCAACCGCGCTGTGACCACGACATTGCGCTGCAGGTTCTCACGCCGGATTTCGGTCTGGCCGGGAAGTTCGGTGAGCGTGGCGAGCGCTCCCAGCGTTGCCGTTTTGCCGGTCGAACTCACGAGTAGCGTGTCGCGCATCGCCTCCAAGGTGGCGCGATTCCCTGCTGGGAAGCGAACGCGCAGGGTGTAGGCGCGATCGCGATTGACCACCGGAATCGGCGACGGTTCGCCCTCGAGGATGGCGGCGGCATCAATTGCAACCTCTTCGGGCGTGAATCCAGCACGCGCCGCCACCGAAGGGTCCACTTGGAACATCACAGCGGGACCGCTGACGGTATTGTCGATCCCGTTCAGAACATCGACGACACCCTTGTTTTTACCGATCGCATCCGCCACCTTCGGGGCCCATTCTTCGAGAGCTGCCGGATCCTGCGAAAAGAGCTTGATCTGAACCGGTTCCGGAGCGCTGGTCAGGTCACCGATCATGTCCTGCAGGACCTGAATGAACTCCACGTCGATCGCTGGTTCCTGGGTTTTAATCTTCGCCCGCACTTCTTCAACAATGTCGTCAATGCCACGGCTGCGCGACGCCTTCAGCTTTACGGAAATATCGCCGGTGTTGGCCTCGGTAACCGCCGCTAGCCCCAGCTGCAGGCCGGTGCGTCGCGAGGTGCTCTCGACCTCGGGGGTGTCGTGCAACATCTGTTCAATGTTGCGGACGACCCGATTCGTCTCTGCCAACGAACTGCCCGCCGGCATGATGTAGTCGATGATGAAACCACCCTCATCCATTTCGGGCAAAAGGTCAGAACCAGAGTAGTTGTAGCAAACGTAAGCAATCACGATCAGGGCAAGACTCAACCCAGCCAGCCAACGCGGCCGCTTCAGCGCGCGGCGCAACCAGCGTTCGTGAAAGCGGATCACATTCAGGAAAAAACCGCTGAGGGACGCTTCCTCGACTTCCATGAGGCGGCGGATGGATTCCGCCTCCGGCTCGAGCGAAGCGTCGGTGGGCACTTCCTGCTCGCCCGCGCGCCCCTTGATCAGGAACTGGCTGAGGCTCGGAGTCCAGGTCAGCGCGAGCGCCAGCGAGGTGAGCAGAGAGACTGACATGGTGACGGCCAGTGCGCGGAAGAATGTCCCGGTCACGCCGGTAATGGAGATCAGCGGAAGAAACACGACGATCGGGGTGACGGTGGAACCGATGAGCGGAATGGTGATCTCGCGCAGCGCACTGTGAATCGCTTGCAGGCGCGTCTGGCCGGCATCACGATGGAGGACGATGTTTTCAACGACCACAATTGCGTCATCGATGACCAGGCCCACGGCGGCCGCCAATCCGCCCAGCGTCATCAGGTTGAAACTCTGGCCTATCAGTTTAAGAGCGATGAAGGTCGCAGCAATGGTGACCGGGATCACGAGGCCCGCCACAATCGACGTGCCCCAATCGTGCAGGAAGACTACGAGGATGATCGACGCCAGGATCAATCCGATGAGGATGGCATCGCGAACACTCCGGATCGACTCAGTGACGATGTCCGACTGGTCATAATAAGGATGGATCTCGACTCCGGTCGGCAGCGTTTTGCGGATCTGCTCGACCTCGGCATGAACTTCGTCGGCGACCTGCACGGTGTTGCTGTCCGGCTGCCGGTTGATGCTGAGCAAAACGGCCGGCTTCCCGTTCGCGGTCACAACCGTGTAGCGAGGACGAACGGACGGCTCGACTTTCGCGACGTCGCCCACGCGCACGGGCACGCCGGCGGCGGTCGTCTTGACCACGGTGGCGGCGATCTGCTGCGGATCGCGAACCTGCCCGTTGACGAGCCCGAGGTAGAGCTGGTGATTGCGCTCCAGCAAGCCGGGAGAGTCGATCAGATTGGTGCGCCGCACGGCTTCCAGGAGATCGGAAACCGTAACGTCCGCCTGTAACAGCTTGGCGGGATCGGGAACAATGTGAAACTCGGGCTCCTGTCCGCCCTGCACGATAACTCGCGAAACTCCATCCAGACGATTCAGCCGCGGCTTGAGTTCGTACGTCGCCATCTCCCAGAGCCGAGTCTGGGGCACGGTGTCGGAGGTGAGGCTGTAACCGAGGATCGGAAAACTCGCGAATGTCATGCGATGCGCTTCAACTTTGGCGGTCGCGGGCAACTCGCGCTGGATCCCCCCTAAGGCGCCGTTGACATATTGCAACGTCTGGAACATATCGATGTTCCAGTCGAAGAACAGATCGATCTCCGCCGATCCGCGACTGGTGATGGAGCGCACTTGCTGCAGTCCTGGCACGCTGTTGACGGCTTCTTCAATCGGGCGCGTGACGGTGACCATCATCTGGTCGATGGGCATCACGCCGTTGTCAACCGCGATCAGGATGCGTGGAAAATTCGTCGCTGGGAAAACAGAAACAGGAATGGTAAACGCCAGGTAGATACCCAGAGTCGCCAGCGTGATGATCAGGACGATAATGGAGCGGGCATGGCGCGAAAACCAGTAGTGGGGTTCACCGTTCGTCATGGCCATGCGGCTTACTTGGGATCTTTCTCCGTCTCTTTACCGGTCGGCGGCCGGTCTGCCTTGTCAGATTCCTGCACGGCGTCGGCACGAATCTTGGTATTGTCGGCCAGACCATAGGCGCCGGATGCGACCACGCGATCCCCCTCGGCAACGCCGTCGAGGATCTGCACCCCATCGCCCTGCCGGACCCCGGTTTTCACCGTTTTCGGGTGGGCGCGATTGTCCGAGCCTGCCAGCATCACGTAGTTGCTACCGTCTGGAGCGGTGAGAACGGCCGCGGATGGAATCACGACCGAGTTAGGAATGGTCCGCGAGAGCATGGAAATCTGCACGCTCGTTCCCGGCCGCAACCGGCCCTTCGGATTCATGGCCTGAACCCAGACTTCAACGGTTGTGCTGTTGGGATCAAGAGCGGGGCTGACGACCGTCACTTTCCCTTCGATGGGATCTTCTTCGCCGGGAACTGTGATTGAGGCTTTGTCGCCAACCTTGAGCAGCGCCGCTTGCTCCTGCGGGATGTGAGCACGGGCGACCACGGACGAAGTGTCCATCACCGTCACCAACGGCGCTCCCGCGGCCGCCATCTCTCCCGGATACAGCGGACGATCGGTAACTACGCCGTTGATGGGGCTGCGAATCTCTGAGTAGCTCAACTGCGCCTGGGCGCCGAGATACTTGCCCTTCGCGGATTCCAACTGGCCGGCGGCAGCCTTCAGTGCCTGCTGCTTGGCCACCGCCATCAGCGCGTCCAGGTGATGCTGCGCGAGTTCGTACTGGTTCCGCGCCTGGGTGAGAGAGACGCCTGCCTGGTCCAGATCCTTGCGCGGGAGAGCGCCCTGCTTGTAGAGGTCCTGGCGGCTGTCGTAAAGCTTCTGTTCGGCCTCAAGCGCTTCCTTGGCCGCTTTTGTGTCGCCTTGCGCCTTCTGGATTTCCTCCGGCAACGTGGAAGCGGTTGCTATGGCATACGCGGCCTGCGCCTGATCGTAGGACCCTTCGTTGTCCTGCGCCGCAGCCGCCAAGTCGCGGTTTTCCAGTTTGGCGAGCAATTGCCCGGCATGAACCTTGTCGCCTCGCTTCACGTAAAACGCTTTCACGGGAGCGCTGATCTTGGGAACAATCGCAGACTGGGCCAGCGGGAATAGAATGGCCTCGGATTTCACGGTCTGCTCAATGGTGGCCTTCTTGACCGGGACGACTTGAACGCTGACGGTCGGCTCTTCGGGCTTTTCCCTGGAACAGGCAGACACCATCAGAAGGGCAAGGGTCAGCGGCGCGAGGGACACACTGAGAGCGCAACGAATTGGGCGCTTCAACACGGGATTGGAGGTATCATTCAACAAGCCGTTGCCTGCCCGATCATTCCTTCAGAAGCTCCCGGTCAGCGTCTGCAGGTTCGCGAATGCAACCTGGAAACGCACCTGTCCATCATCGTACAGGTTGCGTGCCTGCGTCAGTGTATTCTGAGCGTCCACTACCTCGAGAACCGTCGCCTCTCCTGCTTGGTAGCGAAGTGTCGTCAGGCGCAGACTGTCAGACGCGAGTTCCGCGGTCTGGCTCAGGGACGCAAGTTGCGCCCGAGCCGTCTCGACTTCGTCGTAGAAGGACCGCAGATTGGCCAGCAGTTGGCGCTGCGCAAAACTTAACTCGACGTGAGCCTGCTGCCGCCGCAAGTCCGCCTGCTTCACTTTGCTGTAACCGGCTCCCCAGTTCCAGATCGGCAACTGGAGGGTGGCGGTCGCGGCGTATCCCAGATTGCGCAACCGGTCCGGAGCCGGGCCGCGCACGGCAAACTGATTGGCATCAATGCCATAAGAATAATCGAGGCTGAGAGAAGGAAGCATGGATGTCCACGCTACCTTCACTTCTTGATCGGTCTGCCGCAGCGATGCGAGCGCAGCGCGGATCTCGGGATTATTCTTAGTCCCGGCAGCCTGCACTTCCGTAAAAGCGGGCAGCGGCTCAGGCAGGCGCAGGTCGTCGACCACCGTGAAGTTCTCGTCGAAGTCGGGGAACAGGAGGACGGATAGATCCAGTCGGCTCCTGTTCATCGCGAGAAGAGCGTTCTCGAGATCACGCTTCTGTTGCAGATCCTGAATCTGGGCCTTGATGACGTCGGACTTAGCGACCTCGCCGCCGCTCTGAAGCTTCTGGCTGATGGAGAAGAAGCGGTCCGCTTCCAAAGCCGCTTTCTGGGCAGTTGAGTACTTGCGCTGCGCCACCACAAATCCGTAGTACGACTGCACCACGGTGACGACCATGCCGCGCGTGGCGATTTCAGACTTGGCGCGGGCCAGGGCTTCAGCGGCTTCCACCCTGCGGTGTCCCGCCAACATGCCCGGCGAGAGTTCCTGGTGAACGTTCCCCTGTGCGATGTACTCATGCATGCCGTTGTTGGCGATATAGCGTCCGGAGGCCGAACCGTTCCCTTGCGTGTAGCTAAACTGCATGTTGTAGCTGACGTTCGGCAGAAGACCGGCGCGGCTTTGCACCACATCCTGATGAGCCAGCCCCAGTTCGGTGAGCGCAGCCCGGAACTGCGGATCATTCGATTTGGCGCGCGCGAGGGCATCCTGAAGCGTAAGGACCAGCGGCGCCTTACTGGAATCGGCGTCGGTGGCAGCAGTCGAGGCTGAGAGCTGCGCGCTATAGGTTGGCGGCTGATCCTGGCCGAACAGCGGCGTGATTAGCCAAAGTCCCCACAAAACAACATTTGCCAAACAGCGAACAGATCGCACTGCTCCCATCAATAGACAAGACATAAGTCCCCCCCCGCACCAGTTCAGGTTGCGGCCATCATCGAAGTTGAAACCCCTACTGGATCCACACCGTTTTGATATTCACGAACTCGTGGATCCCGTGCACACCGAGTTCGCGGCCGTGGCCCGACTGCTTGACACCACCGAACGGGATCCGCGGGTCGGAAGCGACCATCTTATTCAGAAAGACCATCCCGGCTTCGAGTTCGTTGATGAACTTCTCGGTTTCGGCGGGATCGTTCGTCCAGGCACTGGCGCCCAAGCCGAAGCGAACGTCGTTAGCCACCTGGATGGCCTGGTCGATATCCTTCACGCGGAAGATCGACGCCACCGGACCAAAGAACTCTTCCTTGTAGGCAGGGGAGTCTTTTGGGATGTCCGCCAGCACGGTGGGAGCGTAAAAATGTCCAGGCCGCTTGAGGGGTTCGCCCCCCGTCAGCACGCGAGCACCCGCAGCCACGGTTTTCTTAACGTCGGCGTCGAGCGAGGTGACCGCGTCAGCATTCGCGAGCGGGCCGAGCTGCGTGTTTTCATCGAATGGATCGCCCACGCGCAGTCCTTGCATACGGCTGACGAACTTGCGCTCGAATTCATCCGCGATCTTTTCTGAGACGATGAAGCGCTTGGCTGCGATGCAAGATTGGCCGTTGTTCTGAATACGCGCGTCCACTGCGGTCGCGACCGCCGCGTCCAGATCGGCACTCGGCATCACAATGAAAGGATCGCTTCCGCCCAATTCGAGCACGACCTTCTTAATGCGTTTCGCAGCGGAAACACCGACCTGAATGCCAGCTTGCTCGCTGCCGGTGAGGGTCGCGGCGGCTACGCGCGGGTCGTCCAGAATGCCATCCACCGGCCCAGAACCGATGAGCAACGTCTGAAACACACCTTCGGCGAAACCTGCACGGCGGATAATCTCTTCAATTTTCAGAGCACACTGCGGAACATTGGAAGCATGTTTCAGCAGCCCGACGTTGCCCGCCATCAGCGCTGGTGCGACGAAGCGGAACACCTGCCAGAAGGGAAAGTTCCAGGGCATGACGGCCAGAATGGGACCGATGGGAAGGTAGCGGATAAAACTGCGCTTGGCGCCAGTTTCGACCACTTCGTCTGCCAGAAAACGCTCCGCATTTTCCGCGTAGTAGCGGCACCCGGTCGCACACTTCAGCGCTTCGGCGACCGCCGCCTTGATCGGTTTTCCCATTTCCAGGGTCATCAGGCGCGCACACTCGTCTTTTTCTTTTTCCAGGATTTCCGCCGCCCGAATCATTCTTGACGCCCGATCTGCAAAGGAAGTGCGACGGTGCGAGCGGTAAGCGGAGGCGGCCAACTGCAGTTTCTGTTCAATTTGTGCCGCCGAGAGCGGCTCAAAAGTCTTGATCACTTCGCCCGTTGCTGGATTGATGCTGGCAATCGCCATGTCAGATTCCTTCCACTTCTGTAAGTCACTGCACTGTACCTGAATCTTAGCAAGAACTGAGAGGCTCAAACTTCTTCTCACCACATCCCGTTTGCTATCCTACGCGAATGCCCCGCACCTTCCTGATCGATACCGATACAGCTTCCGATGATGCCGTCGCCCTGATCATGGCCCTGCGCGCGCCCGATGTCCGCGTAGCCGCCATCACGACCGTCGCCGGAAATGTTCCCGTACAGCAGTCGACGCGGAATGCGCTCTACACGGTGGAGCTGTGCGGAGCCGATGTGCCGGTTTACATGGGCGCGGAAAAACCGCTCCTTCGTACCTATCAGAACGCAACCTGGTTTCATGGTCGCGACGGGCTCGGAGACCAAGGCTATCCGCCGCCGCGACGATCGCCCGAAACAATGCACGCCGTCGACGCCATCATCGAGACCATCGAAGCGAATCCCGGAATTGTCATCGTCACACTGGCGCCGCTGACCAATCTTGCCCTGGCACTCGCGAAGCGTCGTGAAATCGCCGCCCAGGTCGGGCGCTGCGTCGTCATGGGAGGCGCTCCGTGCTGCGAAGGCAACGTAACCCCCGCCGCCGAGTACAACATCTGGGTCGATCCGGAAGCGGCGCGCATCGTCATGCTGAGTGGGATGCCGATCGAACTGGTCGGCTGGCACCTTTCGCGGGGAGGTGCTGTGGTTCGCGAAGAAGATATCGCCCAGATCCTGGGCTTCAGCAACACGATTGCCCGCTTCGCGATCGAGTGCAACAGCCACGCGCGGAAAGCGTACAAAGTGCAGACCGGAGAAGACGGCATTTCGCTGCCCGATCCGGTTGCGATGTGTATTGCTCTTGACCCCAGCGTCGGAACCAACTGGAGCGATCACTACCTCGATGTCGAAACCCAGAGCGAACTCACGCGCGGCATGACGGTCGTTGATCGCCTGAATGTCGCTGGCGATGACCGGAACCTCCCAGTCTGGGCCCAAGTCGTCCAGAAAAACAAGAAAGGCAAAGTATGCTGGACGATCGACCATCGCCGCTGGAAAGAAGCGCTGTTTACGGCACTGCGATAGCGTCTGATAAGATTCTCCTCTTTCGGAGGTGCCCCATGTCCCGACTCGTGCGTTGTGGTCTGATCCAAGCCAGTACTGCGCTCGGCAGCAACCGTCCGCTGGCGGAAATCAAGAAAGCCATGATCGACAAGCACCTGAAGCTGATCGAGCAGGCCGCGAAGAAGAGGGTAAAAATCCTCTGCCTCCAGGAATTGTTCTATGGTCCTTATTTCTGCGCCGAGCAGAACATTCGCTGGTACGACCTCACCGAGCGCGTTCCCGACGGCCCGACTACTAAGCTGATGCAGAAGATCGCTGCCAAGCACGGCATGGCCATCGTGGTTCCAGTTTATGAAGAGCAAATGCCGGGCCTGTATTTCAACACGGCCGCCGTCATTGATGCCGACGGCAAGTACCTGGGCAAATATCGCAAGCACCACATCCCGCACGTCCATCCCGGCTTCTGGGAAAAGTTTTATTTCACGCCCGGCGACCTGGGCTACCCGGTGTTCGAAACCAAGTATGCACGCGTCGGAGTCTACATCTGCTACGACCGCCATTTTCCGGAAGGCGCGCGGGTGCTGGGCCTGAACGGCGCGGAAATTGTCTTTAACCCGTCCGCTACGGTTGCGGGGCTTTCGGAATACCTGTGGGAACTCGAGCAACCGGCGCATGCGGCGGCCAACGGCTATTTCGTGGGCGCCATCAATCGCGTCGGGACCGAGAAGCCGTGGAGTATTGGCGAATTTTACGGCAAGAGCTACTTCTGCAATCCGCGCGGCAAGATTTTTGCGCAGGCCAGCCGCCACAAAGATGAAGTGCTGGTCGCCGATCTCGATCTCGACATGATCCAGGAAGTACGCAGAGTGTGGCAGTTCTACCGCGACCGCCGGCCAGAGACCTATGGTCCGCTGACGTCGCAGACGGGACAAGCTGCCGCCGCGGACTGAAGGGCAGGGCTAGAATCGTATCCCTCGTGCAATGTCATCCTGAGCGGAGCATGCCGATTCGCAAAGCGAATCGGCATGCGGAGTCGAAGGACCCCTACTCCTAATGAGAGCTGTCCAACAACCCGCGCCCTCCCGCATCGAATCCAGTCCGCTCTACAACAAAGACCTCGCGCCCACCGGGGTGGAGCGCCGCACCTGGGGAACCTACAACTACGCCGCACTTTGGGTCTCGATGTCGGTCAACATTCTTACCTACATGCTGGCCGCCAGCCTGATCCAGGGCGGGATGAACTGGAAGCAGGCCGTGGCGACGGTGTTCTTAGGCAACACCATCGTCCTGATCCCAATGCTGCTGAACTCACATCCGGGAGCGCGCTACGGAATTCCCTTCCCGGTTCTGGCACGCGCATCGTTTGGAGTGCTGGGCGCAAACGTCGCTGCGATTCTGCGCGCTCTGGTCGCCTGCGGATGGTTCGGGATCCAAACCTGGATCGGCGGCGAAGCCATCAACACGCTGATCACGACGCTCGCCCCGAGTTGGGGCCAAGTGGCTCAAGGCGCGGCGATCTGCTTCATGGCATTCTGGCTGATCAATCTGGCCGTCATTCTCAAAGGCATCGAGTACATTCGTTTCCTGCAAGGGATCAGCGCACCGGTTCTGCTGGCGGTGGGCGTGTTATTGCTCGGGTGGGCCTACAACGCGGCGGGCGGATTTGGGCCGATGCTCTCGGCTCCCTCGCGCTTTGTCAGCTTCCCGGACTTCCTGAAGTTCCTGATTCCAGCGCTGAATGGCACCGTCGGTTTCTGGGCCACGGTATCTCTCAACATTCCGGACTTCACACGCTTCGCCCGCAGCCAGCGCCAGCAGGTAATTGGGCAGGCGCTCGCTCTGCCCACCACGATGACGCTGTATTCCCTGATCGGTATTCTTGTCACCTCGGCGACGGTCGTTATCTATGGCACAGCGATCTGGGATCCGGTACGACTCCTCAGCCGCTTCCATTCGCCCGTCGCCGTGGTCATCTCGCTGTTGGCAATTTTGCTTGCAACTTTGAACGTGAACATCGGCGCCAACGTTGTCTCTCCCGCGAACGACTTTTCCAACCTGTGGCCGCGCAAAATCAGCTTCCGCACCGGCGGCGTGATCACCTGCTTCATGGGAATCGCACTGATGCCATGGAAACTACTGTCCAGCTACAGCACATTCATCTTCGGCTGGCTCGGCGGCTATGCCGCATTCCTGGGCCCGGTGGCGGGGATCATGATCTGCGACTACTTCGTGATTCGCCGGCGAGTGCTGGCGGTCGACGACCTCTACCTGCGCGATGGAGCCTACGAATATTCGGGAGGTTTCAACTGGCTGGCGGTGATTGCGCTCGCAGCGGGAGCGGGAACGGCGCTGATCGGGCTGGTCGTCCCTCCGCTGCGGATCTTATACGACTATTCCTGGTTCGTGGGGTTTGGAGTTTCCTTTGGTGCTTACTATGCGCTGATGAGGTTGCAGGGAGAACCTGGCATACGAGCGATGGAGGAAGTGTCGTGAGTGAAAACGCTGATTACGTCAACAACCCAAACATAACAGCGTGCTAGGCTTAACAATGTGGACAAACGGCGAACCATACTGGCTTTCATTGTCGCTCCGCTTGTTGTTCCTCTCGTATTCTCAGTCCCCGCGCTAGTGCCTCTTCACGGGCGGGATTATTTGGCAACCCTAATCGTGATGTTGATCTATGGCTTGCCCGTAGCCTACCTATTTGAGATTTTGCTAGGCGTCCCTGCTTGGATTCTTTTTAGGGCATGTCGCCTCAAGTCACTACTGGCGTTTGCACTGGGCGGCGCTGTGATTGGTCTGCTTGTCGACGTGATAATGAAAATACCATCAAAGACCCTGCACGAATGGGGTTTAGGCGACACGCTCTACGTGCTTGCGGCTCTGGGTTCTGCCCTTCTATTTCGTGTAATCGCGTTTCGAACCACCCCGGCTCAGAATGGCTAAGGGAACTGTGCGAATTCCGGGAGTCACGATTATCGGCGAAACATCACTCTTCCACCAACGACAATTCGCGATCTACTTCCGAAACGTCGGCAGCACTTCCTTACTGTACTTCTCCAGCGTGTCCTCTTCGTCCCCGCACATCAAATAAATGTTGAACTGCGTCACCCCCGCTCGGGCAAGCGCCCGAAGTTTTTCAACATGCGCCTCCGTCGGCCCGAGCAGACAAAAGCGGTCAATCACTTCATCGGTGACAAAGTCAGCGTTGCTGCTGCCGACTTCGCAATGGTGAAGATAATCGTAGTGACCCTTATTGCGTATATAAGAGGTGAGCGCCGGCGGCAGTTCCTCCGGCTTGTATTTCGACACCAGATCCACCACGTGGTTCGACACCAGCGCCGGGAACCAGCGCACGTGCTCGCGCCCCACTTTCAAATCGTCCGAAATCCAGACCGGCGCCGCCGCCATGATTTCAATCTTCCGCCAGTCTCTTCCCGCGGCCTCAGCGCCCTTCTTCACGAAGCCAACGCACCACGCGATCAGATCGGGATCGGCGAATTGCAGAATCACTCCATCCGCAATTCGACCTGCGAGGTCGAGCACCTTCGGCCCATATCCCGCAACCCACACTGGAGGAACACCTCCGTCAGCCCAAGTGAATTTCGCCGGACGTCCTTCGTAGTCGATCTCCTTGCCGCCGGTGAGCTGGCGAAATTTGTGCACGGCGTCTTCGAGCTGCGCTGACGTCACCGGCTTCTTTCCAAGTACTCGCCGCGAGCTGTCGCCACGTCCAATGCCCAGCTGCATGCGCCCGCCCGAAATCAGATTCAGCGTGGCAAACAGGCTGGCGGTCACGGTGATATCGCGAGTCGCGGGATTTGTCACGCAGGGCCCGAGCCGCATGTTCTTGGTATTCGCCGCCATCAGCGTCAGCAGCGGATAAGGCTCCAGCCAAAGCACGTGGGAATCGAAGATCCATCCGTATTCAAACCCGGCCGCCTCCGCCTGGCGCGTGAGCGCAACAATCCGTTCCACGGACATATCAGGCTTGATGGTGATGCCGAACTGCATGCTGTCTCCTTGACGGTGTTGACGGTTTTCCTTCGCGTACTTTGTGTCCTTGGTGGTTGAAGACTAAAGATCGGAAACCACGAAGGACACCAAGGTACACAAAGGCGTAAGAACCCGACAGCCCAGGTCGAGACTCGTCGCTCTAAAGTGGGGCAGTTTAGCATAGAATTTCTGCTTCGATAATTTGGGAGAAGGAACACTCATGGCCTTTGACACCATCATCGTGAACGGTCGCGTAGCCACCGCGACCGACACTTATGCAAGCGACGTCGCCATCAGCCAAGGCAAGATTTCCGCGATCGGGCAGAGCCTGCCCCGCGACAATGCCGGCACGATCATCGATGCGGCCGGAAAATATGTAATCCCCGGCGGCATCGACGTGCACACCCACCTCGACATGCCCTTCGGTGGGACCACCAGCGCGGATGACTTCGAAACCGGCACGCGCGCCGCCGCGTTCGGTGGCACCACCACCCTGATCGACTTCGCCATCCAGTACAAAGGACAAACCCTGCGCACCGCGTTCGACACCTGGATGCAGAAGGCCTCCGGGAAGGCCGTCTGCGATTATGCGTTTCACTGCATCATTACCGATTTGGCCGACGCTCAACTCGCCGAGATGAACGCCCTCGTGCGCGAAGGCGTTACCAGTTTCAAGATGTTCATGGCCTATCCCGGCGTCTTCATGCTCGATGACGCGAGCATCTTCAAGGCCCTTCGCACGACCGGTAGGAATGGCGGCCTCGTCTGCATGCACGCCGAGAACGGCGGTGCCATCGACGTGCTCGTGCAGCAGGCCTTGGCGGAGGGAAAGAAAGCACCGAAATATCACGCTCTGACTCGGCCCACAACCGCAGAAGCGGAAGCGACGTCGCGGGCAATTGCCCTGGCCGAGATGGCCGGAGCCCCGGTCTATATCGTGCACCTGAGCTGCAGCGACGCGCTTGAGAAAGTTCGTGAGGCCCGCGATCGCGGCCTTCCCGTGTACGCAGAGACCTGTCCTCAGTATTTATATCTTTCCATCGAGAATTTTGACGCGCCGGGTTTTGAAGGAGCCAAGTACGTCTTCACTCCCCCGCTGCGCGAGAAGTGGCACCAGGAAAAACTGTGGAACGGATTGAAACGAGATCATCTCCAAGTCGTTTCCACCGATCACTGCCCCTTCTGCTTTAAAGAGCAGAAAGAACTCGGGCGCGACGATTTCACCAAGATCCCGAATGGCGGCCCCGGCGTTGAGCATCGCCTGAGCCTGATCTATTCCGGCGGCGTTGCCCAGGACCGTTTCAATGTAAACAGGTTTGTGCAACTCGTCTCCACAGCTCCCGCCAAGCTCTTTGGACTGTATCCGCGCAAGGGCACCATCGCAGCGGGCAGTGACGCAGACCTGGTAATCTTCGACCCCAACCGCAAGCACACCATCAGCGCCAAGACGCACCACATGCGCGTCGATTATTCGATGTTCGAGGGAATCGAAGTAACCGGCATGCCAGACGTAGTGCTCTCGCGCGGCCGCGTGGTCGTGGAAGGCGATAAGTTCGTGGGGCGCGCTGGCGCGGGAGAGTTTCTGAAGAGATCGACCTATTCGCAGCAATAGCTCTCCGCTCCGATGGCAGGAGAACTAAGCGCCGGAGGGACGATCCAGCTTGGCCCAGCGCTTCAGCGCTGGGGAGAGTGGAAGAAATCACGTAAGTCCCGGAGGGACGACCCAGGTCTAACGCACACCTTGGAAGCCCGCTCCGCCCAAAGCCTCATTTCGCGCACGGTTAGTGCAGTTAAACCCGTCGGCGCTGGTCACCTGCCTCTCCGCACATAAATCTTCTTTATCGCTCTCATAACTTTCATTTCTTAAAAGAAACTCCGATGCAAAGCAGAAAAAGTATGCGTTGGACGCGCGCCAATTCGACCGCTAAGGTCAACTTGCTGGCAGCGGAAGCGCACGGTCCTCCGTTGCACGCACCAGGGGAGAAAGAGGACAACCAAATGAGGAATCGCACCCATCTCGGGGCTGCGGTGGTATTTGTAAGTTTTCTGCTAACGTCTTTAGGCCGTGCGCAGGAACCGGCAGCCGCGACCCCAACCAACGATGCAATCCTCCAGCACATGCAAGAACTGGAGCGGCAAGTCAAGGAACTGCAAACCGAAGTCGCCACCTTGAAAGGCGCTCCCGCAGCGACCGCAACCGCCGCACCGGCGGTCCCGCAAAGCAATCTCGTAAGCAGCGCATCCAGCGGCGCGGCGCCGGCGCCACCGTCTCTGGCGGGTCTGCTAGGGCCGACCTCGCTGAGCGGCTTCGTCGATGTATATTACGGCCAGAACTTCAACAATCCCTCAAACCGCTCCAACAGCCTGCGCTTCTTCGACGGCGCGACCAACCAGTTCGGATTGAATTTGGTCGAACTGGTCGTCGATAAAGCTCCCGACCCATCGAACAGCCGCACCGGCTATCACGTCGCACTTGGCTTCGGACAGGCCATGAACGCCGTCAACGGTTCGGAGCCGCAGGCCGGGCTGGGCTTCGACCAATACTTGAAGGAAGCCTATTTCTCCTATCTCGCGCCGGTCGGCAAGGGATTGCAGGTCGACGTGGGTAAGTTCGTGACCCCACATGGCGCCGAGGTCATCGAGACCAAGGACAACTGGAACTACTCGCGCGGCATCCTGTTTTCCTATGCCATTCCGTACTACCACTTCGGCATGCGAGCAAAGTACGCCTTCAACGACAAGTACTCGCTGAATGGTTTCTTCGTGAATGGCTGGAACAACGTCGTCGATAACAATACTGGGAAAACCTACGGTATCGGCTTCAACTGGAATCCCAACAAGAAATTCGGGATCGCCCAGAACTACATGGCGGGCCCGGAGCAGAACGGCATCAACTCCACCTGGCGGCAGCTCAGCGACACGGTCATCAGTTATTCGCCCAACAGCAAGCTGTCGTTCATCGTCAACGGCGATTATGGACGCGGCGATCGGGTTGACTTAGGGGAAGGCCTTCTTTCGAAACCTGTGTACTGGACCGGGGTTGCGGGCTACATCAAGTACGCCTTCAACGGGACCTCGGCCTTCAGCACCCGCTATGAGTACTACAACGATCATGACGGGTTCACGACGGGCAGTCCAACGGGACTTCACTTCAACGAATTCACCACTACGTTCGAGCGGATCGTGGCGCACCACGTCATCAGCCGGTTCGAGTTCCGTCGTGACATGTCGAACGGAGACCCGTTCCTGAAAGGCACCACTCCGGTCGGCAGCCAGAACACCATGACCGCCGGACTGGTGTATACGTTCGACAGCCGCGAGGGCAAATAGGGATGAGACTCGCGCACGACACGCGGACTCGCGATGGTTTCGGGCAGCCGCAAGCTGGGCTGCCCGCGATATGGGGACTCGCGGCTGGAGCTCAAACCCAGATATCCCCTGGTGCCAGCGCTCTGGCCGCCCCCCACCAGCAATACGGTGGGCTCGCATACGGAGGGCTTGCTTGCTGACCAAATGGCTCGGTGTCCTCGAGGCGACAGTTTTGCTGGGCGGACTTGTGGGGTTGGTCGCGGGCATGTACTTGTTGGCGACCAGTCCGTTGCCTGGCGTGATGGTGGTCCTTGCCAGCCTGGCCTTGCTGCTGAGTTCGGTGGCAAAGCTGGGCGAGGCGCAGGAAGTACGACAAGAATCCGGCGAGGGCTGCGGGCGTTTCTCTCGCAGCCGCGCCGCAAGTTCCGGTAGGTAGCAAGCACCCGAGCGAAGATGCTCAGATCGATGGTCGAAGACGACGATTACAGGAGAACACTAATGGCAGAGAACACAACCGAAATGAAACCGACCGTAGGCCTAACCGGTCTGACGATGAACGCAATGGCGCTGATCGCCCCTGGCGCCTTCCTTTGGCTCACTTTCTTTATCCAGGCAACCACGGGCGTCACCGGGCAATCCATGTGGATCGGCATCGTCGTCGCTTTGCTGCTTTGCCTGGCGACCGCTGTGTGCTACGCCGAAATGGCGAAGCTTTACCCCGGCACCGGAAGTTCCTACTACTTCGCGGAACAGTCTTTTCTGAATCACGAGAAGGTGTGGCGCTATGCCCGGATCTCGAAATTCATTGTCGGGTGGGCGTCGCATCTTTATTACTGGATCTATCCGGGTGTGATGGTCGGCGTCATGGGCATCCTGTGCGGATACCTGGTCGGGACGATTTGGCCGAACTTCATGAGTGCGTCGAACCCAGGTCCGGCGTTCATGATGTTGATCGCGATCATCTTCTCCTTTGGGGTTGCCTACATCGCGCACCGCGGCATTAACGGCTCGACGTCGGTGAATATCGCCATCAACGTCATCCAGATCAGCGCGCTGCTGGTGTTCTCGTTCTTCGCGCTCAGCTACCGAGTCAGTCACAAACCCGGAAGCGAGGCCTACCAGTTTGATTCGACCTCGGGCGACGCCTACAACTACGAGTTCGCCACCACCTCGCAGATGGTCAACGGCACGGCCACGGATGTGGTGACGCGCGATGCCAACGGTGTGCCGCAACCGAAACTGGACGGCGCCGGAAAGCCCATGCCGTATCACATCAGCTATCCAACCACGGACGACAAGGGGGCCTTCCTGACCCACCCGAACGCCAAATCGGTGACAGGCATCCACAGTTTCGGCTGGGCGTTCATTCAGGCCACCGTCGCGATTTTGATCCTCGTCGGATTTGAATCGGTGACAGCCATGGGAGGTGAGGCCAAAAACGCTAAGCGCGACGTGCCCATTGCAGTCATCACGTCGCTGCTCGTGCAGGGAGCGTTCTGCTATCTGATCGAATATTTTGCAGCAAACTACTTCCTGAACAGTGGCTACAGTATGGCAAATGCCTCAGCATCAGCCGCTCCGATTGGCGACATGATGGTGATCGTGGGCAACCACTTCTTCAACGGCCATGGCCACGCCTTCATGCTGATTGAGGCCTTCACCGTCTTCCTGGCCATCATCGGCACCACCCTTTCCTGCATGAACACTGGCGCTCGCGTCACCTATGCCATGGGCAAAGACCAGGAAGCTCCCGAGCATTTTGGCATGCTGCATTCCAAGAACCTGACACCGCACCGGGCCATCTGGACGCTGGCGATCATTTCCGCGGTAGTGGGTTGTCTGGCCGTCTGCATGGCGTTCGGCGATGCCGGCGCTCCTGCCGACGCCACGATCCAGGGGCTGCCGCATGGCTTCTGGTCGAGCTTCGGATACACCACCCACGACAAAATGGCGGCCTTACCCAACTCTCTCCTCACCGTCACGCTGGCCTCGAACTTCGGGACGTTCCTACTGTATGGGCTGAGTTGCATTATCTGCATCGTCGCCTATCACGGGCATCCGAAATTCAAGCTGGTTCGCCATCTCATCATTCCCATCTTCGGATTGTGCGCCAACCTGGCCTGTATGGCCTTCTATCTGATCGGGCCGTTTATGGGGTACGGCACGAAAATGGAGCCGTTGCTGGCCTTGGGCATCGCGCTGGTTTGGGGCATCTACGGCGGAATTTACTTCTTCCGTGTCAGCAAGACTACGGGACGTACCACGTTCGTCGAAAACCGCGTGACCACGACCGCCTGACCTCACACGCAGGCGGGGAGGGTGGAGCCTGGCAGCCGCAGGGTTGCCAGGCTTTCGTCTGTCGGTGAGAATTAGCAGGCTGAGGAGGAAATCTGTTGTGTGGCCGCAGCTTCTGAAGTGCGCGTGAGAACTCGTTTTACGCAAACCCGGAAGAACGAAACGCGTTGAAACCCAGCCCCGGAGGGGCGTCTGCCAATAGCCCGGCGCTTCAGCGCCGGGAAACGTGGGAGCCCTCAGCAAGTCCCGGAGGGACGACTGACGCTCTCACGTACACTCTGAAAGGGGCTGTTGAAAAGCGTGCGAGTCACATCATCGCCAAGGCGATGACCGGATACGGATCTCGGAGCGGCATTCCGGCAGCATTTGTCCGTATACTTCGCTCTTGTATGTTAGACCTAGAATTCTCCGAACTCTCCGATCCCGGCCGAGTGCGCACGCGCAACGAGGACTACCTCGGCCACGTCACTCCCGGTTCTCCCGCACAAGCTCGCTCGCACGGCTGGATCTTCGCTCTCGCCGACGGTGTCGGAGGACAGCGCCAGGGCGAGGTCGCTTCCCGCGCGGCCGTCCAGGAAGTGCTCGCCGGATTCCGGCGGGCCAAGGAGATGGCTCTCCACAAAGACTTGCTCACGCAGCTTGTGCAAGCCGCCAACGCCCGCGTCTGCGAAGCCGAAGCGATCTCGGGCCCCTCCGGCGCGGGAATGGCATCGACCATCGTAGTGTGCGGAGTGCGATTCGACCGAGCCACGGTGGCCCACGTCGGCGATTCGCGTTGTTACCTCCTGCGCGGCAATGAAGCGCGGCCCATTACCCGCGATCACACCGTCGCCGCTGAGCAAGCGCGCATCGGCTTGCTCTCCGCCGAAGAGGTCGCGGAATCGACCACCCGCAATGTTCTCACGCGCTCGCTCGGCGCCAACCTTTTCGTCAATATCGAAATCGATGAGGTCCAGTTGCTGCCGGGCGACGTGCTCCTGCAGTGCTCCGACGGCTTGCACGGCGCGGTTAGCGCGCCGGAAATGGCTCAGACCGTGGGCCGGCACCGGGATCTGAGCGTTGCCGCCCGCGAACTCGTCTCCAGCGCCAACGACCAGGACGGCAGCGATAACATCAGCGTGCAACTCATCCGCATCCGCAGCGTCGAACGCATGGGAATGTACCGGGGCCGCCCTTATAAACTCCGCTGATACACTAGGGTGTACGGCGCGTACCATCTTTACGCTTTTCTTACGAAAATTTTGCCATGATGGCTCTACAAAGGCTTGATGGGGGTTAGCCGCTTGCAGAGCACCTTCGATACAGATCTTCTCACCATGACCGTACTTCACGCCGGCGACCAACTCGATCACTATCGCATCGATAGCCTCGCTGCCCGCAGTGGCATGGCCTCCATCTTCCGAGCCACCGACCTTGACAACGGCCGCCAGGTCGCGATCAAGATTCCCCACCCCGAGGTGGAGAGCGACCCAGCCCTGTTCGATCGCTTTCGCCGCGAAGAAGATATCGGCAAGATGATGGATCACCCCGGCGTCATGAAGGTCTTTGCCGACGGCGACCGCAGCCAGGTCTACATGGTGATGGAGTGGGTGGAAGGACGCCTGCTGCGAAAAATCATCAGCGAACTGCATACGCTGCCGGTCGAGCGCACCATCCGCATCACGCTCCGCATTCTCGATGCACTCGACTACATTCATTCGCGCGGCGTCGTGCATCGCGACCTCAAGCCGGAAAATGTCATGGTCGACGAGCACGACAACATCAAGCTCATCGACTTCGGCATCGCCGGCAACGCCGGCGCCCGCCGGATCACCTTTGCCAAGTTCTCTCCGACGATGGGCACTCCGGACTACATTTCGCCGGAACAGGTCAAAGGTCAGCGAGGGGACGCGCGCAGCGATCTCTACGCGCTCGGCGTGATGTTCTATGAAATGTTGACCGGCAAAGTACCGTTTTCAGGCGCGAATCCTTTCCTGATCATGAACGATCGCCTGCTGAACAACCCCGTTCCGCCGCGCGAAATCGATCCCACCATCACCCCGCAATTACAGGAGATCATCTATCGCGCCTTGGAACGCGAGCCTAAGAACCGCTATGCCAGCGCCCGCGACTTTGCCCGCGACCTCGAACACCCCGACCAGGTCGGAACCACCGAGCGCCCGGAATTTCACAACTGGAAAGATCGCCGCACGCCGTGGGCGAAGAAGGCCCTCTTCTACGCGCTGATGGCCCTGATCCCCATTGTGATTTTCGGACTCCTGCTCTACGTGGCCCGCCACAGCTAAAACCGGTTCATAATCAATGCACCCCGATGACTGTTGATTTCGAGTAGCTTGGCCAGGAACTCGCGTGCGTCATTTTCGATGACGCCCAGGGACCGACGAAACCCCGGAACAAGTGTTCATCACGGGATGTACTATGCTGATCGAAACCAGATGGCGCTTCTACCCACCAATACGCTTCCCGACGTTCAGACGGCGGCTGCGTACGCAATCTTCCTTGCTAGTTATCTGGTGTTTGCGCTGGGGAAGTTTCCCGGAATGAAGATCGACCGGCCCGGGGCAGCGATCATCGGCGCTGTCTTGTTGTTCGCCTTCCGCGTTGTGCATCCGGCCGAGGCGTTGCGCTTCATCGACTTCAGCACTCTCGTTTTGTTGTTCTCCATGATGCTCATCGTTGGCAACCTCCACTTGGTCGGCTTCTTCGAGTGGATCGCCGAGCTTGCTATCCAGCGCCTCCACCCGCGCCACCTTCTGCCAACCGTGATTGCCACCAGCGGAATGCTCTCGGCTATTTTCGTCAACGACATCATCTGCCTCGTGATGGTCCCTTTCGTGCTCACGGTCACTCGCCGAATGCGTGTTCCGGCGCTGCCCTACCTGCTGGCAGTAGCCACAGCGTCGAACATCGGAAGCGTGGCCACGATCACCGGCAATCCACAGAACATGCTGATCGGATCCTTTTCCCGCATCGGCTACCGCGATTTTCTGTTTCACCTGGGCCCTGTCGCCGGGGTCGGGCTCCTGATTGACTGGGCGGTGCTCCACTGGCTCTACCTGCGCGCACCGGGAGCGGACGCATTGGTCGCAGAAGCAGTACCCGCACCGCTGAAGATGCCTCAGATGTGGAAGACGGTCGGGGTCATGGCCCTTGTGGTGGTGGGATTCTTTGCTGGCGTGTCGCCGGCCATGATCTCGGCACTGGGTGCGGCCATTCTGCTGATCGGGCGAACGCTAGAACCACGCAGGCTCTACGACCAGATCGACTGGGGCCTGCTGGTCTTCTTCATTGGCCTGTTTCTGATCG
This sequence comes from Terriglobia bacterium, assembly GCA_020073565.1. Classification (GTDB taxonomy): domain Bacteria; phylum Acidobacteriota; class Terriglobia; order Terriglobales; family Acidobacteriaceae; genus Acidiflorens. The sequence continues at coordinate 71,807 of JAIQEY010000017.1, forward strand.
TCGGCGGCGCGGAGAACGCGGGACTCACCAATCGTCTGCTGGATTTTGCTACCCACTGGAATCTCCAACACGCTGCCAGCTTCACTGTGGTTACGGCTGCGCTGTCCAATCTTCTCAGCAATGTCCCGGCCGTTATGCTTCTGAAGTCCCTCATCCCGGGATTCGCCGCCCCACACAGGGCTTGGCTGATCCTGGCCATGGCTAGCACGCTGTCGGGAAATCTCACCATCACCGGCTCGGTGGCCAACATCATCGTGGTAGAGCGGGCCCGGCCCGACGTAGTCATTGGTTTCCGCGAATATTTTCGCGCCGGCTTGCCCATCACCTTGGCGACTCTGTTCTTCGGTTGGGCGTGGCTCTCGTGGGTCCGATAGCCGAATTCTTCAGGTTTCTTGCATACACTTGACCCACCCCTTGCAAAGAGGTTCGGATTGCCTTGGAGGTTTCGCTTCGATTTGGCCCTGTAGAATGTAGAGCTTGACGGGATCAACACGTCTTTCCGCAACCTGCTCAGGAATGAGCTACCGCGGCAGGAACTCGTCCCCGTGAACATCAAACTCCGGATAGGCGCCGGCCCCGAGTTCGTACAAATCCATTCCCTGGAACTCGCCTTCCCGCTCCACCCGTTGGCGATAGACGCGATCCAGCAGCCAGTTCAATCCATAGGACAGCGGCAAGACAAAGCCCAGCAGCGTCGCCATGCCCACCAACTGCGCCAGCCATTGCCCGCCCGATCCGCCAGGCATACCCGCATCCGTCAGCAGCGCTACCGCCAGCAACCCCCAGAGCCCACCGACTGCGTGCACGGAAATGGCGCCGCCGGGGTCATCCACGGCGAGTTGGAATTCAAGCACATCGGCAACCAGCGGAACCACGATGCCCGCAACCCCACCGACAATCAGCGCGGCAGCGGGTTTCATGAACGCAGCCCCCGCGCTGCTCGCCACCAACCCCGCCACCCATCCATTCGCGCTCAGCGACGCATCGGGCCGGCCAAATCGAACGCGTGTCACCACCACCGCCGTCAACCCGGAAGCCGCTGCACACAATGTAGTATTGACGGCGATCAATACCACGCGCGACGCCTCCACGCCCAGGAACAGAAGCGCGCCCCCCGAGTTCAACCCGATCCAACCTACCCACGCGAACAAGCAGCCGAGGAGCACCAGTACCGCGCTGTGCCCGGGAATTGCAGCGGGCAGTCCCTCGTCGGAAAACTTCCCCCGCCGGGCGCCGAGAATCCAGGTAATCGAGAGTGCCGTAAGTCCGCCCACCGCCTGAAGTGTGCCCGAGCCACCCCCATCCACGAAGCCCCGGCCCAGTCCGCAATTGGCGCCAAGTTGAGCCAGCCAACCGCCACCCCAGACCCAGTGTGCGAACAGCGGATACGTGAAGCCAGCGAGCAGCGCCGTCGAGGCGCAGATCGCGCCCAGCCGCCAGCGGTCCGAGCCCGAACTGAGTGGAATCAGCCCCGCGAGCCCCACGCTGAAGATCTGCAGCAATACCACCAGCGCCGCCGGAGAAAGGTCAAGCCGCAGGCCGCGCAGGAAAAACGGTTCCGCCGCAATCCATCCCCACGCCTTGCCTCCGATGATGAGGATGTGCTCCGGCCGGCCCGCCACTCCTTGCCACGCGAAACCGATGATCACATAGACAATCGCCGCGACCGCCGTCACCGCGAGCGCCGCCAGCATAGCGTGAGCTGCACTCCGCGCTCGACCCAGACCGCAGTTAGTCAAAGCCAACCCGACGCCCGCAAACGGTACTAAAAGGATGAGGAGAAAGCAGACGAGCGCGGAGACTTCCGGGAGAGAGGCAGGAGAAGGAGCCACGAAAAGGGTCACTCTCCTTCCGCTTCCAGCACAAGATGAGAACGGACCGCGATCGCAAGGCCAAGCAATTCCACCGCCGCGCCGGCAACCACAAATGCGCCGCGCGGCCCCGCCGCAGGCAACAAGGCGATGGCGGAAACCACAATCGCCCATCCTGCAACCAGCAATAAGAACCCGGCGAGTTTCATTGCCTCCTCATGCCGCACGGCCGTGATTCCGGCCCAACCGCAAAGGCTAATGCGGCGCAGTCGTACCGTCCAATCGAATTTATTTATTGTATCTAGAAACGGAAAGCACCCACCGAAACGGCTACGCCTGTTAGGATGTCGGGACGCCCCAACCTATGAGAGACCTGCTCAATCAGCTCGTCGCGCACCGCAGCGGTGCGCTCTTCCTTCTCGCGATCGCCGCCTTCCTCGAAACTTACGGCGACTCGTGCTTCCAGTCCGCGCTCTATCGCGCTTCCGGAATGAGCCGCGTCGCCGCCTTTGTGGGCGGGGCCCTGTCGCTTACCGCCTATGGACTCGTCGTCAACGCCCCACGCTGGGATTTTGGCAAACTGATTGGCGTCTACGTCGTGCTTTTTTTCCTGCTGGCGCAGGTCGTGGCCCGAGTAAAGTTCGGCCAAGCTCCCACACTCCCCATTCTCATCGGCGGCGCATTTATCGTCGCCGGGGGTGCGATCATCTCCTTCGGCAGATAGGGCTGATCGGGAGGCTGGATTCTCGTGGCGAGTAGAAGGCGGCCTTTATGATAGGCATCTCCCCCAAGATGAAGTGAGCGAACCGCGCTCCGTCGAACTCTCTCTTCTAATCCTCAGACCGACTGAGCCATGCTGACAGACTCTTCCGCCCGCTTCTCCCGCCAGTAGCTTTCATAGCCCAGGATGGCAAAATACACGGCCTGGTCGAAAAACTGGTCCAGCAGGCGAAGCAACTCGAGACTACCCAGGATCTCCAGCGGCTTCTCCCGCATGCCCTCCATCTCCAGAAACTCCCAGAGATTCTCTTCGATCATCATGATGGCCCAGCAGAGCGCACTCATGGAGACGCCCTGCTCAGCACGCCGCCGGCCTAGGGCCTTGTAAACGTTCTCAATGTCGTCGTCGGTCTTGGTCAGGATCCAGTCGCTCAGGTTGCGGTACACCTCGCGAGTACGCTCGCGGATTTCCCGCCCCGGAACTTTCTTGAGGTCGGCTGCCCGGCTGGACCGTTCCAACTTGTTCAATAAACTTTCGGCGAGTTCTTCGGAATGAGATTCAATAAGACGAACAAGACGCAGCGCGATCACGGCGAACCTCCGCTACTGCTACTTTCATTGTACGCCCTCGTCGGGAAGATGTAGCGCGGACAGGAGTGTCCCCGCTACATCAGGACTAAGCTCCTACGCCCCTGCCCCGCAGCACTTCTTATATTTCTTCCCACTGCCGCAAGGACACGGATCGTTGCGCCCAACTTTCTCGCCCGAGCGTACAACCTGCTGCACGGTCTGCATGTCGCCCGACCCGGCCATGCGGGCCTGTTCGAGCTCGCGCTTCTTCTTGCGTTGGAAGGCTTCTTCGATTTCGTCGACTGACGTGGCGATCTGCCGCGGTGATCGCCCGTTCCCGCCGCCTCGTCCTCCGGTGATCAGTGAAGGCACGCCGGCGTCGGGTCCTTGGCCCGACGAACCTTCCGGTCCACCGCCGCCCATTCCTCCCAACTCGGGCGGCCGCTCCAGAATCTGCATCAGGTAGAGATACCGAACCGTCTCCTCCTGAAAGCGCTGCATCATCTCTTCGAACATATCGAAGGACTCGCGCTTGTACTCCACCAGCGGATCGTGCTGCCCGTAGCCGCGTAGTCCGATGCCCTCTTTCAAGTGATCCATCGACAGCAGATGATCTTTCCACTGCGCGTCGATCACGCTCAGCATGATCATGCGCTCGTGATACCGCATCGCCTCGGCGCCAATCAGTTTCTCTTTCGCATCGTAGCGGGCTTTGAGCGTGTCGAAGATCGCGTCGCCCAATTCCTGCCGGTTCATCGATTCGGGCTTCACACCTTCGGCATAGATATCAACTCCAAATCGAGTGAAGATGGCATCTTTCAAGCCCTTCAGGTCCCAATCATCCACGTGCGCCTTGGCCGGACAGAACTTTTCCAGCATGTCGCCGAGAATCCCGGAAACGTAGTCTTCAATGATGAGATCTTTCTGATCAAGCCCCTCGAGCAGCCGCCGCCGCAGGCCATACACAGCCTCGCGTTGCTTGTTCATGACGTCGTCGTATTCGAGCAAGTGTTTGCGGGCTTCGAAATTCTGCCCTTCCACCGCTTTCTGCGCGGCTTCGATACGTCGAGTGATCATGCGCGATTCGATCGGAACGCCCTCTTCCATTCCGAGTCGCTGCAGCAGGTTAGACACCCACTCCTTCGCGAAAATGCGCATCAAGTCATCTTCGAGCGACAGATAGAAACGCGACGAACCGGGATCGCCCTGCCGTCCAGCGCGACCGCGAAGCTGGTTGTCGATACGGCGCGCTTCGTGGCGCTCGGTGCCGAAAATATGCAAGCCCCCCGCCTCAATTACTTCTTTGTGCTCACGATCCGTGTCGGCCTTGTAGCGGGCGAAAACCTCATTCCATTGATCGGTCGGCACGGCGTACTCGTTGCCGGCGTAGTACCAGACGGTCCGATTCGGATCATCTACAGCAGCTTCAATCTTGCCCTGCGCGGCCCGTAGCGGCTGCGCGATTCCCTTCTTCACGCACTCCTGCTTAGATATGAATTCCGGGTTACCGCCCAGCAGAATGTCGGTGCCGCGCCCGGCCATGTTGGTGGCAATCGTGACCATACCCTTGCGTCCCGCCTGCGCAACGATTTCGGCCTCCCGCTCGTGGTACTTGGCGTTCAGAACGACGTGCTTGATTCCCTTCTTCTTCAGCAACTCCGAAAGCCGTTCAGATTTTTCAATCGAAGTTGTGCCCACCAGCACCGGCTGCTGGGCTTCATGGAGTCGCTGAATCTCGTCGGAAGCAGCAAAATACTTTTCCTTTTCCGTGCGATAGACAACGTCTGGATTCTCTTTGCGCAGCAGCGTGCGATTGGTCGGGATGACCGTAACCTCAAGCCGGTAAATCTTATCGAATTCCGGCGCTTCCGTTTCCGCCGTACCGGTCATACCCGCAAGCTTCTTGTACATGCGAAAATAATTCTGGAACGTGATCGTCGCTAGCGTCTGGTTCTCGCGCTCGATCTTGACGTTCTCCTTCGCTTCGATCGCCTGATGCAGCCCGTCCGACCAGCGGCGACCGGGCATGAGGCGCCCAGTGAATTCGTCAACAATGATCACTTCGCCGTCTTTCACCACATACTCCACGTCTTTCTTGTAAAGAGCGTGCGCTTTGACGGCCGTTTCCACGTGGTGTTTGAGGGCCCAGTTCTCCGGGTCGGCGATGTTTCCAATGCCCAGGAGCTTCTCGACCTTCTCCCAACCCTCATCGGTGACAGTGATGTTGCGGTGCTTCTCATCGACCACGAAGTCGCCCGTATAAATCTTGGGCTCACCCGGCTGGGTGTCAATTTCCTCGCCTTTTTCGAGCTTGGGGATGATGCGGTTGACCTTGTAGTACTTGTCGGTCGACTCCTCGCTGGCGCCGGAAATAATGAGTGGGGTGCGGGCTTCGTCGATCAGGATGGAATCGACTTCGTCAACAATCGCGAAGTTGTGCATCCGCTGCACGCAATCGCGCAGGTCGAACTTCATGTTGTCGCGCAGATAGTCGAAACCGAACTCATTGTTCGTCCCGTAGGTAACATCGGCAGCGTAAGCGGCGCGCCGCTCTTCGTCGTCAAGGTCGTGCACGATGACGCCCACGGTGAGCCCAAGGAATTGGTAGAGCTTGCCCATCCACTCCGAATCGCGCTTGGCCAGGTAGTCGTTGACGGTGACCACATGCACGCCGCGTCCGCTGAGAGCGTTGAGATAAACCGGAAGCGTAGCAACCAGCGTCTTGCCTTCGCCGGTCTTCATTTCGGCAATCTTGCCTTCGTGCAGAACCATACCGCCGATCAGCTGGACATCGAAGTGCCGCATGTTCAGCACGCGGCGTCCGGCTTCGCGCACAACGGCGAACGCTTCGACCAGCAGTTCGTCGAGAACTCCCTTGAGAACCTGGCTGCGCTGCTCCTCGATTTCTTTCTGGCGGTCGGGTTCGGCCTCCGGCTCGTCGGCAATCTGGCTCAACCGTTCCTGGATGCGGGCGCGAAACTCCTCGGTCTTGGCGCGCAACTGTTCGTCGGAGAGCTTCTCAATCTCCGGCTCGAGCGCGCTGATGGCCGCGACGTTCGGCATCATGCGCTTGATCTCGCGCTCGTTCCTGGTCCCGAAAATCTTGCCTAGCAAAGTGTTAATCAAAAGCGGAATCCCTCAGAGAACACACGTCCCAAAGTATGCTTTAAAGCCTAGCACATTAGATGCCGCAGCAATGGCGAAGGACAGAGATCGCAATGAGTAGCGCCGGCGTCCCACCGGCTGTCGTGGGGGCGTCCCCGCCCCCACCTTGCGGGAATGGCTCTCGGCGCTCATCGAGTCAATGTGGGATGACGGTTCCTAGTTTTCACCAGCTCTCTTTAGTATATTCACTCCGTCCCATGCCCACGTTCTACGAGCGCTTTCAGGAGTCAGCCCGGAAGTATCCCAATAACATTGCCCTCGAAATCCAGCGCAAAGAGCAGGTTGAGAGCGTCACCTTCGCGGAACTGACCCAGATGGCGGAGAGTGTCGGGCGATGGCTCTCCACCCGCGTCCCTCGCGACGCGCGGGTCGCCATCCTCGCGGCGAACCATCCTCGCTGGGTGGCCGCTTATCTGGGAATCATTGCGGCCGGCAGGGTGGCCGTTCCCCTCGACACGGCGTTCCAGGCAGACCAGGTCAGGAAGTTGCTCAACGACAGTGGCGCGTCCCTGCTCTTCTGCGATGCCAAGCATTTACCGGTAGCGGCCGAAGCCGTCGCGGGTCTCAAGGTCGGATTGGTGATGACATCGGCGGCCGCTGAGCAGTCGGCCAATCCCACTCATCGCACAGAACGCGCTGAGTGGGGCACCCGGTTCGCTCAACCAACTTTCGCTTCTGATCTGGATTCGATTTTCGCGGCGGGCAGCGACGGGTTTACTCCCGCATCCCCCTCCCCCGAAGACCTGGCTGCTCTGCTCTACACCTCCGGCACGACTGCCGATCCCAAAGGCGTGATGCTGACGCACGCCAACCTGGTCGGGGAAGCCAACTGCGTCTTTGCCGTGATCACCATCGGACCGAGCGATGCCCTGCTCGGCATCCTGCCCATGTTTCACGTACTCGCGCAGATGGCAAACCTGTTTCTCCCACTGCTGAACGGCTCGCGCGTGGTTTACCTGGAGACCTTGAACACGACTGAATTGTTGCGAGCCCTGCAGGAGCGCGACATCACCGTGTTCTGCGTGGTGCCTCAGTTCTTCTACCTGATTCACGAAAAGATTTTCAAAGAACTCCACAAGCGCGGCAAACTCACGTTGTCGCTCGTGCGCCTGCTGATGGCGCTGAACCGCGCACTCCGGCGGGTGGGCGTCAACGCGGGCAAGTTATTCTTCGGCAAGATCCACGCGACGCTCGGTAAGCGCATGCGCATCCTGGTCACGGGCGGCTCGCGCTTCGACACCACCATCGCGCGCGATTTCTATTCCTTCGGAATCGACGTCCTCAACGCCTACGGACTCACCGAGACCAGCGGCGGCGCCTTCGTGAATCCCCCCGGCCACATGGTGATCGGCTCGGTCGGCCCACCGCTGCCCGGCGTCGAGGCGAAGATCGTCGGCCCTCAACCTGTGGAAGACGGAGGACCGGCAGCAGGAGAGATTGCCCTCCGCGGAGCGATCGTGATGAAGGGCTACTGGAATCGCCCCGACGCTACTGCGGAAGTGCTGCGCGATGGCTGGCTCCACACCGGCGATCTCGGCTACTTCGACGCCAAGGGAAACCTGTTCATCACTGGGCGGCGCAAGGAAGTCATCGTGCTCGCCAACGGCAAGAACATCTATCCCGAAGAAGTGGAGGCGCACTACCAGAAATCGCCCCTGGTGAAGGAACTCTACGTAATGGCGCTGGAAGCGCGGCCGGGCGATTCCACCTCCGAGCGACTGCATGGGGTCATCGTGCCGAACTTCGAACTCCTGCGCGAGCGCAAGATCGTCAATTCCAAGGAGGCCATCCGTTTCGAAATCCAGGCGCTCTCGCACAAGATCGCTTCCACCAAACGGCTGGGAAGCTACGACATCTGGCAGGAGGACCTGCCGCGCACGACCACCCGCAAGCTGAAGCGCTTCCAGATCGAGAAGAAGATTCGTGCCCTTCAGAAAACCGCAAACGGCGAAGCCGAGGTTGGCGTCGAGAAGCCCCTCACTGCCGATGAGCAGGCATGGCTCGATCGCGATGATGTAAAGCGAGCGCTCGCCATTGTGCGGGAGGCAGCGCGCAACCAGGTTGCCTCAATCCGCCCAGACCACAACCTGGAACTGGATCTGGGCCTCGATTCCATGCAGCGGGTCGAGTTGCTGACCGCGCTCGAACAGCAATTGGGCGGCGACGTACCCGAATCGCAGTTGGGCGAAATCTATACTGTGCGCGACTTGGTCGATGCGATGTCGGCGAGCGCCGAGCAGGGCGAGGGCGCGGCGAAAACGGCAGCGCCGGTATGGGCCACGATCTTGAGCGAGCCCGTGACCGATCCTGAAGTGCTGGCGCTGGCTCGCCACAATCTGTTCACTGAAATTTTCTTCTTCATGCTGGGCCGGCTGATTTACCTGGTCGCGCTCGACCGGTTTCATTTCAAAATGCGCGGACTCGAAAATCTTCCGGAGAAGGGCCCTTACCTGCTCTGCTCGAATCACCAGAGCTATCTCGATCCGCTCGTGATGGCGGCCGTGCTTCCCTGGCGCTTGTTTCGGAATACGTTCGCGCTTGGGACGAGCGATATTTTCGGCCAGGGCTTCATGCGGCGCCTGGCACGCTGGTTGCGAGTCGTGGTGCTCGACCCAGATGCCAACCTGGTGCCGGCCATGCGCGCGGGCGCCTACGGCCTAAGGCAACGACGCGTTCTGATCTTGTATCCCGAAGGCGAGCGTTCCAACACCGGCAACCCAACTGTCTTCCGCAAAGGCGCAGCCATTCTCTCGATTCACGAGCAGGCCCCGATCGTTCCGGTGGCGATCGAAGGCTTCTACGAAGCTTGGCCGCGCCACAAGAAATTCCCAAAGGCCAGCGATTTGCGACTCGTATTCGGAAAGCCGATTCTGCCGCCTCCCGCGAGCGCCGCGAGCGAAACCGAGTATGAGCAACTGACCGCGAAATTGAAATCGATTGTCGTAGAGATGCGGGAGGAATTGCGGCGGAGTCCGCGGGGTAGAGCGTAGCGCCGCCGCCCCGGCGGCTGTCCGGCGGGCGCTACAAACTACTAGGCGCCGGCACTGGCTCCGCGCGCTCGCTCTTCGAACGTCTTTTTGAACGCGTCCACCACGCCGCTGTGAAATCTCCCGCCCGCCCCCGCGATAATCTCGTCCTCTGCCACTTTTGGTGAAAGCGGTTGTCCTATGTGGCCGGTGCTGGTTAGTTTCTGAAAGGTGCTGGCGACGGCCAGGATGTGCGCCTCGATCGGCACGTTGACCGTGCGAGCCCCCTGCTCCGTCACAATCTGCTCGGCCACCATGATGGGGATGACCCGCCGCAAGGAGCCACTCATGGCCTGGGCGCGCGGATCGGGTGCCCGGCGCCTGCGGAAACTCGCAACGATCTCGTCTCGATTCATGTCCGCGGCCTTGTACAGCATGTCGTTGCCGATGCCAAGCTTGCTCATGTCGCGCAGCAGGATCGCCGAGCGCATCAGTTCGATGCGATCGGACCCGAGGCCCATCGTGTCGGCAATCTGGATCGCGAGGTGCAGGACGCGCTGGTTCTCACCCTGGCTGTACTTTTCGTTTTCGATGAAATGTTGCAGCACCACCAGCAGGCCGCTGAAGCTGTCGCGGATGTCGTTGGTCATGGCCTGCTTACGCTCATAAAGTGTGCCCATCGCGTAGCTGGTGACGGCCAGGATGCCCGCCCAGATAGCAAAGTTGAAAAGCCTCTCCTGCGGCAGCGCCAGAGTGCGATGTGCAGGCATCAAGTTGCCGAGAAAATTCAGAAGGATGACCAGGAAGACGCAGGCAAGAGCGGTCAGCGTGGCGTGCCGGCGTCCGAAGTGATAGGCCGAGTAAACCGCAGGCAGGAAATAGAAACAGAGCGCCATGGGCAGCGACTCGGCGAAGTACTGCAGTGTTCCCGCGATCAGGAACAGCGACAGCAGCAGAACAAGTTCTTTGTTGACTTTATTCATCGTGTCGATGCCAGTGTCCCAAGGAGAAGGGGACCCTCGATACATGGTCGTTCACGCGCGGGTCGACGCAAAGTTACTGACGTAATGCCGGCAGGCTGACAGTTAGGGCTGAAACAGGTGGATGACCCAATAGGTGGCGCCGGCCATAAGGGCCGAAGCTGGGATAGTCACGATCCAGGCCCAGACGATGCGGGCTGCCACCCCCCAGCGCACGGCAGAAAAGCGCTGCACGGACCCCACTCCGACGATGGCGCCGGTGATGGTGTGGGTGGTGGAAACGGGAATGCCGGCGAGCGCGGTACCAAACAAAGTGATTGCACCAGCGGTCTCCGCACAGAAGCCTCCGACCGGTTTGAGCTTGGTTATCTTCTGACCCATGGTTTGGACGATGCGCCACCCGCCGAAATAGGTTCCCGCGGCAATGGCGGCATGGGCGGAGAGGATGATCGGCCAGTGCAGGTGCCCCCAGCTGGCGAGCATATCTTCCTTGCTCATGAAGCCCGCCGTGTAGAGGGCACCCGCGATGATGCCCATGGTTTTCTGCGCATCGTTGCCGCCGTGGCCGAGGCTATAGCAGGCGGCAGACAGCAGCTGCAGCTTGCGAAACCAGGTGTCAACCTGCTGGGGGGCTTTGTTTCGCAGCAACCAATGCACACCCGTCATGAAGCCCAGCCCGAGGACCAACCCCATGATGGGCGCGACCACGATGAAGATCAGGGTCTTATACCAACCGCCCGCGACGATAACCGACGGGGCCGAACGCCAGCCGGTATGGATGGCGGCGTGCATCATTGCAGCGCCCGCATAGCCACCGATCAGCGCGTGAGACGAGGAAGTCGGCAGGCCCCACCACCAGGTCAGCAGATCCCACACGATGGCGCCGAACAGCCCGCCCAAAACGACGTACTGATCGACATGGTCCAGGCGAATCATCCCGCGCCCAATGGTTTTCGCGACGGCGGTGCCGAGTATAAAAGCAGCCAGAAAATTGAAGACCGCAGCCCAGACGACGGCGAGTTTGGGAGAAAGCACTCGGGTCGAGACCACGGTTGCGATGCTGTTGGCGGCATCGTGAAAGCCGTTGAGGAAATCGAAAATCAGCGCGACCAGGATAGTGATGACGACCAGCAGGACTTCCGGGTTCACCTGGACTCGCTCCTTGCGGCTGGCAGTGGCATGGAAGTGGATCGGAACTTATGCGCTCTTGAGAACGATCGCTTCCAGCACGTTGGCGGCGTCTTCGGCCTTGTCGGTTGCGACTTCCAGAACCTCATAAAGTTCCTTCATCTTGATGAGATGGATGGGGTCTTTCTCGGTGTCGAACAGCGCGCCGATGGCCTTGCGGCTCACCTGATCGGCCTCGTCCTCGAGGCGATTGACCTCGTCACAGTGCTGGATGACGCCGTTGTTCTTTTCCAGTAGTGATACGCCGCGCGCCAATTCCTCGCTCTGCAATACGATGATGCCAGCGAGTTCCGCAGCCGCGACGGGGGGCTGCTGGATCTTGTACATGACGAGCCGCGTGGCCGCCGCATTCACGAAGTCCAGAACGTCGTCGAGCGAGGAGGCGAGGCGGTGAATATCCTCACGATCGAAGGGCGTAATAAAGGTCGTGTTCAGCTTGCTGATAATGGCGTGGGTCGCCTTGTCGCCCCGGTGCTCGATGTCCTGGACCTGTGCAACCCGTTTCTCAAGGTCATGGGGATCTTCCAGGATGCTGCGCAGCAAGCGCGCCCCTTCATTCATGGCGGTCGAGAGTTCGGCGAAGAGGTCAAAAAACTTGGTATCGCGGGGAAGAAAGCGAATCATGACACCGTTACTTGTTTAAGGTTGAGGACGGGGTAATATCTCACGCCGGGTGAGCCGGGCGCAAGGATGATGGAGAGGCGGTAGGACCGTTTTCAAGTCGGCGACATTCCTCGCACGAGCGCTCCAATTGAGCTAACCCGTAGGCCCGTCACTCCGGATCTCGAGCTGGGCGCCTCCCTCAAGCAGACTTGGCTAAGCCGACAAAGAACGGCTTGGTGTAGAATTCACGCCGCGAACTCAACAGAATCTTTGACTCCTACGGGGGCCTGGAAGTTATTCAGTTCACCACCCGCAAATTCGTTGCAAGGACACCTATGCGGTGCTGGAAATCCATATGCCGAGGGGAGCGCTATTATGCCGAACGACCAAACAAGCAGGCAGGGACTGAAAAAAACGCAGCGTCTCTTGCGGGCGTGCGCCGGAATGGTGCTGTTCGTCGGGAGTGCATTAGGTCCGGCGCTTGCCCAAGCGCAGAAGCCTCTGCTGTTGCGCGACCCTTCGATCAGCAAGACCCAAATCGCGTTCAGCTACGCGGGCAGCATCTGGATTGCCAACCGCGACGGCAGCAATCTTCACCGCCTGACCAGCGGCGGCCACGAAGGCAACCCCACCTTCTCGCCCGACGGCTCACTCATCGCCTTCACGGGCGCCTACGACGGCACGCGCAGCGTGTACGTGGTACCCGCTGCCGGGGGCGAACCGCGGCAACTAACCTATCACCCGGCCGACGCGGAAGTTGCGGGGTGGACCCCGGACGGTAAGCGCGTCGTCTTCATTTCGGAGCGAACGGCTTTTGCCCGTGGCGTCGCCCAACTCTTTACCGTGCCTGTCGAAGGCGGCTTCGCGACCCAAATGCCCCTGGCGCGGGCTTCCGAGGGTTCCTTCTCTCCCGGCGGAACTCGCTTCGCCTATGTTCCGAACGTCCAGTGGCAGCGCGCCTGGAAGCGCTACCGGGGCGGGCAAACCAAGGCCATCTGGATCGCCAACCTTGCTGACTCGAGCACACAGACCACCATCCCTCGCGACAATTCCAACGATTTCAATCCCATGTGGGTTGGCGACACGATTTATTTCCTGTCCGACCGCAACGGAGCCGTGACCCTTTTCGTTTACGATTTGCAATCGCAGCAGGTAAAGCAAGTCGTCAAGAACGACGGCCTCGACATCAAGTCGGCCGCCGCCGCGTCCGATGCTATCGCCTACGAGCAGTTTGGAACACTTCACCTGCTGGATCTTGCTTCGGGCAGCGATCAGGCGCTCGACATTCGTCCCGTTGGCGATCTTGCCGAAGTGCGGCCCCACTTCCAGAAAATTGAACCGAAGCGCATCGGGTCCGCGGTGATTTCCCCGACCGGCGCCCGCGCGGCATTCGGCGTGCGGGGCGAGATTCTGACCGTGCCCGCCGAAAAGGGCGACATCCGCAACCTGACCAACACCACCGACGTAGTCGAGCGGGATCCCGCATGGTCGCCCGACGGAAAATCGATCGCCTACTTTTCCGACGAGTCGGGCGAATATGCGCTGCACATCCGCGAGCAAAGCGGCCTGGGCGAGGTCCGCAAGATCGACCTGGGTAAGCCTCCCACCTTCCATTACTCGCCCAGGTGGTCGCCTGACTCAAAGAAGATCGCATACAGCGACAAGCGCCTGAGTGTCTGGTACGTGGACCTTGAGAGAAAAATTCCTGTGCGCGTCGATACCGACACGTACACCGACCCTTTTAACCGCAGCCTGCAAACAGCCTGGTCCCCGGACAGCCGCTGGATCGCGTACACCAAGCAACTGCGAAGTCACCTGCACGCCGTGTTTGCCTATTCGCTGGAGCAGGCGAAGAGTTATCAACTGACCGATGGCATGAGCGACGCGCTCTTTGTCGCGTTCGACAAGGAAGGAAAATATTTGTACTTCACCGCCAGCACCGACACCGCTTTGAATACCGGCTGGCTCGATATGACCAGCCTGCTACACCCCGTAACCCGCAGCGTCTACGTCATGGTGCTCAAGAAGGACGAAGCTTCGCCCCTGGCTCCGGAGAGTGACGAGGAAAAAGGCAAAGAGGCTGAAAAAGCCGATGCGGACAAGAAGTCAGAGAAAGATAAGAGCAAGGACAAAGACGCGGACAAGGACAAAGAAAAAACCAAAGAAGAAAAACAGGTGACGGTCGAGATTGATCTGGAAAACATCAGCCAGCGCATACTCGCTCTGCCCATTCCGCCTCGGAACTACTACGGGTTGCGTGCGGGAAAGGCGGGCGTTCTGTTTCTGGGCGAAGGCCCTGCGGTCGATCCCATCGACTCCGACGACTTCGGTCCGTCCGTAAAGGTGCACAAGTTTGAGCTGAAGACACGCAAAACCGAACAGATTCTTGACGGCGTGACTGCCTTCGATCTTTCCTTCAACGGCGAAAAAATGCTGTATGCCAAGCAGACCCAATGGTTCATTGCGCCGGCTGCGAAACCCGCTGAAGGACCTCCGCAGCCCGGCCAGGGTGGACCCTTGAAACTCGACTCCATGGAGGTCTATGCCGATCCCCCGGTTGAGTGGAAGCACATGTATCAACAGGTGTGGCGCGACGAGCGCGACTTTCTCTACGATCCCGGTCTGCATGGGCTGAACCTCGAAGCCGCAAAAAAGAAGTACGAGCCTTACCTCGACAATCTCGCCAGCCGCGATGACCTGAATTACCTGTTCACCGAGATGTTAGGCGATATTACCGTGGGCCACATGTTTGTCGGCGGCGGCGACGCGCCCGAACCCAAGCGCGTCAAGACCGGACTGCTGGGCGCGGACTATGTCATTGACAGCGGTCGCTACCGCTTCGCCCGCATCTACAACGGAGAAAACTGGAACCCCAAGCTGCTGGCCCCGCTCACGCAGCCGGGAGTAAATGTGAAGACCGGCGAGTATCTGCTGGCGGTGAATGGCCGCGACGTACGCCCTCCACGCGACGTCTACAGTTACTTCGCGGAGACCGCCGGCCAGCAGGTGGTACTAAGAGTCGGCGCCAAGGCCGACGGCAGCGGCTCGCGCGACGTCACCGTGGTTCCGGTCGCTGACGAAACCGGGCTTCGCAACTATGCCTGGATCGAAGACAATCGCCGCAAAGTCGACGAACTGACCGGCGGCCGCGTCGCCTACATTTACCTGCCCGACACCTACGCCGGTGGCTATACCAACTTCAACCGCTACTATTTTGCCCAGGTCGGCAAGGAAGCGGCGATTATCGATGAGCGCTACAACGGGGGCGGCGACATTGCCGACTACATCATCGATTATCTGCGGCGACCGCTGCTGAGTTACTGGTCCATGCGCGAAGGCAAAGACATCACCACTCCCCTTGAGGCGATCTTCGGCCCCAAGGTGATGGTCATTAACGAGATGGCCGGCTCCGGTGGCGACGCTCTGCCCTGGATGTTTCGCAAGACGGGCATCGGGCCGCTCATTGGCAAGCGCACCTGGGGCGGCTTGGTTGGCCATTACACCAATCCCGGCGACTTACTCGATGGCGGCTTTGCCGGCACGCCCGACCTCGCCTTCTACAACACAAATGGTTCGTGGGATGTGGAGAATCACGGCGTCCCACCCGATATCGAGGTGGAATACGATCCGAAGGCGGTGCGCGAGGGACACGATCCACAATTGGAAAAAGCGGTCGAGGTGGTGATGGACCTGCTGAAGAAGAACCCGCCTCCGCCAGAGCCGCAACATCCCCCTTATCCCAACTACCACAAGAGCGGCGCGCAATAGCGCTCCGGGCAAAGGGAGGACGCGGTTTCGACGGACGGTCGGCGTGGAGGAAAGGCAACCATGAAAACCAGAGTAGCGGTGGTCCTGCTGTGGGTTCTGTCGGCGTCGAGCCTGGTAGCACAGCCGGCCAAGAGCGAGTCTTTCAAGACTTCCGATGGCATCAGGATCCACTATCTTGAGGTTGGCAGCGGCCGGCCCATCGTTTTCATCCCCGGCTGGACGATGCCGGCCTGGATCTGGCAACAACAGATTGACGAGTTCTCGAAGAAGTATCACGTCATTGCCGTCGATCCACGTTCGCAAGGCGAGAGCGACAAACCGCCTTACGGCCATCTACCCGAAACGCGCGCCCGCGACTATAAGGAACTGGTCGACCACCTTGTCCTGAAGCGTCCGGTGCTTGTCGGATGGTCGATGGGGTGTGGCGAACTCATGAAATATGTCGAACAGTTCGGCAGCGAGAACATTGACGGCTTGGTGTTGGTCGACGGGTTTCTGTGGGACGAGCCCAGCCCTGAGATGTTCGGCATGATGTCGGGATGGATGAACCAACTGCAGCAGGATCGCCAGAAACAAGCGGACGGTTTCATCCGAAGCATGTTCAAAAAGCCGCAGACGGAAGACTACTTGAAGCGCGTCATCGACGCCTCCACCCAGGTTCCGGCCGACACCGCTGCCGTACTCATCTACAACATGATTGCCGTAAAGGATTTTTCAGACGGCTTCGCGAAGATGAATCGGCCGATGCTCTTTACCTACCAGCCAGCCACGCAGCCAACCGCCGACTTTCTGAAATCGAAGCTCGGTGACAAGGTTCGACTGGAAAGATTTGACGGCGACGGGCACGCACTGTTCGTGGATGATCCCGAAAGGTTCAATCGCGTGCTCGAAGAATTCCTGCAACGCTTGCCCAAGTGACGACCACAAAAAAGGCTCAAGAGGTATCCATGACCTCGGCGGCCGAAGCCGCCAATGAAAGGCAGTCCTGATCGCAGCGCTGAAGCGCTGCGCCACCCAAAATCGCTTGCATTCATGCTCACTTCGCCCGGGGATGGGTCTGGTCGTAGACCTCCATCATGTGCTTGACGGAGAGCTGAGTGTAGCGCTGGGTGGTGGCCAGGCGCTCGTGGCCGAGCAGTTCCTGGATGGCGCGCAGGTCGGCGCCTTCTTCGAGCATGTGGGTGCCGAAGGCGTGGCGCAGGGTGTGGGGATGCACGTCGGGGGAAAGGCCCTTGGCGACGGCGATGCGCTTGACGATGCGTCCGACGCTGCGGGTGGTGAGGCGGCCGCCGCGCTGGTTCACGAGCAGGGCCGAGTTGGTTTTCTTCAAAGTGGCCAGCAGTTTTTGCCGCCAGGGCAGATAGACGGCGAGTGCCGCGCTGACTGATCCACCGAACGGAACGTAGCGCTCCTTCTTTCCCTTGCCGCGAATCAGGATGGCTTCGTTGCTGATGCGAATGTCCTCGAGGTTGATGCCGACCAGTTCCGAGTTGCGGATGCCGCAACCATACAACAGTTCGAGTATCAAGCGATCGCGCTCGGGGAAGGACGCCACTTCGGGCATCTTGCCGTCGAGCACAGAATTGACTTCTTCGATGGTAGGAACGCGCGGCAACTTCTTGGGCAGGCGAGGCGTGGAAACTAGCTTGGCGGGATTCTGCTCGACTATGCCTTCCTGCGCCAGCCAGCGATAGAGCGATCGAACCGCGGCCAGGGCACGGGCGACCGAGGTCTTGCTGAGTTTCCTGTCATAGAGGTGAGAGAGGAAGCCGCGGATGGCGATGTGGTCGATCGCCTTCCAGTCGCGGGAACCCATGTAGGCGGCGAATACGTCCAGGTCGCCGGCGTAGGCCTTGATAGTGTGCGCGGAGGCGTTGCGCTCGCGCAGATGGCGCAGGAATTCGTCGGTGGCGAGTTCGACAGTGGTACGGCGGTGCTCTTTCACAATGTGATCCAGGCGAAGAGCAATTCACCACAGAGACACGGAGACACAGAGAAGAACAACACCTCTACTTGATTGTCCTCCCGAGCGGAGCGAGGGATCTGCAGTTTTGGCGCGAGCAGAGGCACTGCGGATCCCTCACTTCGTTCGGGATGACAAGACTTATAGAAATTGCTTTCTCCGTGCCTCCGTGCCTCTGTGGTGAAATCATACTTTCGCCTTCGCCCTGGGATGATGTTTCGCGTACACGCTCTTTAGCCGGTCGAGTGCGACGTGAGTGTAGATCTGCGTGGTCGAAATATCGGCGTGGCCGAGGATGGTTTGCACGGTGCGCAGATCGGCGCCGTTCTCGACCATGTGCGTGGCGCAGGAGTGCCGCAACATGTGCGGACTGGCGTGGCGTCCGGAAGCGAGCGATGCTTTCCGAACCAGTTGCCACACGCGCTGGCGCGTCAGGCGGCGCGCGCCAGTCCCCAGAAACAAGAGCGGCGAACCGCGTTTCTTGGCGAATACTTCCCTTCCACCCTTCAAGTATTGCTGCAAGGCCTGCTGGGCCGGAACGCCGAGCGGGACCATGCGTTCTTTGTCACCTTTGCCGCGCACCAGGATGTATCCCATGTCGAGTTTCAAGTCTTCCAGTCGCGCGTCGGCTACTTCGGAGACGCGCACGCCGCTGGCGTAGAGCAGTTCCAGCATGGCGTGGTCGCGAAGGGCCAATGCCTGCGAACGCGCCGATTCGTTCCGGGGCTGGGTGCCTGCCAGCGTGGCCTCCACTTCGTCGCGGCTCAGTGACTTGGGCAGCACTTTCCACTGTTTCGGAGAGTCGATGTTGAGGGTCGGATCTTTCTCGATTTTTCCGTCGAGCAGCAGGTAGCGATAAAAGTGGCGGATGGCGGAGAGCTTTCTTCCGACCGAACGGCCATCGAGCGAGTTGGAAAACAATTCCTGGATGAAGTCGCGCACGTCTTCGCGACGAGCGTCGGTCAGCCGTTGCCGCCGCTTCTCGAGAAACTCCGCGAATTGGGCCAGGTCACTCGTGTAGGCCGCAATCGTCAGTCTGGCCGATCCGCGTTCCACCCGGAGATAGTCGAAGAAGGCGGAGAGGATCCTGGCATTGGCGTCGGAAGCCATGGAATTATTATCGGACGTTCACGGCAGCCCGAAAAGTACCGCGTGGGATGCGCAACGATCCTTAAACTTCTACCAGCCGGTGGCAAACAGCCTGCGGGCTCCCCGCAGGCCGCATTTTTGGAACTGGTCATAGGCCGCGGCGGCGCGTTCGCGGATCCGCTCGTTGCTTTCCCAGCAGTCCAACCATCGAGCGCAGCCTTCAGCGTGTAGGCCTCAGGGGCCATCAAGTTGGTTGTCCACAACAATGGATACGCTCCCGCCCTGTGCAGAGCTTCACCGAAATACTGCTTGCTCGCGCACGCCAGAATGATCGCATCGCGATGACTTTCATTCTTCTTTCCCGGCAGGAAGGGTAACCGGAAATCCATGAGCCCGTCGTGTCCGACATAGGCAACCAGATTGGACCCGCCGCGGGCCGCGATCGTCACTGCATGCGAGGCGGATGGCAAGGTGATCGTTTCGGGACTGACTCCTGCCGCGGCATCGAAAAAATCGAGGATCGCCTGTCGGATCTCGTCGCCCCGGTAAGCGTCGGCCACCAAATAGACTTCCATCTTGCGATGCCTGAAAAGGCAGCGTTCCAAGACTTCGGGCTTGGGCGTCGGCTCGCAGCGGATCAATGTCCAGTCGGCACTGCGGGCAAAGAAAGTCTTCACTCCCGCCGCGGCGCCCCAATACAGGTTGTGAGCGGGATCCAATCCGTTTCCCAGCCGAGCTGGGACAGGAACGATCCCCTGATGCTCGTTGTCAGCCAGGGCTACGAAAACGTGGACGGTGCGCACAGGCACGTCCTGCGCCAGCAGCGTTCCAGCGATGAAGACAGCAGCCAAGAAAGCGGCGACACCACAACGAACAAAAACTCTCATGGATGGCTCACTTCACGGAACACTTCTACCGCATACAGCGCCCCCTCCGGCGTTTCTTCGTGCTTGAAATAGGCGAAGACATCGCGTCCGGCGGCGAGATGCTCCTGGATGCGGGCAACCATCACGTTGCGTTCTTCGGCGGTGTAGGTGGGTTTGCGGTAGCGGTAGTAGGCGTAGTCGGCGGTCACCACGTCGGGCGTATTGCGCTCTTCGGTTTCGGCTACGCAGAGGGCGATGTTGCGCTCGCGGAGGGCCGCCCAGGTGGCGTCGGCGAGCCAGGAGTCGTGGCGGAATTCGAAGGCTGCGCGCACTCCGCGAGGAAGGCTGCTCAGAAACTCCGTCAGCGCGACTTGGTCCGCTTTGAAATTCGGAGGGAGTTGGAAGAGCAGAGGTCCGAGCCGCTTCGCACGCTCCAGACCTTCAAGAGTGCCTAGAAAACGCTTCAGGAACTCGTCCGCCGACTTCAGGCGCTTGATGTGTGTCAGCACCTGGTGCGCTTTGATGGTGAAGCGGAAGTGATCAGGCGTTTCGGCAATCCAGTTCTGTACGGTCGTCTCTTTCACCAACTGCCGAAACGTGTAGTTGACCTCCACGGCATTCAGTTTCGAGGCATAGAAGCTGAGGAACTTTTTCTGCGCTAGCTTCTCAGGGTAGAAGTCGGGCTTCCAGCTTGGGTAAGCCCATCCGGAAGTGCCGACATAGAGTTGCGCCATAATGAGGTTGTGTGGCGCGGACATTCCTGTCCGCGAGGGTTTCAAATGCGAGAGTCGCGGGCAGGAATGCCCACGCCATACAAGATGGGGATTATACCTTGCTGCGCTTGCGGGCTGCGGCCTTCTTCTTCAAGCGCGGCGGACGATCTGCTTGCGCGGCGATGGCGATACTCTCCTCCGGCTCGGCGCTCGCGGCCAGGCCGACAAGTTGCGGCAGCTTCTGCTGCAGGGTTAGCACGGGCGCAAACAAGTCCCCCATCTTATCGACCCGCGCGAGAACGTCTTTGGCCTCGAAGACCAGCCGCTGCGGACCTTTCTTCTTAAGCGCGCCCTCCACTTCCTCCCACGTGACCGGCGTGGAAACGGTCGGACGCTCACGCGCCCGGAGTGAGTAGATCGAGATGGTGGTCTTGTGCTCGTCGTTCTGACTCCAGTCGACGAATACTTTGTTGGTGCGCACCGCTTTCTTCATGTCGGAGACAACCAGGTCGGGATGCTCGTGTTCGAGCAGACGCGCCACGGCGTGGGCGAAGGGCTTAGTCTGTTCGTAGCTGGTTGGTGTGTTGAGAGGAACATACACCTGAAGTCCCTTTGAGCCGGAAGTCTTGGGAAAACTCCTGAGAGCAAAATGGGCGAAGATGTCACGCACCCAGAGACCAACCTGCGCGCATTGAATGATGTTCGCGGGGGGCCCGGGGTCGAGGTCGAAGACTATCATGGTGGGCGTTGCGATATCGGCGGCGAGTGAAAGGGATGGATGCAACTCGATGGAGGCAAGGTTGGCAATCCACACCAGCGTTGCGAGATCGTTGACGAGAATGTAGTGGATGGTGCGGCGGTTGCTGCCGCTCCAGATGGGGGTAGTCTTCACCCAGCCAGGCCGGTGCTTGGGTGCGTTCTTCTCGAAAAAGTATTCCTGATCCACGCCCCCGGGATAGCGCTTCATGGTGAGCGGGCGTCCGGCGAGATGGGGAACGAGGACCGGCGCGATGCGGACGTAGTAATCGATCACCTGTCCTTTGGTGAATCCGGCGGCGGGATAGAGGATTTTCTCTAGATTGGTCAGGCTAAGCTTGCGGCCGGCGACGTCAACGATGGTGGGAGTGGGCATGATTGGTTGCTGGTTGCTCGTTTCTGGTTGCTGGTGACCCGACTGCACTACATCTTCGGCGGCGTCTAGTATAGTGTCTTCGCGTTCGAGTCCCCTTCGCGTGCTCTGCGGTTGACAGAAGCGGGAACCACCAAGGGCACGAAGGTACACGAAGGTAAGAGTCCAATAAAGGAGTTTGATGGCTTCTTCCCGTCGCACGTTTCTCTTCGGATTGGGCGCTGTGGGCGCTCAAGCGCTGTTTGCTATTGAACGCACGGAACCCGAGTCCATTCTGTACAACGGAAATTTCTGGACGGTCAATGCGCGCCAGCCGCGCGCCCAAGCGGTGGGGATTTCGGGCGGGCGGTTCTTGGCAATCGGGTCTAACGACGAAGTGCTGGCTCTGGCTGGCGGTTCGGCTAAGAAGGTCGATCTCGGCGGGCAGACCGTGCTACCGGGATTCATTGACGCGCACTCGCATCCGGCCGAAGCCGGTTTGTCGCATCTGCGGATGGTGGACTGCGATCTGCGATCAATTGCGGAGATCCTGAAGGCACTGCGTGAGCGAGCGTCGAAGACGCCGCCCGGTCAGTGGGTATTGGGCTTTAAGTACGATGACACAAAAACTTCGGAAGGGCGTCCGCTCACGCGAAAGGAGTTGGATGCCGCCCTTCCCGATCATCCGGTATTGGTGGAGCACCGCGGCGGACACACGGCGTGGGTGAACTCGCAGGCGATCAGGCTGGCAAAGATTGACGATCAGACTCCCGATCCTCCGGGCGGAAAGTACGATCGCGATCCGGCAACGGGCAAGGTAACGGGGCACGTGCGCGAACACGGCAAAGAGACCTTCGAGAAGATTATCCCCTCGACCTTCACGCGCGACGACCGGCGCGAAGGCGTGCGGTTGATCACGCAGATGATGACGCGCACGGGCGTCACGTCGGTGACCGACGCGATGGGCACACCCGACGATCTGCGCGCCTACCAGGATGCGCGCGAAGCCGGTCAACTCTCGATGCGTGTGTACTGCCACATCTACCAGGCCTTCATGGACCAGATGCTGGCCGCGGGCGTGAAGACCGGCCTCGGCGATGAGTGGGTAAAAGTCGGCGCGCAGAAGATGATTTGCGACGGATCGATTTCGGAACGCACGGCACGACTTTCGCAGCCTTACGTCGGACGTCTGGACGATTTCGGAATTCTGGTAACGCCGGAAGAAGAGCTCTACCAGCAGGCGCGCAAGGCCCATGCCGCCGGGTGGCAACTGGGAACGCACGCCAATGGCGACGTCGCAATCGACATCACGCTGCGGGTTTATGAACGGCTGCAGAAGGAATTGCCGCGCAAGGATCCACGTTATCGCCTGGAGCACTGCACGGTCGTGAATGACTCGCTGGTCGCGCGCATCCAGGCGCTGGGGGCGATTCCAACTCCGTTCTCGACGTACGCCTACTACCACGGCGAGAAGATGAAGGAGTACGGACCGGAGCGCGTGAACCACATGTTTGCGCTGCGCAGTTTTATTGACGCGGGCATCCGGCCGACGCAGGCCTCGGACTATCCGCCGGGTCCCTTCGAGCCAATGATGGCTCTGCAGTCGGAGGTGACGCGCACCGATACGAAGGGCAACGTGTGGGGACCGCAGCAGCGGATTACGCCCGAAGAGGCGATCCGCGTGGGCACGATTCACGGCGCATACGCTTCCTACGAAGAGGGCGTGAAGGGCTCGATTGAGGCGGGCAAGTATGCGGACCTGGTCGTGCTTGGGCGGGATGTATTCAAGGAAAATCCATCGAACATCATCAATATTCCGATTGAACGCACCATGGTGGGTGGACGGTGGGTGTGGGAGAGCTGAGGTTCTCAGGATGGAGGGACGGGCGTCTCGCCCGTCCTGCCGGGCGGGGCGCCGGGCTCTCCACAAAAAGGTTGTTGACAGAATCCATATTTCCGGTATTATCGAAATATGCCGTCAGCCACTCTCAAGGTCCAGGAGCAAGCCGCCAAGTATGCCGACAAGTTCTCCGCCATGGGAAACGAGGCTCGGCTGCGCATCATGCAGCTTCTGCTCTCCGCTCATCCCGAAGGCCTGGTGGTCAACGAGATTCAGGATGAACTCGAAATCCCGAACTCAACCCTTTCCCATCATCTCGACAAACTGAAGAACGAAGAACTGGTGCTGGTGAAGCGCGAGGGCACGTTCCTGCGCTACACCGCCAATACCGAGGCGCTGCGCGAGATTCTGCAGTTTCTTTATGCCGAGTGCTGCACGCGCAACAAGGCAGTCAAACCGCAAGAAGTGGTTCAGATCTGCAAGTAGGAGACGTCATCATGCCAGATACAGATATCAAGGAAGTAGTTCGAGAGAAATACGGACAGGCCGCACTGCGGGTGCAAAAAGGCGGGAGCAGTTGTTGTGGGGCTGCGCCGGCGAGCGGGCTTTCGTGCGACCCGATTACTTCGAATCTCTATGACCCTGCGCAGGCCTCGCAGATTCCAGAAGAGGCGATGCTGGCGTCGCTCGGGTGCGGAAATCCGACGGCGCTGGCCCAACTGAATCCGGGGGAAATTGTGCTCGACCTGGGGTCTGGCGGCGGGATTGACGTGCTGCTCTCCGCGCAGCGGGTGGGACCAACCGGCAAAGCTTACGGTCTCGACATGACCGACGAAATGCTTGCGCTCGCCAACGAAAACAAACGCAAAGCAGGCGCGGAGAACGTCGAGTTCCTGAAAGGCGAGATTGAGAACATTCCCCTGCCCGACAATTCGGTGGACGTCATTATTTCGAATTGCGTCATTAATCTTTCCGCCGACAAAGACCGCGTGCTGCGCGAAGCGTTTCGCGTGTTGAAGCCGGGCGGGCGATTTGCGGTGTCGGATGTGGTGACGCGCGGCGCAATCCCGAACGAAATCCGGCAGAAGGTCTTGCTGTGGGTCGGCTGTATTGCGGGAGCGCTCGAAGAAAACGAGTATCGCTCCAAGTTGAGGGCGGCCGGATTCGAGAAGGTTGAGGTTGAGCCCACGCGGATTTATCGCGTGGAAGAGGCGCGCGAGTTCCTGGCATCGGCCGGGGTCGACGTGGATGCCATCGCCGAGCAGGTGGATGAGAAGTTCATGAGCGCGTTTGTGCGGGCAGTGAAGCCGGGCGGCGCGCAGAGTGCCTGCTGCGGCCCGACCTGCTGCAACTGACGATCGCGGTTCTCAACTCAGACGGAGGCATGCATGGCCGGCCATTACAACGTTCTGTTTTTGTGCACTGGGAATTCAGCCCGTTCGATCATGGCGGAAGCCATCCTGAATCACACGGGCAAACCGACGTTTACGGCCTACAGCGCCGGCAGCAATCCCGCCGGTACCGTACGGCCGGAAGCGCTCAATGAAATCGAGAAGGCCAGCATTCCGGAGGCTGGCCTGCGCAGCAAGAGTTGGGAGGAGTTTGCGCGGCCGGGCGCTCCCGAACTCCACTTCGTTTTCACGGTTTGTGACAATGCGGCCAAGGAAACCTGCCCAGTGTGGCCCGGACAGCCGATGACGGCTCACTGGGGGCTCCCGGATCCGGCCGCCGTGCAAGGCGACCCCGCCGATGTCGAGCGGGCGTTTCGAGCAGCCTTTCTCACACTCGATCGGCGCATTGGATTGTTTCTTTCGCTCCCGCTGACGAGCCTCGACCGGCTGGCGTTGAAGAAACATGTGGACGACATTGGGCGGCGGTAACACCATGAACGCGAGCCGCCATCTCAGCTTTCTGGACCGCTATCTCACCGCTTGGATTTTCGCGGCCATGGCGGCTGGCGTCGGCTTGGGATGGCTCGTTCCCGGCGTCGTACCGTTTCTGAATCGCTTCAGCGTTGGCACCACTTCGATTCCGATCGCGGTCGGCCTAATCGTAATGATGTATCCGCCCTTCACGAAGGTGCGTTACGAGGAACTGCACGAGGTGTTCCGGAACCGGCGTGTCCTCGGCCTGTCGCTCGTGCAGAACTGGATTGTCGGGCCGATCCTTATGTTCATTCTCGCCATAGTGTTCCTGCGCGGATATCCGGAATACATGGCGGGACTCATCATGATCGGCCTGGCCCGCTGCATCGCCATGGTGATCGTCTGGAACGAACTGGCGAAAGGCGATACGGAGTATGCGGCTGGGTTGGTGGCGTTCAATTCGCTGTTTCAGGTCTTCTTCTATTCCGTCTATGCGTGGATCTTCATCACGGTGCTGCCTGCGCAACTCGGGCTGCAGAACGCGATTGTCCGTGTGTCGATGGCGGAGATCGCGAAGAGCGTCTTCGTCTATCTCGGCATTCCGTTCCTGGCCGGTTTGCTGACTCGCACGCTGCTGCTCCGGAGCAAGGGGCGCGAATGGTATGAGCGCAATTTCGTTCCCCGCGTGAGCCCGCTGACGCTGCTCGCCCTGCTGTTCACGATTGTGGTGATGTTCTCGCTGAAGGGCGAGTACATTGTCCGTCTGCCGCTCGATGTGCTGCGGATCGCCGTGCCGCTGCTAATCTACTTCGTGATCATGTTCCTGGTGTCGTTCTATATGGGGAAGAGGTTGGGAGCGGACTACTCGAAAACCACCACTCTGGCGTTCACCGCCGCCTCGAACAACTTCGAACTGGCGATCGCGGTTTCAGTCTCGGTGTTTGGCATCAACTCCGGGGCGGCGTTTGCGGCGGTCATCGGGCCTCTGGTGGAGGTGCCGGTGATGATTGCGTTGGTCAATGTTGCGTTCTACTTCCAACGTCGTTATTTTCTGAATCCGGCCGCAGCGCAGGTTGAGGCGGCCTGAGCACCGCACCCCCCGCTAGTGGTGCAGTCTGAAAATCTCGCCTCCCTCGCGCTTTGCGGACTTTGCGGCTTTTCTTTGCGAGTGTTGCGGTCAAAAATCTTAAACCGCAAAGTACGCAGAGAAATCCCGGACGATCAGCTTGCCCTTTCGTTTGACAATCTCCCTCGCGCCCACGTAACTTCGATTTTTCTGGTGTTTGCCATCGTGGAGGCAGGATGAAGCCCCGTTTGATCCCAACAATTGTTGTTTGTTTCGTCATTTCCTCGTTTGCCTTTGGCCAAGACCTGGCATCGTTCGAAAAGCGCACCACCGCCAAAAAGCTCGACAACGGGCTGACGGTGATCGTGTGCGAGCGACCGGAGGCCCCCGTGTTTTCCTTCTTCACCCACGTGGATGCGGGGTCGGTGCAGGACCCGATGGGGAAAACCGGCCTGGCGCACATGTTCGAGCACATGGCGTTCAAGGGCACCGACACGATTGGAACGCGGGACGCCGCGGGCGAGAAGGTTGCTCTGCAGAAAGTGGAGGACGCCTATGCGGCCTACATTGCCGAGCGCGACAAGGTCGTGAATCGCGACGAAAAGAAGCTCGAGCAGTTGCAGCAGGCGTGGAAAGATGCGATCACCGCGGCGGATAAATTCTCCGTGCCCTACAGCAATGAGTTCGGGAAGATCGTGGAGGGCGAGGGCGGCGAAGGAATGAACGCCTTCACCAGCTATGACGAAACTGGATATCACTACTCGTTTCCGATCAACCGGCTGGAACTGTGGGCGTATCTGGAGTCCGAACGGTTTCTTCATCCCGTGATGCGGCAGTTTTATAAAGAGCGGAATGTGGTGATCGAAGAGCGGCGCATGCGGACCGACAGCAGTCCGTTTGGGCGATTGTTCGAGCAGTTCACGGAAGCGGCATTTGCAGCCCATCCCTATCACCGGCCGACGATCGGATGGATTTCGGATTTGAATTCGTTTTCGGCTACGGACGCGCAGAAGTTTTTCGATACGTACTATGTGCCCGCGAACATGGTGGTAGCCGTGGTGGGGGATCTGAAGGCAGCAGAAGCGATGCCGGTGATCGAGAAGTACTTTTCGCGGATTCCGACGCGTCCCAAGCCGGACGAGTTCACAACGTCTGAGCCGCCGCAGGGTTCGGAGCGGCGCGTCGTGCTGCACGAACAGACGCAACCGATTTATTTGGAGGGCTACCACCGGCCCGATTACCGTAGCCCGGACGATCAGGTTTACGACGCGCTTGCCGATCTTCTGTCGAATGGGCGGACGTCGCGCCTCTATCGCGCACTGGTGCGTGATAAGCAGATTGCGTCAGGCTCGGCGGGATTTACGGGGTATCCGGGAAACAAGTATCCGCACTTGTTTGCGTTCTACGCGGCTCCGCTTCCAGGACACAAAACGCAGGAGGTCGCGGACGCGATTCACGCCGAGATTGAGCGGCTGAAGAAAGAAGATATTTCGGATGACGAATTAAAGATGATCAAGACGCGGGCCAAGGCGAATCTGATTCGGTCGCTGGGATCGAATGAAGGGCTGGCGTTCGCGCTCGGGTCGAACCAGGCGCGCTATGACGACTGGCGGGAGTTGTTTCGAGGAGTGGACCGGATCGAGAAAGTGACGAAGGCCGACATCCGGCGCGTTGCCAACCAGACGTTTGTGCCGGACAACCGGACGGTGGGGATCATTGAATTTGCCGGGCCACCTCCGAGCACCGCGGCTGTTCCGCCCGGAGGTGGCCAGTGAAGCGCACACTGCTCTGCTTGTTTTCTCTGATGTTGGTGGCTGGCGTTGCGCAGTTGTGGGCGCAGGCGAATACCTGGCAGCAGGTGCCGATTCCCAGCCTGCCGACATTCCATCCCACGCAGCCGAAACGGATTCAATTGCCCAATGGAATGGTCATTTTTTTGCAGGAAGATCATGAACTGCCCATGATCGACGGAGTAGCTCGCATTCGCGGCGGCGAACGTTCGGTTCCGGTGGGTAAGACTGGGCTGATCGACATTTACAGCGAGGTGTGGCGCACGGGCGGCACCAAGACCCGCACGGGCGATCAGCTGGACGATTACCTGGAGCAGCGCGCAGCCAAGGTTGAGACGGGCGGAACCCTGGACTCGACGACTATCTCATGGTCGTGTTTGAAAGAAGATTTTGAAGATGTCTTCAACGTGTTCGACGATCTGCTGAAGAATCCCGAATTCCGCGCCGACAAGATCGAGATTGCGAAGAAAGGGATGTACGACGGAATCTCGCGGCGGAATGACGATCCGGGACAGATTGCGGGACGCGAGGTGGCCAAGCTGGCCTATGGGGCCGACAGTCCTTATGCGAGGGTCGCCGAGTACGCGACGGTTGCCGCCGTGACGCGTGAGGATCTGGTTAAGTGGCACCACACCTATGTGCAGCCCAATAGCATTATTCTGGGCGTGGTCGGCGACTTCGATGCCGCGAAAATGGAGGCGCGTCTGCGGCAGGCGTTTGGGTCGTGGGCGAAAGGCGCGGCGGCGAAGGATCCGGAGATCGCGCCGAAGTCCGTCAAGCCTGGCTATTATCAGGTCGAAAAAACGGATGTGAATCAGAGCAACATCCAGATGGTCATGCTGGGCACGACGCGCAAGAATCCGGATTACTACGCGATCTCGGTATTCAACGAGGCCTTTGGCGGCGGGTTTTCGTCACGCCTGTTTGGCGACATTCGAACCACCAAGGGACTGGCGTATGCAGTGGGCGGCGGGATCGGCACGGGATGGGATCATCCGGGGATGCTCCGTCTCATGGTGATGACCAAGAGCCAGAGTACGGTGGAGTCGATCCAAGCCCTGGATGAGGAGCTCGCTGACCTTCCGAAGCATCCGATTAACGATGAAGAGATCAAGCGCGCGAAAGATGCCATTCTGAATTCGTTCATTTTCCGCTTTGATTCTCCGGGAAAGGTGCTGCAGGAGAAGATGGCCTACGAGTTCTATGGCTATCCGCTGGATTTCCTGGAGAACTATCAGAAGGAGATCGAAAAGGTTACCAAGGAAGACGTGGCGCGTGTGGCCGCGAAGTACATCCACCGCGACCAGATGGCGGTGCTGGTGGTTGGCAATGTGAGTGAGTTTGACAAGCCGCTGTCGTCGCTCGGCTCGGTCAGCAGTTTGGACATTGCAATTCCGGCTCCGCCTCCGGGAGTTGTCCCGGAACAGGGCGGGCCACAGTAGGCTTGCAGGTTCACGCCGCAGAGAGACGCGGCAAGCCGCGCCTCTACGGCTTAGGCGGTTGTGATTTCTGATTCTGATGAGGATTGGGGTGGCCGGGGGGCGCGGCACCCGCTGCTGCGTGGGGACTGCCTGTACCCATCGCTGGCGGCATCGGCATGTTCGTGTGTGAGCCGGCTCCCGCACCCATCGGGAATGTGCCTGGGGCGTAGCAGGTGACTCGGCCGCTGGGCGCCACGCGCAGTTCGGCCGGACAATCTCCGCTTACCAATCCCGCGCCCCCGGCTTGCGACTGCACCGCGAACAGCTTCCCTTGAGCGTTGCCCGCAATCGCGACATTCATGCCGGGCAATTGGTACTCGACATAAAAAGGCGACTTCGATTTCGAAGCGTCCACCGCGCACTTGCTGGCAGCGTCCATCTCGGCCGGAGCCTGCGCCGTGAGCAGGCCGCAGTTTTTCGCGTCGCTGCCGGCCAGTTCCTGGAGTTTTTTCTGGACTGGATCGTCGGCGTAAGCGGCAGCGCCAGCGCCATTGGCGGAGGCGCTGGAAGACTTGGACTTGCAGCCCGTCAGGAAGCAGGCCGCGATCAGAAATAAGGGAAGAGCTTTGCGCATGGACATTATTTTATGCGAACCATCGCCAGGTGAACGGGACTTTGAAATGGGCTCGGTGCACTCGGAGGTACTAGCCTGATTAGATAACCGTGTCGGCTCCGAAACGCCGAGTAGACTTGGTGCGCTCAAACGAACCAAGCGGGGCCCCACTCATTCGCGCACTTTGCGAATGAGTGGGCTCTCGATCTCGGCAAAACTCTGGACGGGACGACACTTGATTTCCAGCGGCCACTCCTGGAACTTCACTCGCACCAGCCCCGACTCCCCATACAAGTAGGCTCGGAAACTGCTCCAATTCCACTGCTCGGGTCGTTCGACCAATCCCCGCTTCACCGGGTTGCGGTGCGTGTAGCGCAGCTTCTCGGTTGGCGGCGGTAACAACTGCCGGTGATGAAGTGCAGATCGTGCGTGCCACAATAGCGTTGGAGACGCTTGGTCACCCCGTCAGAGTAATCACAAGGGTTGGAGTGTGACGGTGATCCGGATAGTCGGGTTGTGACGAAACCCACTCATTCGCACAGGACGCGAATGAGTGGGGCACCCTCTATAACCGTGTCGGCGTTGTCAAGAGACACTTCCAGCGATCGCGGGGCGAGGCTGCTGCGTTCGAGCAGGATCGCCTCAGGTTTTGACTTTCCCTTCGTAGAGGGTTTTGGTGTTGCTTTTGTTGTTTTGCTCATTCGACCAAGGCTCGCTTTTAGAATCGTACGGTGGAAAACTGGTTCCACCAACCATCTATCCGATCACTT
>JAIQEY010000076.1 GCA_020073565.1 Terriglobia bacterium
CAGGTTGGGGTTGACCTCCAACGCCCGCGTCACTTCCGCGATTGAAATGCCCTGTTCCAGCCGCTGGATCGCGGCTAGCTTGAACTCCCGAGTAAACCGCCTGCGAGACAATCCCATGACTCATTTTCTCCATTCCATGGATTTTGTCTCTTAACCGGTTGTCTCATTTTTGGGGGCAAGTCCAGAATGCGCGTTATCGTTTCCCGACTGGTGCCCGTGATTTGAGCGATCTCTTCATGAGTCAGCGCGAGTCTTGCGCAAACTACTCCCTTCTTGACCTGCCCATCTGTTGCTGAGGTGAGCAGAAATTTCGCAACCCTGCCGGACACTGAGCGTGATAGCCCGATGGAGCGAACCACCTCATATGCGTCCTGACATTCGCGGCTGATGTGCTGAGCGGCTTGCAGACAGGCATCGCCGTGCTCTTTGAGGAACCGAAGGAAGTTGTCCCGATTCACAAAGTTCAATCGGCAAGGCTCCATCGTCTCCGCCGTCGCCTCATAGGGCTTGCCCGTGACAACCGCGTGAAGGCCGAGAACTTCTCCCGGCTTCGCGATCCGAAAGATGAAGGTTTCCCCATCTCGCGCAGTACCCAACAGCTTGGCCTGCCCGTCGCAAAGCATGAAGATCCCACGCGAGGATTGCCCTTCAAGAAAAATGACGGAGCGTTCAGGAAAAACCACTGGACGTCTTATTTGGTTGAAGGCTGCCAGAGATTCTTTGGAGAGGGTGCAGAAGAAAGTTTCGGGACGTAGGTGGCACGACGAACAATCCGTGTGCAGACCATAGGGCGAATTCATGGCCGTTCCTCATCTGCCCGAGATGCCATGCGGGCTCTTGGAGTTGCTGAAGCAACCACCTCTGAGATACGAAGATTAAGAACCTACGACTTGGTGCTGCTTGTCCTAGACCCGTCGGCCATGGACGGTATTGGTGGCGTAGTGGGTGGGTGTTTGGAAGGGAAAAAACACTACACCACCAAGGAAACGAACCACAGTGGGGCCGCAATGCTCGTTTTACATCATGTGCCAGCCTCACCGCTGTCCGATGGATAAGATTGGGAATTAACTTATAACGGCTTCAGGTCCATGTCTGGTCAATATTGAACAGTTGGCGGGATTGGCAACCCCGTGGAGAAGAAGACGGGGACGATGCTTTTCCTTTGAGCAGAAGAGATGTTTTGCACCAAATTCTCCGGTGACGAGCACTGAGCAGAATTGAACAGACTTGCGATGCCGGAATAGTTAGATTAAGCACTCTGTAAGCGCGTTGTATCTGGGGGTTGAGAACCGTTTCTCGGGCGTACTCGGGGGAGCACGTCTTTGATGGCGGACTCAGCCACTTTAGCCACGTTGCATCTAGGTGAGAGCCGCCCCACGAATGCTCAGGGGAGCGTTCCGACAGCGGCTCTCTACTTCTGTATGCGGCTACTCCCTTCGACTTCTTCTGGGCCACCGCGACTCTGCTTGGAGCCAATCGTCTAGCTCGTGCCTATCCACTCGGCCGCGTTGCTCGTACAGTTCGTAGGCACAACGACGAATCTCATCTTGAGGGTTGGGCACTTTGGTTACTTGGGTCGGTGCTGGACGTGAGGTAGTCGTTGTGCGGCCTGGTTTCATGGTGTTGTACTCCTTGTAGGAAAGATCGCTCTGCTTCCGTGGGTCAGGCAGCAGGTCGGCTCCGGTGCGATTGGGCATTGGGAACGCCTTTCGGCAGGACTGAAACATGTCTTTCACCGCTGGTGTGGGCAGCGCAGGCGAAGTATTCGCCTCCGTGTTCGCTGACTTCCAAATAGTCTGCGATGTCTTCGCAATCCGAACGATTACAAAGAATCAGTCGATCCGGTGGATGGTCAAGGCGAAAATATTCCATGAAATCCTCCTGTTATGTCTGTGAAGAAAAGTAGCCATTTTCAGCAGAAATGCTAGGCGACGCCAACTTGTACGGACACTAACTCCGGGATGCGCCGTGAGTTTTGGATGGACTTGATGGCGTCTTCCGCCGCGAATTTCCCCATCACCAGTGCCAGCTTACGGTTGAGTGTCATCCGAATGGGACTCCGATCAATCCGCTCCACGTATTCGGGAGCGAGGCTGCCCCCGCGATCTACCTTCACGATAAACTTAGTGTTTGTCATGGTTCGTTCACTGCCTTCTTTGCTTCGCGAGAACGGCTTGGGAAGCATGAACGGAGCAGCGGTTCATCCCCCCTGCGATTTGGGTGGCGGTCACGGCTATAAGAGAGACTTTCCGCACTCCAAGCAACGTTCCTTTAATCGAGATGTGATCAATCCGCAGGATGGGCACATTCTTTGCGACCCGAACCCGGCGATCTGTGGCTTCAGCCTGCTGCGCGTCTTGTAGACAAGCAGGATCGCGAACAGTGCAATCAGCAGACCGACAAAAATGCTAGTGGGGCTCATAAACGGTCTCCAAGGATGGGTTCCATGACTGAACCCCATTTCTATCGGTTGCGCAAAGAGGCCGTCGGGAAGGATCAGGTGCGCGGAACTTGCGACGGAGAGATGCGAAAGGGCCTTCTTAACCTTAGTCCTCTGCGTCACCGATAGCAATGAGATTCGGGACGAACCCCCATCCTGTGCCAAGCAATGGACTTCACAATCTGCTCAGGGGCGGGTGCGTGCACAGGAGATGGATGAAAGTGATACGAGAACACCCCTCAGACCCCATAGGTGGCCCAGCAGTGCCGCCACATGCACGCAGGAGCCATGGCCACAGTGTGGCTCAGGAGGTAGCCTGAAATCGAGCAGCTTTCGGGGGAGGGCTGGTCAAACGAAAGCGCCCCGTGACTCTAACCGGAGTTGGGGCGCTTTCGTTTTTTGTATCATGTTGCCGACATGAAAACTCTGCTCAACCCCAAAGACAAGGACGAGATCATCGCTCGGCTCCAAGCCGTTTGCCCCAACAGTCCGCGCCTTTGGGGAAAGATGTCCGCGCACCAGATGGTCTGTCACTTGGCTGACGGATTCAGGATGTACATGGATCTCAAACCCGTGCGCCCCGTCCCTGTTCCTTATCCTCGCAGTCTCCTAAAGTGGCTTGCGCTTTGGGTTCCCATCCCGTGGCCAAAGGGATTCAAGACCGCGCCGGAAATAGACCAGCAGGCAGGCGGCACGTCGCCAGTGGACTTTGCCAACGACATGCGCCAGCTACGGGACCTCGTGGACCGCTTTACGCGACCGCCGAGAGACTTCCAGTCACCGGTTCACCCCCATTTTGGTCAGTTGTCCGATAGGGAATGGATGCGTCTGGCGTACCTCCACATCGATCATCATCTTAGGCAGTTTGGTGCGTGAGTCGATTGCGCGAACCGACAGGAGGTCGAGCGTGCCAAGCTCAAGTGAAACTCTCAAAGATCGGGGGGACAGTGGCACATCCGTGGCGTTGTTGCGTCTCCGGCAGAAGGTGGAAGACTGTGGCATCACCGGGATTGAAATGTACTACGAGCCAGTCTCCCGGGTGTTGACACGCAATGAAATCCAGCTTTACTCGTACTGCGGTGAGGAGCGTGTCGCAGCTGCACTCGCACAGTTAGTGACGCTGCCCGACGATGCCAGCTACGACATGATCGAGCAAGCCGTCATCAAAGGGCTTGCAGCGATGAAGGAGTGCGACAACGCCCCGAGCGTGGAGGCCATCCACGCGGAGCGGCGCTACAACCATAGGCCAAACTGAAGTCCCCGGTCGCCGACTACTATCTAGGCCGTCTTGTGCTTGTTCCGCCATTTTGCCCAACGCGCTTTCTGGGCTGCGACAATCCTTTTGCGGGCGGCTGGTGACATCTTGTGTCTCTTGCGAGC
This sequence comes from Terriglobia bacterium, assembly GCA_020073565.1. Lineage (GTDB taxonomy): Bacteria > Acidobacteriota > Terriglobia > Terriglobales > Acidobacteriaceae > Acidiflorens. The sequence goes on from JAIQEY010000076.1 coordinate 3,821, forward strand.
AGCGATTGAAACGACCTTTTGCCCCTTGCTCCTTGCCCACCGAGCCCGTTGGGCGGCAGCAATGCGAGCACGACCTGCGGCTGAAATGGTTCTTGTCGCTCGATGATGGTTGGTCCCGCTCAGTACCGAGAGCGCGTGATTAAGACTTTCAAGTCGAGCACCGAGACGGGTGCGTTCCTGTTCCAATTCTTTGATTACCGATTTCAGATTAGCCATGTGGGGATTCTAGCAGCACATAGCTGGTGCAATGCAGCCATCTCGCCAATTAGCTCAACTTAGTGGACGCCCTGCTCATGTTCTTTTCCACTCGGTCAATGACATCAATTCGTCTTGGATTTCCTGCAACCTTTGCAGGCGGCGTTCGTGATCCGGTGCGCCGGGTGGCTTTTTGCCGCCTTGCAAGTACTCGCGGTTCGCTGCACTGATCTGCGCTATCTCTTCCCGCAACTTGGCGATTCGCGCTTTGACGGGCTGCGGCATAGGGATAGGCTAGCAGAGCTCGCGTCAGCCGTCTTCGCTACTCGTAAGACTCCTGAAGTTCGGTTCTCACACTCTCTCAAACAAAGGTAACAAGAAATGTGGTCACGATCACCGCCCAGCCGGGCGATCCACGCGCAACCTAGAACGACTTTACAGCAGCGGCCCGCCCTCCGGTCTATTCGATGTCTAGTTCGGTTTGAATTGGACCCGCGGGTCGCACGATCCACATTCTGAGCGTCGTCGTGATGACTTGCGGCGAAAATTCTCCGGTTCAAGGGGCCAAAAACCAGCTGGGGCGACGTTCGACGATCGGTCTGCATGAAAGATAGAATCTGTAGGTACTGCACCCAAAACTTCAGCCCTTCCAGGTACCACCCGGACGAGCAAATATGCAGCTCGGCTGAATGTCAGCGTCGGCGCCGCGCCGACTATCATCGGAAGAAGGTCTTCGAAGACCCTGCTTACCGAGAGCAATGTCTGGACAGCCAGGTTGCAAAAATGGAAAAGGAGATGGAAGTCTTGCAATGCGACTTAAGACTGATTGAGGAATCCCATGGAAATCAAATCCTCAATTTGGTCCTAGCGCGCGGCTAGCTTGCGAAGTTGCTTGGCAATGCGCGTGTCGCCCGCTATCTTGGCCAGCATCACGCGGATATTTCTCGCGAACTGCAGTCGGTCTCAGAAAGTTCTTCGTTGGAGAACGAGACCGCAACATTGACTGAGTAGTGCCGGATAGAAGCGCTTGAAGACACCGCCGACACCGGATGCAGCGTGGGCATCAATGCCGGGGCCGATCACGGGCGGCTTGCGGCTCAAATGTTGCACCCAGACTGGGTCCAATCGTACTTATAAATGTAAGATGGAAGGCAAAGAAAGCTCGGAGCGGAAGCTTTGTGGCCACACGCGTAACGCGTTGATGGCGACACTTTGCGGTCGGTCGGACGAATCATTTATCTACGCTAGCTCGTCAGGGCCATTCGTGCTGGCCATCCCTACTTGACGGTAAGGCACAATGACCTTACAATGACCGTGCCGTCAGGAGAAATAATGACCACGCTCACGATTACCGCGAAGGGACAAGTTACGCTCAAGCAGGATCTGCTCAAGCATCTTGGGGTCAGTCCGGGGGAGAAGATTGAAGCCGATAAGTTGCCGGATGGCCGGATCGTTGTGAGGGCTGTCGCGCAGGATGGCGCCATTGCTGACTTCATTGGTTGCCTGACACAGCGGCGAGGGCCGAAATTCACGATCGATGAGATGAATGAGATCGCGACCCAGGGATGGGCAAAGGCGAAATGAAACTTACAGCAGATACCAACGTGCTCATTAGAGCCGCTGTTCAAGACGATCTGCATCAAGCCCGGCGAGCGGCAAAGATCTTGGTCGAAGCCGACCTAATTGCGATACCTGTCCCGGTCCTTTGTGAATTTGTATGGGTGCTTCGTCGAGGCTATAAGAAATCCCCATCCGATGTCTCTGATGCGATTCGGCGCCTCATGAAGAGTGCTAACGTCGCAATGAATCGACCAGCGGTAGAGGCCGGGTTGTCCGCGCTCGATGCCGGTGGGGATTTTGCGGATGGTGTAATTGCCTACGAAGGGGAGTGGCTGGGCGCCGACGAGTTTGTTTCTTTCGACTCGAAGGCTGTTTCTCTGCTGCAATCACAGGGCAGCCGCGCTCGTTTGCTATCGTAGTGACCACAAACGGTTGGACGCATCCCGCCTCAGCTTGGAGAGGGGCAGGGTCTAATGAAATAGAGGACGTTGGTGAGTTAGCTTCCCGGTGAAATGCGGGCACGGTGGGTACATGGGACCTTTGCTCTGGGTTGCAGGTACTACCTTGATCGGACTATTCGGCCGTTAGTCGACTGCAGACCTGATTGGTTCCGAGGTGATCATCTTTTCAACGACCTGCCGGGTTGTCGCCTTTTGCCTGTGGCCTAGAACGTGTCACAGACTGACCTATGCAGTCGTCTGCGCAGACGACCCGTTGGTTCGATTCAGGGCGGCTCGCACAGTCTCTAGATCTGGATGCTGATATTGCATCGCAGCTCTCACATCCCTGTGTCCCATCGTTCTCATCACCGCCGCTAGGTTCCCTGTGTTAGTGAGCACCCGCGTTCCATAATCGTGTCGAGCGCAATATAAGACGAGAGCCTCAGGGAGTTGAGCTTCCCTCCGGGCACTCCGAAATTGCTTGCCCACATCTGTTAGATGACCACACTCCGACCTTGTCGAAGGAAATAGCCATCCCGCTATCTTTCCCGTTGCGCGGATTCGAAGCAGTTCATACACCCGATCACTCATGGGGATCATTCTTCTCCCCTCTGGCGTCTTGCTGTCCGGTACGAAAATGACTCGATTGTTCCAGTCGAGGTTTTCCGTACGGATGCGGTAAAGCTCTCTGCCGTTCCGCATTCCCGTGTCTCGAGCAAGGATGATGATGTCCCGAAACAGCTCGAACATGCCGGGTTTCCAGTGACGGGACCTGGCGGCGACCAACAATTTCTGTTCAGCATCATCATCCAGCCTTAATTTGCGGCCGTGCTCCGGTAATAGCTTGAATCGCGGAACCTTGATGAGAAGAGTCCACTCTTCTGCCTTATGAAGCATGCGGCGCAACGTTCGTAAAGCACAGTTGACGTTGGGTGCCGAGCCGGTGAAAGTGAGAACGTCGACATCATCCTTGGTTATGTGGTCCAGACGCATCCCGACGAGTTTTGTGCCCGCCAGCAGGCGCCAACCATTGGCATAGTACTTCTTTGTCTTGCTCGCTAGAGTTGCTGATTCGACCCAGGCGAGAAATTGAGTTGAGAACTCCAGCAGGCTCGGAGCCTTCCGGTCCATCAGACCGGTGCTTCCCAGTGCTTGGGAGAGCCGCAAGGCGCCAATTCTTCCAGCTCTCTTTTTGTTAGTTTCTTTGGTAGAACCTCGGTACCGCTTGCCACGGACCTTGAAGTCATACCAGTAGAATCGAGAGTCATTCTTCCGAAATAGTTCCACGAGTTTCCTCCATTGCAGCCCGCACGGAGGCGCTCGTGTGGTTCCTCTTCACGAAGGAAGAAGAACACAAAGATGCTAGCTTACTCGGCCCTGATTTTGCCAACGGTGAGATCTACGAGCAACGGTGTTTGGCATTGTCAACAATCGCTGTGAGGATTTATCCCCAGTGGTGTTGCGAATAGGCTTATTGTTCTGGTGATTCGGCGCAAAGGAGTTCCTATTCTTCAATCTCGTATGGCGCAGAAGGGGCTGTTCTTCCGCAAGGCACTGTCCCGAGTTCTCATAAGGAGTGATGTCCCGCTCCGGCCACCAGAATCCGAACCTGACAGACCAGAAGCGACGGTCCCTGCAGGCCCTGCAGGACGCTTACGCCCGGCTGAGCCGCACCATCCTCGATTATCAGGGGTCAGGTCACGAAGGACGCCCTTGTTTTGAAGAGTTGAAGAGTAGGGGTAAGCTGGACGAGAATCTTGGCAACTCCCCCTTCAGACCTAGCCCTCATCCGGAATGGGCGCAACCATCAAGCAGCCTGGTTTGTGGGCTGAGCGGGCACGACCGGCACGGTTAGGAAAAACACCTTCGCCACTCTGTCTCGTAGCTCTGGCGAAAGGCGGTTCAGGACTCCCGCGAGCGGCGGACCACCATCTTGAGCCAAAACAGGTGACTGCGAGCACATCTCACGAAGGTAAGTGTCAGAGCAAACACACGGTTGACAGATTGAATCCGCAGCTTGCGTGACTTCGCCACCTCACCAGACAGTTCTCGGCGGAAACCGTGATTTCGCCGATTATCCCCATCTCGCCGTTGGTAAAGCCAGCTTCTGCTCCAAAGTTCCAAAAACCTAGTAAATTGGGCTATCATCCACCCTGCTGATGTGGGGTTTGCCTGATCCGATCTCCTGTGGTGATTCGATGAGATTGCGGCTGCTTGTATTGTTACTCTTGGCTGTTCTGACGATCTGTCCGCCAAGTGAGCTGACCGCCCAGACCACGACGTCTGGGGCGCTCGCGGGCGTGGTCACCGATCAGAGCAATGCGGTGATTGCCGGCGCGGATGTTGAGATCAGGGACAACGCCAAGGGTGCAACTCAATCCACAAGAACCGATCGGCAGGGGGTGTACCGATTTCTCTTTCTGCTGCCCGGAACATATACGTTGACCGTGACGCATGCCGGGTTTCGGGAACGGAGACGGACCGTGGATGTTCTGCTTGGGCCTGCAGTTTCGGTGAATGTGTCCCTCGCGATTGCGACACCGGCCACCGAGATCACCGTCGCTGATGAAGTGCCGTTGCTTCAGGCAGAGAGCGGCGATTTCTCGACCGCCATCAATCGGGAACAGATTTCGGATCTGCCGAATTCCGGAAATGATCTGACCTACATCGCCCAGACCGCCCCAGGTGTCGTCATGAACACCGACGGAGGTGCTGGCAACTTCTCCAGTTTAGGCATGCCTGGCACGTCGAATCTTTTCACGCTGAATGGGATGAACGAGAACGACATGGGCGTCAATCTGAACCAGACGGGCCCTTTGGGGCCGATGCTTGGTCAGAACGAGATCCAGGAAGCGACGGTAGTAACCAATGGCTATTCCGGCCAATTCGGTACTCTTGCCGGTACGAATGTGAGTTTCATCACGAAATCAGGGAGTAATGGTTTTCACGGAAACGCCAAGTACTTCTGGAATGGCCGCGTGCTGAATGCGAATGACTGGATCAACAAGGCGTTTGTCCAACCGCGTCCCTTCGCCATCGCCAACCAATGGGCGGGGTCGGTGGGCGGGCCACTCAGGAAAGACAAGCTTTTCTTCTTCTTCAACAGCGAGGGTTTGCAACTGACGCTCCCTTTGATTTTCCCCACAGTCGTGCCCAGCACCGAGTTTGAAGTAGCAACGATGGCCAATATTGACAAGAAGTTTGGGCCGACTTCAGCCTCTCACGATTTCTACCAGCGAATCTTCGATCTGTACAACGCCGCCAGAGGAACAAATGCAGTTCAGCCAGGAGGTTTTTTTGAGGCGGACAAGACAGGCTGCGATGATTTTCTTGATCTTGGCATCGACAGCCAGGGCAACCCCATCCCCTGCGCCGTGAACTTCGTAAAGAACGAAACTCAGCCCATATACGAGTCGCTAATCTCCGGTCGGGTTGATTGGAACGCCGCGAGCAAGGATCGCGTTTTTCTCCTGGTGCAATATGACCACGGTATCAATCGTTTCGTCGATCCGATCAGCCCGCTCTTTAACATTGAAACTGATCAGCCGTGGTGGCAAGGCCAGCTCGTGCACACTCACGCATTGGGTGTTTCGGCCGCGAACCAATTCGTGCTGGGCGGCTGGTGGCGGAGCGCGATCTTCAAGCCGAAAAACCTTGCGCAAACCCAGGCCGCGTTTCCGACAAGACTCGGCTGGTGCGACGGGGGGAGCTGCAGCTTCAATAATCTCGGTCTCAGTCTTGGTGGCCCGGTCGGAACGAATAACACGCAATGGCAGATTGCGGATGACCTGAGCGGAATTCGAGCCAGTCACAAACTCGGAATCGGGATCAACTTTCTACGAGGGGATCACAACGACTTCTTCTACAGCGGAAACTCGGCCGGAGATATACTCCCCTTCTCATTAGATGCCTTTTACCAGGGTGGGTTTGACGCAAACGGCGGAGAGGCCGATTTCTCGGCACTGAATCAGTCTTTTGCCCAGGCCCGCTCGCAACGCGTCGCATTCTACAACCTGGGAGTCTACGCCCAGGACGAGTGGCGTGCGCGACCGAACCTCGCGGTCACGCTGGCGTTGAGGATCGAGCACCAGTCCAATCCAGTTTGTGCTGACCGCTGTTTTGCACGACTGGCTGGCCCGTTCGAATCGGTGTCTCATGATCCCAACCAGCCATACAACGAAGCCATACTGATCAATCAGCGGAAGGCATATCCGGAGCTGAACAGCATACTGTGGGCCCCCCGGATCAGTTTCGCGTGGCAGCCATTCGGTGTGTTGCACAATATGGTGCTCCGCGGAGGCATTGGAATGTTTTATGATTCCTTACCCGGTGCCCTCGCCGAGTCCCTCACTGTAAATCCGCCTTTGAACAATCAATTCACGGTCATCAACAACAATATTGCACGAGATGAAACCAATAGCTTATTTCGCGACGCTGAGAACTCAAACGAGGCTTTTCTCAACGCCTTCTCCGGGGGTAATCAAATCCCGGGCTTCTCTCCGGCGTTCACCAACCCCAGCCGCAAAATGCTCTCGCCTCAATATCAGAAGTGGAGCCTGGAACTGCAGCAGGTCTTCGGGATAAATACGTCGTTGAGCATCGGCTACTTCGGCAATCATGGCATCCACGAACTGATCCAGAACACCTCTGCCAATGCCTATGGTTTTGGCAGTCTGCCTCAGGCAGAATGCACCACCTCGCCGGTTCCACCTTGCGCGGATCCGCGCTTTAGCACGGTCAACAGCATGACGAGCGTAGGCGTATCGAATTATCACGGTGTGGTGACGTCCTTCAAGCATCGCTTTGTGGGACGCAGCCAGGGCCTCCTGCAAGCTAACTACACCTATGGTCGCGCATTCGATGAAGGCTCTAACGGAGGTCTGCTCCTTTTCGTCACCGGAGCGGGCGGGTACGCGATTAACCCGCAGGATCCCAACAATCCTCGCGGCGCCTATGGGCCAGCCGACTACGATATTCGTCACTCGTTCAACGCCAACTACATCTGGGAAATTCCGGTGAAAATCCTTCTTGGAAATCGCGGGCCGGATCATCTGGTGACCGGTTGGCAGATATCAGGAACCCTATTTGCGCGCGGCGGGTTCCGATACACCGTTTATGACAATTTGACATCCGGAGTGCTGTCTGCGACGAAGAACTTTGGGGGACAGCTATACGCCGTGCCGGCTCACCCTCTTGGCAAACAGTTGCCGTGTGGTCGTGGAGCTGTAATTCCAGCCGTCCCACGGCCCTGCCAGACACCGCTGGCGTTGACCTTGCCCAGCGGTGCACTCGCACCGAATCTGGCGGCAGACTTCATTCAGCCCGGCTGCATCACGGACTTCAACACCGGGACTCTGCCAAATCCGTCGGATCCTTTAGATCCGTGGTGCGGCGGCCCCAGCGTGAGTTTTTCTCAGGGGCGCAATCGCTTTTATGGGCCCAGCTACTTCAGCGCCGACTTGACGATCATGAAAAACACCAGACTGCCGGGTTGGGAAAACGGACAATTCGGGATCGGTTTTCAGTTCTTCAATGTTTTCAACCACCCGAATTTTGGCATGCCCGACGGATTTTCTAGCTCCTCTACGTTTGGTCAAATCATTTATACGGCGAGTCCGCCAACCGGTGTCTATGGGAGAGGCCTATCGGCGCGCATGATTCAGGTGAAAGCACAAGTTCAGTTTTGAGCTGGAATAATACGCAGTGCCAACGTACCTAGTAGTAATGAATGCGCGACCTAGTTGATAATCCTCAGAAATTTTCCATCATCCAAATATTCGCGCTTTGATTTCTGTCAATAATGGCCAGATGCCGGCCGTCGGGGGAGGGTACGCCAAAACACGTTTCGCCGCCGATGCACTTCCGTAGGGATGTCACGTTTCCGCGGAGATCCAGATACAGTAGTTCGTTACCGTTTTGCGCCTTTCTCGTGACAAAGAATCCCTTTTGATCCGCCGTCCAAAATACCATGAGCAATTCCCCTGCTGATTGCGAAGGAATTGTTTGCACGAGCTGGCCGTGTAACGAACGAATTTCAATCGGGCTTTCCGGACTCCGCGCAATCGCAAGACGAGTTCCATCCGGGGAGATCACGCAAGTCGGGACTTCAAGTACAGCAAGCTCTCGAGCAAAATCAAACCGCGCCAACTCATAACCCCGGCCTTTGACCGGATCGAGAATTGAAACGACCATCTGCTTGCGATCTTCGCTTTGCATAGCTATCACACAAATGCTGGAGGGTGGGCGGGCGCAGGAAACATTGGCGTGACGCGAGACCAGCAATATTGTTTCTGGCGCTCCGCCAGCAAGCGGAATTCGCACGATCGGCAGGGGGACGGAGGGGTGCTCAACGCTCTCCTTATCGGGCCAACTGCGAGCGACATACCATTTGCCATCGGGGCTCGTCGCCCCCAACAGCAGCGCGCCTCCGTCGGCCGAAGATGCGATCGGTTCTGGCGTGTCTGAATCGAGAGACTGCTTGTATAACCCCCAACCGCTCCCCCGAATTTGAGCGACGATAACTTTACCGTCAGCAGTCCAACCATGCGCACCGTCGTCGCTGTCCTCCAAAGTAAAATGTTTCGCGTTGCGGATTCGCGTTCCTCCTGCCTCAAGATCGGCGACGTATGACGTATAAAAGCCCGAAGAAGACAGCGAATATACCAACCGCTTGTCGTCGCTTGTGACACTGCCGCTGGTAACGCAAAAGTTGGGCCAATTCGTCAGCCGTCTGGGTGCTTCGAGGCGCTTGCCGCTGCTCAAGTCCAGTCGGGTTATCCAGTAATTGCAAACGGTGCCTTGTGATCCAGACTCAGTCATGTCATAGACCAACCGTCCATCGTGCAGCCGCACAATGTCGTTCGTCTTCTTCAGTTCAGAAGACTGAAATAAGGTAACGGCTGGACTTCCCGTTATGTCGCGGCTCAGCATGGATTCGCCGGAAGCATCGGCGAAAATATATGAGTATCGTTTTCCGTCCGGCGACCAGCCCATGTTGGAAATAGAGGTATCTTCGCTCGTTTCCTGAAATTTCCGTGCCTGCTCCCCATTCGGCCTCATGAGCCAGATCTCGCGTTCACCGAGCTTTCCCTTGTTTGTCCCAAACGAAACTAATGAGCCATCTGGAGAAACAGACCAAGCGATGGCATGGTCGCGAAGTTTCGTTGGTGCTCCGCCGAGTACAGAAACCGTCCAGATACTGCCGTTGACGGAACTCCATTCATTCCATTCGGCTGCGGAAGGATAAGCATTAACCAAGAACCTGGCGCTATCGGGAAACCAGACCGCAACCTGTTTCATGCGCTGGTCCTTGAGCCCTCCCGGCTGTGGAACCGTTCGACTCTCGCCGGTATTAATGGAATTAATGTGCAGTCCTCGGGGGTCGATATATGCCAGGTACTTACCGTCGGGCGAAATCGCGCCACCGGCCACAGGGTTCTCGCTGGAGTTGATTGTGAGTTGACGTACCTTGATTTCGGGCACAACCGAGACAGTTTTTGGCTTTTTCATTAGCACGATAATGAAAGTCGCAATCAGAATGGCTGCGGCTATTCCCAACCCCATTGCCCACCTGCGCGGTAGACGCTTCGGACTCAATTGCCGCTGCAGGTCTTCCAGGTCGGTGCGCATTTCGGTTGCCGTCTGATAACGAGCCTCGCGATCTTTCTCAAGGGCTCTGCTAACGATGTTTTCGAGCTTTGCAGGAATTTGACCGTTTAGCTCCCGCACAGGAACCGGGGCCTGGTTGAGGATGGCGTCATGCAGCACTGGTGCGGTATCGCCCGGGAAGGCTCGCTGCTTCGTTGCCATTTCATAAAGCACCAGGCCGAAGGAGAACAGGTCGGTCCGCGGGTCTAATTTCTCACCTCGCACCTGTTCCGGAGACATGTAAGCGGCCGTCCCGACGGTCGCGCCGGTGCGCGTGAGGGTCAGCAGTGGATTCGATCCGTGCTTCGGCCGTGGCTCGGCTGATGATTGAGGCGGTGGCTTCACGGATTCAAACTCATGGAGTTTGGCGAGGCCGAAATCCAGTATCTTCGCTTGCCCGTGGTTGGTGATGAAGATATTTGCCGGCTTAATATCCCGATGAATAATGCCCTTCGTGTGCGCGGCCTCGAGTCCGTGCGCAATCTGCAGGGCAGTATCCAGCAGCGGCTCGAGTCGAAAAGGCGAAGCGCTCTTCGAATCTGCTTCTTGCGAAAGTATGTCGCGCAGCGTGTGGCCTTCCAGTAACTCCATCACAATGAAGGGTTGCCCGTCATGTTCTTCGACCGCATGGATGGTACAAATATTGGGATGATTGAGCGCCGAGGCGGCACGCGCTTCGCGCTCGAAACGCTGCATTGCCGCAGCATTTCCTGCTAATTCTTCGGGCAAGAACTTCAGGGCCACGCGGCGTCCAAGCTTGATGTCTTCGGCCTTGTAAACCACTCCCATGCCGCCGCCACCGAGCACTTCCAGCACCCGGTAGTGCGCGACTCTCTTGCCGAGCAGGTTTTGACCAAGCGTGGGTGCGGACAGGTTGCTGCTCTCAGGAGTAGCCTCCACCCATTCCAGCGGAGGTTTCCAGCGGTAGCCACGTCGCGCCAGCGTCTCGATGAAACGAGGGTTCTCCGCCGAGTCCCCCAGCGCCTGCCGCAGCCGATTCACCGCGGAGCCGATGCTGTGCTCGAACTCTACGATGGTGTCGTTCGGCCATAGCCGCTTGCGCAGATCCTCCCTGAGCACCAGGTCGCCCGGCCGCTCCAGCAGCGCGACTAGGACTCGCAGGGGTTGCTCGGAGAGACGGACGGTCTTATCGCCGTCCTTACGCAGCTCGCCCGTCCGGAGATCAAGCTCAAAGCCCTCAAACCGGACTAGATTTTCGGATCTGCCAATACCGGGCACGCAGCACCCCAAAAGTGTCCGGATTCTACCATCGTCACAGCCTACTCGAAACAGGTTCCCGCACCGAGCCACGACTCTTGTCCAGCAAACTCGGCGCGGCTCTCCGGGCGTAAGTGCAATTCACTGAATAACTTACAGCCGTGACGTAACTGTGATGCATTGGTGAAGTGCTTTGCATTGCGCCAACTGGTGCGAGCAGCGGATAGTGGCCGCGTGATTCAGAAGAGGAGAACATTATGAACAAGAATCTAACGGTTGCAACTAACGTTGTTATGCTCCTGGTTGGGCTAGGGATTCCGGTTGTATTGGTTGCGCAGGAGCACCAGAAACATTCTCTTCACTACAAGGTCATCGACACCGGTAGCTTCGGCGGACCTAGCAGCCATTTGACCCTCGGCGCCCACATCCTTAACAACAATGGGACGTTCACTGGCTACGCGGATACTACCGAGCCAGATCCTTATGCGCCCGATGAGTGTTGGGATGGCAATTGTCTAGTGGCTCACGCGTTTCGGTGGAGTCACGGCAAACTCACTGAGCTCGGTGTGGTAGACAGTGGCCCCAACAGCGAGTCCAACTGGCTTAGCGAGAACGGACTCATCGCCGGCGATTCGCAAAATGGGTTGCTCGATCCACTTGTCGGTTTCTGGCAAATTCGCGGAGTCCTTTGGCGCGGCAACGAGACCATCGAAGTCGGGACCTTAGACGGCGGTTATGACAGCTTGGCGAGGGGCGTCAACACCAAAGGAGAAGTAGTCGGGCTTTCTACCACTCTGGTTCCCGATCCGAACGCGATGATCATGAGCTTTGGCCTTCCCTACGCATTCCAGACGCGAGCCTTCCGATGGAAGAATGGCCACATCCAGGACCTGGGAACCCTCGGGGGGCCGGATGCTATGGCATTGGGTGTGAACGAGAGCGGACAAATTTTCGGGAATTCCTACACCAGTTCCGACCCGAGTCCCGTGTGTGGAAATCCCGACTTTGGCTTTGACTCACTCACGACCGGCGCATTCTTATGGCAGAACGGAAAGATGACCAATCTCGGCTCTCTCGGCGGCACTTGCACCAACGCCATTACCATCAACAACCGTGGGCAGGTTGTCGGATATTCGTTCCTCGCGGGAGACGCAGTATTCCATCCCTTTCTGTGGGAGCGAGGGAAACTCGTTGACCTCGGCACTCTGGGAGGCAACCAGGGCGTGGCTCAACGCCTGAACGAAGCGGGTGACATTGCCGGATGGGAGAGCCTCGCCGGAAACGAGGATGTTATCCATGCCACCCTCTGGAGCCACGGACAGATAACCGATCTGGGGGCGATCGAGCCAGATCAATGCAGCGTCCCCTTCGCTATCAATTCCCGGAAACAAATCGTGGGTTTTGTGTCGCCGAATTGTGATTTCACCAACGAAGATTCCTCATTGCAAGCATTTCTGTGGGAGCCTGGCCACCCCATGGTCGATCTCAACACCCTGATCTCACCAAGTCTGGGTATACAACTTAGAAATGCAGTCAACATCAATGACCGTGGAGAAATGGTCGCCGTCGCGCTCTTCCCGGACGGTAACCGCCGCCCGGTGCTGCTAATACCGTGCGATGAGAATGACCGAGGAGGCTGCCTGGATTCGTCAAGCCTAAGCGCAATTTCAAGCACTAAGGTGCCATTCAGTTCGGTACCAAGATCGCTGACATCGAGTCGTTTGAAATCAGAATCGGTTCCCCCGAACCTTCGCGCCCGACTCGCTGGAAGAGATGGGAGTCGGGTCTATACACCTCGATGAGACTACCTTACTTGCTCGGTTTTCCGGACAGGAACAAAAACTTAGCTATCCACTGAAAGCAGGGGCGTCACATGCAACTCAGATGGGAGCGCATACATGAAAACTAAGAGATTAGTCTTGGTCCTCGAAATCACGATGTTGTTAGTAACCAGCACAAAAATTCGACTGGCCGCACAGGAGAACTCTGAAAGAATCGGAGACGACCGGCAGCACGTCAGATACAGACTCGTCGACCTAGGCACGTTCGGTGGTCCCAATAGCAGCGACGTTGCGTCCCCCATTATGAACAACCAGGGCGCAATCACCGGTGGGGCCGATACCGCCGATTCTGATCCGAATGCTCCCAATTGCTACGCGCCAGACTGCTTCGTCATGCACGCTTACGTCTGGAGGCAAGGTGTGTTTACCGACTTAGGCGGGCTTCCTGGTGGCTTCGGCAGCGAAGGCAATTGGATCAACGACTATAACCAAATTGCCGGGCAATCGTTGAACGGTCTGATCGATCCACGGCTAGGGACACCCGCAGCTGTTGCCGTTCTGTGGAAAAGCAACGGTCAGATCGTTGACCTGGGAACTTTGGGGGGAAATCAAAGCTTGGCCGCAACGATCAACAATCGGAAACAGGTCGTGGGAGCGGCCGCGAATGCCATCCCTGATGTGTTCTCCATGTTTGGATGGGGAACGCAGACGCGGGCCTTCCTGTGGGAGAAGGGCGTGATGAGAGACCTGGGCGACTTGGGCGGCCCCGACGCTTTTGCTATTTCCGTCAACGAGCGCAGCCAGGTCGCTGGTGTCTCCTACACAAGTTCGATACCAAGCCCGGTGGCGACCCAGTGGTGCGGACAGGACATTCCACCACAAAATCCATTCCTCTGGGAAAAAGGCAAGATGATCAACTTGGGCACGCTTGGTGGCATTTGCGGGTTCCCGGCGGCCATCTCCGGACTTAACAACCAAGGACAGGTTGTCGGGCAATCTGATCTTGCGGGAGATTTCACCGCCCATCCTTTTCTTTGGGATTCAAAGAGGCACCCGCACCTCCGAGACTTGGGCACACTGGGAGGGACGTTCGGGTCCGCCCTAGGGCTGAATGATGCGGGCGAGGTTGTCGGCTTTGCGACCACTCCGGACGACGTGGCAACCCACGCGTTTTTCTGGAGCAACGGAGTGATGAAGGACCTCGGTACGGTCAAGGGAGACGGATGCAGTGTGGCCTATCACATCAATGCTGGCGGCCAGGTCGTCGGCACGTCAGGCGACGGCTGCGACGAAGTTCACGCGTTTTTTTGGCAACGTGGCGGTCCGATGATGGACCTGAACGATCTTGTACCTTCCGGACCAGGCTTGGTCTTGACCGCCGGAGAGTTCATCAATGATCGCGGGGAAATTGGCGCCAGTGGCGTACTTCCGAATGGTGACCACCACGCCATCCTCCTGATTCCATGCGACGACGAGCAAGGAAACATTGAGGGGTGGGTTGATGCCATGCAGGACGCAAAAGGGACTCCATCGGAGCCCGAATCCGTGGCCGCAGCGTCTATAACTCATCCGAAGATAAGCCCGAGTGAAACGATGGCTAAAATTCGAGCCCGCCTCGCTCGTCGGTATCACATTGCCAGCGCCGGAGCGCCAAGGAACTCGAAACGCTGAGCCAAAGGCAAGGTTCTGCGGTTTGAAAGTGAGGACTATAAAGAAGTCAGGTTGTTGGATCCACTTGTCGGTTCTGGCAAATTCGCGGCGTCCTCTGGCGCGGCAACGAGACCATCGAAGTCGGGACTTTAGACGGTGGTTATAACAGCCCGGCGAGAGGCGCGGATGATTCAAGTGAAAGCGCAACTTCAATTTTGAGTTGGAATGAAGACTGTGGCAGCTACCTGATCGTTCTGAGTCACGACGTGAGTCATATCGTTCAGAAGTTTTCCATCATCCACATGTTCGCGCTATCGCCTACGCCCGTCAGCACAAGGTGGCGGCCATCAGGCGATGGCCGCCCCGCGATAAGAACAGGCATGTGGCTCTCAATTACGGGCTGTGTTTGACCGTCCAAGCTCACTCGCAGCAGCACATGTCCGCCCGGAACGGGGCCGGTGACAAACAGTGCCTTACTGTCTTGCGCCCAATTAAAATTGGTCACACTGCTTGGACCCTTCACCTGGATTTCATTGATCAACTCGCCCCGAATCGTGAAAATCTTGAAGTGGTCTTTGGCCGCTAGAACCGCTATGCGCGTTCCGTCAGGAGAAGGAGACACACCCGGATCGTCCATGCCGTAATCCAGCTTGATTCGCATGAGCTCAGCGCCAATTCCTTCCACCGGGTCGAAAGCGGTGAGAATGACCTCCTTACGGTTTTCGATCCTATCGAGAATTACACACAAGTTTGATGGAGACCTGGAGCACATCGGCCACAGTTGGCGGGACTGCAAGGGAACGATTGTCTGTGGCGTTCCGCCGCCAATAGGAATCCTCATGAGTTGACGAAGCCCTGAGGGTTCGTCGGATTTAGGACCCTGAATGTAGAGAATCCACTTCCCATCAGGGCTCACCGCACACGCTCCCTCAGATCTAGGATCTGGCACAAGCAGCTCCGGCGAATCCCCTTTTAGCGATTGCCTGTAAATCGCTTCATGGCCGCCGCGAGTGGAATAGAAAATAAGTGCCTTACTGTCTGGTGTCCAGTCGCACCAAAGATCCCGAGCGTCAGTCAGTGTGAGGTGACGCAGGTTGCTGATGCGTGTCCCACTGGAGTGGAGATCTGCAACATACACAGTCGGGTGACCGAAGTATTGAACGTATGCGATCTTCTTGCCATCTGCAGTGGCGCTGGTCGGATTCATGCAGAACCCATTCCAGTTGGTCAATCGCCGCGGTCTCTCGATCAGTTTGCCTGTGCGGAGATCATTCCGCGCCATCCAGAAGTTACACGAGCGGATAATACGTCCCTCTTCTCCTTCCCCGAAGATCCATCGACCATCGGGCAATGCCAACACATTTTCGGCATCTTTCCCGAAGTCGGTCTCGATCTCAGCAGTTGTGCCACCCTTCAAGTCTCGGCTCAACATATTGAGAAGGTTCGGCCCTTTTTCGCGGCTATAGATAAGTCGTTGGCTGTCCGCGGACCACGCCAGCGCAAAGACGCTACTATCGTCGCCGCTGTCTAGGGAAACTCTGAATAAGCCCGTGTCTTCGAGGTAGTACGTGTTCTGCCAGGTCGGCGCGAGCGTTCGGATTCTGTTTTTTCCGGGCTGCCGCCGTTTCGGCGGATCGCTTGTGATCTACAACCTTCGCTTCCGAGCTAAGCCGGTGCCAGAAGCAACAGTTTCTTCCGCGTCAAGTACAGATTCACCAGCGCGCACACTGCAAACAGTTGGTTGGCATTCTTCTTCA
>JAIQEY010000018.1 GCA_020073565.1 Terriglobia bacterium
GTACTAGTCCGTGATTACTTTCCTTCTAATTCTTGGTCGGAGCCTTCCGGCCAGCTCGCTGGTCCGCCTCTCGCTCATGCACTTCAACATCGATAAGGGGATACGATGTGGGTAGGCTCTACCAGTTCATTTCTCGTTTTGAGTCTCTGATAGTGGGTGGAACCGGAAAGCCGTGGACTTGACGCTATCTCAAGAGGGTTGTTGGCGAAACATCGCCATTACACTTGCAACCGGGTTCTAGACCGCTCTACCGTTCCACGGCCATCGCCACCGCATTGCCCCCGCCCAGGCACAACGCCGCAATCCCACGGCGTGCGTTGCGGCGAATCATCTCGTAGATCAGCGTCACCAGCACGCGCGCACCGCTCGCGCCGAGGGGATGTCCGAGGGCGACCGCTCCCCCGTTCACGTTCACCCGGTTCATATCCAGGCCGAGTTCGCGGCAAACGCCGAGCGCCTGCACCGAGAACGCCTCGTTCAGTTCGTACAGATCGACGTCGTCCTTCTTCCATCCCGTCTTCTGCCAGATCTTCTGAACGGCACCGACCGGGGCCATCATCACCCACTTCGGTTCGACGCCGCTGGTCGCCTGCGCCACGATCCGAACCATCGGCGCGGCGCCCAATTCCTTCGCGCGCGCCGCACTGGTAACAACCACCACCGCCGCCCCGTCATTCACCCCGGGAGCGTTGCCCGCCGTCACCGTGCCATCCTTCTTGAAGGCCGGCTTGAGTGAGCGCAGGACTTCGATGGTGGTGTCCTCGCGCGGGTCTTCGTCCCTGTCGAAGATCACGGGCGGCTGGCCCTTCTTCTTCGCCGGCAGTTCCACCGGGACGATCTGCGACTTGAACCGACATTCCTTCTGAGCGGCAATCGCCTTGCGGTGCGAGTTGACTGCGAACTCATCCTGCTCCTCGCGCGTGATGCCGTACTTCTCCGCTACGTTCTCGCCCGTGATGCCCATGGGGTAGTCGTTGTAAATATCCCACAACCCGTCGTGCACCATGGAATCGACCACTTGCCCGTTGCCCAGCCGATAACCCTTGCGCGCGTTCGGCAGCAGATACGGGGCATTGGTCATCGACTCCATGCCACCGGCCACCACGATGGAGCTGTTGCCGGTCTCGATCGCCTGCGCCGCCAGGGCTACCGCCTTCAGTCCCGAGCCACAGACCTTGTTGATGGTCATGGCACCCACTTCCGGAGCTAGTCCGCCAAACAGCGCTGCCTGTCGCGCCGGGTTCTGACCGAGTCCCGCCGACACTACGTTGCCCATGATGCACTCGTCGACCTGCTGCGGCTGAAGATTCGCCCGCTTCACAGCCTCACGCACGGCAATCGCGCCCAGTTGCGTGGCACTCAGGTCGCTCAGGCTTCCCTGAAATTTTCCGATTGGGGTGCGGCATCCTGCGATGATCACGACGTCATCAGAACCAGCCATAGACGCGCTCCTTCAAACAAATCCTCGCTTCGAAAAGTACTGTCAATTATAGATCGCTGAGGCTTGAGCAATGCTGCACGGGATGCGACCCAGGCTGTGTCGCGATGACGTGTCGCCCTTTGGCCAACCTGCGAGGAGATGATCGCGAAGAGCACCCCAAGAAGACGGCCGCAGTGATCGCAGCGCGATTTTTTCTTGCGCGAGTCGTGCATGGTGACCTCCGTGCGTCGTGGAGTGCGCTCGATTCGATCATTTTTTTCTTGACTTCGTTCTGCGTTGACTCTATACATTCAATCAGTTGCAACAAACGATCGTTGCAAGATTCCATGAAGAATGGAAAGGGAGAATAGATCCATGGCAACCAAAAAGAAAGCAAAGAAGAAAAGCAGCAAAAAGCACTAAGAACGTGCTGTAAAGGCAACGACGGGGACGCGATGAGCGTCCCCAAAGTTTTTGGTGCAGACTTTCCCCCACACCCTGCCTTCACCCACTCTCTCTAGCGTTTCGGGATGCACGTGCGATTCGTATCAGGGCATGCCTTCAGACATGCCAGAAGCACTGCCGATTGAGTGCGCCTTTAGGCGCAGGCCTTGAGCGCTTGAGTTTCATCGCAGGATCACTGGCAGCAAGTCTCAGTTGACCCGATGCGAAGATTTCTTCTCCGGAAGAGCAACGATCTTCTCCGTTTCAGGACAAAGGTTCCGGTAGGGACACAACGTGCACTGATAGCCAGGCTTGGCGGGAAACTTTCCGTGAGCAATGGCGTCGGCGACGTCCTCGACACGACTCTTCGCCGCCTCCAACTCCGCATCGCTGCGCGTCGTCGACACCGACGTGTTGTTTTCCAGGTTGTAGAAGATCAGGTGTTCGGCGCGCTCGCCCCAAACTTCCTTCGCGGCTAAAGCATAGAGCGAGAGTTGCAAGCTGTTGTCAGCATCTTCCTGCAGGCGTGGCTTGCCGGTCTTGTAATCCACGATATCGACCGCATCAGAACCGCTGCGATCGATGCGATCCACACGCCCGGTGAGTTTGGCGCTGCTGACTTGCAGTTCAAAACGCTGTTCCGTCTGGAGCACCTCGGGCGGTGGAACCTGCCGGGCCAGTTCGAGGAATTGTCCCAATTGCTCCATGCCCTGCCGCAAGTAAAGATCATACTGATAACGATCGGCAATTCCCGCCGAAGCAAGATCGGCGCGGAATGCCTCCAGCAGTTCCGCATCCGCAATCTGCCGGCCGAATCGTTGGGCGTCATAGAACGTACGCAACACGCGGTGCATGGCAGCGCCATAGTGCAGCGAGGCGGGCACGTCGCGCGGCAGGTTCCATTCCCGCTCCAGCTTGAAGCGCAGCGGACACTCCTCGTAGATCTCGATGGCCGTGGCGCTGAGGCCGGTTGTGAAATTGGAAGAAGGGGGCAGGAGCAACCACGCGGCGATATTGGAGTGTTGCACGGCAATTTGTTCTTCCGCGGCAAATAAATCGTCCTGCACGGCCGCCGCCGACCGCTGGCGCCAGAACTTTCTATAGGCCGGATGGCCCATGAACTCGCGCAGGAACTTGGTCGGCGCGGGTTGCTTGCCCCGGCCCTGATGCGTGTAAATGGTCAGCGTGTCTTTGGCCCGCGTCATGGCGACATAGAACAGCCGCCGCTCTTCTTCCTCGTGTAGAACCTTGTCGTCGTGCAGCGCGGTGCGAGACGTCCGCAACTCCGGCGGGAAGGCAACCAGCGGCTCGCGATAAGTGCATGGGAACGAGGTCGACGAACCGCGCAGGATGGCCACGTGCCGGAACTCAAGTCCTTTGGCCGCGTGCGCAGTCAGCAGGCGCGCCGCATCGTCCGACGTCATGGGCAACGGAATTGCACCCTTTGCCTGACCGAACAGTTCCAGGTACTCCAGAAACTCGGCAGGGGTGCCAATCTCGGCTACCGGCTTCCCGTGCCAGGCTTCCACGAACTTGAGGAAGGCTCGAACCGCCGCCGTCTGCGGGAGAGCAAACAGGCGCATCACGATCTTCACAGCCTCGAGGGCGCTCAGACCGTCCTTCCCGGCGTCCTGATGGGCCTTGTCAACACTCTGGAGAACGGCCGCGCCATTTCCGATTTTCGCCAGCACGTTGCGCAGGTCAAGTTCGTTCCGGCGAACCGATTTCATGGCGGAGCGAAGTTCTGCGGGATCGATCTTGAACTGGGGCAACGCCGCTACTCGGAACAAGCCTGCGGCATCGTTCGGAGCGACCGCCACGCTCAAACACGCCACCAGATCGCGAACTTCAGGCGTATCGAGAACGTCGAGGCCCTCAATTGAAAACGGAATACCCCGTTCCGCGAGTTCCTGCACCAGTTCCTCGCGATGGTTGTGCTGGCGATAAAGCACGGCAAACTCACTCCAGGAGCAGCGCAGTTCCTTGCGCTTCCTGCGGATTTGGCCAGCCAGGTCGGCAGCCTCGACATCTTTGTCGCGCCAGGTAACGATCTCAACCGGCTGGCCAACGATCGACTCGCCGCGCTCGTGGCCTTCGGCCTCGCGCCACGATTCGAGCGGGGACCGCTGGTAGGATATTCCGGTTCCCTTGTCCGCAAACACCGGCGGATTCTCATTCACAATGCCGAAGGCGCACCGCAGAATGGGTGAGAGCGAGCGGCGATTCTTCTCCAGCACTACCAGCCTTGCCGAAGGAAAGTGCCGAATGAACAACGAGAACGCTTCGCTCGACGCTCCGCGAAACTGGTAGATCGCCTGGTCAGGATCGCCAACCACAAAAAGATTGGCCTCGGACCCCGCGAGCAGGGACAAAATCTCGACCTGCGCGAAGTTCGCGTCCTGGAACTCGTCCACCAGCAGGAAGCGCGTCCGGCGGCGCTCTTCTTCCAATAGCGCCGGATCATCCTTCAGAAGCCGGTACGCCCCGGTGATCATGTGACCGAATGTCCCGAGGTTCTTCTCCCGCAGCATGCCTTCTACCGTGGCAAATACGCGCGCGATCTCCTGACATCGCTCCAGGATCTCGACATCTTCCAGTTCCGATTGCTTTTTTGACTTGGCCACGCGCGGCAGTGGAATCTCGCCGCGCTCGAGGCGAGCCACGTACTCGGCGTAGCGCTCGGGGCCGACCAGTTCGTCCTGGCAACGCCGCATGAATTCCAGCAGGTCGTCCAGAAACTGGCTGACGTTGGCGGCGCGCACAAAGTGCTTCAGACGGAGATCACGAATCCGGCGTCGCAGGTAGACCCAGAGGTCTTTGTCATCGAGCACCCGAAAGTCTGCACCGCGTCGCTGCAGCAAGCCGTTGCACCACGCATGGAACGTGCAAGTCTGCAGACCGCCGAGGTTGGCGTCCTTGAGTTCCGCGCGTACGCGAGTCTTCATTTCCTCGGCCGCATTCTCGGTGTAGGTGAGCGCGAGAATCTCGTCGGGCCGAGCGTGGCCTTCGCGGATGAGGTTGGCAATACGCCGGATCAGAACCGTCGTTTTGCCGGTACCGGCGCCGGCCAGAACGAGCATCGGGCCATGCACGTGCACGATGGCTTCCCTCTGACGCTCGTCGGGGGAAATCTTTGCGGCGGGAAGGACAGCAGGGTTCACTTGCCGGAGCATATCAGAGGAACTTGTGGAAGACTTGTGTAGACGATCACTAACCAGTGCTCATCGCAGGACGTCAAGGGCCAGCGCGACTGCCACGATCGCCGCCGTCTCGGCCCGCAGGATCCTGTCGCCCAATGACGCAGCGACCCATCCCGACTCGCGAAACCACTGCAGTTCGTCATCGGTCCATCCGCCTTCTGGGCCGATGGCCAAGACCGCTTCGGTCGAGCGATGCGTCAGAACTTCTCGCAATTGCGTGTCCTCTTCACATTCGGCCAGCACAAGGTGACAGACCTTATCGCCGGCCTCTGGCCGGCTTGCCGGCGAGACGCCGGCGCTACCCAAATCTTTCAGCTTTACTGGGAGCGCAATCTCCGGCGGGGCCGGGCGCCGCGACTGCTCGGACGCCTGCCGCGCAATGTGTTGCCATCGCTCGTGCCGTTTCTGCGCGGACGCGGCGAGATGAGTGTCCGTGCGGCGGGCAATAACCGGGACGATGCGGGCAACTCCGATCTCCGTGCATTTCTCGATCGCCCATTCCATTCGATCAAACTTAAAGATGGCCAGGACGAGAATCACTTTCGGTGCGGGTCGAACGGCCAGTTCCTCGCCGAGGGTAAACTCGACGCGGTCGCCAGAGATCGAAGTGATTTTCCCACGGCGAACAGCATCGCCGGTGGCGACGTCGAATTCCTGCCCGACCTCGGCACGCAGAACCCGAGCCAGATGCAAGGCATGCTCGCCGACCAAGGCAGCGGTGTTTTCGTGTACTTCGTCGGCAATCCAGCGACGACGAGTCATGGGTTAGGCTCTAGGCTCTAGGCACTAGGCTCTAGGCTCTTGGCTCTTGGCTCTTGGCTCTTGGCTCTTGGCTTTAGGCTCTTCGCGCGGGTGTGACACATGAAGGTAACCCACAAAAGTTAAGGCCCAGAGCCTAGAGCCCAAAGCCTAGAGCCTCCCTACGCGAACATGTCTTTCACGCGCCCCAACAACGAGCGGCGCTGCGGTTTGTTCTCCACCGGAGTCAACGGTCCCAACTCCGCCAGCAGTTCGCGCTGGCGCTTGCTCAGCTTGCCCGGCGTCTGCACGCGCACTTCGACAAACAGATCGCCCTTGCCGTGTCCATTGAGCACCGGGACGCCTTTGCTGCGTATGCGGAACGATGTCCCCGACTGCGTGCCCTCAGGAATTTTCAGCCGGTGGTCGCCTTCGAGCGTCGGAATCATAATCTCGGTTCCCAAGGCGGCTTGCGGAAACGAGATCGGTACCACGCAATAGAGATCGTTGCCCTCGCGCTCGAAGAAGGGGTGCTCCTTGACGTGTAGGACGACGTACAAATCGCCCGCCGGGCCGCCAAAAGCGCCCGCCTCGCCGAGCCCCGCAAAGCGAATGCGCGTGCCGTCCTCAACTCCCGCCGGGACCTTGGCCTCGACCGTGCGCTCCCGCAGCAGGCGTCCTTCGCCCTTGCACTTGGGACACGGGTCGGTGATCACACTACCGGAACCCTGGCACGTCGGGCAGGTACGCGCGATGCTGAAAAAACCCTGCTGATAGCGCACCTGGCCCCGACCGTTGCACGAGCGGCAGGTCACCGGAGCCTTGCCGGGGGCGGCGCCTGTTCCTTGGCAAACGTCGCAAGCTTCGTGCCGCCGAACTTTGACCTCCTTCTCCGTCCCGAATACGGCTTCGTCGAACTCCAGGTTGAGGTCTTCGCGTAGATCCGCTCCACGCTGGGTGCGGCTGCGGCGCCGGCCGCCGCCTCCAAATATGTCTCCGAAGCCGAAGAAGTCCCCGAAAATGTCTCCGAAATCCTGGAAGATGGCCGGATCGAAGCCCGCTGTGGCTCCTCCACCACCACCCAGGCCCGCGTGTCCGAAGCGGTCATAGAGCGATCGCTTCTCGCCGTCGGCCAAAATCGCGTAGGCTTCCGTGAGTTCCTTGAACCTCTCTTCCGCATCAGGGTTGTTCGGATTGCGGTCGGGATGGTAGGTCATCGCCAACTTGCGGTAGGCGCTCTTGATCTCGACATCAGTGGCCGTACGGGTGACGCCGAGGACCTCGTAGTAGTCACGTTTGCCGTTGTTGGCCAGATTGCTCCTTTTCTTTGGTCGCCGCTAATCGCTATTAATCGGAAAGCGGTTCAGGAAGGACACGGCTTCAGCCGTGCCGCCCACTGCCAAAACAATGTGGGCTTTAGCCCCTGAAGGCCGCGCCCGTGGCCTGCGAATCGACTAACCCTTCGTGTTCCGCGCCACCCTCACCATCGCCGGACGCAGCAGCCGCTCCTTGTACTTGTAGCCGCGTTGCAATTCATCAAGCACCTGGTGATCCGCTACCTCGGTGGTATCCACCATCTCAATCGCTTCGTGCACGCGCGGATCGAACACCTGCCCAACCGCAGGAATGGCCTGCACACCAATCTTCTGCAGCGCGTCCTGGAACTGACGGTAGATCAGCTCAATGCCGTTGCGGAAATCACCAGACTCGCCGCTCGCCGTCTTCAGCGCTCGCTCAAAACTGTCGAGGATCGGCAGAATCGTCTTGATGACATCGGCGGCCGCGAACTCGCGAAACTCCTGCTGATCGCGCACCGCGCGCTTGCGTGCGTTGTCGAATTCCGCCTGCAGGCGTGCCAACCGGTCGAGCAGCGCGTCGCGCTCGGACTTGAGTTTTTCAATCTCCGAGGTAACGCCAGCCACGACGGCCTCTGGCTTGGCAGCGGCAGCCGACTCTTCCCCGTCCTCACCCGGCGGCAATTCGTGCTCCAGATCCAGATTCGTTGCGTCGCTCTTTCCGTTTCCCTTCCGCATACTTTCTCAACTACTCCGATTCATTCAGAAGCTTGTCGAACAGCCGCGCGATATACGACACGGCCGACATGGTGTGCTGATAATCCAAGCGCGTGGGACCAATGACCGCCAGCGATCCCATCACTTCACCTCCCACACGCGCCGGAGCCCCGATCAGAACGAAGTTGCGCATCGAGGGCAGAGTCTCGTCGAGGCCAATCACCACCCGCACCGCTTCCTGCCGCGTGTCGAGATAGGCGCTAAGCAGCGCGACGACCTTTTCTTTCTCCTCCAGCGTGCGCAGCATGTCCTGCAGACGTTGTCGATCTTCCTCCCCGGTAACGAGGTTGGCTGCGCCTTCGACGAAGACCGCCTCCGTCCCCTCGTTCGAAGCCAGCGCGCCCTGCTTGTACAGTTGTTCGATCGACTTCATCAGCCGGTCGTACTCATTGCGTTCCTGCTCGATGCGGCGGGCCAGTTCGGCGCGCATGTCGTCCATTGTCCAGCCGCGAAAATTTTCGTTGATGTAGCGCGCCGCCAGGTCCAGATCCGCCTGCGGAATATCCAGCCGCAGTACTCGATCGCGTACGACACCCGACCGCGCAACCAAAACGGCCAGCACTTTCTGATCGCCGAGCCGCGAAAAATAAACATGCTCCAGCGCGTTCCGAGGTCCGCTGCTCGCCACCGTCACGCCGACGCTATGCGAGATCAGAGAGAGCACGTGCGAAGTGCGCTCCATAAACTCTTGCACGTCGGTGACTCCGGTCAGCGTGTCCTGGATGATGCTCTGATTCTCGTGCGAAAGATGCGCTTCGCCGCTGAGTTGCTCAACGTAGTAGCGGTACGCCTCCGCAGTCGGCACGCGACCCGCGGAAGTGTGCGGTTGCTCGAGATAGCCAGCGTCCGCTAGGTCGGCCATCACGTTGCGAATCGTAGCCGCACTGAGGCCTTCACGGCTGCCGCGTGCCAGCGTCCGCGAACCCACGGGCTCCCCAGTGGCGATAAATGTCTCAACGATGGCGGTCAGGATTTCTCGTTCCCGTCCGCCGCTTGGTCCTGGTGGCATACGTACCCTAGCGCGAGGCCGACGCCAGTCCCTAAGCTCTTTAGATGCAGAGATTTAGAATGCGACTCTCGCGGCTTCTATTGCGATTCTAGGGAGCGTGGACGAGGGTGTCAAGGATGCGGGGAATGGAGTTGAATCAACTTGTCCTCTCGTCCCGCGAACGAACCGCTATCTGCCCGCGTGGCGCGACGATCGCACAACAGCCTTGCGGAACCAGCAGGCGCGCAGATGTTGGCCCGCGATGAATGACTTATCGAAATACCAGGACTGGCTGCCGACCTCGTGGTGCAAGCTCGTATCGCCCCCCGAAACGAACTCAAGTTCTTTTGGGATGCTCTGTACCTGCAAAGTCGCCCCAAGGGTCGCTTCGCCAAAATCGGTTACGTCGCAGAACTGCTCGGGCATAACTACGCGATACCTCCACGTAACCTGACACACAGACTTCTCACCGCTCCTGACCGGTTTCAGGCTCACGGGCGGCAGAGCACTCCTGGGCACTCGTCTTACATTAAGCTCATCCACTGTTTCCACTTTGGATGAAAGGTTCTCATCCGAAAACGTGTGGATCTTCCTTCCCGCAATTCCATACTCCAGAAATCGGAACTCAGGCTGAAAAAAGATCTCTGCGGCGATCTCGGGTGCATAATCCCGCACTGCGTCCGAGTAGTTCCTTACCTCATAGCGAACTTCGATCTCCACGCTGACGTGCCCATCCTCAGGAACCGAAAAAACATAGGACTTCACATAGTGGTCTCTGACCAAGTCCGTACCTACCATGTCTCGCATCGGCCCTTGCAACTCTGCCGGCAAACCTCGCCCGATCAACTTTTGGGCCAGGCCGTCGGAAACCCTTTCCACCAGGAGTCTGGCCGAGAAGAGGTCCAGGAACACTCCCAGCACCGCGACCACGATGAAGGAGTCCGCCACAAAAGAGACAAGCTCGGGAGCAGGCCACCAGTAGGGATACTTGAGCCTGACAACCCCGCCTAGAACACCCACGACGAGGAAGGGCAGCAGTAATCGCGCGTGGTCCTTGAGCGTCAACGAGCGAAATCGCTGTACCCTGGTCTTACGCTCCTCGGCCGAGGGCGTCGCCGGAGTCTCCCTGGACTCTGCCGGTTCCGCGGCAACAATCTCAAATGCTGGCATAGCGCCACCTCAATTCCCGGTATCGTTCGACCAACCGGGCGGTACTTCTCTTTCCAAGTCTTGCTAACACGAAAGTGGCGCTTGCGGTCTTTCGCTCCCGGTGGGTGACTCACACGACCGTGGGGCCCACACTCATTCGCGTTTCGCCGAATGAATGGGATTTGTCATAATCTGAACCTCATCCCCGTCACAGTCAAGCACCGAAGGTCTCCTTATGCCTCTTGTCCTGTTTCCGTTCGTTTAGCCCGGCGCAGCCTGCAAACTGGGAGTTGCCAAAGCCTAACTCGATGCAGGACAAAGGCTGGTGGGCGCAATCCGGTCCGCTACAATGCTTAATCCTTCCGGAACTCTATCCATGACCACCAAACCTCACATTGTTGTGATCGGCGCGGGTGCATTCGGCGTTTGGACCGCTCTCTATCTTCTGCGCGGCGGAGCCCGCGTCACGCTGCTGGATGCCTGGGGACCTGGCAATTCCCGGGCCTCCTCGGGCGGCGAGACCCGCATCATGCGCGGCGCTTACGGGCCCGACCAGCCTTACACCCGGCTGGCCGCACGTGCGATGGAGTTGTGGAAGGAGCACGAGGCACAGTGGAGACGGAAATTCTTCTTCCCCATCGGTGTCCTGTGGATGGTTGAAGCCGACGACGTGTTCGAGCGTGGATCGCTGCCCTCCCTGACAGACGCAGGAGTTCCCTTCGAGCAACTATCCACCAATGAAATGGCACGCCGCTGGCCGCAAATCCGGTTTGACAATGTCTCGTGGGGCATCTACGAACCGCACAGCGGATACCTTCTTGCGCGAACTTCGGTGCAAGCCGTGGCCGATCAGTTCGCGGAGGAAGGGGGCGAGTACCATCAGGTAGCCGTCGCGGCGCAGGGCTTCGACAACGGGGACTGGAAAGAACTCTCGCTTTCCGATGGATCAACGCTCGTCGCCGACCAATACGTCTTCGCCTGCGGCCCGTGGTTGGGCCAGCTCTTCCCGCAGACGATCGGTCCGCATTTCGTCTCCACCAAGCAGGACGTCTTCTTCTTCGGAACTCCCGCGGGCGACTCGCGCTACAACGAAGACAACATTCCCGTCTGGGCTGATCACGGCGATCACTTCATGTACGGCATCCCCGGCAATCAAGGACGCGGTTTCAAACTGGCCGATGACACGCGAGGGCCTGGGTTCAATCCAACTTCCGGGCAGCGGCTGGTCAGCGAAGAGGGGCTAGCCGCGGCGCGCCGTTATCTTTCCTACCGCTTCCCGGGCATGAAAGAAGCCCCGTTAGTTGAAGCCCGCGTCTGCCAGTATGAGAACTCGACCGACCACAACTTCATCATCGACCGTCATCCAGCTAACCCGCAGGTATGGATTGTAGGCGGAGGTTCCGGGCACGGCTTCAAGCACGGCCCCGCGCTGGGCGAGATGGTGGCGCGCCTGGTATTGCAAGGTGATCCGCTGAATCCTGTTTACCGCCTTGCGAGATTCAATCCAACTCATAAGTGAGGTTTGGCAACAGACTGCACTCAAGCCACTTACGCCAAGTCCAAGCTTCCGTCCCCAAATCGGGAAACCTCCCACATCGGGAACAGGCTCCTCATCGACTTCGTCGGTTAGCTCGTTAGGCCCATTGACACCCAGAACAAAGGGGACTAAGTGTGGATGGTACGGGGCAATAGACTCCCCATCTATGTAGCCCAGAGGGCACCCTGGTTTCCGCCAGTCGAGAGGCACCTCCATGAAGCCTTCTTCGGTTGGCCGTTCCCCCCGCGGCTTGTTCTTGACGTGGATCATAGTCGGCACGATTCCGATCAGCCTGAGCCAGTCTTTCGCCCCTCGGCCGATATTTCATTCGTCCGTTCCCGAGTGCCGGCCCGCGTGTGAACGTGAACGACAAGCGCTCCCCGGATCTGTATCGTGCTGCGGGAATGAACTGGAGTATCTCGGGGTCTATTCCCCGGACGGAAAATATAGGACGACAGCACGAACCGATCGTAGCAACGTCCGCAGCCCCGCCTCGTCCTCTAGCTTCTCCCGGGGCTGGTCGCGGCCCAGCGAGGTTCCCGATTTCATCAATCTTCATCCCAGGGAGCGCATCGAAGAAAACTATGAGGCTCCCGCTCACGCTGTGAAACCGGCAAAAGGTCAGTCGATCCTGGCATCGCTTCGGGACAGCATTGTCACGTTTGTCTACGGAAGGGAACGAATTCTGCTGGCGCCCCATCACGTTGTGGTTGACTCCCGGGGCCGCATGCTCATTGTTGACCCAGCCGCCCGCGCCCTTCACGTCCTCCAAGGTGGGGACTCCTTCCGCATCGCCGGGGGTCCGCAACGCCGCCTGCGCTTGCCCAATGGAATTGCGGTGGATGCAGCCGACAACATCTACGTCGCCGACTCCGAGCGTGGACTCGTTCTGGTGTACGCTCCCGACGGGAAGTTTCTTCGCTACATCGGCAAACGCGGCGACGAGAGTTTGTTTCACTATCCAACGGCCATTGCCATTGACCGCAACAGCGGCCGCCTGTTTGTGCTCGATTCGCCTCGCCACCTCCTGTTTGTGCTCGATCTTGAAGGCAACGTCCTCCAACGCATCGGCCGGCGCAGCGCCCACGCGATTGGAAAATTCAGTGGTGACACCATTCCCATGGACCTTGACTATCCTACTGAGATCGCAATCGGGAACAACGAACTGGTGGTGGTCGACTCGGGAAATTCGCGGATCCGCATCATGGATCTGCAGGGCAACCCCTTAGCACAATTCAGGATTCCCGCCACTCCAGGCCCGCCCATGATTGACGAGGTGGGACTCAGCCTGGACCTGGCCGGCAATATCTACGTAAGCAGCGTCCGAGACTCGCATATCAGAATCTACGGCCGCGATGGCTCGCTGCTCGGTTCGTTTGGCCGGACCGGCTCGGAAATTGGCGAGTTTAATTCTCCCGCCGGTCTGTGGATTGATGGGATGGACCGCCTCTATGTTGCCGATACGAACAATGGCCGGATCCAGGTGTTTCAACTCAGCCATAATACTGAGAGTGGAACCGAACCGGAAACGACGAGATAGACTGCTCAGATCTCCCCACAATCGCGACGGTCCCGGACACTTGTGCAGGTCCTGAAAGCGCTTCCAAAACCGGAGACGCGCCTATTGAATCTGAATCACTCCCTCGGAACTGGAGGACTTGATCTCCTCAACGCGTGCCACCACCTTGCGGGCAAATTCGTACAGCGACTTCGCGTGGGGCGAGTCTTCGCCCTGGAGCACCGCCGGCGATCCGCTGTCGCCCGACTTGCGGATCTGGGGATCGAGTTCGACGCTTCCGAGAAACGCCACGTCGAAGTGCTTCGCCATTTTCTCCGCGCCACCGCGCGAAAAAATGTCGATCTCGTGGTTGCAGTGCGGACAGACGAAGTAACTCATGTTCTCGACCACACCCACGACATCCACCTTCATCTGGCGAAACATCTCGATCGCCTTGCGAGCATCCTGCAGTGAAACGTCGGACGGCGTCGAGACAACAATCGATCCTGTCAGCGGCACCGTCTGAATCAGTGACAGCGCCACGTCGCCCGTTCCCGGCGGAAGATCGACCACGAGGTAGTCGAGTTCCCCCCACTCTACCGACCCTAGAAATTGGCGGATGATCGAATGCAGCATCGGCCCGCGCCAAATCAATGGCTTGTCGCCGGGATTGAGGAAGCCGACCGAAATCACCTTGAGACCATGCGCGATGATCGGCGCAATATGATTCTCGCCCATCACTTTGGGCTGCTCGCTGGTGCCCAGCATGAGCGGAACGTTCGGCCCGTAAACATCGCCATCCAACAATCCGACTTTGTGCCCCATCCTGCTCAGCGCGATTGCCAGGTTCACCGCCAGCGTGGTCTTACCGACCCCGCCTTTGCCGGAACCAACCGCGACGATGGCATTGACGCCGGGAAGAGGTTGCGGAGTTGGTTGTTGCTGACCAGGATGATGGGAATGAGCGCTCATCGTTCGATTATACGGGGCAAGGCCCAGCATTTAGCAATTAGCACCTGCAAAACCGCCCGCGGAATACCTCTTAGGGTAACAGCTGTCTGAGTTGCCGATTGCTAAGTGCTAATTGCTAAGTGCCAGACGCTGAATGCTCAGTAGTGCCCTTCCCCCAGTTCCACCTTGCCGCGAAACTTGCGGTACACAAACACGAAGTACGCCGCCGCAAGGGCTGCACCCAGCGTCCACCAGATTATCCCCACGTTGAGGCCATGACTGCCGGCGGCAGTGTTGGAGACCGTTAGACTGTACTGCGGGTCCCGTGCTGGCAATACGACCGGATACAACGCAAATGCAGCGCCCACCAGCATTCCAGCGATGTACAGGCTGGAAGCTATAAACGCCAACTTCTCTTTGCCTTTGGGATTGGCCCAGAGCATCACCGCCAGGCTGCCGAAGACCACCACGGGGACCAGCAGTCCAATCATGTGCTTCCCGTAATTCGTCATGACACCTGGCTGGATGAAATACGTGGCAACCAAACCCATACAAGTGAGAAAGAATTGTAGCGGCCAGCACAGCAATGCGAGGCCTCGCGCGCGGCGGCCCAGGTCGTTCTCGGTCTTGACTGCCACATAAAGCGAGCCGTGCGTAGTCAGCGTTACCAGAGCCATCACGCCGATGAGCACCGTATACCAATCGAGAATACCGGGCTGCGGGCCGAGCTTGAAATCCGTCCAAAGAGGTTCGAAGAAGTACCCGGTTGCGTCGAGGGGCACTCCGCGCACTACATTGCCGAGCGCCGCCCCAAAGAAAATGGCCAGCAAAATACTGGAAACACCAAACACCGCATCAAAGAAAGCCTGCCATACAGAGTTATGGATATGGGCGCGGAACTCGATGCCGACCGCACGCAGCATGAGCAACCACAGCACCATCATCAGCGGCAGATAGAATCCGCTGAAACTTGATGCGTAGAGTTGGGGGAACGCGAAGTAGAGGGTGCCGCCGGCGGCCAGCAGCCAGACTTCGTTGCCGTCCCACACCGGACCGATGGCGCGCAGGACGCGGCGGCGCTCTTCGTCGGTCTTGGCGATGAACAGATAAATCGCACCCGCGCCGAGATCGAATCCGTCGAGCACGACGTAAACGGTGACCATGACCCCGACAATCCAGAACCAAAGGCTTGCCATAATTACCTCCCCTCCACAGGCTGGTTGCCTGCCGTCAGGGATTCGCCGAGCGGACCCATCTCAATTTCCCGGCGCACCAAAAACAGGAAAAGAATCCCGAGAACCGTATACATCCCCATAAATCCCAGCAACGTAAACATGCCGTTGCCGGCCGATACCGCCTTCGAGTAGCCATCCTCGGTGCGCATCAGCCCGTACACCAGCCAGGGCTGGCGCCCGAGTTCGGCAGTCATCCAGCCGGCGGTGTTGGCGATGTAAGGGAAGGGAGCGGAGAGCATCAGGATCCAAAGCATCCACTTGGTGGTGAAGAGACGGCCGCGCCAGAGCAGGACCACGGCGACCAACGCAATCGCGATAAACGCCGTCCCCAGGCCCACCATGATGTGATAGCTGAAGTAAAGCAGCGGGATGTTGCCCGGCCAGTCCTGCTTGGGGAAAGCGTCGAGTCCCTGCACATGCGCGCTCCAGCGCCGGTAGGTCAACATGCTAAGCATCCCGGGTACTTCGATTGGATTGTCAATCTTGCCCTGCTGATCGTTGGGCTGGCCCATAATGACGAGGGGCGCGGCCGTCTGGCCCTGAAACAATCCTTCCATGGCAGCCAGCGTGACCGGCTGATGGGCAGCGACGAGCCGGCCCTGTCCATCGCCCGTAGGGAAGACCTGGAGGACGCTGAAGAGGCAAGCGGCGAGGACGCCCGTCCTCACAAAGATGCGGGCATGTTCGGTGAACTTTCCCCATAACAAATAGAACGCGCCCACGGCGGCCATGACAAAGGCGCCGGTGATGACTGCGCCACTCATATTGTGGGCATATTGCCACCATGCCCAGGGATTCAGGACCAGGCCCCAAAAGCTCGCGAGTTGCACGGAGCCATCCGGAGCGAGGAAGTAGCCCACCGGGTGTTGCATGAACGCGTCGGTCGCGATGATGAAGTAACCCGACAGCCACGACCCGACAAAGACGGCGACCGCAGAGAGCCAATGCGCCCGCGGGCTGAGCCGCTTTTCGCCGTAGAGAAACAGCCCAAGAAACGCCGACTCAAGGAAGAAGGCGAACATCCCTTCCATCGCGAGTGTTTGCCCGATTACTCCGCCGGCAAACCGCGAGAAGTGCGACCAGTTCGTCCCGAACTGAAATTCCATTGGAATCCCGGTTACCACCCCGAGCACAAAATTGATTCCGAAAATTTTGCCCCAGAAGCGTGCCGCCTGGTTGTAGACGGCATCGTTCCGCCGCAAGCCGACCGTCTTGAGCACAACGATCAGCAGCGCGAGGCCCATGGTCAGTTGTGGAAACAGATAGTGAAAAGTTGCGGTGAAGGCGAAGTGAAGACGATGAACCAGAAGTGCGCTTTCCATAAAGAAGGTCTCAGGTCTCAGTTGTTACGTCTCAGTTGTAGGTCTCAGCCCGGGGCCCGAATCGGTTAGGAGAGAAGCTCGCAGTTATGCTGCATTATGCTGCCTCGGCCGGCTCGCCGGATGTGACGGCCATCACATCGGGTTCAGGGCCGAGCCATTTTTCTGCGCGCGGTTTCCGAGCGCCGGATCTCGCGGCGCCGCGCCGCATCCTCATAGCGTCGCTTTTCGTCGTCGGACTCGGGGATCACCGGCGGCACCGTCAGCCGATTCGCCGCCTCGTCAATTGCCACAAACGTCAGATACGCCGAGCTCACGTGCTGGTTCTGCTCCGAACGATAATTCTCCACCCAGACCTTGACTCCGACTTCCATCGAAGTATGAAACACACGATTCACGGACGATCGCAGAATGACCAGATCGCCCACCCGCACCGGCACCAGAAAATCCATATGATCGATCGACGCCGTCACCACCCGCTGCCGCGAGTGCCGGTGAGCAGCCATCGCCCCGGCCAGATCGATCCAATGCATCAATCGTCCACCCACCAGCGCGTTCAGTGGGTTGGCATCGTTCGGCATAACAATCTCGGCCATCTCCGAAATAGAATCGCGCACGGGCCGGGGCCGCGTGAGCTTATCTTTGTCTTTGCCGCCGTCGCTATCGCTCATAAATCGGACCGTCTATGAAGGCATTGTTCTGCCGGGCGCGATATGTTTCGAGATAGCATTCTGCCAGCCGCTGCACGCGAGCGTCCGAGTGCACGCTAACCCAAGCCTTTCGGCTCAGATCAAAACTTAGTTTGCCATTTTCAACCGGAGCGTGGCCCAACTCGCAAACGTAACAGAACGTAACCTGCTGGCGCCCGGCTGATAAAACCGAAAACCGCACTGCGTCCCACTCGCGCTCGCTTGGAAGATGCGGACAGGCGGCAGCGTATCCAAGATTGCAGAACTCGCGAAGGTGCGAATCAGAGGGCGCGATCTCCCTCCCCGAGGCGCAACACGCCCCTGTCCATCCCGCGCCCAGCGGCAACCGCGACGGATGCGGCCACGAACCATCGTTCAGAATTTCTCGCGGGATGAAATAAGGGCAGGCCAAGCGCGATCTCCGCAGAAGCGTTATTGTATCGCGAGGCAGCAGTTGGCACTTAGCATTTGGTTTATCCTGAGACCTGTGACCTGAGATTTTCTTCCATGGACCGCATCGCACTGCTCACCGAAATCCTCACCGCCAATCCCGACGACACCTTTGCACGCTACGGTCTCGCCCTCGAATACTCCAAGGCCGGACAAACCGAGCAAGCGCTGCAGGAATTTAAGACGCTGATCGCGAAGAATCCCGACTACACACCCGCTTATTTCATGGCCGCACAAACGTTAGCAAGCGCAAGCCGCGTCGACGAAGCGAAGCCCATGCTGGTCGACGGCATCTCCTCGGCAAGGCGCACCGGCAACGCCCATGCCCAATCCGAAATGACCGCCATGCTGGAAGAACTAGGCGGGCAAGTCTAATCGGTTTC
The DNA here is from genome assembly GCA_020073565.1 of Terriglobia bacterium. Taxonomy (GTDB): domain Bacteria; phylum Acidobacteriota; class Terriglobia; order Terriglobales; family Acidobacteriaceae; genus Acidiflorens. The sequence goes on from JAIQEY010000018.1 coordinate 18,074, forward strand.
CCTGATGGCTGACGGCTGAGAGCTGACCGCTTGAGTGCTACACTCTCCTGTTCTGCGGAGGCACTCATGCGCCGTCTTGCTTTCTTCTTCGTTCTTCTTTTCGCTCTTCCCGCCTTCTCTCAAACCAAGCATCCATTCACCTTCGAAGACATGATGAAACTGAAGCGCGTCGGCGAGCCGGTGCCCTCGCCGGATGGGAAGTGGGTGTTGTTCAGCGCAGTCGATGTCGATCTGGCCGCGAACAAGAAAACGCCGCATATCTGGATCGTGCCACTAAACAGTGTGGGGACGGGCGGCTCGCCCGTCCAAGCCGAGCGTGTGCTCATCCCCGATCAGGACGGCGACCGCCCGCGGTGGGCGCCTGACGGGAAGCGGTTTGCGTTTATCTCGAATAAAGAAGGCGGCTCGCAGGTCTGGATCGCCGACTTCGAAGGTGCAGCTGGCAGCGTCTCCGCAGTACACAAGCTGACTTCGATTGCGACTGAGGCCGGCGGTGAACTCTGGTCGCCGGATGGCAAGAATATTTTGTTTACTTCCGATGTCTATCCCGAATGCGATGCAGCGCCTGGGGATAATGCGATGGGGCAAGAAGCGAGCTGCAATGCCAAAAGGCTGAATGAAGCGAATACTTCTAAGGTGAAGGCGCTGATCTTTGACCGACTGCTTTACAGGCATTGGAATGCATACGAGGAAGGCAAACGCACGCACTTGTTTGTCGTATGCGTTGCGTCAACATGCGGTTGCGGCAGCGGGGGCGGGATAGGCAGCAACTCTGGTCCGGTCAAGCCTCAATCGTCATCAAGTCCGGCATCGTGCTCAATTGCTCTCGACCTCACTCCCGGCGACTACGATTCGCCCGTATTCTCGCTGGGCGGGCAGGACGGCTATGCCTTCTCGCCTGACGGGCAGGAGATTTGCTATACCTCGAATCACGACAAGGTTGAAGCCACCTCCACCAACAACGATCTCTGGATCGTTCCCGTTAATGCGGGGACGGGCGACTCGCCCGCCCAAGTGCTGGCCAAGACGAAAAACATCACCACCGACAATCCCGCCAGCGACTCGACTCCGCTTTATTCGCCCGATGGCAAGTACATCGCGTACCGCGCCCAGCAGCGTCCGGGATACGAGAGCGACCGGTTTCGGTTGATGCTGTACGACCGGAAGACGGGGGAGAAGAAGGATCTGACGGAAGGCTTCGATCATTGGGTCGGAACCTTTGTGTGGACACCCGACTCACGAACGATCGCTTTTAGTGCTGAGCATGAGGGGCACGCCCTTATTTACACGTTAGACATAGAGAGGGCCAGGTCTTCGCGGCGTGCGCTTGTCTCCGGTTTCAACGACGATCTGGCGGTGATGCCTAGCGGCAAGATGTTGCTGTTCACGCGCATGTCGATAGCGGCGCCGACCGAGATTTACGCGAGCGATGCCGCCGGCGCAGGTTGTCCCGCCATGAGTGGAAATGTGGACGCGGGCAAGGAGAGTTGTTCTCTGAACAGGGATCGGGCCGTCACGCAAATCAACGATTCGCTGCTCTCGCAAGTCGCGATGACGAAGATCGAATCCTTCAGCTTCACTGGGGCACACGGTGATGAAGTGGAAGGCTTCCTGATTAAACCGCCGAACTTCGACGCGAGCAAGAAATATCCCGTGAAGTTCCTCATCCACGGCGGCCCGCAGGGGGCTTGGGGAGACGACTGGTCGTATCGTTGGAATCCCGAACTCTTCGCCGCCAACGGATACGTGGTCATCATGATCAACTTTCACGGCTCGACCGGATACGGGCAGAAGTTCATTGACGCGATCAACGGCGACTGGGGCGGCGCTCCGTTTGAAGACCTGATGAAGGGTCTCGACTACGCCGAGAAGACTTACCCGTTCATCGATAAAAACCGCGAGTGTGCGCTGGGCGCGAGTTACGGCGGATACATGGCCAACTGGATTCTCGGGCACACCGACCGCTTCAAGTGCATCGTCTCGCACGATGGCGATTTCAACAATGAGTCAGCCTGGGGAACAACGGAAGAACTGTGGTTTAACGAATGGGAATTTCACGGCACGCCCTACACGAACCGCGAGTTGTATCGGAAGTGGTCTCCACATTTGTTTGCGACGAACTTCAAGACGCCCACGCTCGTCATCCACGGACAACTCGACTACCGCCTCGACGTAAGCGAAGGCTTCCAGCTATTCACCACGCTGCAGCGCCTGGGCGTGCCGTCGAAGATGCTCTACTTCCCCGACGAAGGCCACTGGGTGCTGAAGCCGCAGAACTCGCAGCTCTGGTACAAGACGGTAAACGATTGGGTGGACCAGTGGACGAAGAAGTAAGCACGTGGGGACAACAGCTCTCGGGTGTGTCTATGTGGCGCGGACACTCCTGTCCGCGTAGAACCCGCGATCGCTGCACGCATTGCGCGGACAGGAGTGTCCGCGCTACGCGAATCAAGGCAGAGTTCCGTCCTCCGCCAGCGCCCGGCAGCTGCGTCTGTCTTCCAGCAGTCTGCTTCTCGAGGCAACGTCCACCTGGATCGACGCAGGCATCGCGTCACTCGCAGGCTTGACAGGGTGTTCCACTCGCTTGGCCGGCGTCTTCCGAGGCTTTGCCTCGGGCAGCTTCGATTTTGCACATGGTCGCGCAACGAAGTCTGCTCGGTCCGCAGGCGCTGCTGAGCAAGCGCTCACATGCGAATCCGCCGTGGGCTCGGCGCTCGGAATGCCTTCCGGCACCGCAACCAATAGAATGCCCGTAGCCCCCGATGACTGCAGCCCGCCAGGCTGGTCGCCCTGCATGAACCGTTGCCTTCTTCGCGAGTCGTCTTCCACCGCCGCCACGACTTGCAGATCAAACTGTGCTACTTCCGGCCCCGCGTTTACGATAATGAACAGATCACACGGTCCCCTGGCCGCTCCCGGACTGGGCACGATCGAGGCAATCCCGTCCTGCGTGGTCACAGCCTGGGTCGACGACGAGCCCAGAATGATCGTCATACCGGTTCCCCAAACGAAGCTGTCGCCGTCGCTTCGCGGCTGTGAACCGTTCGGCACGCGAGCCACGGTGGTATTGAAAGCGATGCTGACTCCCATTACAGGGTTCGCGGCCGGCGAGCCGTCGGTCACCCGCATGATAAGCGGCTGGAACGAATGCCCATCCGTCACCACCTGCGGCGATCCGCTGATGGCCGCCAGAACCCAGAGCGAGGCGGGCGTGGCGTACAAGGTGAAGGTCTGGCAAGGCCCGTTGTTCGGAGCAATGCAAGCACTGACTTGCACATCGGCATTGTGATTCGCAAGATGCGCGCTGACGGTCGCGTATCCCGTGCCGTTCGTGGTCGCGCTACCCGCCGAAAGCGTCGCCGTGCCGTTGGTCAGTGTGTAATTCACAACTCGGTTGGATTGAGGCACGCCCGCGTTGAGCACCTGCACCGTCAGCGGCACATCGAGGGTGGCGCCCTGGCCAACCCATCTCGTGGGCGCCACCGCAGCCAAGTCGAGTGAGGATGAAGTTCCCACCACGGTCGCTTGCTTCGACTGCGGCGAGGGGTATGCCAATGGCGCAAGAGCCGCCGTGATCGTGCTCGGCCCGGTGGTCATCGGAGTGACCCAGGTGGACGATTCTCCAGACTGGTCGCTTAACACAGAACAGGTGGTTCCTCCGCTGCAGATGGAGAGTGCCATGCCATTCGTGGTGCTCCAAGCGACGGTCGCGCCATTCACCGCTGTCACCCCATCCGACGCAACTACTTGTACCCGAACCGGGTTCGCAGCCTGCGATCCGACCGGCGTGGCCGGCTCGGAGCCCTGCAGCAGAAGGAGTTGATCGTCGGCGGCAGCGCCGTAAGTCAAGGCGCTGTCCATGCGGGAAAAGTCGCCGCTCACCGGATCGGTGACCTGAAGCGTGACCGTTCCGTCCAGCACCGCGGAAGGCATTGCGACCTGGAGCTGGGTCTCCGACGAGTTGAGGAGGTTGCCGTTGTTGCCGGCGGCACTCACCTGCAAGCCGGAATTGAACCCGATCCCGCTCACAGTGACCACACACCCCGCCAGACTCGCGCGCGCGGGCGTGACCGTATCCGCATACAAGACGCTTGCGACATAGGAATAGTCGGGACGTCCGTCGCCGCGCGAGTCGGCAATACCTAACCGAAAGGTGTCGTTCGCCAAGAACTGCGCATCCAGCCGGCTCATTCCGAAATTGAAAGTGTTGAACGCTGACGGTGTCGATGCCGGGGCGGGTCCGCCGCTCTGATCGCTCAGGGACCAGATCCCGATGACCGGCATCAACTTCGATTCGGTGGGGTTGCCGGTTTCATCCATCGCGGTCACCGAAATGGAGGCAGTCCGGTTTGCCCTCGCCGCGAACTGGAACCACTCGGTTTCGCCGTAGCCTGAGACCCACGATGCCCAGACCCCGCCCTGCGGAAGCGAGGCAGGATTCGCATAAGTTGCACCGCTGCCGGGATGTGCCCCCTCCACCCCGCTCTGCAGCATCAGGATGTCTCGCTCCACATCCGAGGCGGGCAGCACCGTAACCACCACCGGAGCAAACTGGCCCGAGGGCGAGACTTGGGGGAAGGCGTACGGTTCAACCCCGGCGGACCAGTTCGCATCGAGTGCTTCCACACTCAGTTGATACAAGGCAAGGTTTTGGCCGTCGGGCACGACCAGCCCTCGCAGATCGAAGAACCCTTCCAGCGCCGGATTGTCCGAACCCCAGCGGTCATAGCGAAGTCCAGTCCAATCGGCAAAACCGTTAATGATGTTCCCGGCATTCCCCCGAAACAGGAATCCTGAAACAGATGTAGCCACATGCTGCCGCGAAGGTTTGTTCGCCCCTTCCAGCAAGCGGGCCACCACGTTCACTCCCTGCATGGGTTGCACCGCATACCCGGACGCATCGGTGAAATACACGCTGCCATGAATTCTGGCGGTGGGTTGCTCCGCCACGAGCGGCTTGGCTGATTTCTGCGGCTGATGGCTGGACACCGGATACAGCCGCACCAGCGACGCGGTGTCATCCATCTTCAGCGTCGCCGCATTCGGATAGCAGGCGCTGATCGGCACACAAGTGATCGGATCGCTGAAGTGCATCAGCGGAAACCCCTCATAGTCGGCGCTGGTGGGGTGCGGACTCCCCGTGATCACGTTCAAGTTGGCCTGTGACCATCCCAGGCCAATCACTCTCCCCAATGTCCGCACCAACCGGTATTGCACGTCGGGCAGCTGCGACGTGCTGGCTGCGCACACTCCATCGATCACAATCAGGGCATGCACGATGTGACCGGCAGTGCTCAGGTTGTCCGGCCCGCCGTACACCGCGTTGGTGAAACAGTAGTCCGCTCCACCCGCGCCTGCCCCAAGAAGAGCGTCGGTGACTGCCCCGTCGTAGTCGTAAACAATTCCGAGCGGCGTTGCCGTGGCCGTTGGCTGAATGTCGGCCGGGATCGAATAGGTCCCGTTGGGATATCCAATTACGTTCGTGGAGTTCACATCCTCGGCAAGATGGCCTCCCTGCGAGCTTGTAAATGCGGACTCCAGAACGCTGGTCCACGGACTGAAAGCGTTGGCGACGAACGCATCCGCTTGCGAGTTCGTGAGGATCGGGCTCAAGTCTCCCTGGTCGGTGAAATATTCGACGTAATCGCCCGCCCAGACAATCGGCCGACCTTTTACTCCGTCATCGTAGCCTGAACCGGCGATGTAGGCTGGACCCCCCGCTCGGGCCGGAAGAGGAACGCAAATGAGCAGAGCAATGATGGCAAGAACACGTCCGCGCATGCTTACTCCTTCCGGGCACTCCGGATGGCCCGCTCCAGTTGCAGTACGCTGAAATGCTCTTCGCGCTGGGCAACGTTGGCGCCGCTGGCATCGAGTGCAATCTGGCCAAGCGCACCGTTCACCGGGCTGGTGAAACCCAGGCGGCTCAGCGGATATAAAAGGAGCAGCACATGCTCGCCCACGTGCATCGGGCGATGCATCGACCATGCACCCACCCACTCGCGAATGGTCAGAACCTGTCCCGCCTTCACACCCGCGATCGCATGATCGACCCGCAACTTCAACTCGATCGTGGGCACGGCCTGGTCCTTTGCCGATGAGGCTTCCACAACCAGGACGGTCCCGCTGAAGACCATCCCGGCGGTGCGAGCCATTTTCTTCCATTCCGGCCCCATCACACGCGCGGCCAGTGCATCGGATTGCTGCGCCGCTGCCACGACACTCCCCAGACACACCAGTCCCCAGGCGGCCAACTTCCAGGGCAACGACACACGCACCTCTTTCTGAAGGGAACCGGACCGGGAGGGGTCCTGAGAGTCTTCAGGCTAACGCGCGCCCGCGCCCAAGTATGTGCAGTCTGTCACGCGAAATTTGTGATGAATCCCGAAACGTGCGGCGCGGGCATCTAGCGTACTCAGAAAATCAGCTTGAGCGAGAATTGGATCTGGCGCGACGATCCGGCGGTCTTGCTGATCTTTCCAAATCCGCTGCCCTGCACGATGTTGGACGGCAATCCGAAGTTCACCAGGTTGAAGACATTAAAGAACTCGGCCCGGAATTCGAGCGTTCCCAGTTCCCCGTTCCCGCGGTGGCCGAAGGGCGTGTCTTTGACCAGGGCGATATCAAAATTATGGAAGCCGGGTCCACGGAACGTACCGCGTCCCAGCGTTCCGAAGCGGCCATGGTTCGGCCCGGTACCGCCGGGAACGTTGAGCGGAATGTTGAAAAGGGATGCGTTACAAGTACCATGAGCACAATCGTCGCCGAGTCCAAAATAGTCGGCGCGATCCGTGCGGCCGGTCGAAAAGTGCGGCATCTGGACCAGGTCGGGACGATCCGCTCCTCCCGAGCCTACTCCGGTCTGCTGGACGCCCGAGAACACGGTAAAGGGAGATCCGCTCATCAGGGTCGTGATGTTCAGGAATTGCCAGCCTGCGGTGAGCGGTCCTCCCAGCGGACGAAGGAAACTCACACGCTCCAGGCGTAGCAGTTGAATCCAGCTCAGTGTGAACACGTGCGTCACGTCAAAGGTGGACGGTCCCTTTTCTGCGCGTGGATTCCACGGATCCTGTGGCAGCGTTTGCAGGACGACCCCAGCGGATCCCAGCAGGCCGCCCAGCACGGAACTAGTGTCGTCCAGCGACTTGGAATACGTATAACTGACCTGCAATCCCACGCCGGCTCTGGCGGAGTTTTTTGTCAGGCCGGTCTGCAGGGCGTGGTAGGAGGAATGGGAACCGCTCGTGATCAGGCTCTCGTTTCCGTAACCTCCGGTTGGATGTCCGGACGCGTCAAACTTTGTGAAGGGCGCAAATGCGGGCTCAGCCCCGGGGTAGCTGTTCGGGGAAAATACGCTCGTGATATGGATTCCGGTGGTCGCCACATAGGACACGGTCGCCTTGACGTCACCGAAATCATGATCAATGCCCAACGTGTAGCTGCCGATATATCCGTTGCGAAACTCACGGGCGATGCCCGCGACCGCCGGCAACGACACCTGATGCGGAGGATTGAGGGTCGCCACATCGTTCTGGTAGCGCTGCAGGTCAAGCTCGGTATTCGGATGCGCGTCGGTGCTTCTACCGTTTGGGAAAATGGGCTGGCCCTGAATGTCGTACGCCGTCGGAAGAATGCCTGGAACAAACATGTTTTGAAACGGCACGGGAACTTCGGGCTGCGCGGTAAAGACGGGATTGAAGACATCCGGAATCGCGGCGGTAAGGAAATTGTCCTGCCACAGATTCGGAACAATCGTCGTGATCGAACCGCTGGCGTGCAGCACGGTGTGGTTGCCCAGGCCATAGTCGACCGCCACGCGCGGGCCCCAGCCATTCCAATCCTGGTTGTAAGGAGGCTGCGGATCGATCATGTAGTGCTGCGTGGCGTTGTGATCCCAATACGAAGTCGGCTTCCCATCCGCACCCAGGAAGATCGGCAGCGACGTCCGCTTGGTGGGTTCGTGAATGCGGCTGTTCACTTCATAGCGCAATCCGTAGGCCAGGGTCAGGTGAGAAGTGGCTTTCCATGTGTCCTGAAAATAAAAATTGTAGGCCTCGCGGCGGACTCCAGCCTCGTCGAACTTGCTTCCAATCGGCGTGAAGTCGGCGGGAATGGTGATGCTGTAGGAGTATGGCGTGGCAGTCAGCAGGCCGGTCAAAGAATCGGGCAGCGGATCACCCGGAGCGATGTCGTGCTGGCCGCTCGCAGAAGAAATCGCATACGGAGCGTATGCCGTGCCGCCGCCAAACGAATACGAGCCATTCGGAGCCTGGCCGAAGATCGTCGAGTCTCGATTGACTCGAATTTCCACTCCCCACTTAAAAGTGTGCCCGCCCCGAAGGCCGGTCATGTCGTGCTTGAACTGGTAGAGGTTGGAATAAGAGCCGAAGATCGATCCCGCAGGATTATCAAAGCCCTCAAATAGCCCGTCGCCAAACCCGATCGCGGGCTGGGTGTGGTTGGCAGCGGGAAAAAACGGGGTGCTGCGGATGTACCCAAGGGACGTTTCCCAGCTCAGGTGTGGACCCACGGTCCGCGTGTACTTCACTGCCGCGTTGCGCTGATGATCGAAGAACTCCACACCGAAGCTCGGATCAATCGCGGTTTGGTCGGGATTGTTCACCGGGCCTGTGACCTGGTTGAGGCTGAAGCGAGTCAGAAGCTGCGCCTTGTCAGAGATGCGATGGTCGACGCGAATCGAAAACTGGTCGGTGCGCGTCGTGACCTTGGAGTACGCGGCGTAGGTGCGCTCCCCAAATTGGCCGTTCGGATTATTTGGCAGCGGGTAATGGTCGAGCACCGGCTGGACCCTGGGATCAACAGGAACGGTGAGCGTATCGGGAGTGCAGGACGTATCGGTCCCATTGGGAAAGCATATCGTGACGATTCCGTTGCGTTCGTCCGCGGTCGGCACCGGAAAAACCTGCGTGGTCCCAAGTACCTGCCGGAAGCCCTGATACTGACCGAAGTAAAAAGTGCGATCCCGGCCATCGTAAACGCTCCCCAGCTTCACGGGTCCGCCAATGGTGCCGCCGAACTCATTTCGGATGAACGGAGGAATGCGCCGATTGTTAAAACCAACTTTGTCGAAATAGTTGCGTGCATCGAGCGAAGCATTGCGAAGAAATTCGAATGCGCTGCAGTGCACGTCGTTGGTTCCTGAGCGCGTGACGACATTTGTGTAACTCGCGGCTCCATGCCCGATCTCGGCCGGCATTACGCCCGAACTGGCCTCCACTTCCTGAATGGCATCGACATTGAAATTCGAGAATGTCGCGCCCCCCATTTCCGGATCGGTGGTGTCGGCGCCGTCGAGCGCAAATACCGTAGCCGAACCGCGCTGGCCATTCACCGCATACTGCTGGGTAAAATTCGCAGCGCCATTCGCGTCCGTCATGGTACCGGCCGCCAGCAATAGAAGTTTGCTGAAGTCGCGCGAGTTCAGTGGCAGGCTGGACACTTCTCCAGCGGATAGACGCTCGCCGCCGCTGGCCTGCGGAGAAGAGCCGGTTTCCTCGCCGATCACCACCAGACCTTTTTCGGAAGACGACAGCTTCAACCCGGCCGTGAGCGTAACTCCGTCTTGGACGTTGAGCGACGTGCCTGACTTGAAACTGGCCCCGCCTGTGCTGACAGACAGCTCATACTTTCCGGCAGCAATTTCCGAAAAAGTAAACGTGCCGGCGGCCGAGGTCTGAGCCGAATATCCAGGACCTCCGGATAGTGAGTGCAACTCGACAGAAGCCTGGGGAACAACATTTCCGGATGAGTCGCGGAGCACTCCACTCCATGAAACATGCTGCGGTGTTCCAGCGGCGGGAAGCGCGAATACAGCTGCCAACAAAATAAAACGTATGAAACTACGAAAACAAAAATCCATGATGCGAGAGATTATATAGAGGGGTGTGCGCAGGTCTCCTGGCTGCGCGGGCAGGAATGCGCGCGCCACACGGGAAAGCCGGCAAGGTGCCGGCGCTACCTACCGGCTTGCCAGGCGGGCTTTTTCGAATTCGTCGCCTTTCCTCCAACCCACGAGCTGTTGCTGGTTGGCGGCTTCCCATCCGAGCGCGAAGCCGAAGCGGGCCATCGCGGCATCGGCAGTCCAGTCCATTCCGGAACGGTATTCGTCGCTGGGCTGGTGGTAGCGGTGCGCGGTGTAGTCTTCCTCTTGCGCGAGACCCCAAGCTTCGTCGTGCCCTTTGAACTTGATTCCTTCGTTGATGGAAAACGCGGGAATGCCGACCCGCGCCAGGCTGAAGTGATCGGAGCGATAGTAGTGTCCAGCTTCGGGGCGGGCATCCGGACGAATGGCAAAGCGGAAGTCGGTGGCAGTGGCCTGGACTGTTGGGTAAAACGTAGTGCGTTCGGCGCCGGACACCTCGACCTGCTCGGGCGCACCGAGGGGCATTACATCATCGAAGTTGAGATCGAGGGAGATTTTTCCGGCGCGGATCGGTGGGTGCTTCCCCAAGTATTCTGAGCCCAGCAGCCCTTGCTCTTCCGCGGTGACCGACGAAAAGAAGATGGAACGTCGTGGCCTTTGCGGCGACTGCGCGTACACGCGCGCAATTTCGAGGAGGATGGCGCAGCCCGTGGCGTTGTCCATGGCGCCGTTGAAGATGTTGTCGCCCGTCAGGTCGGGGCGAATGCCGAAATGATCGTAGTGGGCGGTGTAGAGGACGCCCTCGTCGCTAAGCTTCTTGTCGGAGCCGGGCAGCACCGCGATCACGTTGTTCGATCCGAACGGACGGATTTTGCTGGTCATGTGGGCGGACAGCCGGAAGTTCATCGGAACGGGCTTGAAGGTGCGCAACCGAGCGTCGGCCATCATCTTGTCGAGATCCATCCCGGCGGCAGAGGCGAGCTTGCGGGCGACATCAAGATGAATCCAGGCGGCCGACTTGAGTTTGGGAGTGCCGTCGAGCTTGAGATACGATTTCTCGCCGGAGTTCGAGTTGCGCACCACTTCCCAGCCATAGCTGGCCATCTCAGTTTTGTGGATCAGGATGGCGCCGACGGCGCCTTTGCGGGCGGCTTCTTCGTACTTGTACATCCAGCGGCCGTAGTAGGTGAGGGCACGGCCGGTAAAGAATTTGGGATCGTCGGAGGGCGGCTCGTTGACCAGCATGAGCAGAACTTTGCCCTTGACGTCTACGCCTTTGTAGTCGTCCCAGTTATATTCGGGGGCTTCGATGCCGTAGCCGACGTAAACGATGTCGGCGTCGATGTTCGATTCCGGCTGCTGAGTCTGATCGTAGGCTACGTATTCGTCGAGCGGCTTGAGGTCGAGCGGCTGGCCGTTGGTAGGAACGAGCGTAAAGTGTGTATCGGCGTCGGGTGTGATGCCGACCATCGGAACTTTTTGCATGTATGTGCCGTTTTCTCCGGCGGGCTTCAGTCCGTAAAGGGCAAATTGGGTAGCAATGTATTCGGCGGCCAGGTCGCCGCCGCGCTGACCAGTGCCGCGTCCTTCGAGAAGATCGTGCGAGAGGAAGCGCGTCTGCTGCTCGATGTTTTCGGGGAGAATGTTCTGCATGGCGGCGATGGCGGTAGGCGGGAGATGCGATCCGCCGCGCGGTTTGGACGGTTTGTTCTGCGCCGAGAGAATGGCGGTTAGCAGCAGTGCGACGGCAAACACCGTTCTGCGAATCAACATGCAGGGCACCTCGAAGAACGAAGTAGTGAAAAGATGTGCACCGATTGTAATGGAAAGGTTGCGTCGGGTGGTGTTACGGGCGTCCAATGACTGGCATCGCCCCAAACCTCAGACCGACGCTTGTACTTGTTTTAACCATCGGAGGTGGACTAACATTCCGCGCGATGGAAATCCAGGATCTTGCCAGAGAATACGAGTCCAAGACTGACGAAGAGCTCCTGCGATTGGCGCTCGATTCGGAACAACTCACCTCCGAAGCCAATACCGCTCTCACAGGAGAACTGGCGAAGCGGCGAATCAATCGAACAGACCGTTTGATCGCCTTTCGTGAACAGGAAGCGCAGCGCCAAACTGAGCTGGCAAGCGATCCGGGAAGACTGTTTTCCGTCTACAGCATTGGTCGTAGTCGGTTTGGCAAAGCCAGGTACGTCTACAATTCGGAGACGGGAATGGAACGGTTTACGACAACAGTTTTCGTCGTATTGTTCTATTTCCCGTTAATACCAACCGGCACCTATCTTGCCGAGAGGAAGCGCGGGTTCGTTTCGAACCAAATTACCTTCTTGGAAAAGCTTCCTCTCGACTGGGAGCAGATCTTGAAGGTGTGGGTCGTCGCCGCAGGCAGCCTCCTAGTCCTGATTTGGATATTCAAGCTCCTGCCTCGCCTACTCTATAGACCTTGAGAGCTTAATTTCCCGCGACCGCGGGATCAGTTTTTGGAGCTTCAACCAGCGCGGAAGTCGCGGACGTCGTCTCCCGGTTGAAAGATCGGAGGGAGCGGAGTTTGCTGCGTGGCGGCGAGCTTTCGATTGACTTCCTCCACTTCCTGTTTGACCCATCCGACGCTGGTGATCTCGATCTGGCCGTCTTGTCCGATCAAGAACAAAGTGGGGACATTGGTCAGGCCGTAGGCATTCGAGACGGCGTAGCCGTTCGGATCGTCGAGCAAGTTCCGGAATGTGACTCCGTACTCCTTCACGAAGGCGGCGGTGTCGCGCTGGTTGTCCTGCGAGATGCCGACGATTGTGATCTTCTTCCCGCCATACGCTTTGTGCAGGCGTTCGATGAAGGGGAAGGTGTACTGGCAGACCGGGCAGGAAACTTTGTAGAAGGCGGCGAGTACCGGCCCTTGTTTGAGCGCGTCCTGCAACGAGAATGTGCCGCCGCTGAGGGCGGGCAGGTTAATTTCGGGTGCTTTGGTTCCGGCTGGCACTGCAGCCATGTCTTTCGGACCTCCGAACAGGCGATTGAGCCACGTCATACGTGTCTCTGGATTTTAGATGATGCTGGCGGCCTTGAGGATTTTTCGCGTCAGGCCAGTGATGGGGAGATGGGGAATGTTTGCGACAGGAATCCATTTGCCTTTGGCAGTTGGCGCGGCGCTTTGGCGCACGTGGACGGTGTAGTTGGTGATGGTGACGGAGTGGCGGAAGGTGCGCCAGGGAGCGGAAAGCGGTGTCCGATGCGGCTTTTGGGACAGTGGCGGCAGTTCCCACATACCGGGCATGAGCGACGATTTTCTCGGGCGTTGGACGAGGCGGATGTGGCCGTCACGCTGACTTAGCTCGCACCAGATTTCTTTCTTGATTTGACGGCTTGGCGTTGGGGGAGGTCCGCCGGGCGAGGACGCCCGGCGCTCCATTGTTATTTTCGATTGCTGTGTTACACACCACTTCCGGACGGGGCAGGTTGGGCACTTGGGATCGCGCGGCAGGCAGACGGTCGCGCCGAGTTCCATCATCGACTGATTGAAATCTCCCGGGCGGGACGCGCTGAGAAGCGATTGGGCATGCTGCCAGGTTTGCGGCTGCTTAAGGTCGCAACCAGTCAGTCTTTCGAGCACTCTCTCGACGTTGCCGTCGACAACGGCGATGGGTTCATCGAATGTGATGCTTGCGATGGCGGCGGCGGTGTAGCGACCGACGCCGGGCAGAGTCCGCAGGACCTCGGCACTTTGCGGGAACCGACCGCCGTGCTGCTCCACGAGTTCTTTCGCGCACTGATGCAGCATGCGCGCTCGGCGGTAGTAGCCGAGTCCGCTCCAGGCGGCGAGGACCGCATCTTCAGAGGCTGCGGCGAGCGCTTCTACGTTCGGGAAGCGTTCGAGAAAAATGCGGTAGTGATCCAGCACGGCGGCCACGCGCGTCTGCTGCAGCATGATTTCGGAAAGCCAGATGCGGTAGGGATCATGCGTCTTGCGCCAGGGGAGGTCGCGGCGATGATGGTCGTACCAGCGGAGGAGAGCGCGACGGAAGGCGCCCAGGTCCTTGCCGGACAATGGAACTGGAACTGGCGACGCGGCTAGCCGCTTCTCAACGGAGATGGCGGTGGGCACGCGCATTTAGGGCTGGCTGACGCTGTGGGCAATGACGACCCACCCGGCTTTTTGTTGCTGCCACACGCTCATCATGTGCTGGGGTGCGGAGGGTAGGGGCTGCGAACCTCCGGCTCCGTTCAGCGTAAAGGTGTAGGTCACCACGATGGTTGATCCGTTCAATTCGGTCTTCAGATCGCCGAGCGAATAGTCCTTCAGTTGCCACTGGCGATATTGCGCAATCGTGGTGTCGCGATCGAGAGATCCGCCGGGCACGATACCCACGTAATTGGAAGCGAGAGCGCGCTCGACTTCGGTCCAGTTCGCTGCTTTGACCTGTTTCCAGAAGACGCGCTCCAAACCTTCGCCGCCGGTGGCCTCGGAAAAAGCGCGCGCGGGGCGATCTTTGTAAAACGTACAGGCCGAAAGCAACATCATAAAAACGAGGAGCTGTGCCAGGGTAAACCTCAAGCGCATGGCGAGATTGTACCGTGAGTTGGGGCATTGCCACCTTGGGCCGCAACCGATCTGTCATCCCGAGAGCCGGGCGCGGGAGCGAAGCGACTGAGCACAAGTCGAGGGACCTTGCGTCTCGCCGAAGAGTGGCAATGCTTCTCGGAGTGGCAGAACAGCTTCTTCCGGATTGACCTCGCGATGGGAGCACCCGATAATGAACGTGCCTGGAAACCGCGACAGACGCGTGACAATCAAGCCGCTCCGGCAGGATGGATATGACCGAATTCGATCGCAAAGTGGAAGATGCTTCCGTGCGCTTCAATCGCTCGGTGGCCAATATCGCAGAGACTCTCGAAAAGGAGACAGCCGACTTGGTTGTCTATCTGAACGACGAGGTGATGCCGGCGGCGCGGGCCCACTCTTCGAAAGCGTTACGCAAGGCGGCGCAAAGGCTTGCCGAGTTCGCCGACTATCTGGAAACCCAGCGGAAGAACTCCTGACCTACTTTCTTCATCGCCTCGAACGCGTGCCACCACGGTGGGTAGCGGCTTGTCTGCTCCTATTTCTAACCAGCGTCGTGCTCAACGCTTGTGGAGGGCACAAGCGAACGCCCGTGCAAGTCCCGCCGCCCCCGGTGATCCCGCAAGTGAAGCCCGCTCCGGCTCCCGCAGAGACGACCACCGGGGACGAGAACATCGTTGTCCCTTCCGGCGCAAAGCCGATCTTTGAAGAAACCGGCATGGCGAGTTGGTATGGCGCTCCTTACCACAACCGTCGCGGATCGAACGGCGAGGTTTACGACATGAACGCCATGACAGCCGCGCACCGCACACTGCCGCTTGGATCCATCGTCCGCATTACGAATACCAGGACCGGAAACTCGGCGATTGTGCGAATTACCGACCGCGGCCCGTTCGTCGAAGGACGCGTGGTTGACCTGTCACTGGCGGCCGCCAAGGCAGTGGATGTTTATCAACCCGGTACGGCAAAGGTGCGACTGGAGGTGCTCGAAGCGCCCGCTCCCCTGGCTACCGGAGGGCGCTGGGCCGTGCAGATAGGCTCATTCGCCGACGAAAGAAGCGCGGGGAAGTTGGCCGACCATCTGCAGAGACGGTATCAGACGGCGAAGGTGCTGAAATTTGCAAGCCCGACGGGCGATTGGTGGGTGCGCGTACGAGTGCGAGATGACGACCGGCAGCGTGCGGAAGCCCTGGTACATGAAACGCAGACTTCGGAAGGATCGATATTTCTGGTGCGCCTGGATTGAGTTCTCGACTGAAGAGCGGATGGCATTTGACTTACCGTAGCAAATTCCAGGTTGGCCGTTTTCTAACTCGGATGGTATTGTTACTTCGTTGAACCTCCTCGCTGTCTTCCCAAATTACTTGCCGGGGAAACGCAACTCCGGCCAGCGGGACTACGCTTATGCCCGATTGCCTGTTCTGCCGGATTATGCGCGGCGAAGTGCCGTCCAAGAAAATATATGAAGACGAGCACACGTTTGCCTTTGAAGATATCAACCCGCAGGGTCCCACGCATGTGCTGATCATTCCCAAGAAACATATCGCCGGGCTAAAAGAAGCAACCGCGGACGACACGGAATTGATCGGGCGCTGCCACCTGACGGCGGCGCGCATCGCGAAGGAGCGCTCGATCGAAGATGGTTACCGCACGGTGTTGAATGTTGGTCCGCGTGCGGGTCAATCGGTTTTCCATCTGCACGTGCATTTGATCGGCGGGCGCACGCTGCATTGGCCGCCCGGATAAACCCTCAGAACCATCCGTGCGGCTCGTACCCAGATCATCAGAGCGTGTTTGCGCCCGGGTATATCCCGCTGGCTTACAATCGGTGAATGGCAAATCTGACCCTGGTGTACGGTCTGCGCCTGCTGCCATCCGACGAAGTGGCGGAAGTCGGCGAAGCGACCATTAAACTGAAAAATGGGCGGGACGCACACGTCCGGATGCACATCCTCGAGGGTGGCAAGGATGAGATCGAGAAACAGCTGAAGACCAGTCTGGAAGCGTTTTTCGACTTTTACCCAGAAATCTGATCGCGCCTGGCGGCATCCGATGAGACTCGTACCTTTAGAGATCGAGAGCAAGCTGAGAGACAAAGGGCTCTGGCCACAGACCTGGACCGCGCGTGCCGCCATCTACGTGCTCGCCGTCGACCTGGTTGTCTTCGCACTCCAAATGCTCCTGAGCCGTTTAAGTCCGGGCGCATCGGCAAGCCTGGCGGGGTGGGTGAGCTTCCTCAGTTTTTTGGCCGCAACTCTATATACAGTGGTCGCGTTCCGCTGGCTGCGCTCGCAATTGTTGTGGCGGTTGCGCAACCGGCTGATCGTCACCTATGTTTTTATCGGCGTGATTCCGGTTCTTCTGCTGGGGATGATCTCTCTCATCACGCTGTATCTTCTGGCCGGACAGTTTGCCAGCTTCGTGGTGACGTCGGAGATCACGGCCCGGCTGCGCAGCATGGAGGCCTCGAACCGGGCGATTGCAAAACAAATCTCACTGCGCTACAGCCAAGGCGTCAAGCCGAGTGGAGAAGCGATCGGGGGAATGCGGCCGCAGCATCGGGAATGGTCGCGGCGGCAAGTGTGCGCATGGTACCGGAACCAGGCGCAGCCCAACTGCGCGGGGCCGGCTGGAGCAGCGCCGTTCGACGCTCCTGGGTTTGTGAATGACGATTTCCGCGAGATCGTGCGGGACCACGGGGCACTCTACCTGCGCACAGCCACGGTGATCGGACCAGAGCCTGAATCCCTGCGCGTGATTGCCAGCGAACCGCTCGACCAGTCGATGGTAGTAGAGATGGCCGCTGACCTCGGTGAAATCACGCTGTATGGCACCTTGAATACACCAGCTGTGCAGCCGAAACCCTCCGATGCTGTCCTGAGTGGGAAAGAAAAAAACAAGCAAGGGATCACGATCATCCAGGGTGGAGCAGTTTCCGGAGACGGCCGGCAGTTCGAACCAACCTTTACCGCAGGAGCGATTCCACCTGCCAGTAATGCGGTGGATCACGAGATCACCTTCGGGACGCCTCTGGCGGTTGTGGACTGGGCCTCGGCCACGGGCGAACGGCAGCGCGCCGGGGCACTGGTGCGCGTGCAGACGCGGCCTTCTATACTCTATGCGCGGCTATTTGCGGCGCTGGGAGACTTCGCCAAAGGCGTCGAATACATCCTGCTTTTTATCGCGATTGTGTTCGCGATCATCGAACTGCTGGCCTTGTGGATCGGCACCCGGCTCACCCGCAGTATCACGTCGGCGGTGGCGCAATTGTATGAGGCCACCAAGCACGTTAACCGTGGGGACTTCAGCCACCGCATCAAGGTGAAGTCGAACGATCAGCTGGCGACGCTGGCGAACTCCTTCAACTCGATGACGGCCTCGATTGAGAAGCTGATTCAGGAACAAAAGGAAAAGCAGCGTCTGGAAGGTGAACTGGCGATTGCGCAGGAAGTCCAGGCGCAGCTCTACCCGAAAGAAATTGTGCAGCTGGAGTCGCTCGAGGTGCACGGGTTCTGCCGTCCCGCGCGAACGGTGAGTGGGGACTATTACGATTTTCTCTCGCTGAATTCCGACAAGATGATTTTGGCGGTGGGCGACATCAGCGGGAAAGGGATTTCGGCGGCGCTGCTGATGGCGACCATCCACTCGGCGGTGCGGGCCTACAGCATCGAAGGCATTCCGCTGCTGCGCGAGCCGGCGGCGGTGGGCGCGGCCGCGGGCTCCGGGCTGATGCTCGCTTCCGAGATCAAGGGCGCGGAAGTGTCACCCGCGTCCCTGCTGGGACTGCTCAATCATCAACTGCTTGAGAGCACTCCAGCAGCAAAATACGCAACGCTTTTTCTCGGGATCTACGATGGCGCCACGCGCCGACTTACCTACAGCAACGGCGGGCATCTGCCCCCGATCCTGATCTCCGAAGATGGATCGTCGGAGCCGCTGAGTTGTAGTGGAACGGTGGTGGGGCTTCTGGACCACGTCGACTACCCTGAATCCACCGTGCAACTCCACCACGGGGACCTGTTCGTTGCTTACAGTGATGGCGTGACCGAACCGGAGAACGACTACGGCGAGTTCGGCGAGGAGCGGCTGATCCAGATTGTGAGGGAGAATCGGCACTTGCCCCTAGCCCGCATCACCGAAATTGTTACGGCCGCGGTAGAAGACTGGATCGGCGACAACGAGCAGCCCGATGATGTGACCCTGGTGCTGGCGCGAGCGCGGTAGGAACGGGAGGGCACGGCTTAAGTACTTGCGGAAAAACTCGGCCTGGCGCTTGATCTTGGGTGGCGCAGTGCTTTAGCACTGCGATAACTGGCTTATTTTCAATCGGGCTTTAGCCCCTGCGGTCAGTCTGACGATCCGGAAACACTTCTTCCGCAAGTTGCTAAGCCGTGCCGCCGAGAGCCGCCAAAGACGCGCGGCTTCAGCCCCTGAAGCTCGCCTTCGACAACACACCCGCCTGTGAGGCAACTCACTCCCGAGCGTGGCCCTAGTCACTGTGCGCCTTATTTTTCGGGGATCTAATCAGACTTGGGTTAGATTGTCGTTGTGCGGCCGAAAGCCCAGGGGAATTTCATCATGGCAGAACAGATTGACAAGCTTAGGTGTCCACTCTGCGAAGGGCGGGGGGAAGTGCTGCGGTCGGAACTGGTGGAGCGAATTACAAATCCGGAAGTGCGGAAGCGGCTGGATGCGCGGATCGCGGAAATTCTGGAAACGAGCGAACTGGCGGGCGTCGGGCCGAAAGTTCGGGATTTTGAGAAGGAAGTGCACACCTGGAATCCGGCCTTGCCGATGTGGCAGCGGAGTCCGAAGGAGTAGGGTCGCAACAAGAGAGTATTCTGGCGAGGTTGTTCGTCTGAATGATTGCGCCAGCCAGGCGGAGGGATCAAACCAGGTCCTTCCGCTTTTTGTTCATGAGAATTTATTCCAGAGGGGCGGAAACGGAGCTTATCGAAGAGGCGCAGGAGGAGGCGGATGAATGAGGGGGTTTGCTCCTAGCTACCGCGGCGAGAGACGTCTCCCATTGCTTTTCTGACACTATCGCTATCGGGCATCGGTTTCTGTATTCGACGGCCTTTTCGATCTTGGTACCGTGAGTTGAATACTTCCAATCCCTGCTCATCAGAGACCCAATCACAACGTAGGAACTCTGCAAACGCACTGTATCCCAGCACGTACCACCGCGGGTCTCGATCTCGCGCTGGCAAAGGCGACGCGGCCCATAAAGGAACTTCCCGGTCAGAACAAATTCCTTGCCGTCAAACACAATGTCCGGCTCAGGTATGGTTAAGGGTAGATCGGTTGGTCCGAAGGAGAGGGTCTCGTCATCTTGGCGACCCACGATCTGAGTCACTAGCTCAGCAAGGTCTCCGCGCTCTTGCTCGTCAGCAACGCCGTCTCGATAGATTCGGTCAATTCTTTCGACCAAGGCGCTCTCCGGCCAGATGTCGGCAATCTCTCGATTTGCGACGAGCCATTTCGCAAGTTGCTCACATTCACTCGCACTGACGTATCGATCAGCGATGATGCCGCGAAGAAAGCCAATAAGTTCGCTAATCGCGCGATTTGCCCGCCGGTTCTCATTTAAGTTCTGGTTCAGCGGTTGACCGTGATCGTCAGATGCCGTCTTCATGACACGAGCCTCGCTGCCAGCATGAGGCCAGGCCATGTAGATAGTCTGTGAGTAGCGTCACTAGGCAGAGTGAGTCCATGGGCGCAAGGGCGGAGACAACGCGAAAGTTGGGACTGCCCTAGTCAGATTTAGAAGCCACAAAAAGGCGGCTCGGCCACACCACCGTCACCTGCGGAGTTTCAACGGAATCGCACGACCTCCAAATAGGACGATCCACGCCTCTGAGAAAGGAATGGTCGCGCACCTCTCGCTCGCCAAGTAGCTCTGAACGTGCTCGGAGTCTATCGACCATGCCGCGCCGATCACCAACGCTGTTTGCGCGACCGTCCGGTCGGGGTATCTTTTGGCTTTCTTAGTAATTGCCTCGTCAATCCATGCCCCGTCGCGCCCGGGCCAGCCTGTTAAGGTCACGTGCACGTGAAGTCCGAGCGAGGGAATACTGAGCCCGTGAACATAGGACACGAAATCGGACAATCTGTCTGATGCATACAGTTGTTCGTCATCAATTTCCCAGTTGCCATTGCAGCGAGCGCCGTCCACAACATCGGCAAGTTTTGCTGCGGCAATCTGGGGCACCCCGTTGAAAATACTCCGCTCAGTCAGACCAACGTGCAGCTCGCAGTCGTCCACGTTACGAGTGGCAAAAATCTCTTTCATGAGATTCTCGAATCTCGCAACGTTGCTATTGTCGCCTCTAAGCTCGAGATGCTGACCGGATGGAATCGTCACTACCTGGATCGGACGGGGTGGATATGTTCCTGATCTGCTTTCGAGGACAACGTCAAAGGGCTCCTCGGGGTTTTCCAGATAATATGTGGCACTCTTAACTTCATAGTCGGAGTCTTCCCTCTCGTTAATTGCACGTGCAACGACGGCACAGAAATAAACCTCCCGTTCTTTCTTGCTTATCTCTACAGATCGCACGGGGACAGGATACAACGTTCAAAGACAAGCAGACGCCCGACAAGCGCCCCGACGAGGCGCCAAAAAAGCGCGGGAAGGATTTGGATCCTTCCCCGCGCTGTTTATCGCTATAACGATCCGCTTACACCAGGCCCTGATCCAGCATCGAGTTGGCGATCTTCAGGAAGCCGGCGATGTTGGCTCCGTTCACGTAATTGCCGGGCGTGCCGTACTTCTCGGCCGTTTCGTAGCAGTTCTGGTGAATGGAGATCATGATTTTGTGCAGCCGCTCGTCGACTTCTTCACGAGTCCACGAGAGACGCATGCTGTTCTGCGACATTTCCAGTCCGGACGTGGCCACTCCGCCGGCATTGGCGGCCTTGGCTGGTCCGTACAAGATCTTGGCGTCGAGGAACATCTTGGTGGCTTCGAGCGTGCTGGGCATATTGGCGCCCTCGCTGACGACCTTCACGCCATTCTTCAGGAGATTGGCCGCATCTTTTGCGTTGATCTCATTCTGGGTGGCGCTCGGAAACGCGCAATCGGCCTTGATGTTCCACAGCCAGTTGTGGTCGAGCTTCTTGTCAGTCGCCTGATACACGGCCTTCTTGTACTTGTCCGTGTACTCCTTGATGCGACCGCGGCGGTTGTTCTTCAGGTCCATAACGAACGCGAGTTTGTCGCGGTCGATGCCGTCAGCATCATAGATAGCGCCGTCGGAATCGGACATCGTCACAGGCTTCGCGCGCAGGTCGAGCAACTTCTCGACCGTGTATTGCGAGACGTTGCCGCTGCCGGAGACCAGACACACCTTGCCTTCAAGCGTGTCTTTGCGGGTCTTCAGCATCTCCTTGGCGAAGTACACGCAGCCGTAGCCGGTGGCTTCGGGACGAATCAGCGAACCGCCCCAGGCCAGGCCTTTGCCGGTCAGGACACCCGAGAATTCATTCCGCAACCGCTTGTATTGGCCGAACAGGAAGCCGATTTCGCGTCCGCCCACGCCAATATCGCCCGCGGGCACGTCCGTATCGGGGCCGATGTGACGGCAGAGTTCAGTCATGAAGCTTTGGCAGAAGCGCATCACTTCGTTGTCACTCTTGCCCTTGGGATCGAAATCCGAACCGCCCTTGCCGCCGCCCATGGGCAGCGTAGTGAGCGAGTTCTTAAACACTTGTTCGAACGCCAGGAACTTCAGGATGCCGAGGTTCACCGAGGGGTGGAACCGCAGGCCGCCCTTGTAAGGGCCGATCGCGCTGTTCATCTCAATGCGGAACCCACGATTGACTTGCACTTTGCCCTTGTCGTCGAACCAGGGCACGCGGAACATCAGGACTCTTTCGGGTTCCGTAATGCGCTCCAGGATCTTGTTTTCCTGGTACTCAGGGTGGCGCTCCAACACGAGCCGCAAAGACTCTAGGACTTCCATGACGGCCTGGTGAAATTCCGGTTCGGCCGGGTTTTTGGCTTTAACGAGGTTGAAAATCTGATTTATGTAGTCCGCCGCAGCGTTCTGCTTGGGCGGTTCCATGACAGCACTCATAGGCTTGCCTCCGAATTTTTGAGGAATGAACGGATTGTCACAACTTTAAGGATGCCGCAGAATTGCGGCTGTAGCTATTGAATGCCTGGAGGTGACGCCCGGCTGTGATTCGCATCACCCGAAGCCGTGATGATTGGCCGCACGCAAGGTACGTAGGGCACTGGAACCCCTGTCGCAAGAGTACTTTAGAGCCACGGTAAGGCTACTTCCCGGATGTCCCTTTTGCAATTGCCACTCTTGGTGTCACTTGCTGACCCTTTTCCATACCGCCTACCAGGATGAGGCCACGGCGGGTGACGAGTAAACCGCGGTGATCCATGGTTGGGTCGGGAGTACTTTCGCTAATTGTTTCCCACTTGCTTGTCCGGAGATTGAAAGCGAAGGTTACCGGAGAAGGTTCCGCGGGCTGGCCGTTGTAGCCGATCCCGTTGTAGTTGTACGGATTGTCGGTGCCGCCAGAAAAGTAGATTCGGCTTTCTTTTTCCGACGCGCCGGCGGCGATGCGATAGCGGGCGTTCCCCGGGTGGGCGGGAAGTTTGCTCCATTCAATCTTAGTTGGGTCCTTCTTGCTGATCTTGCCCATCCAGCATTCGTCGGATGCGACGTACTTTGGATTTGCCCCGCTCGGATTCTTGTACGCTCCATCGACATATACAATGGTGTCACCAAAGATGGCTCCCGCGTGACCAAACACAGGGGTGCCGGGAATCGGCGTGGCTTGCATCCATTTGTCTTTGTCGGTGTCGTAAACCTGAACGTTGCCGACCGCGTCGCCCTTTGGTCCTGACCATCCGCTGATGAGGTAGATATAGCGGTCGCGGTAGACACCCAGCACCGAGTCGTCGACCGGGGCGGGGATATCGGCGCCGCGGTAGTAACGATTCTCCGCCGGGACATAGACGTTCACGTCGGAGACGGTGGTCTCGCCTCCTTGTCCATCGACCACGTAACCGCCGAAGATGAAGACCTGTTCGTGAAATGCGGCGGCGGAGGCAGCTAGACGTCCGGCAACTCCGGGAACGGGGCGCAGTTCGGTCCATTTCCCGGTGTTGAGATCGAGCCGGTAGGCGCCATGGCTGATCGCATCCCATGTCTTTTTCGGGCCGATGCCCATGAAGGAAAAGATCTGGAGATTCTTGTCGCGAGAGATGGCGACCGCGTTATTGGAGACCGGTGACGGCAGCGGACTGAGCTTGGGTTCTTCGGCTGCGTGGATTAAGGGGGCCAGAGACAGGCATAGCAGTATTCGAAGCGGCGTCTTCATTGACGAGATGATAGCAGCGGAGAGAGCAGAATAGTCGGAGTATTGCGGCTATTCCGTCAGGGTTGCGGCGTCGCGGGTGGCGCGATCGTCACCAGAGGACCCGGTGGCGGCGCGACCGGGATCGGAGCAACGACGGGAGCAAGAAACCTGCGCTGGTACCAAATCATTTCGGAGGCCCGTTGCCAGAGCCGCACGCCGAATCCGCACAGCACTACAATTTCCAGGAACAGGACCGTCCACCCAAAACGCGCAGGCGGCATTTTTGCCCAGATGTAGAGGCCTGCTCCAAAAACCAGCCATCCCACAACTGAAATCCGCAGGAACATCCAGAATAAAGACGCGAGGTTCCCGGTTGTGATTTTGAAGGCGCGACCTGCGTTCCGCCACATGCCGGTCTCTTCTTCGACGACAGCGCGCACCTGGGCCATGTCGAACCAGAGCCGTACGAACATGGCGATCAAGCCAACCACTCCCATGCCGATGAGGAAGAACCAGTAGCCTGTTTTTTCGTGCGCGGCATCGTCGAGAAGTGTGCCCGTCTCTTTCGAAACGAACGATCCCAGCATGAAGACCGGGATCAAAACAATCAGCACCATGATGAGCAGCCGGACCCAGCGCCAGAAATAGCTGCCACAGGCTTCAAAGAATTCGCGCGTAGTGAGCCTGCGGCCGGAACGATAGGCCTCGAGAATACCTCCGGTGAGGAACAAGACGATGAAGAAGAACACAATGCCGGACGAGATCGAAGACCCGGCTACCTGGAACAGATTGACTTCCGGATCTGACGACAGCGCTGAAAAGCTGCCGAAATCGAACATATTGGAGAGGCGCTGGGCGTTCAGACTATGATCGGTAACCGCGTCCAATTTGTGTATGATCGGCCCGGCAGCAAAATGCGACAGTGCAAGATTGATAAGGAAAATGAACCACAGTACGCGCTGATAGCGCCACGCTCGGCTAAATCCTTCGCGCAATAGTCCAGGTTGATCAGCCATAGTTCTCAGTTCTCAGTTGAGCTACGAGCTTCGAGCCACGAGCTGCGAGCAACCGCAGATCAAT
Source organism: Terriglobia bacterium (assembly GCA_020073565.1). GTDB lineage: Bacteria > Acidobacteriota > Terriglobia > Terriglobales > Acidobacteriaceae > Acidiflorens. The sequence continues at coordinate 42,922 of JAIQEY010000018.1, forward strand.
GGTTCGCTCGTAGCTCGCGGCTCGTAGCTCGTAGCAGTTTTCACGCTAGCCACGCCAGGCACTGTGACAACATCTGAGTGATCCACGTCCAGTAGCTGACAATTTTCCATCTCGCCCGCGTGTCTTCCTTCGGCACATAGCTGTTGTTGAAGAAATTTCGGTCGAGAAGCACCGCGGTTCCGGGATCGATCTCTGCTGAGACTAGCTTTGCTTTCTTGTCGTACGTGTAGCGCACCCAGCGGTCCTTGCCGTCCCAGTGCTCGGTAACCGACTCGCCGTTATCGAACTTGATCACGACGTCCACCGGGAAAATGAAGTCTCCCTTGCGATGGACTTGAACCTGGGTGCGGTAAACGGTCTCGCCCTTCTTTTCCTTGGGCGGATCTTTTACGTACCAGTCAACGCGGTCAGAGCTGGCGCGGCGAATTTCGTAATCCAAGACTTGCGTTCCGTACACGGCCTGATCGAAGTACCAGCGAAGATCCTGACCGCTGACTTCCTCGACCGTCTTCAGGAAATCTTCCTTGGTCGGATGAGTAAACCGGTACCGCATGAAATACGTGTGGATGGCGCGCTTGAGTGTTTCTTCTCCGACTATTCTTTCCAGCGTCAACAGCACCGTGGCCGTCTTGCCGTAGGTAATGTCGGCGTAAGAACCAAAGCTGATGTACTGGTAGGCGAAGCGCGACATGGGATCGAGGTCGGCGGCCGCAAGATAACTGTTGCGCTGGCTGGCGTTTTCGCCCTCGGTCAATCCCCAGAGATCCATCACCGATTTGTCTTTGCCAAAAATGTCGTCGAGAATCTTGCACTCGGTGTAGCTGTTAATTCCTTCGTCCAGCCAGGCATCTTCGAACTCGTTGGTAGCCACCATCCCGTACCAGTACTGGTGTCCAAATTCGTGCTCCACCACCAGTTCCACCAGGCGCAGGCCCTCAGGCATCCACCAGGTTGTGTCGCCAGTAAACAGCGTCGGATATTCCATGCCACCAGCGCGGATGTCCGCGGGGTCAACAACGGTGATCTGTTTGTAAGGATAGGGACCATACCACTGGTCAAAGCGTTTCAGAGTTTCTTGCATGATGCGCAGGTGGCGACCGGCCTGATCGACGTGACCCGGTTGCAGCAGCAGGCGGATCTTCACCGGACCCATGCTGCCCTTGAAAGTATCTTCGACGACGTGGTAACTAGGCTGGGCCGTCCAGGCAAAGTCGTGAATATCTTCGCCGCGAAAGCTCAAGGTCTTCGTGCCGTCGCCGTTCTTAACTTCGCCCACCTGCACGCCGCTGGCGCCGACAACTTCATTTTGCGGGACGGTCAGCTTCACATCGAAGGTGCCAAAGTCGGCAAAGAATTCTGTGTTGGAATGGAACTGGTGGCAATTCCAGGCGCCCTGCCACCAGACTCCGACCTTCGGAAACCATTGCGCCCCCATGATGAAATCGCGCTTGTAGCCGGTGCGGGCGAAGACCTGGCCGAACTGGTCGTGGAAAGCGATCTTGAACTGCACCGATTCATTGGGTGCGATCGGCCGCGGCAGTTTCACCTGGAACACGGTGCGGTCGTCGGGATTGCCGTCGTCGGGCGCGATGAACTTGATCTGCGAAGTCAGGTCGCCCATGCCAACAATTTCGAGCGACTTCACTTCCGCCGACGCCTTGTATTTGTCCTTCACTTCGAAGTCGGTGCGATCCCGGCGTTCCTCTTTCATGAAGGTCGAAGTAGGCTGGAAGGCGTTCAAGTAAAGATGAAACGGAAAGGTATCTTGCGGCTGGCCGGTGAGGTTGCGATACGTCAGAACTTCGGTGGCGTCGAGCGTGCGCTTGTTGGCGTCAAAACGGGCGTCAATCTGGTAGGCAACGACTCGTTCCGAGAGAGGTTTATCGGCAAGCGTCGCAATCGGCGGCGGAGCCGTTTGAGCCGGAGCCGCGCTCGACGCAGCCACGCACACGGCGAAAAAACAAGCAAGCAACATTGCCAATCGAGAGCACATGTTGGGAGATCGTCCTTCCAAAGCAGCAAGCCGAATTGCGAAGCTTACACTGCCTGAGGCACGATTGAAAAGCTGCCTCTTCTAGAACCACGTGCGTTCGCGTATTGGCGGTACGCGCGCAGATCACTCCACAAATCCTTGCCGTACTGCGTGGATAAAATCGGTGTAGGCGGGCTCCTTGCCGGCCGCGCGCATTTCCAGGGCGACCTGTCCGCGATGATACGCCGAGTGCAGGAGCACGTGCGTAAGCACATCCTCCACACGGCTCGACCACGGCTCGCCTTTGCTGTTGCGGTATTCGACTTTCTCGTGAAAAGCGCTGGCTTGGAGTGGCGTCAAGTAGTTACGCCAGAGGTTGGCCATTTCATCCGTAAGCGCCATGCAGTCTTGAAGGCTCGCAGTAGGCCATACGGGCAAGCTTTGGCTCTCGCCGCGCAGCCGTTCGAACCACAATTTCTGCGCGGAGAGGATGTGCGCCATCCGGCCTACTGTACCTGAAGAAACCAGGCGCGCGGCCTGCATGGCAGAAAGGGTTTGGTGGTTCGCCCAGGAGTCGTAGGCAAACATGCGGAGGAAATGCTCGCTCGTATTCATTGGCTTTTCTTGTGCGGCGCTGATTGCGTTGCGATCCACCGCGCCCAGACGGTACGATACAGTCGCAGCACCACGTATGACTGCACTCATCCGGCGCACTGCCTGGTCGCTCCGAACGCTGCCTCCGCCGCGTTGGGTTCCCATCATTCTACTGTGTCTGATGTGCCTTTCCGCACAGGCGCAAACGCCCGCCGAGTCTCGCCGGCAGTTGTTGCACTACTTGGAATCCGGACAACTGCGGGATGCCGTCTTGCTGGGCCAGCAAACCGTGTCGCGCTGGCCGCGCGATCCTCTGTTCCGGCACTATCTTGGAGTCGCCTATTTCAAATCAGGAGATGCCAAGCAGGCGCGGGAACAGCTCCTTCGGGCTCGCGATCTGGACCCGCAAGATTCCGCCACGCATTTTGATCTGGCGCTCGTGCTATTCAGCGAGCAGGACTACCTGGCCTCCGCCACTGAACTTGAGACCGCCATCCAGATCACGCCTTCGAGCGCCCCTGCGCATTTGCTGCTGGGGCGGGCGCATCTGAGTTCGAAACGCGAACTGCAGGCGATCGACGAGTTCAAGACCGCGCTCAAACTCGATCCAATGATCCGGCTGGGCCATTACTATCTTGGATTTGCCTACGCCAGCCTTGGCCGCAACGACGAAGCAATCGCCGAGTACAAGATCGAGTTGCAACGCTCGGGCGAGCTTCCCGAACTCACCTACCAACTGGGGCGTTCCCTGCTCGAGTCGGGCAAGAATGATGAAGCGATCAAATACTTGCAGCGTGCGGCGCAGTTGGATCCGAAGAATTCGAATGTCTGGTACAACCTGGGCAAGGCGCAGCTATTGGCCGGTCATGCCGAGCAGGCCGAACCTGCACTGAAAAAATCCATTCAACTGAACCCGAAGGATCCAAGTCCTCATTATCAGTTGGCGCGCGCCTTGGACAAGCTGGGCAGGGCCGACGAGGCTCGCCTCGAGCAAGAACGTTTCGCTGAACTCCGGAAGGCGCAACCGGCCGGCACGGGGATGGCGACCGCCGGCGACCAGTGATTCATGAATACACTGCTCTGCAGTCTCCTAATAATCGCCGCCTGATCGCAGGTGGGCCGACGCAGGCTGCCCACCGCTGCAGCTATGATTATCCGTAAATATAGACCGAGATTTCTGTGGTTTTCCGGATATCGTCGCCCAAAACATAGAACTACGGCCCGCTATCTCAATTATTTTCAAGGCTTTACGATCTCTTACCTTTGGGTCGCTGCTTGCTACGAAACAGTCACAGACTAAAGGGTCAGACAGCCGCCTGTCTCTCCGAATAGTCTTGCTACTTCTTTTAGTCTGATAAGGAGCTACATGAAGCGATCTACCAACACGAGTATTATGCTCTGCCTCCTGGTTCTCTTCGCACTTGCTCTTTGCGTGCCTGTGTTGGCGCAAGAGACCACCGCCGGCATTCAGGGCGTTGTGAAGGACCAGACTGGCGCGGTGGTGTCGAACGCGGCCGTCGAAATCTCCGGCCCCGCTCTCATCGGCACCAAGAAAGCGAACACCGATTCAAACGGTTCGTATCATTTTTCCAATCTCTCCCCCGGCACCTACATCCTCACCGTCACCGCCAGGGGCTTCAAGGTAGCGAAGCGAGCCGGCATCGACCTCGAAGCGGGCCGCCTTCCTAGCATGGATATCTCGCTGGAGTTGGGTCAGGCCTCTGAAATCATGGAGGTCACTGGACAAGCGCCCCTCGTGGACGTTACCCAGAGCAAAGTGGCTGTGACCATCACGCAAGAGGTCTTGGAGAACATCCCCAAGGGACGCTCCTTCCAGTCCGTGATTGGATTTGCTCCCGGCGCGCGACAGGAGCCGATGCAGAGCAAACGTGACGACACGGGCCGTCTGAATGGCTTCCAGATTGACGGCGCCTCGGACTCCGAGAACGTCTACATGACCGAAGGCCTGAACACCACTGCCATCTATGGCGGAGGTGTCGGCGCCAACGTCCCCATGGAATTCGTGCAGGAAGTTCAGGTAAAGACTTCCAGCTTCGAAGCTGAATTCGGCGGCGCCACCGGTGGCGTGGTCAACGTCATTCAGCGGCGCGGCGGGCCCAAGTGGCACGGCAGCGTTTTTACCTACTTCCAGGGCAATCAACTCAGCGGCAATGACAATTGCCTCGATCGAGCCGTCCTCTCGCTGTTTGCTGCTAGCTGTAACCTCCGCCTCCAGCCCGGTACCAGCCTCAACGCCGGTTCTTTAGCGAACCTGTGGGCCGACCGCCAGGACGGCACGGCCGAGCAGTACGTCACCAAGCAGGACAAGTGGAGCACGGTGGAGCCCGGATACGAAATCGGAGGACCTCTGTTCAACAACCGCTTGTGGTTGTTCAGCAGTTACGTTCCGACGATCGCTAAAGTTACCCGCAACGTTGATTTCACGGGCCTTAACCCTGGCCCGCGCGACTTCAACCAGTCCAGGACGACTCACAGCTTCATGAATCGGCTGGATTATCGCCTGACCGATTCGATCCGGCTGTTTGGTGCCTGGCAAAGCGGCTACGACCACGTGGTCGGCAACGTCAACATGCCGAGACCGGACTCCGCGCTTGGGCAAATAAATACCACCGCCGGAAACGACCCTACCTCGTTGCGCCCGGACACCGGGTACGTGAGCCCGCTGACGATTCTCAACTTCGGCGGCGACGTTTCGCTGGGCTCGAAGGCGGTGATCACCGCCCGTTACGGCTCTTTCTACACCAACAGCGAGGATCGCGGGAAGCTCACCGGTACTCGCTATGTCTGGCAGTCTGACAGCACAGGAACCTGCGACCCAGCCAACCCTGCGACCGCATGGGAGTGTGCAGTAACGGCTGCCGGGGCGAACCACACGGCTGGCTTTGCCAACATCGGCAACAACCAGCAGCAAGCCTTTGATGTCTTCTCCCGCAGGCAGTTCACCACCGACGTCTCGTACTTCGTCGGACGCTTCCTCGGAGGCACGCACAACCTCAAGGCCGGGTACTCCGTCATGCGCCAGGCAGAGAACGTGGCCAACACCTTCAACACGTCGAACATTTTGGTTTTCATGACCCAAACCGACGCCTACACCACGGCCAGCGGTCCGACCTCGACGGTCTGCGCTACGGTGATTGCGGCCAATGGCAAGTGCGCCGGTCCCTACGGCTACTACATCCTGCGCGACGGAGTGCTGACCAACGGCAAAGTCTCCGCGCTCAACCACTCCATCTACTTCCAGGACGGCTGGACGATTAAAGGCCTCACCATCAATGCCGGAGTTCGCCTGGACAAGGAATTCCTGCCCCCGTACCGTCCAGGAGCATCGCAGATCTCGTTCGGCTTTGGTCAGAAGATAGCCCCACGAATCGGCGGCGCTTATGACCTGCTCCATAACGGTAAAGTCAAGCTATACGCTTCCTACGGCAAGTTCTACGACATCATGAAGTATTCCTTGCCGCGTGGCTCCTTCGGTGGTGATCGCTGGCACGACTGCGCCTACAGTCTCGACAGTCCCGATTACACCCAGATTGTTCCCGACAACGTCGGCGGCAAGTTCTGTCCCGATTCCGGGCCGGCTAGCGGCAGCGTCCCCGGCACCTTCATCGAAAACCAAGACTGGCGCGCCAGTGCGCCTGGCGACCCGTCCGATCCGATCATTCAACCGAACATGCATCCCATGTCAACCCACGAATACGTGTTTGGCGCGAATGTGGAAATCGCCCACAACTGGGCCCTGGAATCGCGCTATGCCCGCAAGCGGGTGGATTGGACGATCGAGGATATGTCCCTCGATGACGGACAGTACTACATCGGCAATCCGGGAACTGAATACAGCCAGTTACTGCATCGCGCCCTTCCGAATGCAGGCATCGACGCGGCCGTTTGTCCCACCTGCCCGAACCTTCCCAAGGCCATTCGCAACTACGACGGGCTGGAATTCCGTCTGGTCCGGCGGGGCTCGGATAAATGGTTCGCACAGATTCAATACGCCTACAGCCGGCTCTACGGCAACTATGCAGGATTGGCCGATACCGCCTTCCTGGATGGCAACGGAGGACGGCATGAGCCCAACAACGGTCGCGCCTTCGATTTGCCCCAAATGCTGTTTGACGGCCAGGGACACACCATCGGCGGACCACTTCCAACCGACCGCCCGAATGTGTTTTCTGGAGTCGGGTACTATCGCCTGAAATGGTTTGGTATGGAGACGCTGATGGGGTTAACCCAGAGTTTCAACGAAGGCGTACCCATGAGCACGTGCCTGCCAACCGTGGATAGCACATCGAGTTGTATGTTCGTCGCGGGCCAAGGGAACTGGATCAATTTCCACCAGGATCCTTCCACCGGCGACATCATTCAGGACAGCATCTCGAAGGGCAAGCGTATGCCTTGGATGATTCAGACCGACCTGAACCTCTCGCATCAACTCAGGGTCAGCAAGTCCAACGAGAACCTGCGCCTCTCCTTCGGGCTGAATGTCTTTAACTTGTTCAATCAGCATCAACCGATCACGGTGTACAACGCCCCCCTGGCAGGTAGTCAATATGACACCCCCACCGGCGGGGCGCTCGGCTGGGATTACCAGGCGTTGATGACCAACTTCAACTACATGGCGATCATGAACGATAAGACAATCGTAATAGACCCCGACACTGGCAATCCTGTGTATGGCGGTCCAAACACCAACGGACAACCGAATACCTTGGCTTCCCGGTACGGTCACCCAGTCTTCTACCAGAGCGCGCGCAACATGCGTCTCCAAATCAAGTTCACCTTCTAGCAACTGGCGAACTTCACTTTCCGGGGCCGGAGAAATCCGGCCCCGTTCTTTTTTGTTTTCATTTTCCGGGGATTCGGCTCGACTTAACTCCCTGATTCCAAATGACTCCGGTTGAGATAACGGGATAAGTAAATTACTTCTGGGCGAACAGGCCACGATTCGTCGTAAATTGAACACTGGAACCCTGAAAGACCTGCGAAGCAGACTAGCGGCCACCGACACTGGATTCACAGTCCTTTCATAGTTCTGCTTTATGCTTGGTGTCTCCGTTCTCAGGTCCCTGGGGATTGAGCGAGTTTGCCATGGCCCGAAAACAGCCAGTCCTGGTTGCGCGAGCAAAGCGGCGTTCCGTCCCTTCTCGTTCGCAAACCGGCACTCCCGTGGATATCGCCGCGAGCGTAGAAATTCCCGGCGACGAACTGTCCGCTCTGGTTGTGCGGGGATGCCTGATTGCGCGGGACGCGGTCTTCAACGTAAGAGACTTCCTCAGTACTGGATCGCGCATGGCCTTCCTGACCATCAAGGACTGCGAAAAAGAGCTCGACCAGATCGAACGGAAGATTGACGAGCAACTGCCCGGGGCCATCACTCGCGTGGGCGAAACGAAAGCGCGTCAGCTTCTGGCGTGTCTGAAATTTATTACCGACCTGGAGCGGATCGGGGACCTTGCCTACAGTGCGGTGATGCAACTGCACTCGCGGCGCGAAAAGTTGCCGCCGGTCGACTCGCGCCAGTTGGTGGAGATGGCTTCCCTGCTCTGCGACATGCTGGAACAGGTGCACCAGGGTTTCGTCAAACGCGAAGTAAGTTACGGCAAACGTATTTTGCAAGCCGATCCCGAAGTCGATCACCTTTGCCACGCCTTGTTCCAGCGGCATCTGGCCGAGACCAACACGCCCGATGGCCGCCAGAATTTCGACATCCTCCTCGCCGCGCAAGCCCTGGAGCGCATCGGAGATCACGCCAAGAACCTGGCCGAGGAACTCTGCAGTCTGGCCGAAGGACGCTCGCTGCGGCACAATGCCAGGAAGTTCTCCACGTCGTAACCACCGTCAATCAATGCTGTCCTCTGTGCCCTCTGTGGTTAATAATTTTTGGCCGTTGTGAGGAAAGCGGATATGGCAGAGAAGGCTAGCGAAAATCATGTGAGGTTGTTTCCGCCTGCGTGATGCGCAGCGGAAAAACCTTCTCTGCCCGAATATGGATCACGTTGTCCTGGTTTTGCAGGATGCCCTCAATCATCAGAAAGCGCGCAGAGATCAGCAGCACGCGATTCTTCTGCAAAAGATCAGGCGCCACGATGGCATTCGCGATTCCAGTTTCATCCTCCAGGCTCATGAACATCATTCCCTTGGCTGTGCCAGGACGTTGCCGCGCAATCACACATCCTCCAATGCGCAAGCGGCGTCCGTCGGGAATGTGTGCGAGATCCGAAGCGCGATAGATTCCCATCTTCTGCATTTCTGCGCGGCGATATTGCATGGGATGAGGACCGACTGTCAGTCCAGTCCCGCGAAAATCGGCGACCAGGCGTTCTTCGTGCGTCATGGCTCGGAGTGGAGATTTAGCGTCCGCTTCCGGAACTTCGTCCAGCAAAGGTCCCGACCAGCGAACCGCTTTCTCGACCTGCCAGAGCGCATCCCGTCGATGAAACGCCATTTCACCACGGAGGCACGGAGACACGGAGGAATTCTTTTCATCACAAGGAGGACGCATTGCCATGTCTCCCTTAATACGGTTTCCCATCGAATCAGGATTTATGAATATGCCTTTCTCCGTGTCTCCGTGCCTCCGTGGTGGATTTCCAATTTCATTCAGCGCACCGATTTCTGCCAGCGTGGTCAGTTCGTCTTTGCGCAACTCAGGCACGCGGCGCGCCAGATCCTGTATGGAAACGAACGGCGCCAGACTACGCTCCCGCACCAACGCCTGCCCCGCCGGCTTGCGCAACCCGCGCGCATAGTTCAATCCCAACCGGACAGCAAACTCCGCGCTCGTACTGGCTACTGGCAACTGGCTACTCGCTACTGCTTCTAACGTGCACTTCCAGTCCGACTTCGTCACATCCAAGGGCAGCATCTTCAATCCGTGCCGCTGCGCATCTTTTACGATCGTCGACGGATGGTAAAAACCCATCGGCTGATTGTTTAACAGTGCCGCCGTGAATGCCGCCAGGTAATGACACTTCAGATAGGCGCTCGCATACGCAATCAGGGCAAAACTGGCGGCGTGCGATTCCGGAAATCCGTACAACGCAAACGATGTAATCGACTGGATGATCTGCTCCTGCGTCTCGCCGCAGATTCCATTGCGCGTCATACCCGCGCGCAGCTTTTCTTCGATGACTTTCATCCGCGCCTGGGAGCGCTTAAATCCCATGGCGCGGCGCAACTCTTCCGCCTCGCCGCCGGTGAAATTGGCAGTGATCATCGCCATACGCAGGAGTTGCTCCTGAAAAAGCGGCACACCCAGCGTCCGCCCGAGCACAGCCTCAAGCGACGGATGTGGATACGTGATTTCTTCCCTACCCTGCCGGCGCTTGAGAAACGGGTTCACCATGTTCCCCACGATCGGCCCAGGCCGGATGATCGCGACCTGCACCACGATGTCGTAGAATTTCTGCGGCTTCAGGCGTGGCAGGCACGACATCTGCGCGCGGCTCTCCACCTGGAACATGCCGACCGTATCGGCTTTCTGCAACGCGGAATACACGGCGGAGTCGTCGGCCGGAAGATGCGCCAGATCGACCTCTTCCTTGTGGTGATCGCGAATGAGTTCAATGGAATCTTTCAGCGCGGCCATCATGCCCAGTCCAAGCAGGTCAACTTTGATAATTTTCATGTCCGCGCAGTCTTCTTTATCCCACTGCACGACGACGCGGCCCGGCATGGAAGCAGGCTCCAGCGGCACAACCGAATCCAACCGTCCCTGACAAATCACCATGCCGCCCGAGTGCTGCCCCAAGTGCCGCGGCAGATCCTGTACCGCGAGACACAACTCGAAATATTTGCGAATGCGCGGATGCGTCAGATCGAGCCCGGCGTCGCGCAGGCGGCGGTCGAGCGCATCGTTTTCGTCCCTAAATTCCCAGGTGGCGACTGCGCCGGAAATTCGCTTCAGCGTATCTTCATCGAATCCGAGCGCCTTGCCCATTTCTCGCGCGGCCATGCGATTGCGATACGTGATCACGTTGGCCGTCATCGCCGCGCCACGTTGCCCGTAACGCTGGTACACGTACTGGATCACTCGCTCACGTTCGTCGCCGCTGGGTAGATCGAGATCGATGTCGGGCCACTCGCCACGCTCTTCAGAAAGAAATCGTTCGAACAGCAAGTCCATCGCAATCGGATCCACCGCCGTGATCCCAAGTGAGTAGCAAACCACGCTGTTCGCAGCCGACCCGCGGCCTTGCACCAGAATGTTCTCGTTGCGACAGAAGCGCACCAGGTCCCAGACGATCAGGAAATATCCAGGCAAATCAAGTTTTCCAATCAGTTGCAGTTCGCGCTCGATCTGACGGCGCGCCCGGCTCTTCAGCTCGGCAGAAGCGCGGCCGTAGTGGCTCTGAAATCCTTCGCGCGTACGTTCACGGAGAAACGACATCATGGTTTCGCCTTCGGGCACGGGATAGCGCGGGAACTCGTATCCAAGATCGTCGAGCGTGAATTCGAGACGAGCGGAAATACGAGAGGTGTTCGCAATTGCCTCGGGAAGATCCGCAAAAAGTGCCCGCATGTCAGCCGCGGATTTGAGATGCCGCTCGGAATTTCGCGCCAGCAACCGCCCGGCGGTAGCCAGCGTGCGATGATGCCGGAGCGCCGTAAATGCATCGGCCAATTCCCGTTCGTGCAACGTGGCGTAATTCACGCCGTTGGTGGCCAGCAAAGGGAGGCTGAGATTTTGCGCGATCTCAATGGCCACGCGGTTCCGATATTCTTCGTCGCGATAGAAATGCCGTTGCAGTTCGACAAAGACATTTTCCCGGCCGAAGATTTCTGTCAAGCGCTGGACCGATTCGAACGCCACCTGCGGACCGCCGTGTGCGAGCGCCTGCGCCAGCGGCCCCTCCTCGCCACCAGTCAGGCAAATCAACCCTTCCGCATGTTCCAGGAAATCCTGATCCTCCGCGCAGGCTCCTTCTTTTTGCCCAGCGCGCAGCTTCATTTTTGTGACCAGGCGGCAAAGGTTTTGATATCCCGTGCGGGATGCAACAAGCAGCGGAAGGTGGGGTTCACCACAGAGACACAGAGACACAGAGGAACCAGAAACTTGTTTTCGGGTTTTCTCTGTGACGGAGCCTGCCCTGAGCGCAGCCGAAGGGTGTCTCTGTGGTGAGAAGGCTTTGCACGTCACTTCAGCCCCAATATGCGCCTTGATTCCCGGTTTCGCAGCCGCTAGATGGAATCGCGGCGCCCCGTAAACGCCGTCACGATCGAGCAGCGCCATGCCGGGCATCCCCAGGTTTGCACACACGTCCACGAGTTTCTCGGGAATGGATGCGCCTTCGAGAAAACTGAATGCGGAGCGGGAGTGAAGTTCGATGTACATCGGCAGGTTTCTAGTTGCTAGTTGCTAGTTTCTGGTTTGGTAGCAAAAGCATGGCATTGCTCAGCATCTAGAAACTAGCAACCAGAAACGAGCTACTAGTCATACGTTCCTTCCACAAACCACTTTCCATTCAACTTGTCCTGCACTAACCGGTACAGCGCGAAGCCACCCGCGGCAGGCATGGCGACATCCCATTCTTCGCGCGACCAGCCTTCCTGTTCGGACCAGTCGCCAGAAGAACGCCAGGGGCCGGCCGTCCAGACAATTTCTCCCTTAAGGTCCACGCGCTGCAGGCATCGCAGCCACACTGGCTTGCCTTCACGCACAGTAATAACCGCGCGCAGCGGCGGGCGGAACAAACGCAGGGCAATCACAGCACTTATTCTTTCTGGTGCATTTTGTTCCATCTGGCTGGCACTGTCATTGTTAGGCACGCTCCCATTCCTCTTTCGCTTTGCAGATTTTGCTTCCGGCTCCACCGGCGCAAAATGTCGCACCTCAAAGGCGCCTTCGCGATGCGTGTCCAGCAACTCGACCGATCCCACTCTTCCCTCACCGACAATTCCGGCAATGCGTGCCAGCGTGAGTTCCAGTTTCTCGGGTTCCGGAAAGGGCGGAAGAAATAATCCGCTCTGCGTCGCTCGCGGACGCGCCGGCTCGGCCGATAGATGAACCTTCACGATAGGCGCTCCCGGCGGATGCGCCTGCAGATCCAGTTGCAACAATTTGAGAAACATTTTCACGTCAAGCATCGGGACGGGAAGCCGCAATGTGCGGGTGAATCGTACGTGCTCGTTCTGCTCAGCTTCAAAAACTTCTGGCTGTTGTCCTTGCGCACATGGCTCCAATTCCAATTGCAGCCGCAGTTCCTGCGCTGCCAGTGCCCGCGCTCCCAGCCGGGCGCACACCTGTTCCAACATGCGGTTCAGTAGAAACGCCAGTGGCTCAAGCAGCACAATCGGAAATTCCAGCTCCACGCATTCGGCAAACGCCAGCGGCGATTCGAACGCCTGCAATTTGCGCGTGGTTGCCCCTCGCGCCAGTTTCTGCAAACGAATTCCCTGCTGTCCCAGACGCTCACTGAGAGGAACTTCCGGAAGAGACGCCAGCGCCCGCAGCTTGCGGATGCCCCAACGATCGAATGTTTCCAGCCAGCGCACCGCCTCCTCAACATCGGAAGCAAAACTTTCGAGCAACACATCGACTGGCAAATCACCGAGGCGTTCCGCTTCATGGCCTTCGGCAATCAGAGTCACGCCGGAAAAACCACGGGCGGCCAGCAGGGCAGCATCCGGATTCGAGGCAACGGCGACATTCGCCTCCAGTTCCATCTTTGAGATCCGATGGGCCAAGTCGCGGGCAATTTTCGACACCGGGCCGAACAATGGCTCGAGTCCGGCGAGATTCAGCAGCACGGTATTCGGCGCCGAGTCTTCTATCTCCGGAGAAAATGACTGCGCACAGTCGAGCAGTGCTGCGTGGGCAGAGTCCTCCTGCGCCTGCGAGCGCGTACGCAATACCAATTCTTCCCACGCCTCCAGTTGCGCGCGAGTGGATCCGATTTCCACGCCGGCTTGTCGTGCCTTTTCATTCAGAGCAACTACTTTTTCCAGCGGAGGTCGTCCGCCGAGCACCGCCACACAGCGCGCACGCAACTCAGGCTCGAAGCGGATGATCGCTTCGACGGGAAAATCGGGAATGTAGATGCATGCAAACATGGAGAACCAGTTCTCAGCTGTCAGCTCTTAGCTCGTAGACTCATGACATCTAGCCTGCCCACTTGGCTTGGCTTGCGAAACTTGTTACCGATTGCACCGGCTTCCGCTCCAGACGCGAACGCAACAATTCCGCCGTGATCTCGACCTTATCCAAAAGTTCCGCATGGGTGAGCCGGGTTCCTGAGAGCTGAGAGCTGACAGCTGACAGCTTCTTTCCTGAGACCTTGACCAACACCGATGAACAACTGCCCGCAATCGGCTGCTGTTCCACCACGAGCAGCACGGTCGGCGTGCGCTCAATGGCGCGGCGAAAGCGGAACCAGGAAGCGAGCGGAATCTGACGTGCGCTGCGTACCGGGATATCTCCCAGATCCAGCACAATCATCCCGAACCCATTGCTCTGCAGAAGCAAATCCGTCACTTTGAGCACTTGCTCCAATCGCAATTTCCACCTCTGGCGTTCTGCGGCAATGTCCAGTCCATCCATGTTGCGACGATCCATTTGCTTTCCACGTGAACTGAGAACTGGGAACTGGGAGCTGAGAACTGCCTTTCCGCACCGCACCCACAAAAGTTTTCCCAGATCCACACCGGAGGCCGCCGCCGAGGCTGGGTCCAATGCATCGCCCGCATCCACCAGTGCGCATACTTCTCCGTTCCGCGTGGACCTGGCCAACGCGGCCAGGAACACGCCCGTTCGGCCGGAGGACGCCGGCCCACAGATCTCGCTCAGACATCCGCGAGGCCATCCGCCGGTCAGCCCATCCAGAGCTGCGATTCCACTCGAAACCATTTCCGGTGCAGGCCACACATCCAACCGCGAAGCCGGTGTGACGTTGGCAAGCTTGGAAACTGAGCCCAGCTTTTTAAGCAATGGCTCCACTGCAAAAATGAAAGGGCGGCCCGGGGCCACCGTCGATAAAACCGGAAAGGCAGACATACTTCCTCGCAATTTTCAGGGAACGGAGAAGGCAGATGGCCCGAGCGAGGTATTCAGCTTTCGCTTTTTATTCGCCTTTGTAATTGTTGCTTCAGAGACTGCGTTTTGTCAAGATGGCAGCATGGGTAATTTCAACGAACCGGCAGCCCTTCAGATAGCTTGTCGTATGTCGAAGACCTGCAAAGCTTTGTTATAATCGGTGTCGTTGCAACCCACCGTGGCGCTATCGTCTAGGGGTTAGGACGGAAGATTCTCAATCTTCAAACCCGGGTTCGATTCCCGGTAGCGCTACCAAACCTTCCACTTAGCTATAATTCCCAGACTTAAGCGGCGTCAGACGAGATTTGGCTGTTTTCTTCCCATCTTTTTGATTCCTATAAGTCTTCATTGACACATCACTGCCGTTGCTTTCTTAAAGGAATATAAATACCCAGTGCCGACGCTTCAGTTTTGTCGATAGACACTTTCGGGCCATACGTGTGACCGCGTGACGTTTTTTTGGCTGCGGTCTTGCAACTCTGTTCGCAACAACGTCCGCCACCATGCCAAAAAGGAGGCGAAAGAATGAAAAGCAATGGTGACAAAGTCCTCACTAATGTCGTTGTGCGAGCTTTATCAGGAGAAGGCGCGCATGCCTCGTCGCAGAACGTCTTTGATGCGCTGGACTGGAAGGTCGCCGCCATGCGGCCGCCCGGAGTTTCGCACTCCATTTTTCAACTGCTGGCGCACACCAGCTACTGGCAGGACTGGGTGTTGCAATGGCTCGACGGCAACGCTCCCGCAGTGCCCAGACATGCAGCGGGGAGTTGGCCGAGCAACCCAGGTCCGGCAAGCCCGGCAGAATGGAAACGTGCGGTTCGGAATTTTCGCAGGGGTCTCGACCAGCTGGTGGGTCGCTCTCGCGAGATAGATCTCCTCGGAAAGATTGGCAAGACGAGCTGCCTGCGGATGCTTCATACCATCGCCTCCCACACCAGCTACCACATCGGGCAGGTCGTCATGTTGAGACAACTGTTCGGGAAATGGCCGCCTCCTTCGGGCGGGCTCACTTGGTAGGGAGGAGGAGGAATTGCCGGTGTCACAAGGTTGGTTGACGCGGGTCACTGCGAGGAAGGTGAGGAAGCCGGTAATGTAGGACAGGTGTGTCGTGCAGCTACGGCCGCACCAGGCGACAATCATGAGCGCTCCGCCTTCCTACGAGCAACTCACCGCCAATTTCAGTTGGAGCGTTGCCGAGCGACAGTTAGGGTATCGGCCCGGCGCCCCAATCAACATTGGCTGGATGTGCAGCGACCGCATCTGCCAGTTGGGAATGTCGCTGAAGTTGGCCCTGCTTTGGGAAGACTATCAGGGCCATCAGAAGCGCTTCACATATGACGACCTGCGAACTCTCTCGAACACGGTAGCCCATTTTCTTACCCTGCAGGAGATTCTGCCCGGGGAACGCGTTTGCCTGTTCATGGACCGTGTGCCCGACCTCTACATTGGCTTCCTCGGCATCCTAAAGATGGGGGCGGTGGCGCAGCCGCTGTTTTCCGCGTTCGGCGACGAGTCTCTCTTCGTGCGGCTCGCCGATGCCAAAACCTCGGCCATCCTCACCCAAAAGAAGCATCTCTATAAGGTGCGCAAGATCCGCAGCCAGTTACCAAGTCTGCGGCACGTAATCGTCGTGGACGTGGACCAGGCCTCGTTGCAGCCAGACGAGATTGCCTTTCAAATGGAGCGGACTCCGCGCATCGAGTCCTTCGCCGTCCACCCCACGACCGCGGAGTCACCCTCCGTGCTGCACTACACCTCCGGTACGACCGGGCTACCCAAGGGCGCGCAGCACGTCCACTACTCCATCGTCTCGCAGTACCTTTCGGCCAAGTGGGTGCTTGATTTGCGTCCCGACGACGTTTACTGGTGCAACGCCGATCCCGGCTGGGTCACCGGTACGTCCTACGGCATCATCGGTCCGTGGGCGAACGGAGTTACCCAAGCAGTGTTGGACTCCGGATTCAACGCCGACAAATGGTACGAGTTCATCGAGAAGCACCGCGTTGCCGTTTGGTATTCGGCGCCGACTGCCATTCGCCTGCTCATGAAGGAGGGGCCGGAAATCGTCGGCAAGCATGACTTGTCCAGCTTGCGCCACTTGGCCAGCGTCGGCGAACCACTCAACCACGAGGCGGTTCTTTGGTCAGAAAAAGTCTTTGGAAAGCCGTTCCACGACACCTTCTGGCAGACCGAGACCGGATGCATCGTGATCACAAACTTTCCCGGAATGCCGGTCAAACCCGGGTCGATGGGAAAACCCTTTCCGGGAATCATCGCGACCGTGCTCGATCCTAAGACCTATGAACCGGTGGATCGTCCGGGCGTCGCGGGCCTGATCGCGCTGCGGCCGGGCTGGCCATCGCAGATTCGCGGCTACTGGAACAATGAGGCAGGATTCCAGGCACGATTCAAGAATGGCTGGTATCTGTGTGGCGACCGCGCCTCGATCGACCCCGACGGCTACTTCTGGTTTATGGGCCGAGATGACGACGTCATCAACACCGGGGGGCACCTGGTCGGTCCTTTTGAAATCGAATCGGCGCTGCTGGGATGCCCCGCGGTCGCCGAGTCCGCTGCCGTCGCCAAGCCTGATTCCATCAACATGGAGGTCGTGAAAGCGTACGTAACCCTGAAACGAGGTTTCCAGCCATCCGATGACCTCGAACTGGAAATCATGAACAACATTCGCAAACGGCTTTCGCCGCTGGCGATGCCCCAGGAAATTGAGTTTGTTGACTCTCTCCCCAAGACCCGCAGCGGCAAGATCGTGCGCCGTGTGCTGCGCTGCAAGGAATTCCATGAACCCGTGGGGGACCTCTCCACCATCATGGACGACTAAACTGAGGCCAAGTATGGACGAGATCACCACCGCAGTCCGCGATTACATCATCCGGGAGTATCTGCAAGAAGGAGATGATCGGCAGATCACCGAGCAGACCGCACTCATCTCAAGTGGCATTGTGGATTCCTTTTCCATGGTGTCTCTGCTGCGGTTCCTGGAAAAGAAGTACTCGATTGACATACCCGACGAAGCGGCCACGCCGGAGGCTTTCGACACAGTCGAGCGTATCGCCACACTAGTGCGACGGTTCCAGAAAACGGAAGTCGGCAGCGTCTAGAGCGTGCCCGGCGCTGCCCCTCTCTGTCCAAAGGGCACGATGTTGGTTCGAATCTCATCTACGCGAGGCACATCATGGCCTTCTCCGATTCATTTCGCCACTCCTATCAGATGGACATTGAGGGAATCAAAGCCGCTGGCTTGTTCAAGCAGGAGCGGTACATCCATTCGCCCCAGTCCTCTGAAATTGAGGTGGAGTTTCCGTCCGGCTCCGCCGTCAGGAGATGCATTAACATCTGCTCGAACAACTACCTCGGGCTCTCCAGTCATCCGGAGGTGATCGCGGCCGCGCACGCCGGACTGGACTCGCGGGGCTACGGCATGTCTTCCGTGCGCTTCATTTGCGGAACACAAGATATGCATCGGGAACTCGAGAACCGCTTAACCCAGTTTCTCGGCACCGAAGACACCCTGCTCTTCCCTTCCTGCATGGACGCGAACGCTGGATTTTTCGAGGCCTGCCTGAACGAGCGCGACGTGATGATTGCCGACCGCCTGGTGCACGCCTCCATGGTCGACGGAATGCGTCTGTGCAAGGCCATGCAAGACACCTACAAGCACTCCGACATGGGGCACCTCGAAGAGAAACTCCAGGAACATCAGGACAAGCGCTTCCGCATGGTGATCACCGACGGGGTCTTCTCGATGGACGGCGACACCGCAAAACTGGCCGACATCGTAGCTCTAGCGGAGAAGTACAACGCGATGGTGTTCCTGGATGACTCGCACGCCACGGGCTTCATCGGCAAGACCGGACGTGGAACGCATGAACACTGCGGCGTGTTGGGCCAGATCGATGTCATCACCACGACGCTCGGAAAAGCGTTGGGCGGTGCTTCCGGAGGCTGCGTCAGCGGCCGGCGCGAACTGGTGGAGATGTGCCGGCAGCGCGCGCGTCCTTATCTGTTTTCTAACGCTGTAGCGCCGGTGATCGTAGCGGGCGCGCTGAAGGTACTGGATCTGATCAGCGCCTCCACCGATCGGCGCGACAAACTGGAGTGGAATGCCACGTACTGGCGTGGTTTGCTTAAGCAAGCGGGTTTCGACATCAAAGAAGGAGACACACCGATTGTGCCGGTCATGCTCTACGACGCCAAGCTGGCACAGGATATGGCCCGCGATCTCTTTGACGAGGGCGTGTACGCGGTTGGGTTCTTTTTCCCGGTCGTGCCCAAAGGGCAGGCCCGCATTCGTACGCAACTGTCGGCGGCTCACGAGAAACATCACCTCGACACCGCCCTGGAAGCGTTCAAGAAAGTAGGAAAGAAACACGGCATCCTGGGTCTCGGAAGAAAAGAACTCATGGCGAGGTGCGCTGCATAATCGGCTCCTCGTGAAATGGGGATGACCGTCCGGCGCGGTTCAACCTCGCACCAATATCCGCGATGGCAGCGGGAGAAAACGGAGGCTGCCATGCTCTGCGCAGAACTTGAGGGGCTGGAAGCACAGTTCGATGACATTCTTACCGCGCTGGAGAATCCGAACCTGACAGAACAGGAGCGACGGTCCCTGCAGGACGCTTATGCCCGGCTTAGCCGTACCATCCTGGACCATCAGAGGTCAGGTCACGAAGGACGCCCCTGTTTTGAAGAGTAGGGAAAGCCGGACACGGAGGAGGTAACTATGTTTCAGCGATTTGCCGCTGGTACTGCGATCGCTTCCATTGTGGTTGCGATCGCTGCACTCGCCCTGGCCCTCACACCGGGTCTAACATTCGCGAGGATCTATCCCCTCGCCATTCTCTGGTGTTGTGTACCGTTCGCGTGGGGCGTCTGGGCCGTGCTAACACCCTCGGCATGGATGCCGAATCGATTGCCGCTCTGGGGAGCGTTTCTGGGATTTTTCGCCGGATCCATGGGGGCGTTTGTTTTGAACCTGCCTTCTCGCTTCTTCGGACAACCCGTGTCGATCCTGGTGCGTGCCATCGCGGTTCTGGTCATGACGTTGTTCTATTACTTGATGTGGATGCTGGTGCGCAGGGCGTGCCGATGGCTGGCAGGCCCAACCCCCGCATAATGCCAGCGGCGCTCCAAAAGAACAGCGTCCGTGGCGTCGCAATGAGAAAGGTCTGTGACGGCAATGCTTCCCAGTTTCGGAGTGGCGAAGAAACGGGGCACCGCGAGTGACGGATCTTCGTTTTCAATATGTTAGAGCGCTCTGATATCACAGCACCATGGTGACGTGCGTCACTGAAAACCGGCTTCCCGGGGCGTACAAGAAAATTGACCGGATGCGTCAAGCCCCTTAACCCCACTGGCAAGGGTAACAGCCAGTCAAGTGAGATTGAGAGGACGGATGCATCCGGTTTCTTATTGAAGCACTACCTTGGCCTTCAGCTCCCTGTGTGGAGACGCATCAGCAAGAAATGGCAGATTGCTGCGGACGCATCGTCAAGTGATCTCCCGCGGTCGCGGTAACAGGTAGGAGGAAGTATGGAGCTAACGTTAGCCGTAGAGGAGAGGGAACTTGTGTTGGAGATTCTTGGTCAGAGGCATCGTGAACTGCTGCGAGAGATCTCCCACACGGACCATCACGAATTTAAGCGCGCACTGCGTAAGAAGGAGCAGCTTCTCGAGTCTATTGAGAGCCGTCTCAGAGTCATGCAACCAGAGCTGGAACCGATGTCCGAGCTTCGCGGTTAACGCTCTTTGAGGTCAGTTCTCGGTCAAGCTGGGCGAGTGGTCTGTCGGCTTCGGCAATGAGACGGCGCACCGTGTCGATCAACTCTGCTTCTCGATCCGGGTTGGTGAAGCTCGTCGGCAAGTCCGGTGTGGATTTGCCGAGGCGTCGGTAAGCGGCTAAACCCAAGGGGTTATACGGCACCACTGACATGGTGCTCGGTCCCAAGTGGCAGAGACAGTTCACAATTCGACTCAAATTGATGCGTGTATCGGTTATGCCGGGGATAAGCGGAACGCGAGGCCGGACCTCGAGTCGGCTTGCTCTCCTGGGCTCGGCCAGTAACCGGCGGAGGTTCTCCAGGATTCTTTCATTGGACTGTCCCAGGTAGCGTCGGCTTTCGTCGGCATCCATCAGTTTCAAATCAAAGAAGATGAGATCCACAGACGGCAGGATCTTTTCCGCGAAGACCTCGTAGTCAAACCACCCCGACGTTTCAATCGCGATGTGGATGCCGAGCGCCTTGAGCCTCTGTAACAGAGTCGCAACGTACTCGGGAAAGAGCGTGCACTCGCCCCCCGACAGGGTCACGCCGCCACCGGAGTGGCGGTAGAAGGATTCGTCACGCAGCAGTAACTCCACCAGGGTATCCACGGGCCAGTACTTGCCGACAATGCGCAGCGCGCTGGTTGGACAAGCATCCTCGCACGCGCCGCAAAGATCACACCTGTCGCGGTCGATGCGTGTAGGCGAAGAAAGGTCAAGGGCAGCCTGCGGACAGGCCTTCGCACAACTCCCGCAGTGCATACACCTCTCTTCGGTAAAAGCAATTTCAGGGCAGATTTCTTGCGTCTCGGGGTTATGGCAGAACACGCAACGCAGTGGGCAGCCCTTGAAGAAAACGACCGACCGAATGCCGGGACCGTCCTCAAGGCTGCCACGCCGAATGTCGACGATCAGCGGCCGGCGAGATTCGCCGGGCGTGGTGCGACTAGCTGCAATGGGCATCGCCACCTCCCTACTTCGGTCTATGCGACGCCCAGGCGGCGCGTCAGGTCCTTGGCCAGAAAGCCGAACCGGTACAAATAGTTCAAATTGCCATCAACATCCACCGTGTTCTTAAGGATCGAATCCAGAATGTCCTGGTTTTCCGACAGCAGGAACGACCACAGCGCGTGCGCGTCCTGATAAGAGACTCGGACGTTGTAGGTGGAGCGCGCCTGGTCTTCTATGCTCATATGGCTATCCTCGAAGACGGCGGTGGTGGCCACTTTGTTGTCGAGCGTACGAAACACGCAGACGCCGCGGAAACCCTCGATGTTGCGCCGATAGCTGCCCGACAACAGGAAAGCCCAATCCATTCCCCGCAGCAGGGCTTCCAGGAAATCGTCTGTCATCTTCTCATACAGTTCGGCTTTGAGTTGCCGGGCGAACCGGTCCACGAGAAAGTTCTGGATTGGCCCCGGAAAGCCCCGGGACGCGAGCTGCAACGCTGATCGTCTAGTGGTCATGGTCGGCTCCTTTCGTCAGCGCGAACGGTTCGTAGGGAACAGCGTCGCCGCTGGAAAGCCGGTATTCGGTGCGATCAATGATCTCTTTCTGCATCTGCGGATTGAGGTCTTTGAAATACGCGGTGTAGCCGGAGACTCGCACCAACAATTGATCGTAGCGACTCGGATCGTTCACCGCCTCGATGAAGTCGCGGTGCGAAGTGACATTGAACTGGATCTCCATGCCACCTGTCCCGTGGTCCGCGGACGCGTCAAAGTATCCGGCAACCGCAGCCGTAAAATTGTCCAACATGCGCGTGCGATCACCATCGTCGGGAGTGAACTTCAGGTTCACCGCCATTCCGTTCGATATGCATTCCGCCGGCAAGTTGGCCACCGCATGCAGGGTGGCGGTCATGTGGGGTGTCACGCCCGAGCAGGGTGTCAGCCCACTGGAGAAGTTCTCGCCGTCCTTGCGGCCGTTCGGGGTGGCGCCGATGAAGCGGCCAAAGCCGGCGTGATTGGTCATCGACCAGTAGCCCACGCGGTAGTAGCCACCGCGATAGTTGCGGCGGGTGTACATGGCTTCGTGCAAAATCTCGGTCAGCCAGATTGCGTTCTTTTCCGCGTTGACTTCGTCGGCCCCGAAGCGCGGCACTTTCTCCGGATTTCGCACACGCGCCAGAAGCGCTTCGTAGCCCTCGTAGTTCCTGATAATTGCCTGGAACAGAGTGCTGTCGGATGGCTGTTGCCCGTAAACCAACTTCTCGATGACGTTCAGCGAATCAACCACGTCAGCAAACCCGATGATTGCAATCCCTGACGCATTAAGGGTGGCGCCACCTTCAATCAAGTCTTTGCCGCTTTCCATTGGACCTTCAAACAAAGCAGACAAAATGGGCGTTGGGTAGAACTGTTGGTGGACACGTCCAAACAACTCGTTCAGCGCGATGGCTTGGTCGAGCACCCAGTGCAGTTGCAGGTTGAAGGCTCCCTGAAACTCCGCAAAGGACTGAAACGTGGAGGGGTCTCCGGTTTCCATGCTGATGATGTTGTCCAGCCCGAAATGCCGGTGCCGTCCGTTGAAGAGTGCCAGTTCAAGCGCGGATGGCAGGTTCAACAGGATTGCTCCGGAGTGGCCATAGAAACGGCCGTTGCTGCCGGGCTCGACGCATCCAATCACTCCATAGTCGCGGGCTTGAGCCAGCGTGTGTCCGCTGGCGGTCAGGGAGCGGATGACCGCACGGTCGTTATGCAAAGCGGGTGTCGCACCGGTATTCACATTGGCTTCGCACAGCCGGCGCAGGTAGTCTTTCTCATTCACGCCCGGGTAGTAGCGCGCATTGAGGTTGGGATCGCGAAGCTTCATCAGTTCGATCGCCCGCAACATGACATAGGTGAGTTCGTTGACCGCATCGTGGCCCTCGCTGTCCACTCCGCCAATGGTGATGGCTTGGTTCGAGCCGGTTCCGCCGAAAAGCTGCTCGCCGGCGGCGGGCACCATGGGAACGTGGTCACCGATCTTGAGCCAGACATAACCGAGCAGTTGTACGGCTTCCTCCACGGTCATGCGCTGGGTTTCGATGTCGCGGCGATAGAGATCGTAGAGAATCTGGTCGAGGCGGCCCAGGCTCAAGCCGACATTCGGATTCTCCAGGTGAATCGCGGTCCAGCAGAGCCAGATCGTAGTCAGTCCTTCACGGAACGTCCGCGCCGGTTGCTCGGGGACGCGGCTATAGATCTGCGCGATCTGTGTCAGGTCAGTTTTTTGCTTCGCATCCGTCGCGCGCGTGGCCATTCCCGCTGCTGCATCGGCCAGGTTATGAGCGTAGGCGATGATGCCCTCCAGCACCTCGGCCATCGCTTGATAAAAGTCCTTTTGGCGCTGGTTAGTAGAGCGCTCCTGTCGTTCCAGTGCATCATTGATAATCGCACGCAAGCCTTCTCGCACCGCGCGGGAGAAGTCCGGAATAGTGTGCGAAATGCAATTGGGCTTGCTGGCCAGGAAGAACACGAACTTCTGAAGAAGCTGCATCCGCTGCCGGTCTTCTTCGGTGCCGCGCGCTCGCGCCAACTCGGTGATGTTGTGATCCATCCAGTGCGGGAAGACCTCGAGATTCAGGATGCGAATCTCCTCTTCACTGATGTAGTACGGATTGCTCTGCCGGCGCGACATTGTCCACAGTTCCGGCCACAGCGCCAGTGCCATGAACTCCGGATACAGCGGCACTCCCTTGAACTTGGACGTGGTCGACCCGGCAAAGGGTGAACTGTCGTCGAAGGAGAACTCTTCCAGGCCAGCGGCGGTTCGCATGTGCCCATGCCGGTGCCATACAACGGGAGTCCGGTGTTCCAGTACTCTTCTGTAGAGGCGTGCCTTCTCCAATGAAGTAATCCGTTCGCGCTCGAACAAGCCCGCTTCGGCGCTGAACTGAGTAATCAAGCGCGGACGCTCGACGCAGACCTCCGGGACAGCCCGAAAATAGGCCTCGCGCAGGCTTTGGAGAGCAGGGGCAAGCGCTATCTCTTGTAGCGAGAGATCTTGAACTGTAACCATCTCAACCTCCTTCTACTATTGCGGCTGGCGAGATGCCCAGTTGAGGCGCCGGACTTGGGCATTTCGATCAGCTGTCTCGGATTCTGGCGACCTGCCGAGGATGGCAGGTTCTTCTTGTTGCAGCCGTCTTCGACCGCACCAGGCAAAAAGCTGTGCGAAGGCAAGCGCAGCCGGGATATCCATCTGGACCATAGCCAGTCCTCCCAACCGCGAGTCGGATGATTCGATTCTAGTGCGAAGTTGAAGGGGCAGCGCTGGTTTCTAGTTCTGGGTGAAGAAATCGCCACCACAACTTTCCCGAAATGGAACTCCCCCGGAAGCTCAAAACCAGATAGTTCCGTCTCAGGGAGAACGCTTCCTGACCAGCCGAACGCTGGCCAACGGGCCGTAGTATTGCAGCCGCGAGCAGTTGCGCCTCTTCGAGTCGAATCCGGCGTGACCAACGCATGACTGCGCCAGAGAACTCGCGACCCCGGAGGGAGTCGAACCCCCAACCCTCAGATCCGAAGTCTGATGCTCTATCCAATTGAGCTACGGGGCCGATTGTTTAACTTTACCACTGATTCCCGCGACATCCCACGCGGGTCGCGACCGAGGGTTCTGGTGCAAAACAAAACGTCCCAAACTCTTTCGAGTCGTGGGACGCCAGTTGAGCAACCCTCCCCCGAAGTCTGCTCAGAATCAGACTAATGACTTGGGCCGCGCATGGGAATGGCTCCGATGGGCCACTACACAAATGCGGGACGGCCGAACTTCCATCGGCGAGCTTCCATCCTGAAGACCTCTGTTTCCCCAGGTCACTAAGTCTTCTTTTGTGCCTTCCGCCATTTAGCCCAACGCGCCTTCTGAGCTGCGACAATCCTTTTGCGCGCGGCTGGCGACATCGTGCGCCCTTTGCGTGTGCTGATCGAAATGACCTTTTCCCTCTTGATCCTTGCCCACCGAGCCCGTTGAGCGGCGGCAATGCGGGCACGACCGGCGGCGGAAATAGTCTTGGTTGCTCGATTGCCGCTCGTGCCAGTCAGCAACGAGAGTGCGCGACTGATGCTTTCGAGTTGAAGGCTGAGACGGTTGCGTTCATGTTCCAAATCTTTGAGTACCGAGGTGAGTTGAGCCATGAGTGGATTCTAGCAGGAGAACCGCAGGCGAAACGATCGCACCTCCCCCGTCGCGGGCCTGAGGCTCATTCGCAGCAATCACATCTGGAACTATGAGTCCAAGACCCTAACTTGAACGTTGAAACGCCGCAAGTGCCGCCTGGCCGAGGCTGATGCCGCCGTCGTTGGGGGGAACTGCCTGGTTCGTCCAGAGGTGCAGTCCTGTGTGCTCCAGCTTAGCCTTGAGGTCTTCGAGGAGCATCTCGTTCTGAAAAACGCCCCCGGAGAACACCACCGTGTCCAGTTTTGCCGCGGCTGCCAGAGTCTTCGCCGCCTCAGCGACGCCGTGTGCGACCCCGAACTGAAACGCGCGCGCGATTTCCTCCGGATTGCGCCGACGAACTCGATCGGCGGCCACAGCCTGGAGCAGCGGACGAAAATCCAACTCTCCGTCGCGATAAGGAAACGGATATGCCTCGGTCACTGATGCGCCGCGCGCCAGATTCTCGAGCCACATCGCCGCTTGACCTTCGAACGTGATTTCCCGTGTGAAGCCCAACAGTGCAGCCGCCGCATCAAAAAGCCTCCCCGCGGAGGTCGTCGCAAACGTCCGCACGTTCTTGTGGACCAGTTGAAGCGCCGTCTGGTAGCGGGCAGGAAAAGAAAACGGCGGGCGGGCCAGAGTAGGAAGCCCCTCCACCTGCGCGAGAAATCCGGCAGCCGCCTGCACCGGATATTGTGCCGCCGCATCCCCGCCCGGCAGTGCAGCTGGCCTCAAGTACGCTACCCGTTCAAAGCCGGCGCGCAGGCTGCCCGTGAAAAACTCGCCGCCCCAGATGTCGCCATCGTCTCCATAGCCGGTACCGTCGAAACTGACTCCTAGAACTTGTTTGTCCCACTCGCCGCGCTCGGCCAGCGCCGACGCCACGTGAGCCCGGTGATGTTGGACAGCTTGTTTTTCCGAAGACGGCAATGTCAACGCATGGACTGTCGAGCGGTATTCAGGGTGGGCATCATGAACCACCAGCACATCCTGCCAGGTGACCTCATACATCGCCATGAGATCGCGAATCGTTTCCTCAAAAGCGCGGAATGCCTCATAGTGCTCGAGGTCACCGACGAACTGACTCACAAACGCCTGCCCCTGAACCACGAGCGTGACCGTGTTCTTCAGATCCGCTCCGACGGCGAGAATCGGCCGTGTCACCGGAAGCGCAGTCACAGCGCCGGGCGCGTAGCCGCGCGAGCGCCGCAGAATGACCGGTCCAAACGTTCCAGCCCGCGCTACGGAATCCTCCACGCGGCGGGCGATGGGACGCTCTCCGATCAGGAACGCATCGGCGATCCCAGAAAGTCGCTCGATCGCATCCTGATCGTCATAAGCAATCGGTTCGCTGGAGCGATTCGCGCTGGTCATCACGAGAATATCGGGCGCGCCCGCGTCAAACAGCATGTGCTGCAACGGCGTATAGGGCAGCATGATCCCGAGTTCGCGATTGTCGGGAGCGACGCGGGCCAACTCCACCTTAGCGGGTGCCAGAACGATAGGTCGTGCAACCGAAATAAGCAGCGCCTCCGAAGTTTCCGAAAGGTCCACCAGGGCGCGGGCGGCGGCAACATCGTTCACCATTACGGCGAATGGTTTTTCCTTGCGAAACTTACGCTCGCGCATGGCGCTCACGGCGTTCGTATTGCGCGCGTCACAGGCCAGGTGATATCCGCCGAGCCCTTTCACGGCAACGATCTGTCCTGACTTCAGGAGTTCGACCGCGCTGCGGATCACCTGCGGGTCGCCAGAAATGGTTTCAGCACCAACCCGCAGGGAGTAATGCGGCCCGCACTTGGGACAAGCCACCGGTTGTGCATGAAACCGCCGGTTGGCCGGATCGTGATATTCGCGATCGCAGTATTCATCGAAGGGCCACGCCTTCATCGTCGTATTCGGGCGATCGTAGGGCAGGGCGAGAATGACGGTGTAGCGCGGTCCGCAATTGGTGCAGTTGATATAGGGATACTCGAAACGGCGATTCACGGGATCCTTGAGTTCCCGCAGACAGTCGTCGCACACCGGCAGGTCGGGCGAGATGCGCACGGTAGGACGTTCGTTGCGTTCGCTTGCTTTGATGACGAATTCCTGAAACCCAAGAACCTCAACCCCCTGAACCTCCACGGCGGTAATGCGGGAAGCGGGCGGGGCGCCGCTCTTCAGCAAGCGCTGGAATTCTTCCAGGGCGGGCTCCGGTCCCTCCAAGTGGATCTCGACACCGTCTTCTCCATTCAGGACCCATCCGCATAAGTGGAGTTCGCGTGCGATCCGATAGACAAACGGGCGAAACCCCACGCCCTGCACGACTCCGCGAACCTTGATCAAGCAAGCACTCGACATCGGTGAAATCTGGTACCTACTCAGATTACCGATAAGTTAAACACAATGGATTCGGAGGCGTCATTTTGGTCGCGATTGTACTTCGCCTGCTAAGCTCGTTTCTGCGTGGATCGCCCATACGACGCTATTATTCTCGGAGCCGGGGCTGCCGGCCTGATGTGTGCCATCGAAGGTGGCAAGCGGGGCCGGAGAGTGCTCGTGCTGGAACGCGCGGATCGAATTGGCAAGAAGATCCTGATCTCGGGCGGAGGTCGCTGCAATTTCACCAACCGGCATGCGGAACCGGAAAATTTCCTCTCCTCCAATGTCCACTTTGCGAAGTCCGCGTTGGCCCGCTACACGCCGGCGGACTTTGTGCGCCTGGTCGAGAAACACGGCATCGCCTATCACGAAAAGAAGCTGGGCCAGTTGTTCTGCGATCGATCGGCGCAGCAGATCACAAACATGCTGGAGCAGGAATGCCGTGACGCCGGCGTCGAAATCCAGCTCAACATAAAGGTCAGCGAGGTCCGAAAAACTGGCTCCTTTACTGTGTTATCTGATTCAGCTACCTTCCATGCGTCACACTTGGTCGTGGCGACCGGCGGACTCTCGATTCCGAAAATCGGCGCGACCTCCTTCGGTTATGACCTGGCCCGGCAATTCGGGCTGAAAGTGCACACGCCGCGCCCGGCGCTGGTCCCTCTTGTTTTTGGCGAATTCGACCGGAAACGGTGGTGTGATCTGGCCGGAGTTTCGTGCGAGGTCATTGCTTCAACCGAAAAGCAGTCGTTCCAGGAAAAGATGCTCTTCACCCACCGGGGGATCAGTGGCCCCGCCATCCTGCAAATCTCCACTTATTGGAACGGCAGAGCACCGATCAATCTTGACTTGGCGCCGAACCGCGATCTCAGCGTAGAGTTGCGAGGCCGGACCCAGCGCGATCCGTCGAGTTGGAAGTCGCTGCTGCGAGAGATTCTGCCTCGCCGGCTTGCCGATCGCTGGCTCGAAATCCATCCGGTCTCCGGAAACTCCGACCGCGCCTTCGCCAATGCGGAACAGCAGCTGCATTCGTGGAGTGTTGTCCCCGAGGGGACCGAAGGCTACGGAAAGGCCGAGGTCACTGCCGGGGGCGTAGATCCTGATGAGCTTTCTGCCAAGACCATGGAAAGCCGAAAAGTGCCCGGCCTGTTCTTCATCGGAGAGGTGGTGGACGTCACCGGCCAATTGGGCGGATTCAATTTTCAGTGGGCATGGGCTTCCGGGTTCTCCGCCGGGATGGCAATCTAACGATCGGGATCAAAACAAATCGGGCACCGAGGGAACAGGTTCGAACCCAGGTGCCCGCGCCAACTGCTCAATCTCACACTCGATTGGGAGGTGAAGATTCTTGGACCTACGTTGAAACTTCAAAATCGAGACGCAGCACCGTGACCGCCGCGCTAGATTTCCGCGCCTTCCTGCATGAAGCTCATTCGCGCCAGAATCTGAGCGGCTTGTTCCAGTTGTTTCAGATCATCTCCCGTAAAGTCCGCGCCCGCCAGTGAAATATCCACACCTTTCCGTGACACTTGCACCACTCCCAAAATCTTCCCCTCTGAACTTGCCAGTGGAACCGACATGATTTTCTGGATGGGCATCTGCCGAGAAGTGTCGTCTTCAGCGCTGCCCAGCTTGACCGATTCGAACAGGCTCACATGTTTTACACGAGAGAAGGCATTCGAAAGTAACGAAGTACCCGTGGCCGCCGTCCGGGCAGCGACTGCGGAACCTGATAGCGGGAGCACGCCGGCGGCCCGCAGTTCGCCTGGAAACACAAATCGCAGGCTATTCTTTTCCAGCCGTAACAGTGCGACCTCGTTGCGATGCACGCGCAGGATCTGGGCCAACTTCTGGCATACTCTGTCGACACTGGGAGATTCAGGAAGCATCCGCTCCAGATCGTTCAGCGTTGCCTTGGCGGGCTGCGCACCAGCACCTTGTTGGCCGTGAGATGACATAGATTGGGCCGGATGGCCAGCACTTATCCTGAGGGCGGAGGAACTCTTCCACAAGTTACCAGAGTACTTTCGTCCACCCCTCAAAAGAGGACGGCTCAGTCATGGCGCTGGCGTTCAACTCGTGACAAACTTTATGCGTCAGAAGTATTTTCTTCGCCATCTTCTGCAATTCCACCGCGGAACGAGTTATATTGGACACATCGCCACAGAGTCGGGGACCTGCTATTCGGCAACGTACTTGTCGTTCCTCCAACTGTAAGACCCTGGTTGGAATTCGGTATCTGTAAGGAGCACTGCATGATTCGCAAAACCAATGGAAATGGCACCCCAAGCCGCCGAAAGAAGGCGGAAGCATCCATAGTAGAACCACCCTCGAGCCAGGTTCTTCCCGAAGTTCGCAAGAATGCGAAGACCCGCGATCTGGATGAAGAGATCCGGCGCCGCGCCTACGAGATCTACCTGGAGCGCCAGGGCGCTGCGGGCAACGAGCACCAGGACTGGCTGCTTGCGGAGCGCGAAATCCGGGCGCGTGGCCAACGAGGATACTCTGCCTAAGGGGAGCGTGCCCCAGGGCACGGCAACAACGGAATCACTTGCAGGCATGTACCGTGCTTGCAGCAACAGGTGTGCTACGACCAACCGCGCCAGCAGGTCGTGCGTTTGTCATGCGCTGCCGCTCGGCCGTCTCGAACGGTAGGTACCGTTTCGCGGAGAACCAGGCAGCCAGATTTTCGGTCGCGATCTGCTCTGTTCGACTCAGACAAAAATACCCTGGCAGCTTTTGGCTTTGCCAGGGTGCAACTTCGTTCCGGCACTACGTCAGTGCCGGTTGAAGCAGGTTTCAAGCGGAGTTTGATGAGAACCAAACGATGGCCAGAATCTAACGGCATGGCGGAATCGTGGCAATACCAGAAAACTACTAGAATCCAGATTGAGGCGTCATTCCCTTCGATTCCACGCATTCGTAGGCTGTGCCAGCCTTCAAATTCTTGAACTCTTCGGTTCGCCCACTCGGCCACTGCACTACAATCCGATCCGCCAGGTCTCTTCTGCCCAATCCGAAGGTGAGCGGCAGTTCCGACTGCGAAAGATAGCTTGATCCGCTCTTCACCATGCGTGTTTGCGTGACGCCCCCAGACTCCAGCCGGACGGCCGCGCCGATCCCGTCGCGATTGGATTGTGTCCCCACCAGCCGGAAGCGAATGCTTTGGTTCCGCGCCGGCTGGTCGTTCCGAAAAAGATAAGCCGGGCCATTGTTCGTTGTCAGCAGCAGATCCACGTCGCCATCACGATCGAAATCGCCGCAGGCCAGACCGCGCCCGACACGGGGTTGGCTGAAATCGGGACCGGCCTCGAGGGTCACATCGCGGAAGCTTCCCTTCCCGAGGTTGAGGAACAATTGCGGGGGCTGTGCATAGCCAACGTTCCCGCGAATATTCCGCACCGTCTCGTCGATGTGGCCATTCGCAATCACCAGGTCAAGCGCTCCATCCAGATCGAGATCGGCAAATACGCATCCGAACCCGAGCATCGTTTTTGTGGGCATACCGACGCCGGCCTGTAATGCGACATCTTCATACGCTGCTTTTCCGGACGGACGGTACAGCCCCACCATTTCGTTGTCGAAATTTGTGATGGCAATGCCCGCAGAACCCGAGTTGTTGAAGTCCGCTACGTCGACGCCCATGCCCGCCCGCGCCTTGCCATCCGTACTGAATGCGATTCCGGACTCAACGCCCACTTCTTTGAACGTACCATTCCGGTTGTTGCGATAAAGCTTGTTGGGCTGAGTGTCGTTGGCGACGATCAGATCCGGCCAGCCGTCCTGATCGTAGTCCAGCATCGCAACGCCCAGCGATTTCGAACTGCTGTCGAAGATGCCGCTGGTGGCGGTCACGTCTTCAAAGGTTCCGTCGCCGCGATTGCGGAAGAGCCAGCAGGTTTCACCCCGATACGCTTCCGGCGTGCAATAAGATTTGTGCTTCCCGTCCAGGCTGCAGAAGACGTCATGTTCCTGTGACCACTTCACGTAGTTGCAGACAAACAAGTCGAGGCGCCCGTCGCGATCATAGTCAAACCAAAGCGCGGACGTGCTCATCGCTGTCCGCCCGTTGAGCCCGCTGCTGCGGGTGACATCAACGAAGGTGCCCTTGCCCGTGTTTCGGAAGAGCCGGTTCTGGCCCACACCGGTGACTAGGATGTCCGGAAACCCATCATTGTTATAGTCGCCCACCGCAACCCCCATTCCGTAAATCTCCGTCCGGTCGAGCCCGGCGACGTGCGTCACGTCGCTGAACGTGCCGTTGCGGTTGTTGCGGTAGAGTTGCAAAGTGCTGCGCTGGGTGTGATGTCCTGGCCAGTCCATGCCGTTAATCAGCAGGATGTCCTGCCAGCCGTCCGCGTCATAATCGAGGAACGCGCACCCCGAGCCGAGCGTCTCCGGCAGCAACTTCCCCCCGAACGCGCCGCTGTTATGGCGTGAATGAATGCCGGCAGAATTGGATACATCGACCAGTCGAAACGGCAGCGCGAATGGCTTTTCCGCATCGGCGGCCCACATCGAGTCTGCGAACAGCGCCGATCCCGCCACCCCCGCCGCGCCCACGAGAAAAGACCGGCGGTTCACGGGACGTTTACCAGCCCATTGCGAATCGCATACACGACCAGTTCGGCGGTTTTGTGAATGCCCAGTGCATCCATGATATTGGCGCGATGCACCGCGATCGTGTTCGCGCTTAATTGCAGTGCCTCCGCGATTTCCTTGTTCGACTTCCCTTCCACCAGCAACTGCAAGACTTCCAGTTCGCGCTTAGTCAGAGCTGCACTGCGCTCTCCCTTCAGCGCCGCCGGTTTTGCGATCGCAGGATCGAGCACCGTCTCGCCCGCCGCCACCTTCCGCACCGCCACGGGCAGTTCCAGCTCCATCGCGCTTTTCAGAAGATACCCGCGCGCACCGGCATCCAGCGCTTGCCGCACCCATGTCTCCTCAGAATGCATGCTGAGCATCAGCACAGCGGTCTTGGGCAAACTCTCGAGAATCTGCCGCGCGGCCACCAATCCAGTCGTTTTTGGAAGTGCGCAATCCATCACGACGACCCGCGGCTTGAGTTTCTGGGCAAGTTTGACGGCGGCTTCTCCATCGCCCGCTTCTCCGACCACCAGCATGTCGGGCTCATCCTCGAGAATGCGGCGGAAACCTTGCCGGACTAGGTTGTGATCGTCCACGAGCAGCACTGAAATTTTCTCAGGCATTCGATTCAATCGCCTCTTTCGGTACCCTCAGCCGGACCAGCGTACCACCCCCGGCCGGCTGCAAAAATTGGATGCTGCCATTCAGCAACTCGGCACGCTCCCGCATCGCGACCAGCCCGATTCCCGGCCGTCCGTTGGTGGCCGTAAAGCCGGTGCCGTGGTCCTCCACTTCAACCTCTAGGCTATCAGGGAGGAACTGCAAGCGAACCCACGCCTGCCGCGCCGCCGAGTGACGCGTCACATTATTGATCGCCTCCTGCACGATCCTATAAATATGGATCGCCGGCGTGCCTCGCACCGCGAACGCCGTCCCCGATTTCTCGTACGCAATGTCCACACCCGTCTGCCGCTCCACCGTCGGCAGATACCAGTCGAGCGTGCTCTCCAAACCCGCTTCGTCGAGCATCACCGGATGCAATGCCTGCGACAAAGTCCGCACCGTGTTGAGCGTGTTTTGGGCGATCTCTCGCACTTCGTGCAGATCGGCGCGCAACGGCGAATTCTCCGGTGTCTGCTTCTCCGCCCGACCCAGCATGGAACCGACTGCGGTCAGCACTTGTCCAAACTCATCGTGCAGTTCGCGCGAAATGTATCGCAACGTGGACTCCTGTGTCGAAATCAGCTTTTGCGCCAGGTCGCTCCGCTGTGCCGAAAGGCTGGCAAGCTGCGCGAATAACCGCCGGTTCGCGCGAATCAGGTAGAGACTAGTCAGCAAAATAGCCGTGAGCGTTCCCGCCAGAAACACATAGACCTGCCGCTGCACGCGGTCATAGATCTGTGCTCTCCGGGCCGCAATGATCTCCTCGTTCTCGTTGTTCTGGATCAGCAGCCGGGCCACCGCTGTACTCAACGCCGCTTGCCTCGCCTGCAGCGAGATTCGAATATCCGCGCGCGCATCCGCCTGTTTGCCGGTCTGCGCCATCGCGAAGGTCCGGTCGGCTGCATCCCAGAACTGTGCCAACTCGCGCCGCAGGTATTCCCGCTGCTCTGGAGAACGCTCCACCAGCGCCACCTGTTCTTCACGACGCAGGGCGTCATCCAGATCCGTCCGGATCCTCTGGAATTGCGCCGACCACGCTGTCAGCGGATACGGCTCATCCGAGTCCAGCATGTCGCGCATGGCCAGCGCGAGCGAGTTCAGGTCGTTCTGCACGCGCAGCAACTGCAGAGAGTCCTTGCGGCTGCGGTCGGCCAGTTCGCTCTGCAACTGCCGCAGTCCCTTGATCTGCATAATAATGTAGGAAGAATAGGCCACGACCGCGGCGAGGGTCAGAATCAACCCAAAAAGCAGCCCGGGGGTGGGAGTCCGCTGCGACTGAGGCGAAACCTGCACGCAACGAGAATACGACGATCCCAGCCTGCGGGCCAACCGCAACGGTGAATCGGAAACCTTTGCGGGTCAAGACTGCGAGGGCCGCCATCCATGGGCGGCCCGTCGCGGTCCAAGACCTTCAGGTCAGATGCCTCAACTTTTCTTCAGTCACTTGCCCGGTGGGATGATAATTGGCCGAGTTTTTACAGCGGTTCTGTTCTGTGCATCCTCCGGCCCGGCGCCGGTGTTCCTTGCCGGTGGGATGATAATTGGACGGGTATATGGAGATACAGCGTCGCCTTTCTTCGTAGCACACGATTTCTTGTGTGAAGCCTCTGCCGACGCGACAATGCCCCTCAGCTCAGCCTCATCGAACCAATTGCATTCCGTCTGCTTGCCCTCGGCCACGGTGAAGAGGTTGTTACCGTTGGCGATGACAGCAAACTCCTTCCCGAAAACATCCGCCTCCCGGAAGTGAAGGACATAGCGTTTATCGCCTTTCACGTGAAAATCGGCCATGTTCAGATCTGGCATATATACGAACGTCACGTCGTCATTGATAAACATCTCGATCACGTGCAGTTCCCGTTTCTCGATCATGGGTGGTTTAGCCATTTGTACTCTCCTTCTAATTTATGGTTT
Organism: Terriglobia bacterium; assembly: GCA_020073565.1. Classification (GTDB taxonomy): domain Bacteria; phylum Acidobacteriota; class Terriglobia; order Terriglobales; family Acidobacteriaceae; genus Acidiflorens. Next base: position 77,989 of record JAIQEY010000018.1, read on the forward strand.
CGTCGGCAAACTGGGGTGCGAGCCGGCTACTGGTTCACAGACGGTTGTGGATTGGCTTTCGCCGGCAACGCTCCCTGCAACACGCGGCGAGCGCTGGGGTCAGACAAGAGTGAACGCAAATCCGGATTCAGTTCCAGATCCTTAAGCGTGAGTCCTTTATTCAAAGTTTTTTGGAAATATTCCAATGCTCTCGATCGTTCGCCGAGTTTCTCGTATGCCTCCCCAACCTTGCACAGAATCTCCGGGTCATCCGGGGAAAATGCCAGTGCCGCCTCCAGATGCGCAAGCGCCCGGCTGCGCTGGTGCAACTGTGCATACATCACTCCGAGACTGGCTCGCACGTCGGCATCCTCCGATTTCAGAGTGACGATTTGTTCCAGCCGCGCCAGTTCCCGGCTGAAGGCATTCTGAGCCTTGTCCGGTTGCCCCAGCCATTCATAGGCGATCGCCAGGTTGTTCCACAACCGATAATCCTTGTCATTCAAACTCAGAGCTTTCTCGGTCATGGCCGCGGATTCGGCAAACCGTTTCTGCTGGTAGTACATAACGCCCAGGTTCGCCAAGGCGGGATAATCCGGAGCCAACGCCAGCGACTTCTTGAACTCCGCCTCGGCATCCGCTTCCTGCCCGAGGCTCAACCATGCCGTGCCGAGACTGGTGTGTGCCGGAGCGTGATCCGGCAGCAGTTCAACGACGCGACGAAACTGGCTGGCGGCATCTGCGAAACGGCCCTGCTGATAGTAGAAAGCACCCAGCCGGTAGTACCCGTCCCAGTACTCAGGACGCATCGCGGCCGCTCTCTTGTACGTGTCTTCGGCTTCCTGGGCACGGCCCGTGCTGGAGTACGCGTCCCCCAGACCGAGCAGCGCGTCCGCATCCCGGTGATCGAGTTCCAGGGCGCGCTCAAATTCCTGCAACGCCAGATTGTGCTGGCCGGTGCCATCATGAATCCTGCCCAGCGTGACGAATACAGCCGGGAGTCGATCGTTCAACTCCGCCGCTCGTTTGCATGATGTCGATGCCAACTCGACCCACCGTGGATCGCCGTCCCGTCTGTACTTGTCCCAATACGCCTCGCCCAACGCAGCAAATGCCAGGGCAAACTTCGGATCCGCCTTGGTAGTGGTCTCAAACAACCCGATAGCCGCATCCAGGTTTCCAGGCTTGTCGTAGCGCCGCAGAGAGTCGCGGCCCTGAAGGTAAGTTTCGTACGCCGCCGATACCGGGGGGGCGCGTTTCAAGAGCAATAATAAGAGGAGCAATACGCATACGATCAACACCGGCAGGGCCACCACCAGGGCTGTCAGCCATCGCCTTTTGCGCGGGAGCACCCGAGTTTTGTCTGTCGGTGGGATAGTCAAGGGAACACGAACCTTGAACGTTTCCCTGCCAGTGCTGCGAGTGGCTTCACCCTCCAGCGCGTCGATCGTCTTCAAGTCGCACAGAAGTTCAGCGCACGACTGATAACGGTCCGTCGCATTCTTCGCAAGCGCCCGGAACACAATCGACTGAAGCTCCAGGGAAACGCCTTCCATCTCCGCAGGGGGCAATTGCAGAATTGCGGTGATGGTCGAGGCCGGGTTGTCGCTCTGGAACGGCAAGCGATTGGTGAGCAACTCGTACGCGATCACGCCCAGGGACCAGACATCCGTGCGCGCATCGACGGCTTTGCCCGACAGTTGCTCCGGCGACATGTAGGACAAGGTCCCGGCTATGCTCAAGGTCTGTGTAGAGGCACCTGCGCTCACGAACCGCGCAAGACCGAAATCAACAATCTTGGCCTCGCCTGCGAGCGTAAGAATCACGTTCGACGGCTTGACGTCGCGATGCACGATATTGTGCAAGTGTGCATGCGCGAGGCCTTCCGCAATCTGCCGCACGATATCGACGGTCTCTGCCTTGGACAAAGGCGTGGCACACATGCGGGTCGCAAGGCTCACCCCATCGCAGTACGCCATCACGATAAACAACTGCCCATCCTCGGTCTCTTCCACGGCGTGAATGGAGGCGATGTTTTTGTGGTCCAGGGTTGAGGCAGCGCGTGCCTCGTGAAGCAAGCGATTGCGATCGGCAGAATTGCAGATCGGATCCGGCGGAAGAAACTTCAGGGCAACGGTGCGTTCCAGTTGGTGATCAAAGGCTTTGTACACAACGCCCATGCCGCCCGCACCCACTTCGGACAGAATCTCATAGTGGCCGACATGGTTGCCCGGGGTTGCGCGCGCTGGATGCGCCATACGGCCGCCGTTCTGCGGTGTGCGAACCAGCTCACTTCAGACGGAGAGATGAGCAAAGAAAAATCCAGCGGTTGTGGTCTGGACTCACACGCGCTGCCCAACACATTCGAAGCAGGGCAAGCACCAAGAACTCGCGGGTATTCTCACAATACCCACAAAAAAGCTTTAGCATGATGGCAAACAGCAGGTCTGTGACCCAAGTCACACGGGCACAGCAAGATGGCGGAATTGTGTGCGAAGCGAATCCTCTTATTAACGTGTTTCGCACCGCAGAGGGGCGAACGAGCGGGTTGTGTCTAAGCGTGCAACAGAAATTCAGGATCGTCCGGCAGGCCGCTCGGCGCCGTCCGTTGGGGTCGGCATGCTACCATGTCATTTTCGCAGTAAATCCCATGGAGAGCCAATTCTGATGATTCGCAAGTGGTTTGTGTTTATCTTGCTCGGGACGCTGGCCTATGGACAGGCGGCGTCCGTCCCCGTTCCACCGGCCTCCACCCAGCCTGCGGCAACCGCGACCGAGAAGCCAGCGGAACCGCAGGTGGCGCCCACCGATCCCGTGATCACCGTTCAAGGAGTTTGCGCCGATGCCTCAAAAACGGGCGATTCCTGCAAGACCGTGATCACCAAAGAGCAGTTCGAGAAGCTGGCCAACTCACTGCAGCCGAATATGACGTTGCCTGTGCGCCGCCAGCTGGCGACGGCGTATGCGCGCATGCTCGTCATGACGGCGGAGGCGGAAAAACGCGGCCTCGACAAGCGGTCGCAATTCGATGAAACTCTGCGCTTCGCGCGCATGCAGATTCTCTCTCAGCAACTCACGCGCGACCTGCAGGAGGATTCGCAAAAGGTGCCCGACGCCGACATCGAGAAGTACTACAAGGAAAACGCCGGAGCCTACGACGAGGCGACCTTGCTGCGCATCTTTATTCCCAAGAGCAAGCAGATCCCGCCGCCCGAGCCCGCGGTGCGTGCAGGCAAGGGTGGCGCAGCAAAGCCTGCTGTGAAGGAAAAGCCCATCGATCCGGCCGCCCGGGAAAAAGCGGCGCAGGAAGCAATGACCAAAGTCGCCGCGGACCTGCGTGCCCGCGCGGTCAACGGAGAAGACGTCGAGAAACTGCAGAAGGAAGCTTTCGTCAGTGCCGGCTTAAAGAGCAGTGCCCCGCCCACTAAAATGGACAAGGTGCGGCAAACAACGCTTCCCCGATCCCACAAGTCGGTGATCGATCTGAAGCCCGGTGAGGTATCCGCGGTGATCGACGATCCCAGCGGACACTACATTTACAAATTGGTCAGCAAGCAAACGCTGTCGCTCGACGCAGTGAAACCGGAAATCCGCAACACCATGTCTTCGCAGCGCTACCGCGACGCCATGCAGCCCTTCCAGGCGAGTCCCGATCTCAACCAGGCCTACTTCGGCGAAATCAAGAATCCAGCCCTGCCGCTCCGGCCCGGTCAGCCACCATCCAAGCCAACCCAGGGCGACGACGATGACCCCGATTGATCCAGGAACGCGATGATCCCAGCCGTCATGGTCAACGGAGTCTGGCAGCCCATGCTGCAAGTGCAGAGGAAGATAGCGGGCGGTCAGCGGTACGTCAGACTTGGATAAAAGTCTGCGCCCCGGCCTTCCGGCGTGAAATCCAGCAGGTTCCACAGCGGCCAAATCATGTCGACGTGGCGCTGGTTCTGCCCCGGCTCGGGCGGAGCCAACAGAAGTTCGGTATGGAAAAAGTGGTGAATCTTCTGGCCCCGCCGCACAAAGACATTCAGTGATGGCTGTTGGCCTCCTTCCGCATTTTCGCCGTAGTAGTCGCGATTGTAGTCGTTGCCGGCGGAGGAGAGCAGACGCAATCGACTCCATCCCCGCTCGCGCGCGAAGCTTCGGATTCTCTCCAGCGGAGACTTTGCCACGACCGCAAGATTGATGCGCTGAGCGGCATGGACGGCGGTGCCGTCCAGGCTGTCGAGCATGGAAGTGCACATCGGACACGCCGCTTTCATCTTGGGTCCAAACATGAAGCTGTAGATGGCCAGAGTGTCTTTGCCGGTTTGAAACAGTTGGGAAAGGGACACCTGCCGCACGCTGTCCGGGGCGCTAAGATCGGCTGAGCCCTCTTCAAAGACATAGTCTTCCGGTATCTCGCCACCCAGGGGAAGTTGGCGACGGAGAGCTGCCACTTCTTCGACCCGCCGCCTCAGGTCGATTTCTGCCTGCAGCAATTGGTTGCGAGCCAGGCGGTAGGAATCACTTTCACCGGGGAATCGAAAGGAGTGAGAGTCGGCCATATCTTCCTCCAAGGGCACAACTGACCGCTGGGCCCGAACGGTATTGGATTTGGACATTCTGCCAGCTTTCGCCGGAGATTGGAACGGCAGGATCGGAGACTCTCGGTCTGACCGGAAACTCAGAAGCGAACGTCACAAGATGGAGGTTGTTCATGACCCCGCATGCGCAACGCGGCTACGATTCAACAGGCTCAGTTGGTGAAATGGCGGAGGCGTGTGCGAGTCGAATCCGCCTTGAACCTAACATTCAACAAGATACAGAGCAGCGGTAGGCAGTTTTAACCGTATTAGTACATGGTAAGCAGTGGCAATGGCATGTGAACAGCATGTGGAACCCCAGACCTCTACCGTATCAAGTTAATTGATCTTAGTACAGCAGGAGCGGGCAGTCTGGCACGGACTCACTGCTTCTTCTTTTCTTTCAGGAGGTTTACACACCCCTCCAAAGTGGACATAGCACGTTTTCTCATTGCATCCTGCGCTAGAAGAAACTCGCTGTACATTTTAAATGCAGTCTCCGACACCGTATAGAGGAGCATAGAGGCATCCAAGCATGCCTGCACGAGGTGCAGGTATCTCTGGTTTTCGGAGGTGTTCCCCACCATCCCTTGGAAGCCCCGACTCCATTCCGGCCTGCCCCATGCATACCGACATGTTGCGACTGGCGTCATCGAGATAGCCAACCAAGAGAAATCCCGCTGGCCCGTTGAAGCCGTCGGGCGACTTCTTCAAACGTGCGAGAAGATCGCGGGCCGCCGTCAACACTTCCCGATCCTAACGAAGCGAACGTGGCGCGGACAAGACGGAGCAAAACCATTACTTCTCGGCACCCGGCTCGACGTACTGGCACATGCCCTGAAGGAGAATGCCAATAATCGTTGCCCTTACGTGTGCGCTGCTGTTGCGCTGCCGCGCGAGCTATCGACGCTTACATCGAAAAGGAAGAAGGAGAAGCGGCTTCAACAGAAATAGAACGTGGCGCAGGCAAACTCCCAGAAAATTTTCAATTCAACACCAACTCTCCCCTTCTTCATCGCCTTGCTGGTGTTCGGTCCCAAGAAACTGCCCGAGTTGGGCAAAGGCACCGGTAAAGGGATTCGTGTTTTCAAGAACGAAATTTCTTGGCATCGCTAGAATTTCCTGTGCTTTCGTTTCGCTTCCGACATGCGCGTCATCGCAGTCAATCACATTCTGTCTCCGCCGACGAAGTAATCACTGTGCAAGTCAACAGCTTGTCAATAGCGAGCTTAATAGTGATACGACAACGGCTCGACGGACTAGGTAATCGCCGGAAGATGAATAGTGGCACTGAATAAATTCAGTCACGACCTGAAATTGTGGTTGACAGTGGCCTCTGGGGGGGTATAGTAGGCTGGTCAAAAACGGGAAAACGAAATTCGGGTTCGAAGGCGTGAAAGCTCTCCGGGGTCCGAAAGGGTACGCCCAAGGAGGAAAGTATAATTGCTCTCGAAACGCCTACCATCATCACAAAGTGACCGATTTTAGAGCGTGTCACAATCTGTCACAATTCGCGTTGGGATTTTGCCGTTTCAAACGCCCCGCCGCACGGAAACTCACGAGTCCTTGCCGCTCACTCGGCCCGGCTCACCGCCGTTGGGGACTAGATGCGCTCACGGGATCGGCGTCGTGGCCGTTGGGTTTTGATTCCGCGTCCGGTTCGGTCTTGCCGTTGGGATCGCCATCAGAATCGGCCCCATCCGCATAACAGATTGCGCCGGCAGTCGTTGCGCGTCCCGGTCTTCGCCTGGCGCAAGGTTGTCGCAACGACGTTGAGGGGAAACTGCGAGATGGCTTTCTCGATCATGTTCTTGAATCTATGGGCGCTGTGGTTGTGGGTTGGAGGCTGGGGGCAGATCCAGTCTCTTCCAGAGTGCTTTCCGTTTCTCGACATCTTCGTGCTGCAACTGTGTCGCTTTCTGAAATTCGTGCTCCGACTCAGCCTTTTGTCCCAATCGGCCGTAAGTGAGGCCGAGATAATAATGCGCTTCCAGGAGCGAATCGTCGTTGGCTGTAGCCCGCCGCAGAAGTTCGACAGTCTGGGTGTAATGTTTCTGCTGAAATTCGAGTCTCCCCAACGCCGATAAAGCGCCCGCATGTTTCGGATCGCGATCGAGCACGTGCTGCAAATTAGCTCTGGCCGGGCCCCAGTTGTCGGCAAGGAGTTCCAATACTCCAAGCCGAAAGTAAGCCTCGGTTTGTTCTGGCGCAAGCGCAATCGATCGCTCGAACTGAGTTCGGGCTTCGTCCGGCCGCTCGAGAGCCGCAAGAGTCATGCCCAGCGAGCAGTAACCCGAGGGATCGTCCGGACTTAAAGTGATGTAATACGCGAACTGCTGGCGAGCCTCGTCGAGTTCTCCCAAGCCGCCGTATGCGCGGCCCAGGCCATACACAGCGAACGGGTCATCCTTGCGCTGCGACAAGGTTTCCTTAAAACCGTCGACCGCATCCTGCAACAACGACATCTGAAAAGCCGCCGTTGCGAACTCGAATTGTACGTCGGGATTTTTGGGCGCAAGCTTTCTCGCCTCAATCAGCAATCCCAGCGCTTGTTTCGGGTCGTCGCTGCTCGCTGCCGTCTGAGCATGCTCTCGGAGAATGTGCACCAGTGCGTCAGATGCGTCGGTGCGAGCGGGATCGAGCTTGATAGCTGTTTGCAGTTCGGGAACAGCTTCATCTTCGCGGCGGGTCTGCAGGTAAAGAAGGCCAAGGTGCGCGTGCGCGCTGGCGAAATCTGGCTTGCTCTGAATGGCTCGCTGGAAGAGGGTTTCGGCATCTATCTGGCGACGCTGCAAAATGCGGACTACGCCCAGCAAATCCAAGGCGCGATATTCCTTGGGAGCGGCGCGCAGCACCCGTTGCAACTCACCTTCGGCGCGATCCAGATTTCCAGCAGAGAGAAACTGGACAGCATGGCTCAGCCGAGTCGCAGTTGCATCTTGGGCGAAGCTCGGCGCAGTAAATATCGCCAGCCAGATCAGTGCAAACATCGAGGCGAATCGCGCTCGGCAGGAGTCTTGAGAGTGCAAGTCCATTAACCTACAACGGGTCTCAAACTGTTCTCGAATGTGCAGCGGGGATTTCCTGGTTGTCAGCCGCAGCCTTCTTATTGTACCTACACAATCGACTGGCACGCTGGCTGGGTCGGCTGCAATGAAGCACGCGAGTTAGCACGCCGCTCGATGTCCCATCGGTTTCACGGGCGGTTTGCCTGCTGCCAACGCCGTCATTCCGCCGCCCGCCAGCTAAACTCCGCCTGGCGGTAAACGAAGCATCATCGCTGCGCAACAACGCGATTAGTTTTGCAACTTCTTCGGGACGCGCGATTCGGCCAAGCGCATGCAGGTGTGCGATTTCCTGAAGCAGAGAGGCTAAATCCTCCATATTTTGTACGCTCGACCGGAACATCGGGGTATCGACGGCGCCCGGGGAAACGCAATGCACGCGAATGTTATCCTGCGCGTGATCAACTGCAAGAGCTCGAGTCAGTCCTGCGATGGCATGCTTGCTGGTCACGTAAGCGACCGAGTCCGGCAAAGTCCTTACCGCTTGTACGGATGAAACATTCACGACCGAAGCACCAGCACTCTTCATCAAGAGAAAGAATGCGCGGAAGGTGAGAAATATTCCTTTGACATTGATGGCCATGACTTCGTCCCAGGTTCTCTCCGACGTGGTCGCGTCGGTGCCGTATCGCTGAATGCCCGCGCTGTTCACGAGAAACGCAACGTTTCCGAATTCTTTCGAGATCTGAGCAGCAGCGCGTCACTTGGTGAGACGAAGAAACGTCGCAAGAGATGAAGCGCGCGTTGGAGCTAATCGCGGATGGCGGAGCGCGGTCGAGAAGTACAACCTTGGCTGCCAGAAGACTTGCCATCAATCCGCCATCAAAACTAAGCTGTTTTGAGCTGTTTTCAGATGTGGGAAAATGCGGAAAAGCCAGATGAGGAAAGGGTTTTAGGGTTGTGACCTCAAAATTGACACGATAGAGGTTTGGGGTTCGAGTCTCTAATGGAACGCGTCCAGTAGCTCGGCAACGCGTTCTAGGGGGGGTAGTCAGGCCTACCCTCCCACCCTCAATTTCCGAATTTTGACCCTCAAAAGGGTGTGGGGCGCAAGTGTCTGTTCCTACATCGTTCGCATACTTCGCGTTTTTCGCCTTCTGCGCTTGGTGCAGGATATGGAGTCTAGTTTGCTGACTACCGCTGTAGTCTTTTCCTGGCAACGCGGCATAGGAATGTGCCGCGCAAGCGGCGCACCCGGCCAAGCCAGGGCAGATTGCAAGAACGAGAATGAAGGCTGGACGGAAACCACAATCCGTAAAGTGGACTCCCAGATCGAAGACGCGCTGCCCGGCAAGCTCTTCGTAGTGCGTCGTATTCTACTTGCAGTCCGCGCAACAGACTCCTGGAACCGACGTCAGAGGCGAAGTGCGTAAGATACGGAAGTTTCCGAGAGCATCCGTGAGGGGTTGTGCGAAATCTTCCGACTGAAAACCTGCGGCCGTACCCCTGCCAGAGCCTGATCTTTCTCCCAAAACGTTAGTTGATAAGTCGCTATTAACGGTGGCAACGCCGGCGGCTGCGGGTACGACTAATGCTCCCAGCGTAGGCATCATTTCAACACAAAGAACACTCAGAGAAGCATCCAGGGGAAGGCCAAGTTCGCGCAAGGCATTCAGAATCTCGCGGTGGGACCAGCGTGTCTCGGCTTGGGCTGGAGCGTCGAAGTTCTGAAACCCGACCAGCGTGGGTCCGAACGGCCGGTCGAGCTTGCCCCGGAATCTGGGGACGACGTTCAGTTTGCGGTCCCCCAGCAGGATATTGCGGAAGTCTTTACCATCGGCTTGGTGGACCTGCGCATACAAAAGGGCCCAAATCTCGGTGCGCGGTGGATCGTGAGTGATGTTTTTTCCGTTCAGGACCGCCATGGCGTATGGCGCTTCAATGATCAAGTCATCCTGTGCGCGCTTGCAGGTACAGAAGAGAGTAGGAGCGGGATGCTGAGCTCCCGTAGTGCGCAACGAACGCCCCCAACGGCCGTGCGCAGTTGACCAGATGTGGGCGTGTCCCACACGCAGTTCGTAGGTAAAGAAGCCAAACAACTCGGGGCTGTCGGGATTGAGGCCGTGAGGCAGGCGAACAAGGAAGTGTACCTTGCTGTTGCCAGCCGGTTCCAGCCGGACCATGGCTGACAGACCGGCCTCGTCATCGGTCGCATTTTGGGGTATGACACGGATCAATTCAGGATCGATCGGAAGTGGCGGCTCCTCTTGTGGAGTAAACGTCTCAATGCGATCGTCGGACAAAAGTGGATCAGGTGCGTAGCCGAGGAAGCGAATGAAATACTCGTCGTTTGGATCGCGTATCGGCTCCTCCATCTCAAGCCACAGAAAGCGGCGACGCGCCTCAGTGGATGCGTAATCTTTGCTGCGCTCGTATTTCGAGAGAGCCAGACCAGCCGATACGATCCGCGGCACCTGCGCTGGAGGCGTCGTAACCGGCAAATCCAAATGCAACTTGAAGGAAGCCGGATCATCACTATGGACCGGTGGACTAGCGAAATGCGGTTGCACGTCGTAGTCAAGCTCTATGATGTCGGGACAACGTGTTTCGGTCGCAGAGCCAGCCAGCATCAACTCGGATTTCGGTTCGACCGCGTCGAGGAAGATGAGCGTAGTATGTCCGCGCTGCGGATCTTGAAGCGCCTGGATGGTTGCGGTGGGTGTGAGTTCCCAGTCACCCACCGGTTTGCCGCCGTTGTCGTCGGTTTCGGCATCCGATCGGAAATGCTTCTTGCGGAAGAATTCAAAACTCACTGGTTGAAGGTTGCTCCATGTCCAGTCACGTCCCAGATCGAACGTAATTGCGACGATCCAATGATTGATCAGGTCTTCTTTGGCGGCAAAGGTCAGCGACGAATGGTCCGGCGCGAGCGAGTGCCGGATGCGGCGCGAACAGCCGAACACAACGCGTTCGCCTGTCTTCGCCACCAGTGTCATACCTCTGTGATCGACTGCGATTTCATGCGCCAGGCGTTCGATCATGGCCGGACTGCTGCCCGTGGTGCGCTGGAAGATGAGCGAATTCAGCGTACCGTCCCACGCTGGAGGCGGATCGGGCTGCAAGTAAACACCGCGGATTCTCTTGGATGCGACGAGATTGGTTTCGTCGGAAGATTCGTGCCGCACCTTTATCTGAACAGGCTTGCCGACGTTCGTGTTCGGAGCGAAGTATGCCGCACCATCGTCAGCGACGGCACGGATAGTCAGGCGAACGTCACGTGCTGTGGGCAGAACGATCTGAGGCAGAGCGTCCAACTCGGCCTGAGTCAAGCCCAAGTCGCCCAGGTCAGCCGGGTCCTCGAACTTCAGAACTTGAGCGTCCCGGAACTCGAGTGGAATCACAGATGGCTGATCGAACGCAACGGGAAACTTTCGATCTGTAGTGTAAAACGCGATGTATGGATCACGTCCGGACAACGATAGCAGATTGTCCATGCGCAACGTTTTCACCTCAACCTCGATTTGCACACGAGTTACATCGGGGTCAGGGATTCCGAAACTGCTCTTACCGACGGCTGCGTCTGAAGCCGCTTTGAGCAGCGGAATAGGATCAATATACTTTCCGGTAAACACAACTGCTGGATAGCCAAGTAGTGGACGATTCACTTTCAGGGAGTTTCCTGCAAACAATTCATTGTCCACTGGCAAGCCCTCAATACGGACCGGCTCGGGCACCACGTGGCGACGGAAGGAAATCGTGGTGATGGCAGGAGCAGAGGCTGGGATGGGGGGGATAAGAGGACTAACGTCCGGCCCCTTCGGCCCTCCACCGGTGGGATCCATGAGCCTGATCCGGAAGTCATAAGTCTCGCCATAGCGAAGAGGAATCTGGGCCAGACCCAGCGGATCATAGAGACGTCCCAGATTGGCCTTTTTGTTCTTATCCTGTTCCGTCTTGTACAGGACTGCCGCATCTTCGTCTGGGAGCACCAGGGACTTGCCATTCCATTGCGAGAAATACGACGGCAGCCAGAACTGGCTTGTGTCTTGATAGCCGTCGAGCTGTTGCGGATGCACTTCTACCGGCAGTTCTTCTGTCACCTTGCCAAGTGAAACGGTGTCAATCTTTATGTCGGTCTTGCTGCGTACTCGTACTAAGCTGTGCCATTCCGTTTCCGGATGTTTTCGCGCATCGATGCGATATCCGAAAACGCCCATGGGCGCGTCGAGTCGCTGCGGCTGTCCGGCGATTTTAGGAGCAGTTGGATCAGCCTGCAGCTGGCGACTCTGCCAGATGAGGATCTGCTCGTCATCCCATCCCAGCCGGATGCCAATATCGGTCAGCGGTGAGAAGCCGTCGGGATCTTCGGCCAGTAGGTTTTGGCTGACGGGCTGGACAGCGTGAACGATCTTTGCGTAGCCATCGTCGTAATCGGCGGCCTCAATAAATACCTCATCATAGTTACCCGGCACTACGGGCGGGCCAGGAATCGAATTCAGAACTGGGAACAACACCGCGGCGAATACCTGCCGCCGCTTGTTCTTCTCAAGCGCAGGAATGCGCGCAGCGTAGCGCTTCAGAAAATCGAAGTCAGCAACAACTTGCGAGGCGTACTCGCTATCGGCAGCCAAATCTACATATACGAAGCCTCCTTTCGCAAACAGGCCGCCATCAACCTTGAAGCTAGCCGACCGGATGAGACCCAGGTGCCGCGCCAATTGTGGATGACGCAGACAGAAGGCGTAAATCTCGCCCCAACTAACGTCATCGGACGAAGGAACAAATGCCGGGTTGAGTTCTTTCTTAGCCTTAATCGCGCACTGATAGCTATCGTCAGTTACTGCACCCAGAGTGCGGGAACCGGTGAAAAGGAACGACTCGCGATAACTGCGCGGCAGGTACTTCATGATCGGAGTTCCCTGCTGGCAAGGTCCCGCGAGTCTCGGAGCCAAGATTGACAGTTTGAAACGGCCAGGAGCTGGCGCGATCAGCGATTGGAACAATTTCCGTGCCTCAACAAGTGCGCCATTTGCCTCCGGAAGTGGGGCGTTAAAATCCACCGGAGTGTTGACGGGAAACCGGCTCAGTCCATCTAGCGCGCGAACCTGAAATCTCAGGTCTGCATCGGCGAACGCGGCCGTGGTGTCGCCGAGATTGGGGAAGTTCTGAATCACCGGCAGAAGGGGGTCCCCATTCCACAAGTTGCTCAGCCGTGGCACTACCAGGATGTTCAGATGCAGCCGGTTTCCATCGAACTCCTGCGGGAATGTCAAAATACTGATTCGCGGATCCATAGCTGTGCCTCTGGTCAGGCGATCTGCCTGGTTTCTTGCCAACTCTTGGAAAAGTGGAGATTGATCACTAGGAAGATGCTGATATCAAGGCCGAACGTGACTTGTGCGGCCAAATCGGTTTCGCTTCCAATGCGGTGGTAAATTCCCTGCGCTTCAATCTGGATCTGTACGGTGACGATGCCATCGAGAATCTCCGCGCGCCCCCGGAACAGAAGGAAGGCCGCGACCGTGATCTGGCTTGTATCCAGATCAACCTGGACACCCACCATGTAGAGCAGCGAGACGGTGCCAATGACGGGTAGTCCCACCGCGATCTCTGCACCAAAGCCAAACTTCATGTGGAGCGAGGGACCCGTCTTGATGTCGGCGGCCGTGCGGAGGTCGACTGAACCAACGGCGTAAACGGTGGCCACAGCCAGACTTACGCACATCACGGACAGGCTTCCGCCAAATTCGAGAAAGGCCCCGGCTGACGGGATCAACTGGCTGGGCGCATTGGGGATGGACATCGCCTCATTGAAGTACACACCGACTGCGAGGTGCGCCTCGAGCTTCAACGGATTGCTTGGGTTGTCGTATGCGATACCCGGTGGAAACCTCACCGCTGGAATTTCTTTGCGCGCATGGAAGGCGTAATTCCAACTATCGGCCGAGTTGCTCATCGCAATCTCGAGACCCTTTTCGAAAGCAGCCTTGTAATCACCCCCCTGCAACTGATCGAGGATCTGCAAGATGTCAACAACGGGTTGGAGCTCTTTGCTGAATATCAGTTGCGGCTCCTTGAATGACGGGTCAGAACCCTTCTCCGTATCGAACTTGCCCTTGATCATCATCAGGCGCGTTATCGACCCCAGGTCGACCACCATAGCGATGTCATTCACCTTCGACAGCCATTGATTCCCCAAGCTGTTGGCCGCCGAATCGAACCCGTAGCGCAAAACACCAGGTCCAATCAGCTTGCCATCCCGGTCCTTGTTTGAATATTCAACGTATAGCTTGAAAAACTGCTCGTTGATCAGATAGAGCGGGCCGTCAGGGAGCGTCTCCTCGAAGACCTTCGCCGGATTGGCCGGGTCTAGCAGTTTGTAACCTTCCGCCAAAATCTTGGTCTGGAACGCTCCGAGATTGAGTGAGAGCGCATCCCGGATATTTGGGAAAATAGCCTTCGTGTTGACCAGTCGGTAAGCGTCTGCGAAATCGGGCGTCGCGGACTTAAGCTCCTGGACGCCCTCCTGGAAACTGGGCAGACGAAAAAGTGCTTTCTGGGTATTGGTAGATTGCAACAGACCGAAGTTGCGCGTGTTCGGTCCGGGCGCTTGCACCAAGTCCAGCGGGTTGGCGATGCGGACCAGATCTGCCGGCGTGGTGTCGGTACTCGTCGCGTCAGGAGAAAGTTTTCCGCGACGGATAACGGGAACTGTCGCTTGCGGATCGAGAGGCGAGACCTCCCCGGTGCCTTGATTGTGCTGCACCACGCTCCAGGAGCCATCCTTGGGCAGCACAACCGCACCACGGGCCGCACTGACAAAAATCGGGCCCGAGGCGTCGGTCGAAGCGTTCACGTCCACGCGGCTTATACGTATCTGCTGTCCGCTCTTGCCCACATCTAGGACGGCAGCAATCTGGCCGCCAAGGCCGACGAACTGGCTGGCAAGCAACTGTACAAACAGGAAGTCCGGGATCGGTTCTCCGCGTGGCGCAAGCTGGACGTAGCCGAGCATTCCTTTGGAAGGAACGCGGCCCCTCACCGCGCCACTAATCACATAATCAATTTGAACGTCGGCATCGAAGTATACCGGCTGAAGGATAACGGCAGGATTGCGCACATCAGGCGGCGTGAAGCTATCCACACTATGCTCGATGCCCTCGCTGTCCAGATATGTATCGCCGATCTTTTTGTTCCAGATCTGCTGGAAACGAGGAACGACGCTGGTCTCCTGGATGTTCTTTACCTTGAAAACGCCCTTGACCAGACCGGGATGAAACACATACGGATTGGGGCGGGGCAAAGGGTTGAAGCCACTATCGAACACGTTGTAGCGAAAATCGTAGATGCCGTCCGACTCCGCTTGCCAGCCGGTGTCAAACCGGAAGACATAGCCATCGCTGGCGCGCGTCATGGTGATGGTGCGCACCACGTGAATGCCCCAGGGATAAATCAAGCTACGCACCTGAATGACTTCCTGCGCGGTGCGTCCGCTAAAAACATCAAAATAAGATTTGCTGGTAGCGGCAATGGCTGCCGACGGGTCCTCCCAATGACTGAAGATATTTGCGCCGTAGCCGCAGAAGTCGATCCGGCTCAGCGGTACGCCGGAAGGCTTGAATGCCACCGGCGGATCATAGAAGAACTCTTTGTTGAAGATGGTACCGACGCTGTCCCCCAGCGTTCCCGCGAAGGTTGGCACTCCGAAAGGATCGAGTACGTTGTTTAGTTGCAGCGTGCCTCCGGCAAAGAGCGGGCTTTTCACCGGATGGACTGGGGCATCGGCTCGCACTTGCAAAGCACCCTTTACTCCGCCGCCCTCATACTCCGGCTTGAACAACCCAAGCTGCGCTGGAGCTAAAGCGGGATTGAACTGATTCGTTCGACTGAATTCTGCAAAAGCACGCAGCCCAAAGGGCAGCGTAAACAGCGCACCTGTGAATCCATTTTTCCGTTCATCGAAATCCTGTACGAGAAACTCAGTCACCGGTATCGGCGCGATTGGAACTAGCTTGACACTATCGTTGAACAGGCGCGTTGGACCGCCGTCATTGGAATAGAGGTTCCAGCCAAACGGTGGATCTCCGGCCAAGGTCTTTTGCGATAAGTTGAACAGTGGTTCCCAGCTAACTTGTGGCAACGTAAACGCGCGTACGTACCTACTTTGCGCCGACAAATCGAGTTGCTGCACTTCCAATGGAAATGCCGGTTGCTGATCGTTTCCCACGGGTTTGTAAATCCGGTAGAAAGTCAGGTCTCTTTCCGTCAGCGCGGCGTCATTGAACCAGGCGAAGCTCACGCCCATCTGGTCAGCGTTGGTGGAGACATCCAGCAACGCGAACTGCTCGTAGTCGAAGACCTTGAAGAAGCGATCCCAGTCGCCCTGGTTTGATCCACGTCTGCTGAAGCTGGCTTGGAAGGCCGTCTCCTGCGGAAACGTTTGTCCGGCGGTCTCGAGTGTTGCAGAGCTCAACTCTTGTTGCTGCTTGGCGGCGTTGGTCCAAACAGCGATGGTATCCTGCTGCGTGCCCAGCGGAGCGAAGTAGAAGCTAATCGTGACATCATCCGGATCCTCATCTTTGGGCGCTTTCGTCCACGCAACCAGGGCAACCAGAAGCATGCTGGGTCGCGCCATCCGCTGGCCGTCACGATTGGACCGTCGCAGCCAGCTGACGTTAGCGGCATACGGATCAGGCAGCGTGGGCAGTAATCCAAACAGTCCCATGCCCAGCCACAGGGACGCTTGTTGGACAGTTTCCTCATCCAGCAATTCGGCAAATAGCAGCAGGCTGTTCACCGGCGTGATTGTGAACAGGGCATTGTGAATCGCCAGCGAGATAAGATGCCCGGGCTCCACCGGCCATTTCACCTGGGGATCTAGGCTGTCCACTAGAATGTTGTCATCATAAACAAACGCAAACTGCTGCCCATCGGTATAGGTCAGAAGCACAAGCGACTTCAGGGTGTGGATGGGAAAGGGAGTCCCCTTCACGTCCACGGGCCGGTCAAAGCGCCCTTCAATGTCGGCCTGGGCAAGAACCAACTCGTTACCGCTGGCCGCACAGGCGTATGTCACCGAGAAGGAATCGGTATACTGCAGATCCATCTCCGAACGAAATTTGGAATCGGCGTCCTTCCAAAGCAAGAATCGCTGGTGCGCATAACGATTCGAGGCCTGAGGATCGGTGATCACGATCACGCCCGGCCCGAGCGCAACCCAGGGCGCGCGCAGACGGATAGGCCCATCTCGTAGCCCACGCCAGCTGAGGGTTAAATTCTCGGCGGTCCGGACGGCGAGTCCACCGTCTCCGGCAGCCTCTGTTGGATTGGCGACGTCGATCAGCGCAACCGGCAACGTCCATCCCGATCGCTGAATCGCTGCTTCCCCGGCAAGCACTACAAACGGAGATTTCGATGTCCCTACCTCAAATGCGTTCTTCGAAACACGGAGGGGAATCACCATCGATAGCAATGAAGGTTCGTAGGTGGGCGCAGAAGCTGCGATCCAACTAAACCCCAGCGTCTTGTCATAGAGCTTCCATTGGGCGTCCGTTAGCTTTCTGACCGTAATCTGGCTCGCCTGAAGTTCGAAGACGAACTCGTCAGGAGTGGTCAAGGTGGCATTGGAGGCATCGGTGCCCGCGTTACCGGGAGCAGCACCGGGCTGCTGACTGGGTGAAAGCTGCAAGTCAACTTCGCATTTGCAGCCGAGAGGCATCGTGAGCTTTCCACCAACGTCGGTTGGCGGGGCGCTGAAAGAAAGGGTGCCGGCTTTTATGCGAAGGCCCACGTAACCGCCGGCTGGAGCGGCGGTCGCCAATAGATCAGCGCGAATCCAGAAGCTTGATTTGCCAAGTTTGTGTTGCTTTCCGACAGGGGGCGGAGCAGCTATGAATGTTTTCTCGTAAAACAATAGTGCCGGTTGGGAGTCGCCTGGCAGATAGACCGGAACCATTCGGACAATCTGGAAGAAATCAAACCAGTACAACCGCCCATCCACACTGTGGAACGGGCCTAGTGAGTGTTGGGCCAGCGCGCCACGTCCCCAGACTGGCGATGCTAGCTCGAGCATGGGGGCAGCGACTGGAGCCTCGCGGCGGAAGACCAGGAACTCTGGTGCTTGGTCCGGTTTCAGTTGTTTGAGCAACCGTCCAATTCGTTGCCGCCGGTCCTGACCCAGATTCTCGGGCGCGTTAAACGTTGCCCGGTCGATAGCCAGCGAACGGGGAGTAACCGCGGTATTCGGATCGTCGATGCGCGACCGAACGAGCAACTTCTCCAACTCGATGAGCTCTTCGTTTTCCTGCGGGGCCTGAGGCCTCAAGGTCACCGAAAGACTGGCCAAGCGGGACTGCAAGTCGTTCCGAGGGACCATACTGATCTCCTGATTTAGCTCGGGCAGCATACGCGTCTGCCCAACGCTTTTATCTTGTGCGCTGCCAGTGGCGGGAGTGAAAGACAAGGATTGTGCAATCTTCGGGCGAATCGCTGAGAGTGTGCCTCAATGTTCGAGTTGAGATGACGGATCAAAATCTGGGACTCTTTCACCGGCCGAGAATTGGCGCACATGACCCACGAGAAGAGCATTAACGACCTAGCGTTCAGCCCGGACGGTAAGTATCGCGTTTTTATCACACCACCCGGGGTTGACACGCTTGGTCGCAGATTAAGACAACTCTTGGAATCTCCTAGGCCATTGAACCCAAACTGGCGGAAGCGTGTGCGAGTCGAACGCACCGGCGACAGGATTCCTGCCGCCCGCCGGTTTTGAAGACCGGGAGGATCACCGGACCCCATGCGCTTCCCCGAGGGTGCGCCCGCACGCACCGACCTCCTTGCGCCTGGAACGCGTCCCGAAAATACTAATTCAAATCCTACTTCGGTTGTGCCGCCACCCGGAGATAGGGCTTCAGGGTCTTCCAACCGGCCGGGAATTTCAGCTTGGCCTGTTCGTCAGAAACGGATGTCGGAATGATGACATCGTCGCCCGGCTTCCAGTTTACCGGCGTAGCGACATTGTGTCTCGCTGTCAGTTGAATGGAATCCAGCGCGCGCAACACCTCGTCGAAATTCCGGCCGGTGCTCATGGGATAAATCAACATCAGCTTGATCTTCTTGTCCGGACCAATCACAAACACGGTGCGCACCGTGGCATTGTCCGTCGCCGTCCGGCCCTCACTCGTCGCGCCCGCGCTCTCCGGCAGCATGTCATACAGCTTCGCTACTTTCAATTCGGGATCGCCGATCATCGGATAGGTCACCTTGTGCCCCTGGGTCTCTTCAATGTCCGCGGCCCACTTCCCGTGATTGACTACCGGGTCGACACTCAGCCCCACAATCTTCGTGTTTCGCTTCGCAAATTCCACCTGCAGGCCCGCCATGTAACCGAGCTCCGTCGTACACACGGGGGTAAAGTCCTTGGGGTGCGAAAACAGGATCGCCCAGCCATTGCCGATCCATTCGTGAAAATTGATCGGGCCCTGCGTGGTTTCCGCCGTAAAGTTCGGGGCTTCGGAATTGATGCGTAATGACATGTTGCTCTCCTTTGACGGGATCAACCAGATAGATTCGATTGCGGAAAATAAACTCTAGTAATTCAGTAGGGAATACAATATCTCGCAACCGATAAGCGCGTCAAGAAGACCCCAAATCGTCTGACAATTATGTTAGCGCACGACGCGCGTTTGTGCAGGCGTGCAGATAGAATTTGCGAATGACGCCTTCTCTAAGAAAACTTCCCATGGTGCAGGTCGACGTCTTCACCGACCGCGCCCTCACCGGCAACGCGCTCGCCGTTTTTCTGGACGGCCGAGGTCTGAGCACCGATCGGATGCAGGCCATCGCCCGCGAAATGAATCTCTCCGAAACCACGTTCATCCTTCCCGGCGACGCCGCCGCGCAAAAAGAAGACGCAGTCCGCGTTCGAATCTTTACCGTTCAGGAAGAACTGCCCTTTGCCGGACACCCGACGCTGGGCACCGCCTTCGTCCTGCGCGGTCAGAGCGGTGCGGCGGGAGTCCGTCTCGCCCTGAACGTCGGCACCGTCCCCGTGCGCTTTGAAGATCGTCCCGGCCAACCTGTCTTCGGTGAAATGACCCAGAGGAATCCTGAGTTCGGATCCACCCATGACCCGCAGGCAATTGCCGACGTCACTGGCCTGAACCCCGCCGACTTCGATCCTTCGGTGCCGATTCAGACCGTCTCCACCGGACTTCCCTATACCATCACAGCCTTGCGTTCTCTTCGAACGTTGCAGAACTTTCGCCTCGATATAAAACGCGCCAGCGAATACCTCGCGCGCAGCGGCGGAAGGTTCTTCTACTTCGTGTCCCGCGAAACTGTCGATCTCAAGGCGCGACTCCACGCCCGCATGCTTTTCTACAACGGCGAGGACCCGGCCACCGGTTCCGCTGCCGGATGTTGCTCCGCCTGGATGGTTGCCCACGGCGTCGCCGCCAGCAACGAGCAGGTCATGATCGAGCAAGGCCTCGAAATGCACCGTCCCAGTTGCATTTTCGTGCGTGCGACGAAGACTGATAACCAGGTGATCAATGTGCGTGTCGGTGGAAATTGTGTGGAAGTTCTTCGCGGTGAAGTTACCCTCGCCGACTAACATCTCGAAACGGTGCGGCTGTCGCGGCTCTCGACCCATGCCACGGTCGCTCACTCCACTTCGGTGCCATTGGCGTGCGCGCCACTTTACGCGCACGGCAATTCTGTTTAGCATGCAGTTCGCTCTGCATTTCCGAAAGCACACATCAAGACTTCTAGTGAATGGCGGTCTCCCGGTTAGGTCATGAAGCCCAAGAAAACGATTCTCTGCGTCGACGACAACGAACAATATCTTTCGATTCGCAAAGTCCTGCTGGAAACGCGCGGCTACCGCGTCGTCGCCTGCAACAATGGCGCCCAGGCCCTGGAAGCCTTCCGCGGCGGCGGTGTTGACCTGGTCCTCACGGACCTGGTCATGACCGGCGGCGTGGACGGCTCGCAACTGATCGAGCAAGTCAAAAGCATTTCGCCGCACACGCCCGCGATCCTGATCTCCGGACGAGTCAAAATCTACGAGCGCGACTCGCTGGCCGACGTCTTTCTACCGAAGGGCATGTACGAACCGGCGGATCTGCTCGAACGCATCCGCCTGTTGCTCGTACGCAAGCGCGGTCCCAAGCGACTGATGGACCATAACAGCCGCCTCGCCGCGCACGCTTCCGTCGCTTAGGGCTGCATGTCCGGCGGTCGCGGTGTGTTATCGTTGCAACGGGATGCCACCGTTCATCGAAGCCCGCGAACTGCGCAAAACTTACCGCGTGGGAAAAGTGGATGTGCCCGCTCTGCAGGGTATCTCGTTTGCGGTCGAGCGCGGCGAGTTCGTCACCGTCGTCGGTCCCTCGGGCAGCGGTAAGTCTACGCTCTTCTATCTTCTCGGCGGACTCACGCGGGCTGACTCGGGCAGCGTCACCATCGACGGCGTCGACTTCGCATCTCTTTCCGACAGCGAGCGCACCAAGTTGCGGAAGAGCAAGATTGGATTCGTCTTCCAGAAATTCAATCTTCTGCCTACACTGAGCGCGCGCTTCAATATCGAGATCGCTGCCGACATCGCGGGCCGTTCCAAACCCGATCCGGCCTTTGCCAAGACCATTACTGAGATGCTGGGGATCGACCGCCGGCTCGATCATCGCCCCTCGGAGCTTTCCGGCGGCGAGCAGCAGCGCGTCGCCCTGGCCCGCGCTCTCATCAATCGTCCGGCCATCGTGCTGGCCGACGAGCCTACCGGCAACCTTGATTCGAAAAATTCCGCGATCGTTCTCCAGATGCTTCGCCAGTCCAACAAGGAACTGGGGCAGACCGTGCTGATGATCACGCACAATCCGGAAGCCGCCGAGTACGGAGATCGCATCATCCACATGCGCGACGGACAAATCGTGGCCCCGGACGACGATCCGCAGTGGTCCCCGCATCACCCCGCCGAACATTTGCAGTCCTGATGTGGGGACGCGCCGTTGCCATCCTGAGCGGAGCAGGAACTTCACGAAGTGAAGTACCTGCGGAGTCGAAGGACCCCTACCTTCTCATCAAACCTGCCCATTTACTCCGAATGTATTAACCAGTTAGTACGGTGGGTACCCCCCTCCCCCCGGTCTTTTGGAATCATGGAGTTAGGTTGTGGAAACACTCCAAAATCTAGATTCGCAAAGACTTACCTGTAAAATATTCCGAAATAAGGACTTACAGTTGTCAAAGAGCGCTGAAAAGCTTTGGGGCAGCGCCGGGTGAGACCGTCCTGTGGACGGGCACACCAAAGCGCTGCCCCATTCAGTTCGCAGTGTCGCACGGGTGGAAGTCGGTGTCGGTGATGGGGAGCACGGATGTGAGTGACTGGGGTGGCCCGCGTCTCGCGGTTTTCGAGACGCGGGGCCTTTCGTCGCGATCACCTAACTTTTTTCATCACGATTGAACTGTATGCCGGTCACCGCGTTAAGAACGAGCCACCGCCTACTCTGGCTGACATGCCGTGGAATCTGAAGCGATACTATGGCGCAGGCGATCTTCATTTCATCACGTGCAGTTGTTACCGTCGGCGGCAGATGCTTGGAACGGAGCAGCGCCGCGATCTGTTCCTGACTGTTCTTGAGCAGGTTCGCCGCCGGTACCAGTTCGTGGTGCTGGGCTACGTCGTCATGCCCGAGCACATCCATCTGCTGATCAGCGAACCGCAGGAAATGACTCCTTCGACGGTCATGCAAGCTCTGAAACTCGGCTTTGCCCGCCGTGTAATCGCAGAAGCAAAGCGAGGGAAACTGGCCGGAACGGACTCTGCTCCGCAGCGCGTTTGGGAGAAATGATTCCAAAAGACAGGGGGAGGGGGGTACCAATCTAACTCACTAGTTAATGTCCTAAGAGTAAATAGTCTCGGCTCGCAGACCCTTTCGTCGATGTTCGGGGAAAAGTCCTAATCGGGACATGATCGTGGAATCCCACCCTTGCGCACAGAACGCGCAAGGATGGGGCACCTTCCGATTGTTTTCGGAGGCTGTGAGAGGTGTGCGCTTCAGGGTTCGAGGGGCGTCTGCTTTGCGGGACGCTTGGTTGCTAACTTCCAGACGATCCCTAAGAGCGGAATCAGAATGGTGACGGTGAGCCACTGCCAGTTGGTTGAAACAAAACCCTTCGCTTCATACATGCGATCCACGCGAACGCTGATTTTCTTGTCGTACACGGGATAGAACTTCGTCGCGTCCTTGTCGCCAACTCTCAGGGTGACTCCTACACTCAAGTACAAGTCATGAAGTCCGGAGTGAAGCGGCTGGACGGCCCACTCCCAGGTGGTGAAATCCTGTTCGGTTATGGCTTGTTCGTCCGCGGTCAGCGGAGTGATGGTGAAGTCTGGCCCCTGAAGCTTTACGGTCATGCGAGGCGCGACGTTTATGTTCTGGACGGTGACCGGCTGGGTTTCCCCAGCTCTGGTCAGACCTTGAGTGATCTGTTGATTCAGGCCTCGGGAGATGCGGACCTGGATGGTCTCCGACTTTCCTTCCTGCATGATTTGGGGAGGCTGGAAAGCAATCTGACCGTTGGTGAGTTGACCGCGAACGATATCGTCGGGAGATTGAGCCGGCGGCTGCTGGCTGAGTGGCTCCGTCAGTGACGCCATCAAAATTGGCGAGGAAGTTGGAAGCTGCCGCACTGGAACGGGACTTTGGCGGATGGCGGTGGGCCCCGGGTGATCTGGCTTAGGCTCAGGCGGTGGTGGGGCCGCTTCGACCGGTGCCGGCCTTTCGAACATTTCCTCGGTGGGCTCTTCGGCCCCGGTCTGTGCGGGCTCGCTTTCAACGTGCTTAGGTTCGAGGACGGCAGGAAGTTTTTGGGAAACTGCTTTCGTACGATGTCGAAACACGCAGGTGCACTGGCTGAGGGCCAGGAGCAGAATAATTGCAGCCGCGACTATGCGAGAGCAGGACACCAGCCGGCCTCCAGTGGTATTGGAACTCCAGTGTCGGAGGGGGAAGGCCCACAGTGTAGCAGACTTCGGGACAGGGGTGTCCCGGTAAAGGCGCTGAACAACTTGCGGAAGAAGTGTTTTCTGAGCGGCAGTCTGACCGCAGGGGCTAAAGCCCTAGCTGAAAATGAGCCAGTTATCGCAGTGCTAAAGTGTGTGCGTGAAAACTGGGTCGTTCCTCCGGGACTCAAATCTTTTTTTCCACTTTTCCCAGCACTGAACAACTTGCGGAAAAATGCAATCTACCGAGGAAAAACGACCACCGGGGCTGAAGCCCTCGTTGATTGCAACTAGGTTACGCGGCCCTAAAGGGCCGCTCTTCCACGGTGATGCCGACATTGGTGAGTTTTTCCGCAAGCTTTGAAGCGCTGGGCTAAGCTGGATCGCCCCTCCGGGGCTCAATTCTCGAGGGCTTCCGCGGCCGCCGCGCCATTAGGGATCGGTCGCGGGGGCGGACAGGAGTGTCCGCCCTACACGATCGGGCGGTTTACTCGCCTATGGCCATCATTTATACTGATTGGGTTCGAGCGGGAGTAACTCAGCGGTAGAGTGCGACCTTGCCAAGGTCGAAGTCGCGGGTTCAAATCCCGTCTCCCGCTCCAGATTTGATCTGAGCCCCGCGTCTGCGAGGGCTTTTCGCTTTAGC
>JAIQEY010000077.1 GCA_020073565.1 Terriglobia bacterium
ACGACGCGCCTTCCGCCAGCAACAGAATCAACTTGGCGCGAAACACATATCCGGCGGGCAGAGAGCGGGACTGGGCGATGCTGCTTAGGTCGGAATACTGTTGCTGGGTGAGCAAGATTTCACTGCCACTGGCCATGACAGCTTTGATGCTAACAGTCTAGTAATGGTTACTCTGCGACAGGCCACTAGTTGCCTAGTGGGGGTTCCAGTTTTCGTTCCCCTCAGATTGGCCTGAATCCAACCCCGGAAGTCGTCTTGACCCGGGCCTCACTGATAGCGATTCCTTGCGTCCAATGCCTATTGCTAATAGCTACTCATGTCTTGGCTTCCCGAGACCTCTGGACGGGTAGCCACATGACATCGCAGGGTAAGCAAAAGTTTTTGTCAACTTTCACCTCCTCTGTAACCTCAATATTACTCCTACTTGCCGAAATGAAAGTAGAGGACCCATTCGCCGCTTGCGGGGTCTTTCTTCATGCTTCGATAAAGGTCTTGCTTGCCGCCGGTTCCGGCATCCATATACAGGCCGGTGCTGTCCTCAATTTCCTTGCGACTGATGTGGGCGCGGAATTTCTTGTACGTCTCAAGTTTCGTCTTGCCCCGAATTTCGCCGCCCATTCCACCCATAGTGCATCGCCTCTCGCTCGTTGGCAATTCTACTGCGACAGACGGGACGTTCCCCAATTTCCCGTCAGGAAAGACCGAAACCGTCGCGTCTGTCCCCCCAATTTCTTTTCTTGCGGGGCGGCTCGGGGAATTGAAATAGTTCGTCTCTGCTGTCGATTTTTTTCTGTGTTGCTTTGCGCTGCCCAACAGCTGCAGCAATGCTGTAACCGCCGTGACACGCGCGTTTCAGAAACGGTAATATCTGAACGAATCAGGTCTGACGGAAGGAACTCCTACTTGTGAGCTGGCTGGGCTGGCTACTTGCCTTGTTTGTCGCATATTGGTTCCTAAGCGACCTGCTCAGGTCGAAACGGTGCCACTCCCACGGAGTCTTCGGTCGATGCCGACGCTGCGAGGCAGAAGCCGCGGCAAGGGTCAAAACAGAAGCTGAAGCAGTAGCCGAAGCAGAACGTCAGCGGATGGAGATCGAAGAAACCTACAAGAACATGGATCAAGCGAAAAGAGATGAACTGACTACCTTAGTGAAAGCACGGGCCCAACGGGAGCATCTCCTCGTCGGGCCAGGGGATTTGGAAGCAGCCGTAGTGACGATGCACAAGAGGTCTCAGCTCAGGGAAACTAAGTCGACCACTCGGTGACGAAATTCCCTCACATGGCTCCCAAAGGTCGATCTTATTGTCATCCGGATCTCTAACGGGACGGGACGTTTTCCAGTTTTTCGACACTCAGCACCATCGATCATGAGAAAAACCGGTGAATGTCCCGTCGTCCCCATAGAACTCGGGGAAGTTAACTCTGTCCCTTCGGCCACCCACGTATCTAAAGAGCTCGTCGAAATATTGTCTCGCCCCACCTATGCTTTCGCTTACAATCACTCCACGGCCGTGATCACATTTTCCGTGAGTTGCTTAGATGAGCTTATCTCCCGGTACACTTGTTTCGCTACCTGCTAAGTACAACGTTGACGATGCCTGTCCAGGCCTAGTGCCGCGGGTGTACATGAATGACCAGTTGAACGACTGCGTCATCGCCGCCCGGGCGCATCAGACCGTACGTCTTGACTACAATTCCGGCCCCACACTCATACCCGACATCTCCGATACTGAAGTGTCGAATGAATATCACGCCGAGGCTGGCGCCTTCGACGTGGGCATCGTCGTAAGCCACTCACTGGCCAGGTGGCAAACTCAGGGATGGCTTGCCGGGGGAGTACAGCGCTATATCGGCGATTTCAGCGGGCCACTAAGTCTCAACGGCACCGGAGCGCTGGCCGGCGATGCCACCACGGATCTAACGCTAGCCGGTTTGCAGACTTGCGTCGTTGAACATACCGGAGTGCAGATTGAGCTGAAGCTGCCCGTGGGGATCACATTTGACAACAAGAACTCATTCGGCCCGGGCAATGACTGGACTGACACCAATAAAAGGACATCGCTTCGTCACGTGATACTCCTCACCGGCTACGACCAGGCAGGCTTCATCGGAATAACCTGGGGTGCGCAACAACGTATGACATGGGCTTTTCTCACGACGTATTGTATCGGAGTTTATTGGGTCACAAAAAACAGTGTGGCATGAGGCATGACATGTTGCCCGCACCTGAGCAAACCGGAGGATCACCAACGATGATGACTCAGCTGAAACGACTCTTTACTGGGATCACTATACTGGCCGTGATTTTTACCAGCCACCTCGGCGACGCTCAAAAATCCAAGGCGGCAGCGTCAACCACCACCGCAGCCGCCGCCACTCCAGCCGCCACAAGTTCCTCAAATGCTCCGCTTGAGGTCGAAATGCTCTCCTATGGCGCGATCGACAAGGTCATGGAAAAGATCGCCGTCTATGCCTGCAACACCGCGCCCACGGGGAGCGCATATCGTGGCATCGTCGTCTTGGATACGCCGGCTTTGCAGGCACTGCAGGCCTACGATGGCTTCGGTGTGAACGCGAAAGCGCTCGCTGATGCTTTTTCTGCCATGCAAGGGACCGCCGGCGCCGGGTCTGGTATTGACACCTTTGCCGACATAACCAATGCGGTTGTGGCGGCGGCCACAGCATCGACCTCGGAAACGTCGTTCAGCTTCACCATACAAGACCCTACCGCGGCGATCGTCATGCTGCATCACCTTCAATCTCAAAAGAGCCCGGCCTGCAAGACCGCGGCCTACGCGGGTGTCTATGGCGTCAATGAGGCAGCACCACCTCAGCTCCACGGCACACCCATCAACTCGATCTCTGCGCAGTTGAGCAGCCTCGCAACGTTGCGAGTAGGCGCTCTGCAAGCAATTACTGCTGCGGGACAAAGTGCTGCCGGAGCTGCAACCAGAAATGCCGCCGGCTGCGCTCCTATTCCCACACAGGCACCTACGAATAACTTTTATCCGGTTTCAGCGCAAGACCCCTGCTTTGCCGCTTTCAGCAATCTGGATAACTCGTACAACACCTTCTTGCAAGGTCTTTCGGGAACCAACGCCGCGACGAACCAACCGCTTTTGTCCTCCATTTTGCAGGGTTATCACCTGCGTGCGGCGCTTGCCAGCGGAACCACCACCAACCCGCTACTGGGCATCTACGTGAACATCTCTGCCGCCGGTGGTACCCAGCAGATTAGGAAGAATCTCCTCACTGCCGTTTTCACCGGCGACTGGATCAGATACAGCGGAGGAGCGAGTGTCAACGTGATCATCTTTAGGATTGCCAATGGCACGACCGTCCAGACCGACCAGTCCGCGATTCTCTATTCCGATCTCGTTCGCTACCGGACACCCCTGAGTCACATAAAAAAGCCCGCTCAATATGACAACGCACCTGAGGCGGGGGACAACTTGAACTCCGTCCCCTAGTAGAAACTGAGCTGGAGCGAGAGGCCCTATGTTACAGGCAACTTCTTCTATTCCGACCGATATTAGCCAGGGCCTGAATACGATAACGGCCTGGATCAAACTCTGGGGCGTTCCGCTTGCGGGCATCGGCACGATCAGCATGGCGCTGCTGCAGACAGCCAAGAATGTCTTTCCCTTGCGTCAACGGTTTCAGGAGTTGCGTATTCGCGCCTGGCTCACGGCGCGCGACGCCAAAAACGCCGCGAACGCTGAAAAGGATTTGATCGCGCTTGCCATGGCCGGTGATCGGACGGCCTTCTACAACTCGGACATCGATCAACTCTGCACCCAGATCAAAAGTTCACTAACGGCAGCGCTCGACTACCCGATGCTGCACGAAGCGCTCATCTCCTGCCTCGCTAGTTCCGCCAGCGAGACCGATCTCGAAAACCTCTTCAATCCACCCCACGCCGATGTTTTTCTCAAGGGCGCCCCTCAATCGACACCAGAAGAAAGAGAGGCCATTCGTCGATACGCGACCGCCAAGACCAGGGTGGGAGTAGAGATGCGCTGTGCCATTGACGCCATTGAAAGTGCAATCTCCTTTCGCTGGAAACGGACGTTACAGATTGCCTCTCTCTTCTTAAGCGCAATTGTCGGTGTTATTGCCCTTCACATTAGCGGTAGTCCGGGGCTCAGACCCACCCTCGGCGCATCTATCGTGATCGGATTGTTGGCGGGCTTCTTAGCTCCAGTCGCTCGGGATCTCGTCGCGGCCATTGAAAACTGGAGAGGCAACTAGGATTTAGCATCCTATCCCATCAAGCCGGCCTGGCGAAAACCCAATCGGCGAAGAGCGTATCGTCAATATCGCTGGGTGTCGCTGGCGCGTGCCTGACGAAACTCCGAGGGACCTCCACCGCATGTGGTTCATCACTCGACGCAACTATCAGATTACGCATAAGCGATTATGTGAATTTTCTACATATAGCGACGGCGTAATTTCAGGCTTGATGTGCAGCATCGGACTAGTCAGGCAGGCGGATTGGTACCGATAAGTCGGCAAGGCAGCCTGAACCCCATTTGCGAGTGAGTTGCCAAAGAATGAGCGTCGTGAAGCGCGTTTATCGTTCCTAATTTCCCAGAAGCCGACTTTTGGCCCGTGTGGTTCCGCATCCCTCAACCTTCCGAGTGGCCCGTCATCAGGGACACAGCTTTTGAAATTGAAGGGTGCTCCCCTGGCTTTTAACTAAATGCTCCAGCATAGGCTTAACTTCCGAATATGCCGACCGTCAGACACCTCGGAAACGGCGCCGTCATACTATCTGCTGGTCGATACCATTGCAGTTCCGTCGCGGTGCGCCCTCGCATCTCGCATCGGTGGCTGACCGAAGAGGCGGCTGTATTCCCGGTTGAACTGACTTGCGCTTTCGTAGCCCACTCCAAAGGCGGCGGTGGCGGCATCCACACCCTCGCTGAGCATCCGTTGACGTGCAACGTTGAGCCGGATCTGTTTCTGGTACTGGATCGGACTCATCTCAGTCAGTGAGCGGAAATGGTTGTGGAACGTGGAGATTCCCATTCGCGCCACTTCAGCCAGTTCCTCCACACGCAGCGGCTTCGCGTAATTGTCCTTCAGCCACGCGGCGGCCTTCGCAACTCGATTCTTTTGATCTCCTGCCGTTGCAATTGCGCGCACATGTTTGCCCTGGGAACTCCGAAGGACGCGGTAGATGATTTCGCGTTGGATGAGCCCGCTGAGAAATGGAATATCGGCAGGGGTATCAAGAAGAGTCATTAGCCTGGAGAATGCGTTCAGAATCTCCTCCGAAGCTGCATTCACAGACATTCCGCGGGTGTCTGAAGAATCGTCAGGAGAATCGAAGTCCTCTTTGTTGAGAAGCTCTCGGACGATCGTCATGTCCAGTCGCAGGATCATCGCAAGCATCGGCTCATCTTGACTTGCTTTGATCACCTGACTAACAACCGGCAGAGCGACGGACGTCAGCAAAAGCGAGGAGTCGCCGCACAGGTAGGTAGTCTTGCCGACATTGATCCGCTTCTTGCCCTGGAAGAAAAGAATCAGCCCAGGCTCGTATGTAGCTGACGCGCAGTAGCTCGGCACCGAACGTCGAGAGAGAACGAGTTTTGGGATCGCGGTCGGATTCAGTCCTTCGGCTAAAGCATGCGCTGCGATTTTGCTCACCAGCGCGGCTCGGGTGTCAGTTGCGTTCCCAATAGTTCTCGCGTCTGCGGTCTTGTCTTTGACCGGGGACATTCCGCCTCCCTCCCCACTACTAGCCTACAGCGCAACAAGCCGGTTGTCTGCACAGAAATAGAGCTATCGAGAGGATTAGGCAATGAATCGGTAGGAATTGGATACCGCTCTTTTGGCCGAGTTGGCTACGCTTCATGATAGGGGACGGGCAGGGCTGAATCGAGCGCGCTCGGAACCGGGAATTGACATGGAGTTATCCAGATGAGGCGAACAGCAATGAAGGCTACCGTTCTGGTTGCAATGATCGGGGCCTCGTCAGGCGCGGCCCTGGCGGCCGACTATAAGCAGAATCCATTCACGTTGACCTACCTTGGAGCGATCACGAAGAACGAGTCGGGCAAGGTGAATATTCATCCAGTCACGTACAAGCTCAACGGCTTGGATATTTCCGCCAACGTCTACACCCCGGCGGACTACGACCCGAAGAAAAAGTATCCTGCAATCGTTGTGGCACACCCGAACGGCGGGGTGAAAGAACAGGTCGCGGGCTTGTATGCCCAACGCCTGGCGGAAAAGGGCTACATCGCAATCACCGCGGATGCTGCGTATCAGGGCGCCAGCGGCGGTGAGCCGCGCAACGTCGACAAACCCAAAAACCGCATCGAGGACATCCACGGAATGGCGGACTTCATCTCCCGGTTTCCGGGCGTCGGCAGTACGCGGATGGGCCTTCTTGGAATCTGCGGCGGTGGCGGATACTCGTTGGCTGCGGCGCAAACCGACAAGCGATTCAAGGCGATCGCGACTCTCAGCATGTTCAACTCCGGACGCGTGCGTCGCAATGGCTTCAAGGATTCGCAACTCGACACCATCCAGCAGCGCCTGCAGCAGGCGTCCGACGCTCGCGCCCAGGAAGCGGCGGGCGGTGAGGTTCTCTATGTCGGAGATGCGAACCTGACGGAGGAACAAGTCGCGAAGCTGCCGTTCGATCTGTATCGGCAAGGGTACGAGTACTACGCGAAGACGCATGCGCATCCCAACTCAACCTTCAGGTACACCATGAGCAGTTTGCTCGACCTGATGCGTTTCGACGCCACCGACCAGATCGAACTGATTGACAAGCCGCTGCTGATGATCGCCGGCAGCAAGGCCGACAGCCTATATATGACTGAGGATGCCTTCGCAAAAGCCACCGGCACGAAGGACAAGGAGTTGTCCAAGATCGACGGGGCGACACATATCGAAACGTACTGGGTGCCCAAATACGTGGATGCCGCAATGGACAAGTTGACAGCGTTCTACGCCAGGACTCTCTAGTCCGATCGCGAATGCAGAACTGAGCAAAGGAGCTGATTCGAATGATCGCTAGTACACGAAGATCGTGCATTGGACTCGTGCTTGCAACGCTCAGCATTCTGCAGTTGTCAGCGCAAACAGTCGGTTCAAAGGATGGGCCGGCGCCACTGGTTATCCAGGAGCAAGGCAGCTTCGCGGTCGGCGGCTCGGTCACCACCGCTCCCGGCACTTTCGACCCCATCAAGCGAGGGAACTACGACCCCACCGGCGCCAGTTCAGCGGGGCAGACCTTGCATGGCGATCATGCCTATGTCTTTTACCAGATTCCGGTAAATCGACGTAAGCTGCCGCTGGTATTCCTGCACGGCACTGGCCAGTTCTCCAAAACATGGGAGACCACTCCCGACGGGCGCGAGGGTTTCCAGAACATATTTCTGCGCCGCCGCTTCCCGGTCTACCTGATCGACCAGCCGCGGCGTGGTGATGCGGGACGTAGCACAGTATCAGCAACCGTCTCCGCCGTACCGGATGAACAAACGTGGTTCGGTACTTTCCGGGTTGGCATCTGGCCGGACTACTTTCCAGGCGTGCAGTTCTCGAAAGATCCCGAGGCTCTCAATCAGTACTTCCGTCAGATGACACCGAATGTCGGACCGTACGATCCGGCGGTCGTCTCCGATGCCTGCGCCGCGCTGTTCAACAAGATTGGGCCTGCTGTGTTTGTGACGCATTCGCAAGGCGGCGGCCTTGGATGGGCGACGGTCCTGAAAAGTCAAAACGTAAAAGCGGTCGTCTCCTTTGAGCCAGGGAGTACCTTCATCTTCCCCGAAGGCGAAGTCCCGGACGCACTGCCAAGCTCCGGTGGAACGTTGTCAGCGATTGGCGTTCCGTTGGCGGAGTTCATCAAGCTCACCAAAATCCCGATCGTCATCTTTTACGGCGACAACATCCCCGACAAGCCGAGCGAGTATCCGGGTCAGGACGGTTGGCGCGTCCGCTTGGAGATGGCGAGGAAGTGGCGGGACGCGGTCAACCGTCATGGCGGAGACGTTACTGTGGTCCATTTGCCAGAAGCTGGCATTCGCGGCAACACACACTTTCCTATGTCGGACTTGAACAATGTTCAGATTGCGGACCAGGTGTCGAAGTTCCTTTCGGAAAAGAAGCTGGACTAGTCCACTGCTACAACGGTCGCGGTGCTTCCCGTAAGGAGCGCTTGGGTTCGCAGCCGAGAGTTTTGAAAAAGGAGGAGCCACATGAATCTGCCCGCAACGGTGATTGCAATTTTCCTTTTTTTGTTCACTGCAGTCTTCGCGTCTGCACAGACACAAGCAGGATCAAGCGCTCCCGCTGATCCGGATGCGTCGTTGCCTGATTCACAGTTAATCAAAATCGTGCGTGCAGCGTCGCAGCCTGCCAGCAGTGGCCCCGAGGAACACTTCGCCGGCTCGGTACGCGTTGAGCCTCTCTTCAGCGCGCATGATCCAGCACGTGCATATGGCTCCCTGGTTACGTTCGAGCCCGGCGCGCGAACTGCCTGGCACACTCACACGCTAGGGCAGACGCTGATCGTGACAGATGGCACCGGATGGATTCAGCAATGGGGTGGTCAAAAGCAGGAGATCAGGAAAGGCGACGTCGTCTGGATCCCAGCAGGTCAGAAGCACTGGCACGGAGCCACCGCCAGCGCCCGTATGTCGCATATCGCCATCGTCGAGCAACTGAATGGAAAAGGCGTTGAGTGGATGGAGAAGGTCAGCGAAGAACAGTATGGGAATTCTCCATCCACTTCAAAAGAAGTTACTGGCATGGGTAAAGAACCCTCCGCAGCCCAGAAACTGGTGGGCGATATCAACCCCAAACTGGCTGAGTTAACAGACAACGTTCTCTTTGGCGATGTCTGGAAACGTCCAGGACTGGCGAAGCGTGATCGCAGTCTCATCACGGTCGCCGCGCTGATTGCGCTGAATCGGCCGGAACAGTTGCGATCTCATATCCGGCTGGCCCGCGAAAATGGCGTAACCCAAGACGAAATTGTGGAGGTGATTACGCATCTGGCGTTCTATTCCGGTTGGCCGAATGCAATCAACGCTGTCGGTGTCGCCAGGGAAGTTTTCGGGAACAAGTAAGAACTCCGTATCGCTGGATAAGCGTTGTAGAAAGAGGAACACCTAATGAGCAAGCAGGCATTTGTGGGAACCAGTGTCAGAGGAGCAAACCGCGTCAGTGCGAAGCAGAGGATGCTCGTGGTGCTCTCGTTGGGAGCTCTTCTGATCACTTCGTTGAGTGCACAAGAGTCCAAACAGGAGAAGCCAGAACAGACGCCGAAAGCGACTTCCGCCACCGCCCCTACGGTAGCTACTGCCTCGGGCGTTGTGCGCGGAGTGACTGAGGACGGGGTCTCCAGTTTCAAGGGAATTCCCTTTGCGGCAGCCCCCGTGGGCGAGTTGCGATGGCGTCCACCTCAGCCGGCGACGCCGTGGACCGGCGTGCGCGAGGCAACGGAATTCGGGGCGGACTGCATGCAGGGACGGTTCGGCCCGCCCTCGGCGCCTGGTGCGCCTCCGGAGCGTTTGCCGTCGGAAGATTGTCTGTTCCTGAACGTCTGGCGTCCCGCGAATGCCTCGCCCGGAACGAAGCTACCCGTGATGGTCTGGATTTATGGAGGCGGGTTCGTGTTTGGCTCAAGCGCCATGCCAATCACATCGGGAACCCAGTTCGCTAAACAGGGCGTCGTGCTGGTCGCTGCCAATTACCGCGTGGGGCGCTTCGGGTTCTTCGCCTTTCCCGCATTGAGCCGCGAGCATCCAGGGGAGCCCAAGGGCAACTACGCCTACATGGATCAGATCGCGGCCCTGCAGTGGGTCAAGCGGAACATCGCCGCGTTCGGAGGCGATCCGGACAACGTCACGATCTTTGGATTTTCCGCGGGCGGCGTTTCGGTGCACAGCCTCCTGGTTTCGCCAATGGCACGCGGTCTGTTCCACAAAGCGATCGTCGAGTCCGGCGGTTCGCGCGACAGCGTGCTCACCGCGCGGCCGATGAGCAAGGATGGCGTCGATCCGAACTATCCAGTGTCGGCAGAAACAATCGGGATCAACTTCGCGCGCTCGATGGGCATCGAGGGCACGGATCAGGCCGCGCTGGCCAAGCTGCGCGCGCTTAGCGCCGAGCAGGTCCTTCATGGCGCGCCGGCCCAACCGGGAGTCAGCACTCCGTCCTACGAGACGACGCCGGTCCTTGACGGCAAGCTGGTCACCGAGACTGCGGAGACGGCATACAAGGCCGGCCGTCAGCCACGTGTTCCGATCATGCTCGGAAGCAACAGCGCCGATACTGCGGGCAACCGGATAAAGGCGACAACCAAGGAGCAGCTGTTCGCCCGGTTCGGGAAGTGGAGCGATCAGGCGAAGGCTGCCTACGACCCCGACGGATCGACGGATTTGGCCGCGATGATATCGAGGGCAAACAACGACTTCGGCCAGGCCGAGCCTGCCCGTTTCGCAGCCGGTGCCTTCGCGGCTAAAGGTTCGCCGGCCTATCTCTACCGGTTCTCTTACGTGCAGAGTGCGGTGCGGGAACAGTTGCGGGCTGGGACTCCGCACGGTGGCGAAATCCCCTTCGTATTCGGGACCTTGGGTACAGGAGGCTTCGGCCCGCCGATCCCGCCGACAGCCGAGGATCAGGCGGTCTCCCGGATGGCGCAAAGCTACTGGGTTAACTTCGCAAAGACCGGAGACCCGAATGGCACGGGCCTGCCGCCCTGGCCGCGTTACGAACCCGATAAGGGACTGATCTTCGATTTCCATCCCGACGGCTCGGCAGGTGCGATCCCGGATCCCTGGAAAGCGCGGCTGGACGTAACGCAGTTAGCTACCGAATCGGGGAAGCGCGCCGATTTCTGACACGAGTAGGGCGGCCGGCGCGGCTGTTTGAAGATTCGCGCCTGATGAACATAGGAGACGAAAAGTGAGTTTCTCGAGGAAGGCTGTATCACACGGGGGACGCCCCGATCCAACTGGGCGCCGCGACTTCATAATCAAGACCGCGCTAGTCAGCGCGAGCCTGTCATTGGCCTCTGTGCCTGGAGCAGCATCGCAACAACAAGACGCTACCGCAAGCCGGACGCACACGCTCAGTGGACGACGAAAGCTCGGCTCGCTGGAAGTTTCGAGCGTAGGCATGGGCGTCCAGAATATGAACCGGAAGTACGAAACAACAGTGCCGTATCGCCCAGAGATGATCAACATCATCCGCGCCGCCTATGACCACGGCGTAACCTTCTTTGACACGGCTGAGGCTTACGGACCTTTCGAATGCGAGCGAATCCTAGGTGAGAGCATCGCACCGTTCCGCAACAAAGTCGTGATCACGTCGAAGTTCGGATGGAATATCGACCCTGAGACTGGCGAGCGGCGACCGGGTCTCAACAGCAAGCCTGATCACATCAAGCGTGCAGTTGAGGGGTCACTGAAACGGCTACTCACCGATCGTATCGACCTCCTCTATCAACATCGCGTCGACCCAGAGGTTCCGATCGAAGACGTCGCTGGCGCGGTCAGAGACCTCATGGATCAGGGTAAGGTGCTCCACTGGGGTCTCTCCGAGATGGGCCTCGCAACACTTCGACGTGCTCATGCCATTCTCCCTGTCACGGCAGTGCAGAACGAATATTCGATGCTTTGGCGCGGTCCCGAGAAAGAGGTAATCCCCGCCTGCGAAGCGCTCGGAATCGGCTTCGTGCCATGGAGTCCGCTCGGAGTTGGGTTCCTTACCGGAGCGGTTGACGAAAATACACGCTTTGCGCAAGGCGACATTCGCGGCGTGGAGTCGCGCTTCTCGCCGGAAAACCTGCCGCACAATTTGGCGTTAGTCAGGTTGATTAAACAGTGGGCTGAACGAAAGCACGCCACTCCCGCCCAGATCGCGCTTGCATGGCTGATAGCGCAAAAGCCGTGGATTGTGCCAATACCTGGAACAACTCAGATGGCGCACATGGCGGAGAACAGAGGTGCGGCCTCCGTTCGCTTCGCTCCCGATGACATCTCGGAGTTGAACTCGGCAATAAATGCAATCGAGATCAAGGGACAGCGCCTACCAGACTTTGTGCTCGCCTTCTCTGGCGTTGAGGCTCCTATCAAGAAATAGGGACGGCGTTCTAATGAGGTGCGACAGTACGGATAAAGTCTTATGGCGCTACGAGGCTTTTTACAACGCGATCGACCTTAAAGAAAGGGGAAAGAAATGGAGCCAGTAACTCTGAATAACGGCGTCGTCATGCCGATTCTTGGTTTTGGAGTTTTTCAAATCGCGGACCTCAGCGAATGCGAGAGAGCGGTAGTGGACGCGATCGACGTCGGATACCGCTTGATTGATACCGCTGCTTCGTACGAGAACGAAGAGGCTGTGGGAAGAGCTATCCGGCGAAGCGGAGTTCCGCGCGAGCAATTGTTTATCACGACCAAGTTGTGGATCGCTGATACTGGCTATGAGAAGACGAAACAAGCCTTCCAGCGGTCGATGAAGCGTCTTCAAGTTGATTATTTGGACTTGTACTTAATTCACCAGCCATATGGCGACGTTTATGGTTCGTGGCGTGCCATGCAGGAGATCTATCGCGAGGGCGTTATCAAAGCCATCGGGGTGAGCAATTTTCATCCTGACCGCGTGATGGACTTCCTCATGCACCAAGAAGTAATTCCAGCGGTGAACCAGGTGGAGACACATCCCTTCCATCAACAGGTCGCCACTCAGCAGTTCCTGCAAGAGAACAAGATCCAGATCGAGTCGTGGGGCCCATTCGCCGAAGGGAAAAACAATATCTTCCACAATGAAGTGCTCGGCGGGATCGCAAAGAAGCACGGGAAAACCATAGCGCAAGTGATCTTGCGTTGGCTCATTCAGAGAGGTGTCGTCGTTATTCCAAAGTCGGTCCGAAAAGAGCGAATGGCCGAGAACTTCAATGTATTTGGTTTCGCACTCGATGCTCAAGACATGAGCGCCATCAATTCGCTGGATACGGCATCTAGTCTGTTCTTCGATCACCGCGATCCTGCGATGGTGAAGTGGCTCAGCCAAGCAAACCGTCGCACCTAAGTACGAACACCTACGAAAATAGAACCGTCGATTCAGGAGCAACAATCTTCTTGATTCGAGACAAGTGGGCTCGGTTCGGAAGGTATTCAGTTTCTTATCGTCGGCAAATCGGAAATTGGCCATAATGGACTTCGAGGAAGTTAGGCGGATTGGTAATGATAAGTCGGCTTGTGAAACGCGGAGGTTTTCAGCTGCGGCTTCGCCTTCCTCTCATTGAGGGGTTGGACTCGACTGATTCAATTCTCGCCTCAATTGCAGCAACTGTCGAAGTTCCTCAGCGTTTGTGTTCAGCGACTGCGAGGCTCGAGTATTCGACTGCCTCGACCCTGCTTCCTCCGTTGGCGTCTGTTCCAGGACAACATAGATTGGAGTGTCGGCCGAAACGGTGACTACGATGCGCGAGGTTATTGCCATTCGGGATATTTCCTCATCTGAGGCCTCACCGATGTTGTTGCTCGCCCGTTCCCGCATCATGTCCGACTCGCTCAAGGGCTGGTTCAAACCGCCCCGTCCGAGTAGTAGCGAACCTGCCTCCCCCATTCTGGAAAGCGATCTGACCAGAACGTTCTTGCCCGCATTTTTGCCCTCGACTTTACCTTTCAACGGTCGCAT
Source organism: Terriglobia bacterium (assembly GCA_020073565.1). Lineage (GTDB taxonomy): Bacteria > Acidobacteriota > Terriglobia > Terriglobales > Acidobacteriaceae > Acidiflorens. The sequence continues at coordinate 13,672 of JAIQEY010000077.1, forward strand.
GTCCAGGTCGGTCGCGACCGCCTGAATTGGAACGGCTGCCCCGTCCGGCATCATCAGAGACTCAAATTGAACGCGGACATAGCCCGACCGGTCCGCTTCTTGTATGCGCCCCACGGCTCTTGCCCCAGCGGGAACAATGATTTGTCCCTCCCGTTCATAGGTGTATTCGATGACTGCCAATACGGGGGCAGGCACCGCGGTGCTAGCAGCGGATTCCAATCGAGCGCGCAATCGCGTGCCTGTGGACAAACCGAAGCCGATCTCTGGGGTCATGAGATTCATCCTGTCTCGGGATTGAGATTCAATTCCGCTCGCCGATCCATTTCGGACATAAATCAACGACGACTTCTCCATCGCCTCGCGTTCTGCTTTTCCGAGATCCGTCCCATCAACGCCGGTCGGAACCGTGCCAGCCTGGTAGGGAGGCGCCTGCCATCCGGGCTGATCCGGGCCGAAGGGCGGTATGGATCCAAGGTTTCCCGGGGCGTTCGACGGTCCGGGCTGAATCGAAGTCGGGTGAGATCGCCGGGTAACGGATCGCTCCAGGTCCTTTTCGTTCAGAAACCCTTCATGCGACTCTTTTGCCCAAGGCCTGCCTGAATCTGTAATCGGAAAGAGGCTTCTATCTGCGTCAGCATTTGCGGTTTGCGTCTGCTCTTCTTTCGCCCCCGCTGTTCCGACCTTCGTTTTTTGGGCCGGGGTCTTGTGCGGTATGGACGTGGCCACAAAAACCAGCAAGGATACGACAAGCGCGCCGGCGCCGATGATTACGAACCGGTTCTGCTGAAGTTGTTGTCTAGCTCTGAGTCTGGCTCTCGTTGCAATGTCTATGGGCTGCTGGAGAGTGGGTGACAGCTCCGGCGGGGTCTTCATGGCCTCGCTTGGAGCGGGTGTCGGAATGGTCGCCGTTGAGGAGTCGTGCCCGTTGGGATGGATCATTTCGCCGCTCCTTTCGCTGGAGCGACAAATGCAATCGGCGCCAACACTGGCCGATCCACCTCTTCCGCTTGCGCGATTTGAAGGAGCAATTGCTCCCGTGATTCCTTGAACGCAGGCCGCTCGAAAACTACTGTGCCTTCGGTCCTTGCTCCTGGCGGTAGACGTCGTGACGTCATTCGATAGTCTTTGACCGCTACCGGTTCGGCCTTGATCGCCTTATGATGCTTTTGCTTCGCTGTCCCGAAGAGCTGCACCTGCGGCGGCAGCAATTCCACAGTTTCCGATGATGCATTTTCCACGCTAAATGCGACGGCCATGTCCGAGCCTTTTTCTTCCGTTCGCCCGACTGCTACTCTCAGCTCTTTGCCATGCCAGACGAGGGACGTCGCCAATTGCTGGCTCGGCGGCCGGCGCTCGCCTCCATCAGGCTTGGGGGAGCCACTCGGACTCGCTGGCCTTTCGCTACCCAGAGTCTTGGATTCTCCTATCAGCACGGACGGATATTCGGCCGAGATCAGAAAGTTACGCGGCGGCTGGTATTCCAGTACGTAGTCGACCGCCTCGGAGTGCGCCGAAGCGCCATCGCTGACTAAAGTCAATGAAACTTCGCGACCGCTGCGCGTGGTGATGAGGGCGTTGCTCTTGCATGGTTTTGGACTGGCAGGTTTGAAAAACACCAGCTGTGGCTCAGCTTCCGAGTGCTCACCCTTGAACGCTGCCGGATCGCCCAGGACGACCGAGCTGACTTCTTCGGGAAGCCGAACAGAACTGACAAAGCCCGGGTGCAGGTGCAATACCGCAACGCTCTGCGGATCAAGAGCGAGACCTATGATGTGCGCCTGCGGTGGTTCGTTCTGTGCCAGGCCTCCGTAGGTCAGGAAGCAAAGCGCTGTGAGATGCATTAAACTCGTCCGAATTTTCATCGCATAACTCTTTTCGAAGTGGTTTTTCCAAAATCGTCCGCAACACCGGCTTGGAGCAGGTAAGTGGCTCTGATTCTCGCCACATACGCAACGACATCTGCATTGTGATAGGACAGCCCGCGCCGGGCGACGATGTCCTCGCCCGCGTAGTATCCGGCTGCCACAAGCCTGAGATCGCGATGAAACAGGCGCATCAGCCAGGCCAGATACCGCACGCCGCCCGAGATGTTTTGATTGATATTGCAACTCTCTTTAACGCCCAGGCGCCGAGCGGTCGCCGGCATAAGCTGCATTAGTCCCCTAGCGCCCTTCGCAGACACCGCACAGGCCCGCCAGTCCGATTCCCGCTCGATAATGGCGCGCACGAGCGGAACAGGCACGTGGTAGTGCCGCGCGTACATGGAGACGTAATATTCGGCTTCACGATGGTCCTGGGGATGAGCTTGTTTCCGTGATTGTGCACAAAGACTGGCAGTCAGAAACAACGAAAGCGCCGCAACGGCAAAGAAGGCTTTCACACTGCGCTCCCATCCAGGCTTTGCGCCGCGTACTGCTGTGCATCGTAAACGAGACTGGCAAAGCCATCCCTTAGCAGCAATTTCCGGCGATCGGCCTCCGTCTTGGCTAAGAGCGGCAGCAAAATGTCTCTCATTTCGGCCGTAACTTTTTGAGCGCCGAGAATTCTGAGGGCTTGGGCCAGATCGAGAATCTCAGAGACGGACGGCGGCTTTTCCAGGCTCCACCCGCGCAACGCCTTCGCCAATCCCGCCATTCCTGCGTGAAACTCGGGTCTGGCATCGGGAGTCCGCATGGCAACGATTTCCGCTTCTCTTTCTGCGGTGGGGTGCTCCACGCGCAGGTAGAAGCTGCGTCGGCGAAGCGGATCTCCAATCCGCCTTTCTTCGTTAGAAGTGAGAACAACAAAGGGAATACTTTTTGCCGGGATTGTGCCGAGTTTGGGAATGCTTAGCTGCCACACGCTGAGCAATTCCAACAACATTGCCTCAAATGCATGGTCTACCTTGTCTAGCTCATCGATCAAAAGAACACAGGGCTCTTCATATTGCAGTGCGCGCAGGAGCGGACCAGCGCTGAAAAATCGCTGGCCATGCAATTCACTCTGAAGTAGTTCCCAATCTGGAGCCGCGGATCTTGCTCTCAGTTCTACGCAGAGACGCTGCAGAGATTCATCGAACTTGCCGATGGCCTTCTCCTCATTGACCCCTTCATAGCATTGCAGGCGTTCGACATTGGTACCTGCTGCTTGCGCCACGGCATAAGCAATTTGGGTCTTGCCGCTGCCGGCCGGTCCTTCCAGCAGCAGGGGTTTCTGCAACCGGGACGCGAGGAAAACTGTGGTTATCGCGATCGAGTCCGCAATGTAACCAGTAGCGCGCAGGCTTTCAGCTAACTGTTCCGGCGACGAAAACATGACATCTCCCAAATCCAAAGCCGTCCTCCGTATCAGGAACCTAGTTCGGAATGAAATTTTGGTCAAATCGGCGGCAAAAGAAGCACCGTGTGATGCCGGGGATCGATGATGAGCCGAGGCTTTGCCCGAAAGAACATTCCGATGTAAAAGCATCGCAACCAAACTCATCTGGCCTAAGCGCCGGGAGTGCATCATGGCAGCCAGCCAAAATTCACCGCCTTCGATCGTGCTCAGTCCCAGTCGGCTCAAGCCGGCGGACCAGGCACTTGAGCCTCCGATGACCGTAAAAGAGGCAGCAAAATTTCTTGGAGTGAGTCCCCAGACTGTGTATCTTTGGGTGGAACGAAAGCAGATTCCCCATCTCCGCGTGATGGGTCGAAATATCCGGTTTCTCAAATCGGATCTCGAACCGTTTCGCGCTTCATTTCGACAGGAGATGGTGAATGTCTAAACAACAGAAGTATGACGGTGTCGTCTACGCTCGTAACGACGGAAAGATTCTCTGGATCTGCTACCGGGATCGAAACGGAAAGCGCTGCAGGGAGTCTGCCGGAACCGAGGACTGGCAAGAGGCCAACCGCAAGCTGCGGGAACGGCTGCAGGCTAGGGACGGCAATCTCTTAGAGGTAATTCGAAAAGGCGAGTCTCTGGGCTTTGAAGAATGGGTGGATTCGTTTCTCGACAACTATTCGAAACCACCGATTCGCGCCCAAAAAACTCATGAGGCGAACCAGCGCTGTGCAACCCATCTGAAGGCTGCATTCTCGGGCAGAAAACTGGTGGAGATCACGGCCGACGCGATCGAAGACTACCTTCGACGTCGTCTTCGGCAACGGGTTCGCCGAAAACTGGCCGAGGGATACCGCGAACACGGGATCCTGAAGTCGAGCACGGTGCACCAGGAATTTCGGGTGCTCCGTCGGATGCTGAATGTGGCCGTGCGGAAAAAGCTGCTTCCCGCAAATCCTTGCGCTGGAGTGGAGTTTCCGGTGGCGGTCAAAGGCCTCTTCCGGCCGCACTATGTAAGCTGGTCGGAACAGCGAATGATCGAAGCGCACGCTCCCGAACATTTGCGCAACATCGTCAAGATCATCACCGAGACGGGGTTGCGCATTTACAAGGAACTGATTCCCATGAAGAAAGAACAGCTTGATCTTGGGAACGCGACCGTTTGGATTCCAGATTCGAAGACTCCGAACGGTGTGGCAGAGGTGCCATTGACACCGCTGGCCGCGGAAGCATTTCGCGATCAGATCCGGTTGTCACCTTGTAGTCCGTATCTGTTTCCGAGCGATCAGAACCCGAGCGGACATATAAGGACTCTGAAGACCACCTGGGAAGCCACATTGCGGCGCGCCAAGGTACCGTATTTTCGCATTTACGATCTTCGCTCGACCTACGCTACGCGGCTCAGCGCCGGAGGCGTCGCGGACGAGTGGGTCACGCAAATGCTTCGCCAGGGAGACGCGCAAGTCTTCAAGAAATATTCGCAGATGAAGTTGCAAATGAAGCGCGAAGCTCTCGAGAAGCTCAATCGGCACGCTAACGAAATGCCTGCTCAAAAAGCAGGCGAGCTAGAGAAAGCAGGTGCGCATACTGGCACGGTCACCGTGCAGTGACCAGGATAATGACACGGTTTTGCCACGGTTTTGGTCAAAAATCATGGTTCCGAGGTGGAAGGAAGTTGGGAAGTGCTTTAGAATCAATTCTGCTGATCATGTCGGGGCGTAGCGCAGCCTGGTAGCGCACCTGCCTTGGGCGCAGGGGGTCGTAGGTTCAAATCCTATCGCCCCGACCAACTATCCTTTGGAATGGACAGCAGTTAGGAGCTTCGCGCCTTGTGCTGTCACTACCGCTTCTTCCTGACTG
>JAIQEY010000078.1 GCA_020073565.1 Terriglobia bacterium
GCTGGAACGATCCCCCAGATCCAGCCCAATGATCAGCGCGTGGGTTTGCAGTTTTTCGATTGCCTGCCGAGTCGTGGTGCTAAGCTTCTTCATGCCGGTCTCCTTTATCTCTTGCGCTTCGAGCGCGTCGATAACTTGGGAGCGTACCGCATCCCGTCGGAGACCGGCCTTCTCATCCCATCTGATTGCATCAACTACACCCACATAGGGGATGGAAGAATAGGTATTCCGCAGATGCAGACCAAAGTCGACTACAATTGAAATGTCTCTTCTAGCATCCCTCCGCCGCGCGCCGTTTTCGGCGAAGGTTCCGTTGCAAAACAAGACAATTCTGGCGGCATAGAGCCGTTATGGCCAACACTGATACTCCGCCTTCCGCTGTTCGCATTCTCGTTGTCGATGATTTTGAGCCGTGGCGACGGCAGGTTTGCTCGATCGTCCAAACGCGGCCGGAGTTACGTGTTGTCGCAGAGGCAGCGGATGGATTGGACGCAGTTCAAAAAGCCCAAGAACTGCAACCAGACTTGATCTTGCTGGACATCGGCCTTCCCAACCTAGATGGACTAGAGGCTGCAAAACGCATCCGCCAAGTCGCTTCTGGCGCACGGATCATCTTCGTAACTCAGAACGGCGACAAAGACATCGTACGGGCTGCTTTGGGCATGGGGGCGCGAGGATACGTCCTAAAGACACATGCCGGGAGTGACCTTTTACCTGCGGTGGCAGGGGTTCTTGGCGGTGATGATTTTGTCAGTAGTGGAATAGAACTGGACCAGTCTAGCGAAACCGAGGATTCGTAAACGCTCTCCGATTCAAATGAGTACGCCCAATCTCCCGTGGCAAGCTAAGCCGCAGTCGAATCGCTCTCTGCTAGCCGCCGCAATTCGGTTTCGGGAATCGAAAATTCCGTGAAGCCGCAATCCAAACAGACCACAGCCATCGGAAATACGAAAACATGAGGCGTGTTCAGGCCGCGGAGATGGATGGCGATTTCGCTGGAAAACCCACTCTGGTTTTCGGAGGTGCACCGTTTGCAAGACACGATTCCAGTTCCTAGCTGTGCCCCTTCGATCCTTGCCAGTTGTGCCTTTACAGCATCCGACAGACGGTTGATTCCCAAGACCAACTGACGCAGCTTGTCGCGGTCCTGTTCTTTGGCAATTCGCTCCGTGATTTCCCGGAAAAGTCGGAGCATGGCATTGTCTGACCCAACCGGTGCCGCTCCTAGACCCTCAATTCTGAGGTCCTGTAGGCAACTATTCGCAAAGGAATTGTCTCGGACACGACCCCACAAAAGCTGTACTTTCCCCTCCGAACAGCCGTGCCGGACCACAATAGGAATCGCCGCTAAGTCGTTTAGAATGCGGAAGTAACGGGAAAATTGCACCCGTATCGCACATTCGAGCAGGGGTCCGAGGAGACTCCGATTCGGACCATCTCGTACCCCTGTTCGTATCCCTCCGCACAGCCCAAGACTTGCACAACATCGGTGGGTTAGAAGCTGGCTCAGGTGGCAGGAGTGTATAGCGTGCGCCCTAGCCTCAGGATGACGGCCCTAGCCCTAGCTAGTTGGTTCAAAATTATTCCGGTAGGGACGCGAAGTCTTATCAAGCACTTGCGGAGATCATCTAGGAAAGCTGTTTCGGAGCGAGACATAACTTGAAGGCGTCGTCCAGGAGCCCGACCGCGTCCGCAAGGAGTGGGCGGCCGAATTGCTCGGCGGTTGTCGTGTGCACCCGCGCATCGCGCTACGCGGTGGCGTTCGATGCAACAGTCTCAGCGCGGACCTGAGACTTAAGGGTCCGCTCGGCCTCAACCAGCGCGGTGCTAGGGTTTGGCGGGGCCCGTTTTTCGGTGCGGTCGGCACCCTCCCTTTGGCCTGGAAACTCAGCTTGCCCACAAGGTCTGATCTGGGTGGATTTGGCGTCGGCTCGCAGATCACCCGTCAATGCCGAACCCCTGCTCAACCACCAGATCAGCAAGCGATTCAGCGGAAACCGTTGGGTGGAAATTCTTTTACCAGGACCTAGGTGAACTCCGGACAGGTATTTGAGTATGACCTATTGACGCAAGGGCCGGGGCTCGGAATCGTCATCACTGGCGAGGTTCTCGAACCTTCAAGAAGCGATGATTTCGGGATTTTCGATGACGCAGCGAGAAACTGAAACGGCGCAGGGGACTTGATTCCTGAATCGGGAACTTGGTGTTGGGAGTCCTACACGAGACCCGCGATCGTTGAGTTGATGGCACAGGGAGAGGCAGAAGTTGACCCTGTCAGAGATACCAGTTTCCAGAACTGTCAGCGGCTTCTAGGCTGGAAGGAGTGGAGTGATTAATCCTCTGCTTGCCCCTGGGTTCGATAGTGAGTGAGCTTGCGAGGAGGCGAGAAAGGTAGGAGAAATTAATGGCCTATACCAAAGCGTTAAAGAACGTGTCCATCCCAATCCTGCTGTTGGCGACAGTCGTACTGACAAGCGTACTGGTCTCCGCGCAAACAAGCCAACTGGAAGGAGTGATCAAAGCCCGGAGCGGCGTGCAGATCACCTTGGAAACGGCGGACGCGACCGAAGTCATCGTGCTGCTGACCGAGAATACTAATATCGGCCAAGATGTTGGCGTACTCCGCAGCAAGAGGATGCCAAATACTTCTCTTATTCCTGGGCTCCCCATTCGGGTGGAAGGCGCTTATGGCGATGGAAAACAGTTTGTTGCGAAAACCATAAGGTTCAAGGGCAGCGATTTGCAGCAAGCTAAGGCCATCCAGGCAGGTGTGGCCGAAACCAAGAAACAAACCAGCCAGAATCAGGCTGAGTTAGAGAAGCAGAATGCCGAGCTTAAGGCACAAAACGAAGCCCTGAAGGCACACCAAGAGGCGATAGAGAAGAATAAAGCAGCAATTGCCGCTAACAGCGCTCGTTTCGGACAACTCGATGACTGGTACATCATCGACGAACTCATCATCTACTTCGGCAATGGCAAGACTAATGTTGACCCGAAGTATGTGCCGCAATTGACAGCGCTCGCTGAAAAAGCCAAAGGTGTGAAGGGCCACAGGATCGAGATCAAGGGGTTCGCATCTTCGACTGGCAGCGCCGCGGCAAACCAGAAGTTGAGCAATCAGCGCGCACAGAATGTTAAGAACATTCTCTTGCAGGATGGCCATGTCCCCGTCACCAGCATTCTCGCCCCAGGTGCCATGGGGGAGAGCCGCCAAATAGGAGAGGCAAACACGCCGCAGGGAGAAGCCGAAAACCGTCGTGTGAGAATCCGGATACTTCAGAATAAGGCCCTTGCGGGAACGTAGATACGCACGTCGGAGCCGAGCAGGGCGACACCGTTGTTCCGGTGTTCTTGTTCCATGGCAAGCCCGGTTCGGGCCCGGGTCCGCACCGGCATCCTTGATGACGAGATCCAGTTCATCCGTGAGGCCGGGGGGTGGACCGTAAGCGGCGAGACCTTCGAGGGCAGCGCAGGAGATATGTTTGTCAGCAAGGCCGGCGAGATCCACAGCTTTAAGGCGGTTGGTGATTCACCACTGGTACAACTCGACGTTCACCTCAGTCCCCGCTTCATCCAAGAGAACCTATTAGAGCAGTGGGTTGAAATGTGGCTGGGCCGGCAGCCCTCGGCAAAAGGCAAGGGCTCTTTGTCAGTTGGCGAAATATCCCCGATTACACATTGAGCGCCTTCTGAGTCTATCGCCTGAGGGGTTGCGTTGGTTTAGCCTTAAGGAGCTGAGTTCTTCTACTAGGGAGTTCGATTATGCAACCTGTTCTGATTTCGAATGCAACAAAAATGGCGCTCCCCGACGTGGGACCGGTTTCTGTGCCGGTGGGCCAACCGGTGGCTCAACTGAAGTGTTCCGAGGCTGTTTCTTTACCAGACAAGCAGGTCGAGGCGGGTGTGTGGGAATGCACGCCAGGCGTGTGGTCCCGCCAGGTGAAACAGGCGGAGTTGTGCCATTTCGTCGCTGGCCACTGCTTCTTCACACCGGAAGGCGGCCAGCCGATGGAGATAAGGGCGGGCGATGCGGTCTTTTTCCCGCTCAACTCCCGAGGGATCTGGGATGTGAGGGAAACCGTGCGCAAAACATACGTCACGTTTACATATTAAACGCCGCTTCACACTCGCAGCTCGATTGTTGACGTAATATCCCCCTTCGTCGACACAACGCTGGCGGCCGACCAGGCAGTTGAAATCGATTGCTCCCAGATTCGCAAGCTGACGGGCAACAACGCTCAGATCCTCGATGGCTTCACGGTCGTGGAGACGGATTTCCATCTCGACCTCGTCGCGATCTACAGCGCAGGCCACCACGGCAAGCTTGAGACCTTCCACATCGAACGCGTGCCAGAACGGAAACAATAGAGGATAAAACCAACCCCACCACCATGATGGGGAGTCAAACCGTTCCGTGTTACCTTCGAAGCGTCTGAACAATGACAGACGGGTTTCCCGTGTGGAAGCGGGGCTAGAACGGGGAGCAGATAAATGGCGATCTCCTCGAAGCGACTTCTGGCCCGAGATAACGTACGTTTAACGCGTCACCCAGCCCGGCAGCCCGGAGCTCCGAAACGGGCAGATTCCGAGTCCTGGCGTGGGTGCAGCGGCGAGCGACGCCCTCAATAGATGCCGGGTGCTCAACCTCCACAGTCGTGGCATGCTATGTGGCCGGCCGCTCTGGGCGACATATGCAGAGCACTGCTTTCTCGGGACTCGTGTCATCCATTTTCAATGCATACGGAATCCTCGGTATTGGGACGCTCTCTCCTGGTTTCAGTCCCGGTTGCTGTTGAATATAGACACGCTCAGCTGGGATATTTGAGTGGTGCCGGAACACATCGAGCCGAAATTGGGCAGAGTCCCGTGCCAGCATGACATCGGAGATCGCAGAACTGTTACAAGGACTGATTGTCGCCAAGAACTTTCTTGGATTCGCAGGTTTGGCCTTTCGCCAATGGGAATGGAAAGCGGGTTGGAAGAATTGCTGTCTCGACGAACCGAACGAGATTGTCTTGCAGTTGGCTCAGGCTGTCCGGTTCCAGCACATATTCGATGCAACGGTAGGATTGCACATCGAAGGAAACATCCTTGCATGGTCTCCGTGATCAACAACTACCTTGAAGAGATAAGGGTAGTCGGATTTGCGGCGAAAGGTGGCTGCACAACTTTATTCGACCAATCTGCTCTGTTGGGCGTCCCCGGCAGGTAGAGTGGAAAGGCATCGACCACGGTGGCCCAGCCTTCCATCTGCTCATTCACCTCGATCGTACCCTCCGCAGTAGTGAATCCCAAACAGACGAGGTCAATGGTGTACAGGTCACGTTTGTACACGACGCAATTCACCTCCTGCCACTTCACTCCCGTTGTGCTGATCGAACCATTGTGATGGAACGCAGTCACCCTCAGGCCCGTCTCGTTGCACTGAATCGTAGCGGGCCGTAGCCCACGAACAGTTGTTCGCACCCGTTCAGTCAATCGAGTACGCCAGTTTGGCCGCGTGTGGTGAGTCTCCACAGGAATCACCTTACTCCATGAGTCGGCGAGATTCTTACCACCCTGACGAAATCCGGACCTTTACACTCACGACGGGTTGTTAGTGAAATCGAGATGTTTCACCAACTATCGAAACGAAGTCAGTTTCTTGGTCGTCAATTGACGTCGTGTTTCGGAGGATTGGTACCACGCCAGTGTGCTGGTTTGCCAGTTGCTGGTTTGTCGTTTGGGAAGTGGCCGCGATCCCAAACAAATCGGCGCAATCCGGTACTAATCTCCCGACGGCAGCAGTTCGTCGTCCCAGCAATTACCTATCAACGACGGATAGTACAGAGCCGCAGAGGTGATAATAGCGAGGCTGTCTCCCGCCTGCACGATTGTGTCGCCGGTATTGCTGGTGTCCCGGTTGGAAGTCGAAGTCGTCATCTAGTTTATCCTCACTCAAGAAGTAGCGTCCTTTGCGTCCAGATGCAGTAGACCCCAGATTGCGCGTCCAGGCAAACCGCGCTGTCCGCCCGGACCCGCTCGTCCACTATGACCTAGTGCTCACGACCTCGCCGACCCCGGCATCCCTATCATGAAGGAAGCGAAAGCTGCACTAAGCGGGACAAATCCCTGCCTCGTCGCTTCCTGTTTGCCGATAGTTGCTGAAAATCAGATGGGATGAGTGTGACATGACGTTAGCACGCGGCGACGATCGATGAAAACGAGGACAACCTCCAGATAGACTTGGCTCCAGCGCAAGAGGCCGTCGGTCTTATCGGCGCGCTATCAAGCCCGCGGATGACCCTGGACACGTCTCGAACAACGCGCTGTTGCCCTCTTTGGGGGAGCACGCGAGAGTGAGAATCTCACTCTTCAGCGTCCTTGCGCGGCGCGGCCAAGGAGGGTCTGGTGATGGAGGGGCTGTATTTTCACAATACTGAACCTGATTAGAGCAGGCGTAGGCGTGCCCTCGTTCCAAGTGCGCCAATGCACCGAAGGCGTCGCCAATGTGAGGCGGACTAGCTCGCTGTAGAAATAAATCGGGATTGGAAGCGTCCTGTAGATCGAAAGCCGGTTACGATTACTAGGCTACGGCTTATGAGACGGTCGGAATGTGATCGCCCCGTCGCATAGAGCTGCCATGACCAGAAAGACCCACGTCCATCTCTCCGATCTCGTCGGGCTGAACCGGCTGACGACTGACGTTACTGCGGAACTGACTGATCTGGCGCAGGCGCTGTACAACAACATCGCTGGTTCCCCTGGTATTCGCGGCACGCCCATGCAAGAACGCACGAGCGCCGTTGCGGGACTGGTCTATGAGAGCGTTCGCGGAGTGACCGGGTTGGCGGGTGGCACGACCGATGTCATTCTCGCGCAACTCGCGCCTATCCTGGACGAGAGGAGTTCGCAGGAACGTGAAGCCGTGCTGGCGGCGCTAAACGGACTGATGGGTGACTACTTGGCCGCAACGGGCAACCCGCTCGCGATCTCCATGCGACTGCGCCGCAACGGCCAAACTTTGACACTCGAAAGGAATGCCCTGTCCGCCACGGTTTCTCGGCCACGGACAAGCTGCTCGTGTTAGTGCATGGCCTGTGCATGAACGATCTGCAATGGACGCGGAAGGGCAGCGATTTTGGGGCGGCACTGGCCCGTGACCTGGGGTACACACCGGTCCACCTGCACTACAACAGCGGTTTGCATACCTCCACCAACGGGCGCGCGTTTGCCGCTTTGATTGAGACCCTTCTCCAGCAGTGGCCGGAGCCGTTGAAAGAGTTCGGGATCCTCGCCCACAGCATGGGAGGGCTGGTGTCCCGTAGTGCATACTACTACGGCCTGGCGGCAGGCCAAGCCTGGCCGCAACATTTGCGCAAGCTCGTTTTCCTGGGCACACCGCACCATGGTGCGCTGCTGGAGCGTGGGGGCAATTGGGTCAACGTCTGCCTGGGTCTAAGCCCGTACACGGCCCCATTTGCTCGTTTGGGTAAACTCCGCAGCGCTGGCATCACCGACCTGCGCTATGGCAATCTGCTCGACGAAGATTGGCAAGGGTTTGACCGCTTCGAGCATGCGGGAGACCTCCGGCATCCGGTGCCCCTGCCGGAAGGAGTAAGGTGCTATGCCATTGCCGCCAACGTCGGCAAGAGGGGCGGCGATCTTTTCGGGGATGGGATGGTGCCCGTAAACAGCGCTCTTGGTCGCCACGACGATCCTGGATTGACATTGTCTTTCGCCCCATCTCGGCAGTGGGTCAATTATGGCATGAATCATTGGGAGCTGCTGAGTCAGCCCGCCGTGTATAAACAGATCAGGCGCTGGATCGCGTCCCGACGCAAGCCTTCTGGAAGGGCACGTCGCAGTCGATAATGGCCGTCTCGTCACAGGCAGCATCGCGCTCTATCCAGTTTCCCTGGCCTCGACCCACCGGGGTCAAGAGCTGTAACGACTTATCGCGCCCTGGTTGGAGATTTTGCGAGCAGCTGCTCAAGTGCTTGTCGATCGGCTGAGAGATATTTCTCTTCGGGGCTATCCACAACCTTTTCGAAAGTGTCGCAACCGGTCGTCGTGCTCGACCATTCGTCTTCCTTGCTGAGGCGACTGATGGTCAAGAGCCAGTGGGTTGTGATGGTTAGGTTTGGTGCTTTGTCATTTGCCCAACCGCACCAGGTGCACACGGAATAGTGACCATAGCCCGGACTGGGCCCTTCAATTTGGAACTGTACCGCAAAGCCCAACACTTGCTTTCCGCTTTCTACAGGACTCGTTCTCCCGGTCAGAATCCGAATGTGGGGATCGCGGCCAACAATAGAGCGGAATTTCCCCGTCAGGGCTCCGTCCTTATCCTCGTCCAGTAACAGGATGGACCTGAGTTCATTCATCCACACGCCCGTAAGCGACATTTCGGACCTCGCAGTCACCCCACTCCGCAGGGGGAGATGATAACAGCAGAAGGAACGCCGTTCAGACTCGGCCTCCGCGCGAAAGCGACCGAGCGGCCAGTTCTGGCGGTACTGGATTGTAGAAGAATCCGGAAGCCCACTCGAATCCAGTAATACGAAACATCTGGGGCAGGATTTCGATATGCCAGTGGAAGTCTTCCTCGATTGTGTTCCAGTAGTCCCCTCTTCGACGCAGGAAGGGCCGGTCGTGGAGCGATAGGTTGTAAGGTGGCCCACCTAGGCTTTGATCCAACTTCTGCAGTAGATCACGCAGGATGCGAGAAACGTTGTCAATTTGGGTTGCACCGATTCGGCTGAATGCGCTGCTATGAAACTTCGGGAGTACCGTCATCTCGAAGGGAAAGCGCGACGCAAACGGAGCAAACGCGACAAAATCTTCATTCTCAGTGATCAGTCGCTTTCGTCCCTTCAACTCTTGTTGGAGCACGTCGCAGTATACGCAGCGCTCCTTCAAAGCAAAGTAGTCGCGAGCGATCTTGAGTTTTGTCTTAACGGCACGCGGCGTTATTGGGAGGGCCACCAGCTGCGAGATCGAATGACTAATGGTGTGCGCACCGGCTCCCTCACCGTGGTTCTTGAAGATCAGCACGTAGCGCACCCGCTGATCGCCCTCAAGATCGAGGATGCGAGCTCGGTAGGCTCGGATGACGTTAGAGATTTCCTCGATCTCCAGCTCATGCAGGCTACGGTCGTGTCGCGATGTCTCCGCAATGATCTCGTGCGCCCCCACACCGTTCATCAGATCGTGCAACGCTTCGGCACGTCGTTTCAATTGGCCTTCGATCCGCAGCTGCGGGCGGGAATTAGGCACCACCCGTACCGACCATCCCGGCCCGTTGGGAGAAGAGCCCGGATTTCGGATGGCGAAGACTTCCGGCGGCGTGGCGGCCTCGTTCCTCTCGCAGAATGGGCAGAAACCTGCGTCCCTCGCGAATTTCTTGAAGTGAAACTCCGTGGGTCCCTCACCCTCCTCCACAATTACCCAGCGGTCAGTGAAGATGTCCTTGCGTATTTGGGACATAGGGACCTTCCTAGCAGGAGTCGCAAACACTCAGCATAGTCGGACATGCCACGCGGTGCAATTTTCCATGTTTTCAGCTTGCGCTAGAGTGATTCGAAGGAACGCGAAGGAAAAGACGCAGCAGGTGAATGACTGATGTCCAAATGTCACGCCTAGCGGTGACTCGCGTCACGGTCATTGCCCACTATCTGAGTATCCACTTGTGGTGTCATCCTGCTGAATTCGCCCCGAAGCGAATCAGTCCCCGACAGGAGTCCCCCATGACCCAGCATTCAATTGCACAAACTCTTCTGGAACTTCGGTCCATGGTGCATGCAGCGACTGAGTACAATCAAGTTCAGACCGACTGGTTCCCAGCCAACTGCGTCAAGTTGTTGCTCGAAGAAAACCCCGCCCTCATCTGGCTTGAACGTTTTGGCCATCTTTCCAGTTTCCAACCCGACAAGTCCGAATACCGCTCGAGCGATTCCATTTTCATCGAGAGTCGTGAATTCAAGAAGACCTGGTGTGAACATCATTGCCCGTCGGTGGTTCGTGTCTGCTCCGAAGCCGACGAAGTGCGGTCCGCGAAAAAGGTGCGAGAGACTTTCGCACTTATGATTCGAGGTGTCCCAGTAATAGGACAAGCGGCACTCTGGTGGGCACCGGAACATGTCTATGGAATCGCGGACCTCCTTGTGCATTCTATCTGGCTGAACGAGCTCTTCCCCGGCTTGATGACGCCAGCCGAAGCGGCCAAACCAGCGCCGAACTTAGGCGATGCAGAAACAAAGGGACACTACGTCGTTGTCGAGTTCAGGACCGAGTTGGAAGAGCCGAAGAATAGGGAAGTCCATGCGGCCCAAGTGCGTCTTTATTCCTACATGCTCGGCCAACTACAAGGGGTGATGCCAACGGCGGCATATGTCATCACACGCGATAAGGTCTCGCAGCCCTTTGAGGTTCCAATCAGGTCGAAAGTCGCCGAACCTCTTGACGGCGATCTAGCCTCGCTCCGGGATCAGTTCGCCAATAAAGCACAACGGGCCAAATACTTTGCCTTGGCGTCATGACGCAGTCATGTACGATCGCCATGTCAAGGCGTCTCTGGACCTCCATGAAGCAAGAAATGCCTTTCTTGGAGCAATTCATCGCTCTGGAGCGTTTTTGTTCAACCGAGACGCCAGTAGAGCAAGAATGCACTTAGCATCAGGGCAGCGCGAAAGCGGACCCACCGACGTGGAGAGCACGGCGCAATGGGCTTCGGCCCAATGTGGCAGAAACGCAAAGTTCTTCGACGGGCTGCCCTGATTGCGGGCAGTTTTTCTGTTTCGGTCACGTGATGCCCATTTGAATCAAGGAGTCGTGGGCATGAACAGAACCTCACCCGCGGCAGTAGCCATCAGGACTCGCCTCAACTGCAGACCCTCGTATGCAGGAAGGAGGGCCCAGTAGCGTGACATGGCTCGCGCTCGTTCGCCACGGCGAAACCATTTGGCACGCGGAGAACCGTTACGCCGGCAGCGCCGACATCCCTCTCAGCCCGCGCGGCAAGGAGCAGGCAGAGCAGCTCGCGAACTGGGTGTCCTCGGCCGATCTCGACGCCATCTGGGTATCGCCATTGCTGCGAGCCCGGGAGACGGTGCTGCCATCGGAACGTGCGGCCGGTATCACGGCTCGCGTCGACTCCCGGCTTAGGGAGATTCACTTTGGTCGAGGCGAAGGGCTCACCAATGCTGAAATCGGGCAATCTTTTCCGGAAGCTTTCGCGGCCTTTCAGTCTGATCCCGTCTCCCATCACCTGCCCGGCGGAGAGGACCCGCGGGATGTGGCGCTGCGAGCCATCGAGTGTTTCAAAGAGATTGAGACAATCCATCCGCGCGGCCGCGTTCTCGTGGTGACGCACAACACTCTGATCCGCGTTGCGCTTTGTCAATTGCTCGGCGTGCCGCTCTCCAAGTACCGCACCGTGTTTCCTACGATCGCCAACGGTGCGCGGAGCGAGATCCGCCTGCAGGATGGCCATGTTTCTCTCTTGAAGTTCAACTTACCGCTGGAATTCAATTTAGCCGGACGCTCGGAGGCTGACGAGCCGGACGCTCCGCTTTTCTAGCGCGTCCAGGTCGAACTGGCTACGGTAAGGATGCGGTAGAATACGCGCCTGGCGCTGGGAGTCCGGACTTGGTGCAGGTTGTCACTGCGCGCACTCCGCGGATTCTGAAACTCTTAACGTGAACGATCCATGACGCGAATTATTCTTATCGGAGCCGGCCGTGGTGGAAGAGCCCTGGTGGAACTATTCCACAAGGATCCGAGCGTCGAGATTGTCGGAGTAGCTGACAAGGATGAAGGCGCGCCCGGCATCGTCCTCGCCCGGGAACTCGGCTTACCCGTGGCCACGAACTACAGAAAATTCCTGAAAGGGGATGCCGCCGACCTCATCATTGATGTAACGGGCGACCCAGATGTTGGCCGGGAAGTTTATCGACTGCGGCCCCACGGGACGGAAGTGGTTGGCGGCAAGACGGCGCGATTCATCTCGGAGTTTGCCGGGACGAAGAATCAAGCGGAGTCTCTACAGGATCAATACCAGCTTGCCCTGCGCGAACTCGAAGCGCGCGCGGAAGGTGAGTTCATCATCGGCAACAATCTGAAGATGAAAGAAATCGCGGGTCTGATCTCCAAGGTCGCGCCTACGCCGACGACCGTTTTGATCCGCGGCGAGAGCGGGACCGGGAAAGAGTTAGTGGCGCGAGCCATCCACCGCAACAGCACGCGCAGCAATCACCCTTTGGTGACGCTGAATTGCACGGCATTGTCTCCAGCGTTGTTGGAAAGCGAACTCTTTGGCTACCGGCGCGGCGCTTTTACTGGCGCTTATAACGACAGTAAAGGGTTGTTCGAAAAGGCCGACGGCGGCACAATGTTCCTCGATGAAATTGGCGACATGTCGCTGGAGATCCAGGCCAAATTTCTGCGCACGCTGCAAACAGGGGAAATTCGCGCCGTCGGCGACATGCGGACACGAAAGGTTTCGGTGAGAATTGTCGCCGCCACGAACCGGAATCTGGAGACCGCCATTCGCGAAGGCACGTTTCGCGAAGATCTGCTCTACCGGATCAACACCTTCTCCATTACCCTGCCGCCACTGCGCGAGCGGATTGAGGATATTCCGTTTCTTGCGGAATACTTCTTGCTGCGGGCCCGAGCCAAGGTCAACAAGAAAGTAGACAGCATTGCACCACAAGCGCTCGCGCTGCTGAAGAACTATTCCTGGCCGGGCAATCTTCGCGAACTGGAAAACATCATTGAACGGGCCGTTGTCTTAACGTCCTCTTCCGTGGTGGAAGCCGAGCACCTTCCTCTTCACGTTCAAGACGTGGTGTCGTTCAAGCCCCAAATGGGGTTCATGCCAAGCAAGGCGCACGCGATCGAGCAGTTTGAACGGGAAGCGTTGTCCAGCTACTTGCTCAAAGCCGATGGGAACATCTCCCGGGCCGCGACGTTGGCGAAAATGCCACGCCGGACGTTTCATCGCTTGCTGGCAAAGCACAAAATCTCGACCCATTCCTCTCGAGCCCACAGTGAGACTAAGAAGACTCATTAGTGAGACATATTTGTCCATCATGTATCCATCATCGTAACTGCAGCCATATCATAGTGTTACATGGTTCGCTCTTCGCTTGATAGTGAGACATCTATATCACCATCAGCAAGCTGGGGAGATCCGTGCGCTCCGCGCTCCGCTCTCACGGTTGGGCCCAACCGAAAGAAAAACAACTACTTATGGACTCTAGGTCTGCCATCGCAAACACCGACGCAAGATTGGAACGGGAATTGCCTTAAGGAGATATGCAGGCAGCGACCGCCGGCCAACCAGCCGGAACGACTTCGCAACTAGAGTCCCGAGAAGTACGAAGCGAAGATGCGGCCGGGCCAACCAGCCTGGCTGCAGTCTGGAATTTCGCATCCCGCCCAGTGCGGTCGGTTCAAGCTTCTATTTCATTCAGCTGTTGTAGATCCGCCTTCGCCGACTTGACGAACGGCGGAGAGCTTTAGCGAGTTTTTGGGAGAGACAGAAATGGCTGGTAACAGCAATTCAGGCAAAAAGAAGAGCCGTTGGGCCGCGGGCATCACGCCGTACGCGGAAATGGGCTACTACGACGCCGATTACGAACCGAAGGCCACCGACATTTTGTGCGCCTTCCGTCTGGTGCCGCAAGCGGGCGTGGACCCCATCGAAGCGGCGGCTGCGGTGGCTGGCGAGTCTTCGACGGCAACTTGGACGGTGGTCTGGACCGATCGCTTGACGCCCTACGAGCATTATCAGGCGAAGTGCTACCGAGTCGATCCCGTCCCGGGCACGGATCAGTACATCGCTTACATTGCTTACGATATCGATCTGTTCGAAGAGGGCTCGATTGCCAACCTGACTTCTTCAATTATCGGTAACGTGTTCGGCTTCAAGGCCCTCAAGTCTCTGCGCCTGGAAGATATGCGGATTCCTCCGCACTACGCGAAAACGTTTCAGGGTCCCGCTCACGGCATCGTGATGGAACGCGAGTACCTGAATAAATTCGGGCGCCCGCTGCTGGGCGCAACCGTGAAGCCCAAGCTCGGCCTTTCTGCACGCAACTATGGGCGCGTGGTCTATGAGGCGCTGCGCGGCGGGCTCGACTTCAGCAAAGACGACGAGAACATCAACAGCCAGCCCTTCATGCGCTGGCGCGACCGCTTCCTGTTTTGCATGGAGGCAGTGAACCGCGCCACGGCCACCACCGGCGAGATCAAAGGACATTACTTGAACGTCACTGCCGGAACCATGGAGGAAATGTACGAACGCGCGGATTTCGCCAAGGAACTGGGTTCGGTGATTGTGATGATCGACCTCACGATCGGCTATACCGCGATTCAGTCCATGGCCAAGTGGGCGCGCCGCAGTGGCGTGATTCTGCACCTGCACCGCGCGGGTCACGGAACTTACACGCGGCAGAAGACACACGGCGTCAACTTCCGCGTGATTTCGAAGTGGATGCGCCTGGCGGGAGTCGACCACATTCACGCGGGTACGGTAGTCGGCAAGCTGGAAGGCGATCCCAACGCGATTCGCGGCTATTACACCACGTTACGGGCGAACAAGATTGAGGCCGACTTATCGCAAGGATTGTATTTCGAGCAGGACTGGGCCTCGCTGCCGGCAGTCATGCCGGTCGCTTCCGGTGGCATTCACGCGGGGCAGATGCATCAGTTGCTGCACCTTCTCGGTGAGGATGTCGTGCTGCAGTTCGGTGGCGGGACGATCGGCCATCCGGACGGGATCGCGCAAGGCGCTACGGCGAATCGCGTGGCCGTGGAAGCGATGATCCAGGCCCGCAATGAAGGCCGCGATATTCTCGGCGAGGGGCCGGAGATTCTGAACAAGGCTGCCCGTTGGTCGCCGGAACTGCGCAAGGCGTTGGACATTTGGAAGGACGTCACTTACGACTTTGAGTCGACGGACGTGCCCGATGTGGTCGGCACCGTTACGGTTGGATGAGCCCGCGCCGCGCTTAGCACGCGGCGTTCGTGACGAATTGCGTTTGTGAATGGAGACGAATCATGCGAATTACCCAAGGAACTTTTTCTTATTTGCCCGACTTTACGGAAGACCAGATCAAAGCGCAGGTGCGTTACTGCTTCGATAGTGGCTGGGCTTTCTCCATCGAGCATACGGATGATCCTCACCCCCGAAACTCGTATTGGGAAATGTGGGGGCTCCCGATGTTTGACATGCAAAATCTGAACGAAGCGATGGAGCGCATCGAGGAATGCCGGAAGGCCTTTCCGAAGCATTACATCAAGCTGAACGGCTATGACCGCACCAAAGGTCGGCAAACGACGATGTTGAGTTTCATCGTGCAACGGCCCGAGGATGAGCCTGGGTTCTATTTGGAGCGCGCCGAGGCGCAGGATCGCCGCATCCAGTACACCATTCGCTCCAGGAGCCACTCGGCAAACTAGTAAGCTGCGGGAAAGATTTCTGATTTCGTATCAGGGTATCGCTTTAGCGATACCGTAAGCTCTTTCGGAATCAGATGCTCCTTTAGGGGCCCGCGCCGTCAACTGGAACGCGAGAAATGCCATGCACAAACTGAACACAGATTCCATCGCGGATGCAGCGCCTATCGGTGAGCCCGAGAAGAGCCTGGTGGATATCGGCGCCGCGCATCGGGATTCCAATCTCGACGCAATTCTGGATGAGCTCGATCGTGAACTGGTTGGCCTCCAGCCGGTAAAGGCCTACATCCGGCGGTTAGCGTCGCTGCTGCTGGTAACTCGTCTCCGCGAGAAGGTTGGCCTGTCCACCGAGCGTCCGACGTTGCACATGTCTTTTACCGGACATCCTGGCACCGGCAAAACCACCGTCGCGATGCGCATGGCGAAGATATTGCACCATCTCGGCTACCTGCGCCGCGGCCATCTGGTGGTTGCGACGCGCGACGATCTGGTCGGCCAATACGTCGGCCACACGGCTCCCAAGACGAAGGAGATTTTGAAAAAGGCAATGGGAGGCGTGCTGTTTATCGACGAGGCGTATTACCTCTACCGGCCGGAAAACGAACGCGACTACGGTCAGGAAGCGGTGGAAATGTTGCTGCAGGCAATGGAAAACCAGCGCGAAGACTTAGTGGTGATCCTGGCCGGTTATCAAGATCGAATGGCAACTTTCTTTCAGTACAATCCCGGGTTTCGCTCCCGTGTGGCGCACCACATCGGCTTTCCCGATTACACGTTGGAGGAACTGACGACCATCGCCGAATTGATGTTGCGCGAGCAGAACTACAGTTTTGATAACGAGGCGCGACAGGCGTTTGTTGAATACCTTGAATTGCGAACCGAGCAGCCCCAATTTGCCAATGCCCGCAGCGTACGCAACGCTATCGACCGAATGAAACTGCGCCAAGCCAGCCGGCTAGTCAATGAGGGCGGATGCATTGGCAAAGAGCAACTCGTTCGCATTGCCGCCGTTGACGTGCGTCAGAGCCGGGTTTTTCAAGGAGGGCTGGACGGGGAAGTCGGAGCGGGCACGGCCAGTGAGACGCAACCGGTGCGGGGCCAGGAGGAGCGATGAAGAGAAGACCAATCTTGTTGGGTATCGTAGGAGATAGCGCCGCCGGCAAAACAACGATCACCCGGGGATTGACCCGTCTGCTTGGCCCGGAACGCGTGACCCACGTGTGCGCCGACGACTATCACAAGTACGACCGCGCCGAGCGCGCGCGTCTGAACATCACGCCGCTGCATCCTGACTGCAACTTTCTCGACATTCTGGAATTGCACCTGGAGCGCGCGCACTACGGGCAACCCATGCTCAAGCCGGTCTATGACCACAGCACAGGCTCGCTGGTGCGGCCCGAGTACGTGGAACCGCGCGAGTTCGTCATCGTGGAGGGGCTGCTGGGATTTCACACACCCGCGATGCGGCAATTCTACGACGTCAAAGTTTTTCTCGATCCTCCAGAGGACATGAGGCGCTATTGGAAGATCAAGCGAGACACCACCAAGCGCGGCTATGCGCCTGAGCAAGTGTTGGCGGAAATGGACAGGCGCGAGTCCGATTCGAGGGACTTCATTCGCCCACAGCGCGAATTCGCCGACATTGTCGTACGCTTCCATCCGGAAGGCGGCGTGGGGTCGGATCAGGCCGATGGGCATTTGAACGTCCATCTGGTCTTGCGCCCAACCATCCCTCATCCCGACCTCACTTATCTGGTGAACGGTCAAGCTGCGGGGATTCGCCTTGAACTAGGGCGCGACTGTGGACGGCCGGTGGAGTTTCTTGAGGTGGACGGCAACGTGAGCCGCGAGCAGGCCACCCAATTGGAACAAGCGATCTGGAAACACCTTCCCGATCTGCGGCCATTGGGCGCCGATCAGTTCGGCGATTACAACGACGGCAGCGAAGTGCGGCATAGCGATCCGCTGGCCCTCACGCAATTGCTCATTACCTATCACTTGCTGCGCGCCTACAGCAAGGACAGCCCCATACCGTTCGCGCGGCCGGTCGCGGCCCTGAGCCGATTAAAGTCTGTACCGGATGAATCGCCACTAGAGGCTATCACCAAACAGTGAAGACTCCAGATCGTGCGCGGCGGAATTCCTCGTGCTTCGGCTCGGAATAGAGGTCCTGCACGCTGCCGGGCGAGGTGCTTGGGAGTTTCCAGTCTGCCCTCGGTAAACGCCTCGTAGATGACCACCTTGGTGGTAACGCCCCTCAATTCACCTCCCTGCCACGGTTCCACCAGTTTTCGCATTGGCTGAAAGTTCCACTGCATTCGGTCAACGCCGACCGAAATGGCACCAACGAGCGAGAACGGCTTCGAATGTTTGGCGGGCACCAGCGTAAACAGCAGACGGCCGGAGTCCACATCCCACACCTTCAGTGTGTGATCCGGACTCCGGCCGTGTCCTGCTCACGCTCGAAGGCCACGCGAATTCTGTCTCTGGCGTGGCGGTGACGCCCGATGGAAAACGCGCGGTTTCCGCGGCCCGGGACAACATGCTGAAGGTGTGGGACCTGGACTCCGGCCACAGCATCCGGACCCTCGAAGGCCACGGAGATTGGGTCTTCGGCGTGGCGGTTACGCCCGATGGAAAACGCGCGATCTCGGCGTCTGACGACCAGACGCAGGTGTGGGACTTGAGGAGCGGACGCGAGCTGCGCACCCTCACCGGCCACACGCGTGGAGCCAATGCCGTGGCGGTGACGCTCGATGGAAAACGTGCGATCTCGGCGTCTCGCGACGAGACGCTGAAGGTGTGGGAGCTGGCCAGCGGGCGCGAGCTGCGCACGCTGGAAGGCCACTCGTCTTATGTCGAAGCCGTCGCGGTCACACCGGACGGCCAGCGCGCGATCTCGGCGTCGTTTGACAACTCAGTGAAGCTGTGGGACCTGGAAACCGGAGCAGTCGTTGCCACCTTCACCTGCGATGCTGCTGCGCGTTGCTGCGCATTTTCCGATGCTCTAAAGCTGATCATTGCCGGCGACGCCGGCGGGCACGTTCACTTCCTCCGCCTCGAAGAACCGAAACCGAAGATCTGACCGCCCTCCGACCAAATATTGGCCCGAAACGCTAGTGCTGTATCGGACGCGCCCCATATGGAGTGGCAGGCAGATTTCTGGAGACGTGCGGGGCGCGTCCGATACAGCTGTTTGAAGGAAGCCGCCGGTGAGGAAGCGTCTATGCAAATTCAATGGTGTTGATGTGATGAGGAAGACCGTAGGAATCGGTGGTAGAGCGAACCGAAGCACAAGCTGGACTGGTTCGATGGTAGTTTGCGAGCGAGAGCTCGAAG
>JAIQEY010000079.1 GCA_020073565.1 Terriglobia bacterium
ATCTTCTCGATTCAAGGCCGCGGCACGGTAGTGACGGGAAGAATCGAGCGCGGGAAGGTGAAAGTAGGCGAGGAAGTGGAAATCGTCGGTTTCCGCGAGACGCGCAAGACGGTGGTGACGGGCGTCGAGATGTTCAAGAAGCAACTGGACGAGGGTTTGGCGGGAGACAACGCGGGGCTGTTGCTGCGCGGCATCGCGAAGGAGGACGTGGAGCGCGGGATGGTGCTGGCGAAGCCGGCGTCGATTACGCCGCACACGAAGTTCAAGGCGGAGGTGTACATCCTGACGAAAGAAGAAGGCGGCAGACATACGCCGTTCTTCAAGGGATACCGTCCGCAGTTTTACTTGAGGACGACGGACGTGACGGGCGTCGCGGAGTTACCGGCGGGCACGGAGATGGTGATGCCGGGGGACAACGTGAGCCTGGTGATCGAGTTGATCACGCCGGTGGCGATGGAGAAGGGCTTGCGCTTCGCGATTCGCGAAGGCGGGCATACAGTAGGCGCCGGCACGATCGCGGAGATTGTTCAGTAATGTTGGTTGCTAGCAGCCAGAAGCTAGCAGCTAGGAGCTAATTCGCGGCTTGCAACTTGCCGCCAGTTCTTTCTTCCCGGGATGAAGACAAGCCGGGAGGGGTTAGAGAGCCGACAGTGATTGGAAAAGAGAGAATTCGAATCCGGTTGAAAGCTTACGACTACCGCATCCTGGACCAGTCGACGGGCGAGATTGTGGAAACAGCCAAGCGCACCGGCGCCCAGATCGCGGGCCCGATCCCGCTGCCCACGATGAAGAACAAATACTGCGTACTGCGTTCGCCGCACGTGGACAAGAAGTCGCGCGAGCAGTTTGAAATCCGCACGCACAAGCGCCTGCTCGATATTCTCGAGCCGACCCAGCAGACGGTCGACGCGCTCATGAAGCTCGATCTTCCTGCGGGCGTGGATGTCGAGATCAAGGCGTTCGGGAAGGAACATAAGTAAGTGTGTAGGGACGGCCGCCCTCGGCCGTCCAGGCGGAGCGAAGCTCCGCAGACTTTTCGCGGGCGAGGGCGCCCGCGCTACATGACCAGCCAATAGCCACTGCGCCAAGCTGGGAACGGAGAAGGAAATGGCAAAGGTTACAGGCATCCTGGGCAAGAAAGTCGGCATGACGCAGCTCTTCGATTCCAAGGGCGATGTGCGGCCGGCGACGGTGTTGCAGGCTGGTCCCTGCGTCATCACGCAGCACAAGACCAACACCAAAGATGGTTACGACTCCGCCCAGATCGGGCTCGTCGAATTCGTAAAAGAAAAGAAACTGACCAAGCCAATGCGCGGACACTTTGCCAAACACAACCTTCCGCCGGTCAAATTCCTGCGCGAAGTGGGAATTGAAGTTGAAGCGCCGGGTGAAGAAGCAAATGGCGCAGTGAAAGTCGGCGACCGCGTACTGGTCGACATTTTCGAAGGCGAAAAGTTTGTCGACATCGTTGGTGTCAGCAAAGGCCGCGGCTTCCAAGGTGTTGTGAAGCGGCACCATTTCGGCGGCGGTCCGAAATCGCACGGTTCGATGTTTCAGATCACCGGTTCGATCGGCTCCTCGGCGTTTCCGTCGCGCGTGTTCAAAGGCATGCGCATGTCGGGACACCTCGGCAACGCCCGCGTCACGACGCGCAACCTGCGCATCCTGGGCGTCGATAAAGACGACAACCTGCTGGTGGTCGAAGGCAGCGTTCCCGGCCCGAATGGTGGATACATCGTCATCAACAAGGCCAAGAAGCCACCCAGAGAGCGCCGTGGATTTGCGGGTGCGGCGACGGTCGATCCGTTGAAGGCGGCCAAGCGCGCTGCCAAGAAGGGTTAAGCGAGTTGTGCGATAAAGGCCGCGGGCGAGGGCGCCCGCGCCACACTAGAGAAAGCATATGGCAACGATTGATATCTACAATCTGAGCGGAGCGAAGGTCGGCAGCATGGACCTGGCCGATGAAGTTTTCGGAGCGGTTAACGAAGACCTGCTCTGGGAGGCCGTGAGGCACTATCGCGCCGCCGGGCGTGCGGGCACGCACGCGACCAAGAACCGCTGGCGGGTTTCCGGTTCCGGCAAGAAGTTGTGGAAGCAGAAGGGCACCGGGCGGGCGCGCATTGGATCGATCCGCTCCCCGCTGTGGCGTCACGGCGGTACCGTGCACGGACCGCAGCCGCGCTCTTACGACTACACCTTCCCGCGCAAGAAACTGCTGGGCGCGCTGCGATCGGCGCTCGCCGCCAAGTTGGCGGACGGCAAGATCGTGGTCGTGAAGGCGTTCGACGTGAAAGAGCCGAAGACTAAGCTGTTTCGCGAGGCGCTCGACAAACTGAGAATTGACGGCACCACGCTGCTGGTCGACGTTTCCACACAGCCGAATCCGAACCTCGCTCTGAGCTCGCGCAACATCGACGGGCTCGAACTGGTGCGCGGCAACGAAGTGCATCCCTATCACCTGATGCGCTACAGCCATATCGTGTTTGCGCAACCGGCACTGGAGAGGCTGCAGGACTCGCTGAAGAAGTCAGCCTCCAGGCGCGACCATGCGGCCCCGGCGGCGGCCGAAAAGAAAAAACCCGCGCGGCGTTCGCGTAAGGCGGAGGTGGCCTGATGAAATCCGCGTATCAGATTATCCGGCGCCCGGTGATCACCGAAAAAGGGCTCGGGATCAAAGAGACCCAGAACACCTTGGTGTTCCAGGTAGCGCCCAAGGCGACGAAGACCGAGATCAAAGAAGCCGTGCAGGCGATTTTTAAGGTGAAAGTCGCTTCGGTGCGCACGGCGAATTATCCGGGAAAAGAGCGGCGCCGCGGCAAGTTCGCCGGCTACCGTCCGGACTGGAAAAAAGCATACGTACGTTTGAAAACCGGCGAAAAAATGCCGGAGTACGCACAGAACCTGTAGTCAGTAGCCAGTAGTCGGTAGCCAGTAAGTCCGGCGCTGAAGACGGGCGTAAACAAGCTAGAAGCTAAGAGCTGAATTTATGGCGATCAAGACATACAGACCGACAACGCAGACGCTGCGCTATCGCACAACGCTGGTGACCGACGACATCACGTCGAAGAAGCCGCACAAGCCGCTGGTGGAAGGCAAGGTGCGCACGGGCGGGCGGCGTAACTCCGGCGACACGACCATGCGCTTTCGCGGTGGCGGCAATAAGCGCAAGCTGCGCACCATCGATTTCAAACGCGACAAGCACGGCATTCCGGCCACGGTTGTGTCGATCGAATACGATCCCGGCCGTTCGGCCCGAATCGCACTGCTCAGTTATGCCGACGGTGAGAAGCGCTACATCGTGCAGCCCGACGGCTTAAAGGTTGGGCAGAAAATTGTGAGCGGGCCCGAGGCCGACATTCTGGTGGGTAACGCGCTTCCGTTACGCAACATTCCGCCCGGCACGACGATTCACAACCTGGAGTTGAAACCGGGCAAGGGCGCCCAAATGGTGCGCTCGGCGGGCGGTTCGGCGCAATTGGTCGCAAAGGAAGGTGACTACGCGCTGGTGAAGTTGCCTTCCGGCGAAACCCGAAAAGTACTGCAGGACTGCCTGGCGACGATTGGGCAAGTTGGGAACACGGACCACGAGAACGTTACCTGGGGCAAGGCGGGACGCACCCGCTGGGTGGGCAAGCGTCCGCACAACCGCGGCGTTTCGATGAACCCGGTGGACCATCCGCACGGCGGCGGCGAAGGCAAGACCTCCGGCGGACGCCACCCGGTGACCCCGTGGGGCCAGCCGACGCGTGGATTCAAAACGCGCAACAACAAGCGCACCGATGCGTTCATCGTGAACCGCCGGAAGAAGGGGTAGTAAGTCGCGAGTCGCGAGCAGCGAGTCGCGAGTAACGCCTCAGCCTGAGAGCTGAGAGCTGAAAGCTGAGAGCTGACTTTATGGCACGTTCGACAAAAAAAGGGCCGTTCGTGGATTCACACCTGGCGACGAAAGTCGCAGCCATGAATGCGCGCAACGAGAAAAAAGTTGTGCGCACCTGGTCGCGGCGCTCGACGATCATCCCCGAAATGGTGGGACACACGATCGCCGTGCACAATGGGAAGAAATTTATTCCCGTTTATGTGACCGAGAACATGGTGGGACACAAGCTGGGCGAATTCAGCTTCACCCGCCAATTCAAGGGACACTCGATGAAGGCAGCGACCGAAGTGGCCGCAAGACCGGCCGGCATTCCGGGCGGTCCGGGAGCGATCGCCCCGGCGGCCCCGCCGGCGGCGCCGAAGGCGTAACGAGGAGACGCGACGATGGAATTTCGAGCCGAAGCACGATACATGCGCGTTTCGCCCCAGAAGGCGCGTCTGGTGCTGGACCTGATCAAAGGCCGGCGCGTCGAAGAAGCGCGCAACACGCTGGCGTTTACGAAAAAACGTGTGGCCGAAACGGTAGGCAAGCTGTTGCAGTCGGCGATCGATAACGCCAATTTTCTGAGCACCGAAAAGGGCCTCGATGTCGATCTTGATAACTTATACGTGAAGAACGCAGTAGCGAACGACGGGCCGCGCATGAAGCGTATCCGTCCGGCGCCGATGGGCCGGGCCTACCGCTATGTGCGGCGCATCGCCCACATCGAGATCGTGCTGGCGGAGCGCAACAAGAATGGCGCTCCGGTAGCCCACGTGGTTGGCGAAGAGTCAAAGGCCGCGGCTCCGGCGAAGTCAAAGGCCAAGGTCAAGGCGAAGGCCCCGGCGAAGAAGAAAGCAGTCGCCAAGAAAGCGACCGCGAAGAAGTAGTCGTTGGTCGACCGAGAATTTAGGAGCAACTATGGGACAAAAAGTCCACCCTTACGGTTTCCGCCTCGGCTACACCAAGCCGTGGAAGTCGCGCTGGTTTGTCGAGCGCGACTACGACAAACTGCTGCTCGAAGACGTCAAGCTGAAGGCCGAATTGAAGGATAAGCTCAAGTCGGCAGGCGTGAGCGCCGTCGAGATTGAGCGTCCGGGCAACAAGCTGCGGATCATCATCAAGACCGCGCGGCCGGGCATCATCATCGGCCGCAAGGGCGCCGAGATCGACAAGCTCAAGCAGGAACTCCAGAAGCGTACCTCGCGCGAAGTGCACGTCGATATTCAGGAAGTGCACAAGCCGGAACTCGACGCGCAGCTCGTCTCGGAGTCGATCGCGCTACAGCTTGAAAAGCGCGTGGGCTTCCGCCGCGCGATGCGCAAGTCAGTCGATTCAGCGCTGCGTTTTGGATGCAAGGGCATTAAGGTTCGCGTCAGTGGCCGTCTGAACGGCAACGAGATCGCGCGCTCGGAGTGGTACCTGCAAGGTAGGCTGCCACTGCACACGCTGCGCGCCGATATAGACTACGGCTTCACCGAAGCGCGCACCACGTACGGCGTGATCGGAGTGAAGTGCTGGGTTTACAAAGGCGAGATTCTGCCGACCAAGAAGCGCGAAGCGACGCCGCAACGCGAGACCACCGGAGCGTTTTAGGAATTGCAGAAGTAAGAAGTCAGATTGCAGAAGTAATTTCCAGCACCGGTCCCGCGGGTTTGAGCTGAGGGCTGACGGCTGATGGCTGAGAGCTGAGCTATGTTGATGCCGAAGAAAGTAAAGTACCGCAAGCAGCAGCGCGGACGCATGGTTGGAAAAGCCTGGCGTGGTTCGGAACTCTCGTTCGGCCAGTACGGCCTGAAAGTACTCGAGCCGGGCTGGATTACCGACCGTCAGATTGAAGCCAGCCGCGTGGCCATGACCCGTTTTGTAAAACGCGGCGGCAAAATCTGGATCCGCCTGTTCCCGGACAAGCCGGTTACGAAGAAGCCGGCCGAAACCCGTATGGGCAAGGGCAAGGGCGCGCCCGATCACTGGGTCGCGGTTGTCCGCCCGGGCAAGATTCTGTTTGAGATGGAAGGCGTTTCCATCACCGACGCGCAGGAGGCCATGCGCCTGGCGTCGCACAAACTTCCGCTGCGCACAACGTTCGTAAAGCGCGAGGTGTTGTAAAGGATCGTACAAGTCAGAGATCGCAAGGTTTTCCTGAGACCTGACAACTGAGAACTGAGACCTGATTTTATGGATGCAGAAAAGATTCGTAACCTGACCAACGACGAGCTTCAGCACCAGCAACGGGACTTGGCCGACCAGCTCTTCAAGCTGAAGTTCCAGATGAATATGGGACAGACCGAGAGCCTGAAAAAGATTCGCGGGCTGCGCCGGGACATCGCGCGCGTGAAGACCATCCTGCGCGAGCAGGAACTGGCCACCACCCGCAAGACGGAGAAGAAATAACCATGGCGGAAACTACAGGCCAGGTGGAAAAGCACTCGGGCCGCAAGCTGCTGCTGGGCAAGGTCGTCTCGAACAAGATGAAGAAGACGATCGTGGTCGAAGTAACGCGCAAGAAGGCACATCCGCTCTACGGGCGAGTGATCTCGATCCGGAAAAAGTTCTACGCGCACGACGAGAAGAACGAAGCCCACATCGGCGACACCGTGCGCATCGAAGAATCGCGTCCGTTGTCACGCCTGAAGCGCTGGACGTTGAAGGAGATCGTGCGCAAAACGGCCTTGGTGCCGGAGATCGCGGCCGACGTCATTGCCGGCGCGGAGCGCTAAGAGCTAAGGGGCGAAGGGAGAAACGAACATGGCCGTAATGATGAGATCCATGCTCGAAGTCGCCGATAACTCCGGCGCGCGTAAGCTGCAGATGATCCTGCCGCTGGGCGGCGGGACAGGTTTGCGGGCCGGTCTCGGCGACGTGATTACCGCCAGCGTGAAAGAAGCTTCGCCCGACGGGCAGGTGCAGAAGGGCAAAGTGGTGAAAGCAGTCATCGTGCGTACCCGCAAGGAACATCGCCGTCGCGACGGAACGTACATCCGCTTCGATTCAAACGCGGCTGTGCTCATCAACGATGCGGGCGAGCCGGTCGGCACACGCGTGTTCGGTCCGGTCGCGCGCGAACTGCGAGAAAAGAAGTTTTTGAAGATTGTGTCGCTCGCGCCCGAAGTGCTGTAAGGGCAGGTTTCAGGGTTTCAACGTTTCAAGGTTTCAAGGTGCGTTGAGAGTGTTTGAGACCTAGAAGGACGCGGCTTTGAAACCTTGAAACTTTGAAACCTGAGATTCATATGAGAACAATATCAACCGAACACAAACGAGTGGATATCCGGCGCAATGACACCGTGAAGGTGATGACCGGCCGGGATGCGGGCAAGGAAGGGCGCGTGCTGCGCGTTCTTCCCGACGAAGCCAAGGTGCTGGTCGAGCACGTCATGACCGTGAAGAAGCACGTACGCCCGAATCCGCAGCGCAACATCAAGGGCGGCATTGCCGAGCAGGAAAGGCCGATCTCGATTTCGAACGTGGCTCTGGTCTGCGGAACCTGCGGCCCGGTCCGCGTCGGACACGAAGTCCGCGGCGATCGCAAGGTTCGGATCTGCAAGAAGTGCGGGACGACGCTGGATAAGTAAGCTGCTAGCTTCTAGCTACTGGCTGCTAGCAAGACCATAACGGCCTAGGCCGTTGGCAAAATAGAGAGACTTGGAAGGTGCTTACGAACCGGAGATGTTTGGATCGCTAGAAGCTAGTAGCGAGCAGCCAGTAGCTAACTCCGAAACCGTGAGAGAAGGCAGCAACGAACATGGCAAAAGAAGAGCAGAAAAAAGGGAAGCCGGGCAAAGGCGACAAGCACGGCGCCGAAGAGCCCAAGGCTGGGCCGGAAGCCCCGCGGCATTCCGCGAAAGAACGTCCGCGGTTGCGCGCGCGCTTTGAGAAGGAAGTGGCGCCCGTCCTGATGAAGGAGCTTGAACTCAGAAACGCCAACGCGGTTCCGCGGCTCAACAAGATTGTCGTCAACATGGGCGTGGGCGAAGCGACACAGAACGCGAAAATTCTCGATCCGGCGGTCAACGAACTCGGCCAGATCACTGGTCAGAAGCCGGTGGTCACGCGCGCCAAGAAGTCAATCGCGGCGTTCAAGGTTCGTGAAGGCATGCCGATCGGCGCGATGGTCACGCTGCGCGGTGACCGCATGTACGAGTTCTTCGATCGACTGATAAGCATCGTGCTTCCCCGTGTGCGCGACTTCCGCGGCGTCTCGACGAAGTCGTTCGATGGCCGCGGCAATTACACGCTCGGCTTGCACGACCAGTTGATTTTCCCGGAGATCGATTACGCGAAGGTCGACAAGCTGAAGGGCATGAACGTCACGATCGTGACGACCGCGCGTTCCGACGATCAGGCGCGGAGTTTGCTCAAGCATTTGGGCATGCCGTTTAGGGCTTGAGTTCAGAGGTTAGAGGTCAGATTGCAGAAGTAAGAACGATGCAGGAACAAATGGGTTGCTAGAAACTGGCAGCCAGGAGCTAGAAGCTAAGTGGCCACTACAGCAAAACGAGTTAAGGACGCGAGAAAACCGAAGTTCTCCACGCGCAAGCACAACCGCTGCAAGATCTGCGGACGTCCGCGGGCCTTTATTCGGAAGTTCGGCATCTGCCGTCTCTGCTTCCGACAACTGGCGCTGCGGGGCGAGATCCCCGGTGTTTCGAAGTCGTCCTGGTAAGAACGTCGTTAGGAATTCGTCGTTAGTCGTTTACCAACGATCAGTAAGGAACGACCGAGTAAGCAGCTGCCGCAGGTTCTCCGCTGGACGCGGAGCGAACGGGTGGCTCGAGGAGAAGCAAACGATGAGGTTGACCGATCCGGTCGCAGACATGCTGGCGCGCATCCGCAACGCGATCCGCGCACGGCACCAGAAAGTCGACATTCCAGCTTCCAAGCTGAAGACCGAAATCGCCCGCATTCTGAAGGAAGAGGGCTATATTGCGAACTTCAAGCCGACCGAAGAAGAAGGACACAAGGTCTTGCGTGTCTACTTGAAGTATGGCAACAACAATGAGGCCGCCATCTCGAACCTGGAGCGCGTGTCGCGCCCGGGCTGCCGCGTCTATGTGCGCCGCACCGAGATCCCGCGCGTGCTGGGCGGGCTCGGCATCAACATCCTGACCACGCCCAAAGGCGTGATGACCGGACGCCAGGCACGCAAGCAAGGCCTGGGCGGCGAATTGCTTTGTGAGATTTGGTAGAAAAGCGCTTTCAGCTCTCAGCTTTCAGTAAAAACCGCTGAGATGTAACTGAGAGCTGAGAGCTGAAGGCTGAGAGCTTATAGCTATGTCACGAATTGGAAAAAAGCCGATCGCGATCCCGAAGGGCGTGACGGTCAAATTCGAAGGCAACACCGTCCTGGTCCAGGGGCCCAAGGGCAAACTGGACACGCCTCTCCCATCCGGCATCAAGATGGAGCAGAAGGACGGCAACCTGGTCGCGATCCGCGAGAACGACTCGCAGGCCGCGGTGCACGGACTTGCCCGCGCACTCGTCAACAACGCCGTCGAGGGCGTCACGAAGGGTTGGACCCGGGAGTTGGAAATCGTCGGCATCGGCTACCGCGCGGAACTGAAAGGGAAAGGTACGGTGGTGTTCAGCCTCGGCTTTTCCCACCCGATCGAGTATCCGCTGCCCTCGGGCGTCGATTGCGCCGTCGATCCAAAGCAGACGCGCCTGACGCTGACGGGAATCGATCGTCAGAAGGTAGGACAGGTCGCCGCCGAAATGCGTTCGCTGCGCCCACCCGACCCGTACAAGAACAAAGGTGTCCGCTATGCCGGCGAGCGCCTGAAAAAGAAGGTTGGAAAGACAGGAGCAAAATAAGCTTTCAGCCGTCAGCCACCAGCTTTCAGTTCCTTCAAGGGTGCTGGGCAGATGTGAACAAACTGACGGCTGATAGCTGATAGCTGAGGGCTTCATAAAATGCTGACGAAAGCCTCCAAGAATCAGACGCGGCAGCGAGTGCATGACCGCATCCGCAAGAAAGTGATCGGCACGCCTGAGCGTCCGCGGTTGAACGTGTACCGGTCCCTGAACCATATCTATGTACAGGTCATCGACGACCTGAAAGGTGTCACCGTGGCTGCGGCCTCAACCGCCGAAGGCAAGAAGAAGGGTGAACGTGTCACCGGCGGCAACGTGGCGTCAGCGAAGGCGGTCGGAAAGAGGATTGCCGAACTTGCCAAGCAGAAGGGCATCACCAAAGTCGTGTTCGATCGTGGCGGATACATCTACCACGGCCGCATCAAGGCGCTGGCCGATGCCGCGCGCGAAGCAGGATTGCAGTTTTAGATTTGGTAATTGAGTAATCGGGTAATTGTGTAATTTGAAAATCACACACGTTCTTCAAATTGCAAAATTACCCGATTACAAAATTACAAAATGGAAATGAGATTTCAGGATGCCAACAGTCATAAAGAAACTCGATGCGGGTGCGTACCAGTTGAAAGACCAGGTGGTCTCGATCAACCGCGTGACCAAAGTCGTCAAGGGCGGCAAGAACCTGTCGTTCGCGGCACTGGTTGTGGTCGGCGATCCTTCGGCGGCCGTGGTCGGCTACGGATCCGGCAAGGCGAAGGAAGTTCCCCAGGCCATCCGCAAAGGAATTGAGTCGGCGAAGAAGAACCTGTTCAAAATTAACCTGACCCAGACGACCGTTCCTCATACCGTGCTTGGACGCTACGGTTCCGGCATGGTGTTGCTGAAGCCGGCACCGGAAGGCACGGGCGTGATTGCCGGCGGCGCGGTGCGTGCGGTCATGACTTCAGCGGGCATTCAGAACGTGCTCACGAAGTCGATTGGCACCACCAATCCGCACAACGTGATCAAGGCCACGTTCGACGCGCTGAAAAAACTGAAGAATAAGGAAGACGTAGCCACCCTGCGCGGCAAGACGGCGGCAGAACTGTAATTTCGAGCTACTAGAGCTAGTAGCCAGAAGGTAGTAGCAACGTAAGGAATCATAATGGCAGCGAAAACAGCAAAAGCAGCGAGCAGCGCCAAGATCCATCTTAAGTGGGTGCGGTCGGCGATCTGCTCTCCGGTGAAGCACAAGAGAGTTGTCAAAGGGCTGGGATTTACTCACCTGAACCAGATCATCGAGCGCCCCGACACGGCCGCCATCCGTGGCATGGTGAAAAAGGTGCCGCACCTGGTGGAGATTGTGGAATGAGCTCTCAGCTTTCAGCCGAACCCTGTTGGGCTTTACTGAGAGCTGAGAGCTGACAGCTGACAGCTGGGAACGGAATTGGTCATGAATCTATCGACAATACATGCACCCCGCAAGGGAACGGAAAAGCGCAAGCGCGTCGGCCGCGGTATGGGTTCCGGCATGGGCAAGACTTCCACGCGCGGCCACAAGGGACAGCGTTCCCGCTCCGGTTCGCGCCTGCTGCGCGGATTTGAAGGCGGCCAGATGCCCCTCCACCGCCGCATCCCCAAGCGTGGCTTCACGAACATTTTCCGCGAAGAATATGCGGTCGTGAATCTGGACCGTCTCGCGGAACTCGGCGAAACCGAGATCACGCCCGAAGTCCTGAAGAAAGCCGGCGTCGTGCACGGCAAGAAGCCGGTCAAGATTCTCGGCAACGGCGAACTCAAAGTGGCCATCACGGTTCATGCGCACAAGTTTTCGAAGTCGGCGCAGGAAAAAATCACCAAAGCGGGCGGCAAGTTCGAGGTCTTGCAGTAATGCTGGATAAGCTGGCGAACATCTTCCGGGTTCCCGACCTTCGCAAGCGTGTGTTGTTCACGCTGGGCCTGCTCGCGGTCTATCGCATCGGCGGCCACATTCCCACACCCGGCATCAACGGCGACCGTCTGGCGCAATTTTTCGAGCAGAACCGCGGCAGCATGCTCGGCTTCGTCGACCTGTTCAGTGGCGGCAACCTGCGCCGCCTCACGATTTTCGCTCTGGGCATCATGCCGTATATCACGGCCTCGATCATTCTGCAGTTGCTCACGGTCGTCTATGAGCCACTCGCCAAGCTGCAGAAGGAAGGCGAGATGGGCCGGAAGAAAATCACCCAGTGGACCCGGTATCTCACCGTCCTGCTCAGCGCCGTGCAGTCCTTCGGCATTGCGATCAGCCTCGAAAAGGCCGGCGACTTCGTCAACAACCCCGGGCCCGCCTTCATCCTGATGACCATGCTTACCCTGACCACGGGCAGCGCATTCATCATGTGGCTGGGCGAGCAGATCACCGAACGCGGGATCGGCAACGGCATGTCGCTGCTGATCTTCGCCGGCATCGTGGTCGGCCTGCCGCGCGGGGTGATCGACCTTTACGACAAAGTCAGGACCGATGCCTGGGGAGCGTTTACTTTCCCGGCTGTCCTGATGCTGCTCGTCCTGATGGTCGCGGTGGTTGCGTTCATCGTGTTTGTCGAACGCAGCGAACGCCGCATTCCCGTGCAGTACGCCAAGCGCGTCGTCGGACGCAAAGTCATGGGCGGTCAATCGACCCACCTGCCCTTGCGCGTCAACGCGGGCGGCGTGATGCCGGTCATCTTTGCCTCTTCGATCCTGGCCCTGCCGCAGATGCTGGCTCAGCCCCTGCGTAATAACAAGGTCATTGGACCGGCTCTCGAAGCGCTGCGCTGGGGCGAGCCTCTCTATACGCTGCTCTACTGCCTGGGCATCATTTTCTTCGCCTACTTCTATATCTCGATCGTGTTCAACCCGAACGAGGTGGCGGACAACATGCGGAAGTGGGGCGGGTTCGTTCCCGGCATCCGGCCTGGTAAGCGCACCTCCGACTTCATCAACGATGTGCTCACGCGCATCACACTGGTCGGCGCGGCCTATCTGATCATCATTTCGTTGATTCCCGAGTGGATGATTGCCGGGATCAAGCTCAACCATCTCCCTCTTTTGGGTCGGTACTTAGAGAATCTGCCGACCTGGGTGACGAACGGTCTGGGCGTGAATTTTTACTTTGGCGGAACGTCGCTGCTGATCGTCGTCGGCGTCGCCATGGATACGGTCACGCAGATTGAGGCGCAGCTGATCATGCGCCACTATGACGGCTTCACGCCCAAGAGTGGACGGATCCGCGGCCGCCGCACCTGGTGACGTGAGTCACTCTGCGGTCACGGTTGAACGAGATTGTTCCTGTGATGCGCGGGGAGTTGGCGAACGACCGAAGAATACGACTAAAGGGGCCATTTCGGGATGGCCGTAAAAACCGCTCGTAAGATTGGGCCGGTCATTCTGCTGGGTCCTCCGGGAGCTGGCAAGGGGACGCAGGCCAAACGGATTGTTGAACACTACGGGATCCCGCAGATCTCCACCGGAGATTTGCTGCGGGATCACGTGCGGCGGGGAACCCCGCTCGGCCTGGAAGCCAAAAGCGTCATGGCGCGCGGCGAACTGGTGCCCGACGAGCTGATGTACGGCATCGTGGCCGACCGGTTGCATGGGCTGGATTGCCGCAATGGTTATGTGCTGGACGGTTTTCCTCGGACAGCCGCCCAGGCAGGATGGTTCGATGCCTTCCTGGAACAAGAGGTCTTTGATAATTCGGAGAAATGTCCGCCGGTTGTGATCCAGTTGCTGGTGGATTATACTCAATTACTGCAACGGCTTACCGGCCGGCGTTCCTGTCCCACCTGTGGGCGGCTGTACAACGTCCACTCTCAGCCACCTCGCTTCGACGAGTTGTGTGATCTGGACGGCTCGAAGCTGGTGATCCGCAGTGACGACCGTCAAGAGGTCATCTCGGAGCGCTTGTCTGCCTACGAGCACATGACCAAGCCGGTGGTTGAGTATTACCGGCTTAAGGGACGGCTGGTTCCGGTGAATGCCGATCGGACGCCCGACGAAATCACCGCCGAACTGTTTGGCGTGATTGACGGCCACGCCGCCGTGCATGCTGCCAGCGAAATGGCAAAGCCAGAATGATGAGTTTCGGAGAAGATCGTATCGTTCGCAAGTCGCCTGAAGAGATCGAAAAAATGCGGCGCAGCGGACAGATGGTTCGCCAGATTCTGAACCATCTGAAGAAACTGGTGGTCCCGGGTGCTACCACCATGGACCTCGAGAAGGCCGCCGAGAAAATGATCGCGGACTTCGGAGCTAAGCCGGCGTTCAAAGGGTATTACGGTTATCCGTGCGTGCTGTGCACGTCGATCAATGAAGAGATCGTGCACGGCATCCCGTCGGAAAAGCGCGTGATGAGATCCGGCGATATCGTATCCATCGATTGCGG
The DNA here is from genome assembly GCA_020073565.1 of Terriglobia bacterium. Classification (GTDB taxonomy): domain Bacteria; phylum Acidobacteriota; class Terriglobia; order Terriglobales; family Acidobacteriaceae; genus Acidiflorens. The sequence goes on from JAIQEY010000079.1 coordinate 14,052, forward strand.
AGTCGTATTCGATGGCTACTACGGAGACGCAGCGATCACGGTTCCGGTCGGAGAGACAGTGAGCGCGGAATTGAAAAAGCTGCTGGAAGTGACCGAAGCGTCGCTCTACAAAGGCATCGAGCAGGTCAAGATTGGCAACACGGTCGGACACGTGGGCTCGGCGATCCAGAAGCACGTGGAAGCGAACGGCTTCAGCGTAGTAAGGGAATTTGTCGGACATGGTATCGGGACCAAGCTGCACGAAGCGCCGCAGATTCCGAACTTCGGCAAGAAAGGCCAGGGCGCCGAACTGACCGAAGGCATGGTGCTGGCGATCGAGCCAATGGTCAATTCGGGACGTCCCGAAGCCAAAGTGTTGAGCGATAAGTGGACGGCCGTAACGCTCGACGGCAGTTACAGCGCGCACTTCGAGCATTGCGTGGCCGTAACGAAGCAAGGGCCGATGATTTTGACGCAGTGAGCTTTCAGCCATCAGCTCTCAGCTTTCAGTTGAAGCGCTGAGATGCAACTGAGAGCTGACAGCTGAGAACTGAGAGCTGGTTTCAGGAGGTCGATGAGTAAAGAAGACGCGATTGAAGTGATGGCAGTGGTGATCGAGCCCCTGCCCAACGCCATGTTTAAGGTGGAACTGGAAAACAAACACCAGGTTCTGGCGCACGTCTCCGGCAAGATGAGGAAGAATTTCATCCGGATTCTGCCGGGCGACAAAGTCGCAGTCGAACTTTCGCCTTACGACCTGAACCGCGGCCGGATTGTGTACCGCTATAAATAAGCTGCGGAGCGAAGCTCCGCTGGACGGCCGAGGGCGGCCGTCCCTACGTGAGGATTTATGAAAGTACGGGCGTCGGTAAAAAAGATTTGCGACAAGTGCAAGATCATCCACCGCAAGGGTGTGGTGCGGGTGATTTGCGAGAACTCGAAACATAAGCAGCGTCAAGGGTGAAACCGCTGTGAGCTTCTAGCTCCTAGCTTCTAGCCAAAGCTAAACCAAAAGCGCTTGCTAGAAGCTAGTAGCTAGAAGCCAGAAGCTGCAGGAGGTTTAGGAAACTATGGCTCGTATTGCTGGCGTCGATCTTCCGCGCAACAAGCGCGCGAACACCGCGCTCACTTACATTTACGGCATCGGGACGTCGCGCTCGGCGCGCATTCTCGACGAGGCGAAAGTCGACCCGATGAAGAAAGTCCAGGATCTGGCTGAAGACGAGGTCAACCGCATCCGCCAGGTCATCGAGGGCGAAGGCGGGGTGGAAGGCGACCTGCGTAAAGACGTTTCGATGAACATCAAGCGGCTCATCGAAATCGGCTCCTATCGCGGATTCCGTCATCGCCGTAACCTCCCGGTCCGCGGACAGCGTACCCACACCAATGCCCGTACCCGCAAAGGTCCACGCAAAGGCACGGTGGCGCAAAAGAAGAAGGCGACGGCAAAGACTTAAGAACATGTTTCAACGTGGCAAATGTTTCAAGGTTTGAAAGTGGAACCCTTGAAACCTTCGAAACCTTGAAACTTTGAAACCTGAGGTTTTATGGCAAAACCAGCAGCAGCGGGCGGCGCGGCCGCACCGGAGAAAAAAGGCAAGAAGAAGACGTTCAAGAAGAAAGAGCGCAAGCACGTCCCGCACGGGCTCGTGCACGTGCAGGCATCTTTCAACAACACCATCGTGACGTTCACCGACATGACCGGCAACGTGCTGGCATGGAAGAGTTCGGGATCGCTCGGTTTCCGCGGATCGCGCAAAGGCACTCCGTTCGCCGCGCAGCAAGCCGCCATGAACGCTGCCAATATGGCGCGCGATCACGGCGTGCGCAGCGTCGACGTGCGCGTCAGCGGTCCGGGATCGGGCCGTGAGTCGGCCGTGCGCGCGCTGTCCGCGGCCGGCATCGAAGTGCGCTCGATTAGAGACACGACGCCGATCCCGCACAACGGCTGCCGTCCGCCGAAGCGGAGAAGAGTCTGAGAAGAAAGCTCTCAGCTGTCAGCTCTCAGCCTTCAGTTAAAACCGCTGAGACGTAACTGAGAGCTGATAGCTGATTTCAATCGGGACGAAAGGGTCGCCACCCCGTAAACCGATTTCTATAAGGAGAAAAATGGCACGTTACACCGATGCAGTTTGCCGTCTATGCCGCCGGGAAGGCATCAAGCTCTTCCTGAAAGGCACCAAGTGTTTCAGCGACAAGTGTCCTATTGAGAAGCGCAACTACGCTCCCGGTCAGCACGGGAAAGACAAGAAGACGAAAGTTGTAGGCTACGGTCTGCAATTGCGTGAGAAGCAGAAAGCCAAGCGCATTTATTTCACCCAGGAAGGCCAGTTCCGAAACTACTTCGAGACCGCGGCCAAATCCAGAGGTGTGACGGGCGCGAAGCTGCTCGAACAGCTCGAACGCCGCCTCGACAACGTAGTCTTTCGTCTCGGCTTCGGAATCTCCCGCCGCCAGGCACGGCAGTTGGTGCGTCACGGACACGTGCAGGTGGATGGCCGCAAGGTCAACATCCCCTCGTACGAAGTCAGCGTCGGAGAAGAGATCGCGATCCGTGAGAGCAGCCGCAAGGTGCCGATCCTGGAAATCGCCAAAGACTTCGCCAGCCATCAGCCCACACCGGTGTGGCTCGAGATCGATCGCGATAACTACAAGGGCCGCGTCATCGCCCTGCCGAAGCGGGAGGACATCCAGTTGCCGGTCAATGAGCAGCTGATAGTAGAACTTTATTCGAAGTAGAGTTTTTGGCCTAGCTTTTTCGCGCCAGATCAGCCTTTCGCGGTGATGACCTGAACTTGGACCACTCAGTGAGCCGCGATTGAGCCCCATGGCCGAGAGGAGAAACACACGATGCTTTGGAAAGGTTTTCAAAAACCGAAACGGCTGGCGAGCGACGCCGCTTCACTCACCGACAAGTACGGAATGTTCTGGGCGCAGCCCTTTGAGCGCGGCTTCGGTACCACCATCGGCAACGCTCTGCGGCGCGTGCTGCTGAGCTCGATCGAAGGCGCGGCGGTCACCGCCGTAAGGATCGAAGGCGTGCTGCACGAATTCCAGTCCATCACCGGCGTCGTTGAGGACGCGACCGACATCATCCTCAACCTCAAGCAGATTCCGTTCAAGCTCTCCGGCGACGGACCGAAGGCAATCTACCTGCGCGCCGATCAGCCCGGTGTCGTCACGAGCGGCATGATCGAAGCCGACGCCGACGTCGAAGTGCTCGATAAGGAAATTTACATCGCGACTGTCAGTGAGGGCGGCAAACTCGATATGGAAATGCGCCTCAAGCGCGGCCGTGGCTATGTCTCCGCCGACAAGAATTTCGAAGACGACCTCGGCATCGGATTCATTCCGATCGACTCCGTGCATACGCCCGTTCGCAAGTGCAACTACACCGTAGAAGCCGCGCGTCTCGGTCAAATCACCGACTATGACAAGCTGACGCTCGAAGTCTGGACGAACGGTTCGATCACTCCGGGCGACGCGCTCGGATTGGCCGCGAAGCTGGTGAAAGACCATATGAACATCTTCATCAACTTCGAGGAAGAGATCGAGACGGCCGCAGCCAGCGAAGAGCGCCGGCCGGAAATCAAGAACGAGAACCTGAACCGCTCGGTCGAAGAACTCGAGCTGTCGGTCCGCAGCTACAACTGCCTGAAGAACGCCAACATTCAGTCGATCGGCGAACTGGTGCAGAAGACCGAAGCCGAGATGCTGAAGACCAAGAATTTCGGACGGAAATCGCTGAACGAGATCAAGGAGATTCTCAACTCGATGGGCCTGAGCCTGGGCATGAAGATCGACGAGCACGGCAACGCCGTTCCCGGACCGACTTCCAACCAAGTGCTCCCCGCCTCGGCATACGGCGACAACGATCTGTGAAACATAGTGGGCAGTGGTCAGTGGTCGGTGGACAGTTTTTCTGAGCACGCCGACGCCTGACTGCTGGCCACTGACCACCGGCCACTGGCCACTGAGGTTTTCCATGCGTCACAAAGTTGCAGGATACAAACTCGGCCGCACCACCAGCCATCGCCGCTCACTGCTGCGCAACATGGTCACGTCGCTGATCATGGAAGAGCGCATCGAGACGACCGTGATCAAGGCCAAGGCCGTGCGCCCGCAGGTCGAAAAGATGATCACCCTTGGTAAGAAGGGCGATCTCGCGGCCCGTCGTCGGGCGGCTGCCTACCTGATGACTGACGAAGCCGTTCGTAAGCTGTTCGACACCGTGGCCCCGCGCTTCGGCGATCGCAACGGGGGATACCTCCGCATCGTCCGCACGGGATGGCAAAAAGGTGACGGCGCCGAAAAGGCTTTCATCGAACTTCTCGGAAGCGAGCAGGTGCTCGACGAAAAACGCCAGAAGCGCGCCGAAGTTCGCGCCAAGCGAGCCGAAGAAACCCGCAAGGCGATGGAAGAAGCCGAAGCTCGATCGCAGGCCAGCGGCCCCGCGGAGCCGGCAGAAGGCGGTGAGAAGAAAGAAGAGTAAAGTGGGGCGCGGACACTGTTGTCCGCGTGGTCGGCTCCCTGCTGGGTCTCATGGGCAACACAAAGGGCGTCCACCCCGGACGCCCTTTGTATTTGCGGAGTGGTTTTCCCAAGCCGAACTCCATCGTGCCCGAACTCCCCATTTGCCTGATCCGCACCTGCTCCCTACAATAGAACTCATCCCGGAAATCTATGATCCATTTTCCCGTACCCGAAGCTC
>JAIQEY010000080.1 GCA_020073565.1 Terriglobia bacterium
CAGTACACGAGGAAGACGCGGCGAGCGATATTTTTGGAGGAGATGGAGCAGGTGGTGCCATGGCGTGAGCTGTGCGCGCTGGTGGAGCCGCACTATCCCAAGCCTGGGAACGGGCGGCCGCCGGTGGGAGTGGAGCGCATGCTGCGGATTTACTTTTTGCAGCAGTGGTTCAACCTGTCGGACCCAGCGGTTGAAGAGGCGCTCTACGATTCCGCGGTGATGCGGCAGTTCGTGGGTATTGATTTGGGGTGTGAGCCAGTGTTGTTCCACTGAGTGTAACTTGAAGGAGCTTAGGATTTCTTCCAGGTTCGCGCTGTCGTTACCAAACATGAGTTGCCTGCCGTCGAGCATGTCGATGGAGTCGGCAATTGCGCGCTTCGCGGCTGCAGGTGAGAACAGGGCCATCCAGGCCAGATCGAGGTATGCGTTGGGGAAATATCTCACCATCGTGATCGCTTCTTGTGTGTAAGGTATCCGCCATGCGTGATCACGACCTTTATGTCCGAGAACTGGCCCTCGTACAACAACTTGTTCAGTTCCAGAGGATCGGAATTGCGGACCAGGTTCCAATTCTGCTGGTTGCCGGTGTGGAACTGAATCGGTTTCTTCAGCTTGTTCAGTTCCTGGAAGACTTTGGTCATCAGGTAGTCCTCGAGATGCTTTCGCCGGTCTTCGGTGGGTGTTTTTCGTGCGACTACCTCGGTGAAGATGGCTTCGGCATCTTTACGCGAGATCTTGGTGTCGAAATGGAGGGGGCGGAAATAGGCTGACGTGGACTTCAGGCCGACGCCGCCGCGTTCGAAGAAGTTCGTGATCTCGCGGTCAATCAGCGCCTCCATGTCGGCCAGATTGCTCAGCTTCACTCCAAAATGCTTTTCTGTCTCGTCGATGCGATGTTGGATGCCTGTTTTCTTCGTCTCTTTCTCGCTCAACGGAGTGGCAATGTAGACAATCTCAAAATCGACATTCCACATCGAATTCCATCTCGACCCGAGCACGAGAGCGGGATGCGCATTCAGCGGCGAGATATCAATGGAATAGATCTTGTTCTCATTGCTGACCATGTAAGTGTTTCCGCCGAATGTGCCGGTTCCGTCCGCATTCCACGTATAGCGGAATAGTTCGTAGGAGAGCACTGGCATCAGCGCGGTTGGAGTGCTGAGGTCGAGGTAAGAGCCCCCACTCAGATCGCCGCTGAGATCCGCAAAGCCGGTTGCGGCAGACACCCAGGTTTGGGGGTCGAGGATCTCGCTCGTGGCCAGCCCATAAGGTCCGTTGATCGGGCTGAACGGGTACCCGGGCGGATAGCTGCTGGTCTGAAACTCGACAACCCCGGAAGCTGCCGATGTTCCGGTGCCGAGCAGATAGGCGGTGAGCCCACTCGAGTCCGAGGCCAGGTACCCGATTGCGGGAATGGCGGTTCCAGAGAATGAGAAGCGGCCGGTGCTGGGGTCGACGGCATACTGCCCGGAAAGCGTGGTGGAGGCCGAAGTGCCGCCGGTGCGTGTGAACGCCGTACCACTGACGCCTCCTACGCCATCAAAATGCAACACGCCGATGTTGAGATCGGCGGTACCAACGTTCGATCCTCCCATGCGATAGATCTGGCTGTTGCTGAGAGAGGACTGCGAGAATGGACCCGTACTGGCCGTCGCTTCGCCGGAAATCAAAGGGAGGCCGGGCGAAGCCGGTGCGTCAGAATTGAGCACGAAGTGGGTGGCATCGACCAGGTAATAGACGAGGTGGTACTTGTTTGTCCCCACCGTGATCGTGGCCGTGCCCCTGCCGTTGGCATCAACGGTGCTGAAGGTGCCGTTCCCCCCGCTGAGAGGGCCCGACGCCGTGCCCGAGTCGTTGACATCGGCGGTAATCGCACTGAACACTCCCGTGTCTGCTGTAGCCACTCCGGCCATAGCAAAGTGGTCGAGGCCGGCTTTCCATCCTGATAGTCGAAACGCATAAGGGCCGGTAAGTGGGTTCGCAAACGCCGTGCTGTCCTGGATGCGGATAAAGCCCGAGGCGCGCGTGCCGTTGCCGTCGGAGTCGTCAAATTCGATGGTGCTGGCGCTTAGGACAGAACCCGTAATCTGATCCTGCGTGGCGGTTGTGAGCCGGAACTGGGAACTGGTGGTTGCGGTGTTCAACGTCAAGCACCCGCGGCCAGAATTGTCGAAACCGATGGATCCACCGGCTGCCAACGGTTGAGCCAATTGTGTTCCACTCTTTCGAACAATGTCCTCGATGCCACTGGTCAGGTTCCCGTGACTATCCGATGTGAAGCTGCCGGAGACAGTTACGGGCCCGTCTGCGTCGAATCCTGAGAACACAAAAGCGTAGGGACTACCTGCGGCAATGTGGGAGCCGGTCGAGAAACAGCTGGGGTCAAGCCCGCTCGGCCCCAGATGAATGATCTTAGGACTGCTGACGACTGGTGCTGGGAAGAATGCTTGAGCAGGCACTGGAGTTTGGCTATCTTGAACCAGGAGCGCGAAATTGGATCCAGTGATGTCGGTCGGCGTTCCATAGATTATGCCGTCGGGGTTCAGCACAATTCCCGGCGGCAAGGGATCGCTGCCGGGGACTAGCGACCAGGTGTACGGAGGCACGCCGCCGGTCGCTTGAAGCGATACAGGCACATAGGGCTGATTCAAAGAGGTGCTCAACAGGGTCGGCGTTACCACCTTCAGCTGACTGGGTGCGACATTGATGCTTAATGCGCTACTGGACGTATTACCGGTGCTGTCGGTAACCGTAATGGTGAATGAATACATGCCCGCCGCCGTCGGGCGTCCGACGATCACGGTCGAGTTCAGCGCACCGGGTGCGACGCTCAAGCCGGCTGGCAGTAGACCATTGCTAACCGTCCAGGTAAAAGGAGCAAGTCCGCCAGCGGCATTCAACTGGCACGGAATCTGAAGGACGCCGTTATTTACAGGCGCTTGGATGCAGCTGTAATCCGTCTTCACAAATGCTACGGCGAGATCTGAGGATTGTGTAGCGACCGAAAGACCAGGATAGACGGAAACTGGAATCGATGCCGACCTGGTGTTGTCTGTGACGGACGTTGCGGTCACGGTTACTTGCACCGCCGAAGGCACAGAAGCGGGTGCAGTGTAGGTAACCGAAAGGGGTTGTTGAGAAGACAAGGTGCCGGTCGGTCCACCCGGGACTGCCGGTGCGACTGACCACGTCACCCCGGCGTTGGCAGAGTCGTTCGTGACTTTCACAGTGATCTGCAGCGTCTGATTTCCGTCGACGCCCGCCGGTCCTGCCGGGGACGTGACCTGAACATTGATGCCCGGAACCCCGCAGCAGTCGCCCCCTGTGCTACCGCCCCCACCACCGCAGCCGGCAGCAAACATCACCATAAGGACCAGTCCAACGCCTAGATGTTTCACGAATCGTTCTCCCTGCTAAAAGCTCAGCTTCAAGGCAAACTGCATGGTGCGCGGACGATGCGCATTGACCGGGTGCAGGAATGCATTTCCGGTTAGGCAGTCGGTTTGGGAATCGCCGGCGGCACTGTAGGACTGGATTCCGTAACAGGAAATGGTATTGCTGGCCCCGTTACCGAAGTTCGGACTAGGATCGTAAACGCGGAACTGAGTGTGATTGAAAATGTTGAAGACCTCAGTGCGGAATTCGAGATGGGTTGCCTCCGTCACCTTGAAGCTCTTGGTGAGGGTCATATCAAGGTTCCAGCGGGTCGGATTGCGCAGCACGTTTCGGCCGGCATTCCCGAACGTCAGACCGCGGGGCGCCGCGAAGGCGGCGGCATTTCCGAGGGCGGGCCCAAAACTCTTGGGGTTGTTCGCTCCCAGCGGCGCCGGATCGTGGATACTTCCTACGATGTCCGGGAACGAGGCCACAGAACTGATTCCGCTGGCAACGCCGGCGTTGTCGGGAACAGAAAGGCCCAGTTCGCCGTATCCGGCGTTAATCACGGTATACGGAGTCCCACTCTGAACCAGCGTCACACCCGAGAGCGACCAGCCTCCCAGCATGGCCGTAGCGAAGCGGTCAAAGAAACTTGAAGCCGCCGGCGGTTCGGGCGCTGGTTCGTCCATAACCCATGCGCGCACATGGCTGGAATCGAACTTCCACGACGGCAGCGTCCAGACGTAGCTGATATTGAGCAGGTGGCGCTGGTCGAAATTCGAGCTGGCTTTGTTGGCGGAGACCACGAGAGGATTTACGATGGTCGTGTCGTTTCGGTCGGATGAATCGTCGATGGAATGACTGAAGGAATAGGACATGTCGACGGTCAGCGGACCCCGGGAGCGGCGGAACGTCGCCTGGAAGGCGTGGTAGTTCGAATCGCCGATATTCTCAAGAGAAAAGATTTTCTGGATGCCAAGGTACGGACGATAGGCGTTGATGGGCAGCAGCTGTCCCGAGTTGAAGTTCTCACAGGCCGCCAACAGATTGATGAAGGCTGGCTGAGTTTCATTGATGCGCACGCCGTTAATGATGAAAACGGGATGTTTCAGGTTTCCGAAATTGGAACAATCTGAGACTCCCAACAGACCGGGGTTGCTGATGATCGGTTGATGAGGGCCAAAGGGATTCCCGTTCAGTAGAATCCCGCTGTTGTCACCCAAGGGCGCGGCCGGAAACGCATTGGGCTGCCGGACAGCGGTGAGGTGCGTTCCCTTGCTTCCCACATAAGCGAGGCTGACCACGGTGTTGTGCGTGACTTCACGCTGGACACTGAAGCTCCACTGCTGCACATAAGGCCAGATGGCTTTGCGGGGGATCGACGTGACATCGATGGGATACGCGCCTGTTCCGGAGTTACACACATCTGGTCCCCCAAAACCTCCGATGCAAGCGTAGCCGTCGGTTCCGATGGGGTAGGGACGGAGCTGAGTCATCGTCAGGTTGAGGGGAGCACTGCCAACCAGCGAGCCGGTGTTCGCCTCGCTTCCGGTGCCGTGCTCAAAAAACACTCCGTAGCCCGCTCGAATCGACATGCGGCCGTCGCCACGGGGGTCGAAGACAATTCCGATGCGTGGCGCGGGATTGAACTTGTGCGGCTGCATGCAAGTGGACGGCACACCGGAGGCAGGCGTGCCACACTGCACCAAGCCATTGGTGAGGTACGGGGAAAGACTGGCGAGATCGAAAGTGCACGGGGACGAGCAGGGCGGGATAAGCAGAGGCTTGTTTCTGTAGAGCAGCCGTCCGTCCTGTGCAAACTTCAGATTTTGGTCCGGCTGCACGTACTTCGTCGGGTCCCAGTTATAGGCTTGCCCATTGTTTTCGTGGTAGTTTCCAAAAATGCTGAACCGGATTCCGAGATTCAGTTGCAGGCGGGAACTGACCTTCCAATCATCCTGAACATACGGCTCGTAGATCTCATAGCGGTTGTGATACTTGATCTGCGCGCTGTCCTGTTGATACGACTGGATGTTGCCGAGAAGCAAGTTTGCGAATTCGTTTCCTACCGTTGCCGAGTTGAAGTTACTGAATGTCAGCACGCCCTGTAAGTCGCCGGTATTGGCTCCGTTCGTCGCATTGATTTCATTGCGCTGTCCGAGGATCACCTGCAGTCCCGCCTGCACGTTGTGCTTGCCAATGACTTTGCTGATGTCGTCCTTCGCGCTGTAAGTTGGATTCGCAAGCTGCCAGGGGGCTGATCCCGAGCCTACCGAGACATATCCAGGGTCTATCTTGAAACCTCCGCCATACGCCAGATTGCCGGGCGTCAGTACAATCCCCGAGAGTTTGTCGCCAAATCCGTTGTTGAACAGGGAGCCTTGGTTCTGGATCAGGTCGGGGTAGTGCGAACGATCCACATCAACTCCCGGCGTCGTCCGGGCGCTCATGCTGATATGCGATGCGGTATAACTTATGACGACTTCATTCAGCAGACTGTTGGAAATCGTCTGGGTCAGGTGCGCCACCGAACTTGTGCCCGGACCAAACAAGCGCCCTTGCACGGTTGGAAAACTGTTGTGAACGTATCCCCAGATGGGGCGCGCTTCGGTCGTATCCCAGGAATCGTGAATGTAGCGAAAGGTTGCCCGCAGCCTGCCGTTGGGCTTGAGATCATGGTCGATACGGAAAAGTTCTTGCCGCCAATAGGTCGGTTGCGCGAAAGCGAAGTCGTAGCAGGAGCCGGTAGTCGAGTTGCAGCCGACCGAAGCATTCGGCAGTGGGATCATTCCCGCCTGGTTGCTTGCCAGGGCCGCGCCGGCGTGGCTGATGGCAGGATACTGGTCCTGATGGTGAGCGTTATCGAAGTAGCCGACGATGTTGTACGGGAATGTGCTTGCCCGGCTACTGGAGGTCGAGCTGGCCCGAGGGCAGTCGGGATACTGTGCCGGATTAAAGGAGATGGTCGCAATGCCCGACGGAATCGGCGGGCATACATCGCTAAAGTCGGCCCCCGTGTACGGCGCTCCATCGAGGTTCGTGAGGTTTGGATTTGGCCGTTCTGCCGCTGATGGCACCGCCTGGTTGAAGTTGTTGTCCGTGGGATCTTTCTCCAGCCGGAACTCTTCGGAAAAGAAGAAGTACGTGCGGTCCCTGTGCGGATAGAGTTTTGGAATGGTCAGGGGGCCGCCCAGAGTGAATCCGAAATCATTCTTGCGGTATTGAGGCGCACGCGTGGTGATGTCGAAATAGTTTCGCGAATTAAACAACTCGTTGCGGCCGAAGTAGTAGGCGCTGCCGTGGAGTGACGTCCCGCCTGACTTGGTGTCAACCAGGATGGTGCCTGAGGCACTGCGGCCATACTGAGCTCCGTAGTTGGACGTCAACACCTTGAGTTCGTTGATCGCGTCCAGACTGGGATAAACCACCAATGTGCTTTCGCTGCCGTGAATGCCCGCGTGCAGAACATCGGCGCCGTCCACGCTAAAGGTGTTGTATTCCACGCGGCCGCCGTTGACGCTGAATTTCACGCTGCCCTTCACGCCCACCAGGGCTTCGTCCTGCCCGCTCTGGTTGCTGACTCCAGGTGCGAACGTGAGCATACTGACGAAGTTGCGCCCGTTGAGCGGCGTTGCCTCCACTTGCTTGGCGGTGATGGTCTCGTTGATCTCGGCGTTGTAGGTTTCTACGTGACCAACGGTTTGCCCAACCACTTCCACTTTTTCCGGGCTGGCTGCCGCCGGTTCCAGGATGGCGTCCATTTCAATTTCCTGGTCTGCGTTGAGTACCAATCCTTCGGTCGCGAAGTCTTTGAACCCCTTAACTGAAATCTTCAAGCTGTAGGTGCCGGGGGCAACGTTGATGAAGTACTGCCCTTTACCGTCAGCGGTTGCCGTCTGGCTCGCACCGCTGGCGTTGGTGACGGTGATGGTCGCGTCCGGCAGCACCGCATTCGACTGATCAGTCACGGCTCCGTACACCTGGGAGTCACCGGGCTTGTGGTTGGACGGTTGGACGGGAGTGGCTTGCGTAGTCGCAAGCGAGCCGGGAGCCTTGGCGCCAGGGGGCGGTTCGGGAAACTGAAGGGCTGGCGGAACCAGATTAGGTCCAGCCGGAACCTGCGCCCAGATCAGAGGAGCAAAACAGAAAAGGACAGTGAGGGCAGCAAAGTACGCGCAGAACCTAGGACTCGTCACGGATGAGCACACCTCGACCTAAAGCCCTTAAGAACTATCGGAGAATTGTTACGACAATATGACACCGCCATTAATTTCGGATGAATCAGGAAACGCAGTATTGGTTAGCAGCGCGGAACCTTCACGATTGGTGGACGTTAGTCGGGAGCGCAGAATTCACGGGCTCTTAACTTGACCGTAACGTGAGCGTAACACTAGTCGAAGAGAGTGGCGAGACTGACAAGATCGTTGCAAAGGAGTCGCGTAATCATGCGGCGGAGTACTTACATATTTGTGATCTTGGTATTGTGGGCTTCGGTGGTGTCCCGGGCGCAGACCAAGGGGATCGTCACGTTCGGAAGTTTGAAGAATCTGGAATACATCAATGATTTTTACAACGGCGGCACCGGGAGTCTGGGTTCGGGGCCCGGGCCGAACTTCGGACTACAGTTCACAACCAACGCTCAAGCCATCGTCTCCGCCAGCAAGGGTGGCTCCGGGAATTTCATTCACAACCCAGGCGGATATCCGGTGATGTTCTTCCAGACCGGGAGAAACGTTACGATCACGTCCACCAACGGCATACAGACCGGTCTGTATTTCTACTATTCCGCGATTCAGCCCGGGGTGGCCACCATGTATGCGGGGCCAAACGGCACAGGCAATATCCTGGCTAGCATCACGCTGACGCCGAACAACACCGGCTGTCTTACGTACAAGCTTTGTGTCTGGTCTCCGGTCGGGGTGCCCTTGACCGCAACGGCCGGCTCGATCAGCTTCGCGGGCGTCCCCAATTACCTTGCGATCGGTACCATGCACCTGGGCTTCGCAGTGCCCACTTAGATGGTGCTGCTTTCCTCACAGTATCCGTCGGTGCAGGGCGAACCAGTTACTTTCACCGCGACTGTTGCCGCGGCCGGAACCGCTGCGGTTGGCAACGTTACCTTCAAAGCCGCTAACAAGCTGGTTGCAGTCGTTCCGGTAGTGAACGGGACAGCGTCGGTCACATTGTCATCCTTGAAGGTCGGTTCGACACAGGTCAGCGCAAAGTTTCAGGGCGCCGGATTCGCCGCCGTGGTCAAGAGTGTGTTTCAAGTCGTGAACTAGCGAAGGCGAAGGTCTGAAAAGTGAACGGTGAATCATTTGCACACTGTGCATTTCCGTGCACTGAATCGCGAGCTGCGAACCAAGATTTAACGGCAGGTTCACATTCGTGTCATGTGCGCTTAACAGGTTTGGTTGATAGTTCGGTTGCACCCGCAGTCACGGAAACTCTCGTGCTCCCCTGGGTTTCCTGGCGAGGGGAGCAGTTGCTGGTTGTCAGACAATTCGGGCAACCGGAGCTCGAGAAGCGAGACGGATCGGGCGCTCAAGTCCGCCTGACTCTACAAATAGCCCGCTAAACCGAAAGAAGATTCTGAGAACTCTTTAAGGAGACATCGTGATGAGAGGAACAAGATTGTTGCTCGCGGCGCTCTGCCTGGCCGCGATCTTCGGGATGGCTTCGACCGCCAATGCTCAGCTGAAGTTCTTGGGCGTGGGCTCGTCGGCCATCTTCAACAGCGTTGGCGTAGCCGCATTCAATGACCTTTGCATTCCATCGGGAGGTGCTGCCGGCTGCCATCATTACACGATCAAGGGCTCGTGCGGCGGAGTCAACTGCGCCCAGATTGTGGACAGTCGGGGCTCGGGAAACATTGCCCCCGAAGGCGGCAACCTGATTGTGGTGTGGAACGATGCAGTCAGCCCGGCCCAAATCTGGGCTTACCTGTCAGTCGATACGGTCGTCGGCAACCGGGCCTACTTTGCGGTTCCGCGTACCCAATTGCAGCTCAATAACTTGACCGCAGGCCAGAATCTAATCAATGCCAATCTTTTTGACGATGGCGCTGGCAACCCTGTCTCCGATACCGCTGCTTTACCAGCTGCGATTGTGTCGGCCGTTCAGACAGCCTTCACCGCGGCGGGCTCGGATATCCGGGCTGAAGACGCCAAGTTCGCCACCAACCGGGCATTGACGGCCTACGCTGCCGCCACCCTCAACGGCCTCGGTTATAACCAGGCCACCGCGAATTGCACTCCCAACGCTACCTTCCCGACCCTGATCGGGTGCTCGATCCTCAGCGACATCGCCGGTGGCGCACAAGCCCATCCGGTTCAGTACAATATCAAGGGCAAGGATCCATTCAACACGACCCTTTCTGTCCCTGCCTACACACAAATCAACATTGGCGCCTTCCCGATAGTGGTGTACTTCAACGGCACCAATGCTGCCGGGCTCGGTGCGTTGGACGGCGCAAGCCATCCGCTGTTTAAGAACATCAATCACTTCACGCTAGCCTCCCTGGTCAACGGTTCGATCGGGCGCGCGGGCGATCTTGATGTGGGCTTGGCCGGCAACAGCACGGCGCTAACCACCTGGCTCCGCGAGCCACTCTCGGGAACGATGAACACGTTTGAGTTCTCGGTTCCGCGCACCATTTTCTACCAGACCAAGTTCAAAACCATTTCTTCCCAGGAAACGGGCGTCGACATGGCCAACCCTAATACCAACCCGGTGCACCTGACCGGCCCCGGCGGATCCCTGCGCCGGCGCGGCATCGGCAACGGTGAGGTCACCAACGGAGTCAGCGGAGTAGGCGGTGTGCTGAACACAGCCGACAGCGTCGCCTACGGTTTCTTCTCCTATGGCAACGTCAGCAAGTTCACTCCAGCCAGCAAAATCTACTACGCAACTCTGGACGGCGTTGATCCCGTGTTTGCCTTGTACGGCACCAACGTGTTCCAAGGCGTTACCTACACCCCTGGACAGCTTCCGCAATGTAACGCACCTTGTCCAGTTCCAAATGGAACCTCATTCCCGAATCTGCGCAACGGTTCCTATAAGGTTTGGACCATCGTCCGCATCATCACCGACAAGACCGGTGCTAATCTGACCAACGCCCAAGCACTCGTCACGGCGATCCAGGCCGACGTAAACGGCAAAGTGCCTGATTTTGTCCCGTACGTTTGCACTAGCGGTGCCCCAAAGTGCACGGGAGAGCCTGGTCTTCAGGTCTTCCGTTCCCACTACGCGATACCTGCCATCGCCGCGGCACCCCACAACGGCAACACACCAACCGCGGAAGCGGGCGGCGATATCGATGGCGCTGCCTTTACGAAACAGGCGGACACCGATTACTTCGCTGATACCGGAAAGGAACTTGTCAACTATCGCGACTGAGGAAGTAGTTACTCCACAACCATAACAAACGGGGCAGGCTGACTAAGCAAAGCGCCAGCTTGCCCCGCTTCAGCCTGCAACCGAGGAGTAGAACATCATCCAGCCCATTAGCATCAGTCCTAAGCGGAAACCTACCGGTATGAAGTTCATCACGCGAATCCTGACTTTCCTTTTCGTACTGGCTGTAACGGTCTCCTTTGCGCAATCGGTTATAGCGCCGCTGGCACCAGCGCGCCCGGACCCGAGCCTCCCTTCCACTTCGACGCAAGAGGACATTTCCACGATCTCCTTGGATAAGAGCGATCTGCACGCAGATCCGCCCGTGTTGGTCGAGAAAGATGAGGAAGCGGATTTTGTTCGGGAATTGTTTCACGTGGAATGGCGTCCGCATGACAGCATCTACCTCTACGTGGTGCGTCCCCGGAATGGGCCGAAGACTCCGGTCGTGATTTACCTCTACGGGCATCCGTCGGAAACCGATCGTTACCAGGACGACGGCTGGTGCAAGCGCAGAACCGCCGGTGGCATTGCGGCCGTGGGTTTCGTGCCCGCGCTCACCGGACAGCGCTATCACGACCGGCCGATGAAGGAATGGTTCGTGAGCGAACTACAGGAGTCGCTCGGGAAGTCGGCGCATGACGTGCAAATGGTGTTGAATTATCTCGGCCAGCGCGGCGACGTGGACATGAGCAATGTCGGCATGTTCGGCGTGGGCGCGGGCGGAACCATCGCGGCCATGGCCGCGTCGGTCGACTCTCGGATCAAGGCCGTCTATTTGCTCGATCCCTGGGGCGACTGGCCCGCCTGGACTGCCCAGTCCGAAATAATCCCGGAAGAAGAACGGCCGCGCTACATTACACCGGACTTCTTGAAGAAAGTTGCCGCGTTCGATCCGGTGGCGTTGCTTCCGAGACTCAAGACTCAACGCATACGGCTGGATCAGGTGAGCGACGATGTTGGGAACACACCGGAAGACGCCCAGAAGCACATCGAAGCTGCTCTTCCATCCGGCGCCGAACATCATCATTTTGATGGGCCGGAGTTTTTCAGCGTGTCCTCCGGCGGACGCGTCTTTGACTGGATCAAGTTTCAGGTCAAAATACCTGACTCCAAGGAGCATCAATCCGCTTCGACCCAGCCGCCGTTGCCCGACGCGCACGGCCAACAGGAAGGTGCCGAGAAGCGACAGCGGTGAACTCAACGACTCTTCTGTCGCACCGGAGTACCGGTCAGGCGGTAACGCAGGAAGACACAGAAAATACGGGCCCAATTTTGGCCGATGTGCAGGTGCCTTGAATGCCAAGACGTGTCACGTTGTGGACGACGGTGAGTATTCTTGCCATCCTCTGTGGTTGTGGGGGAAAGAACGGGCTGATTGGTGAAGGCAGCACGGGTGTTATCCTGACCTCGATCACATTGTCTCCGACCAACCCGACGGTTGCGTTCACGACATCGCCGGCTGCCACGCAACAATTCACAGTCATGGGAACATACAGCGTTGGCAACCCCAAGGACATCACCAGCCAGGTTACCTGGGACAGTCTGGACAAGACTGTCGTCACGGTAGACAGCAACGGCAAAGCGACCGCGGTCAACTCGGGGCGGGCAGTCGTTACTGCAGTCATCCAAGACCCCACAACGCTGAAGTTTTTTGAGGCACGAACAATCGTCTCGGTGGTGCCTCAGCTGACGGCGATCGGGATTAGTCCTTCGAGCGCTCAGATTGCAAAGGGCACCACGCAACAGTTCACGGCGACCGGGAACTACAACGACCACACCACAGCCGACGTTACTAGCCAAGTCGCATGGAACTCGTCGCAGCCGGCCGCAACCGTCAGCACCTCGGCAGGGACGCAGGGTCTGGCAAAGGGGATTGCCCACGGGACAGCGAGCATCACGGCAACTCTAGGGACCGTCAGCAGCGCGCCCGCGAGCCTGACTGTCAGCGACGCGAACCTGGCGTCGCTTGCCGTAAGCCCCGCCAACCCGACAGTGCCGCTAGCGAGTTCGCAGCAACTGATCGCTACCGGCACGTTCGACGACGGGACCAAGCAGGATCTGCGCCGGGATGTAATTTGGACAACTGTCAATGCTCATTCGCGTGTGGCAAGAGTTTCTGCCACTGGAATGGTCACGGGTCTTGGCTTGGGGAGTGAGACCATCACCGCGACCGCTCCCTCTTCCGGAATCAGCTCGAGCGCTGGCATTGCCGTAGATGACAGCTCGGTAGCAGGAGTAAGTGTAATTCCGGTTGGGATGGTGATGTTTCCCGGGGCCCTGTTTCCGGTGCCCGTCATGGCGAACGGAACCAAGAAGCAGATGCGGGCGGTGGCGACATTCAAGGACGGCAGCACACTTGACATCACAGGCATTCAGGGGATCGCCTGGAGTTCCACGGACACCTCGGTGGCGAGTGTCGTGCCCGGGACGGGGCTGATGACGACGACGGGCCCCGGAGCGACGACTGTCACGGCAGCCTTGGGAAGTCAGCAAGGTAGCACCTCGCTGAACGTTTTGAGCGCAACGCTCCAATCGCTCGTGGTCGGGCCGAACAACGCTCAGGTCGCTCAAGGCGGGATCCAGAATGTTGTGGCCGTGGCTACTTTCCTGGCGCCTGACAATCTCACGTTCTTCCAGCAGGACGTTACCAACGCGGCGACCTGGAGCACCGACGCAAATGCGACGGTGAACTATGTGAATGGATTACAAGAATTAGCGACCGGAGTCGCAAGTGGTACGGCGAACCTCTCCGCTAACTTCGCGGTTCCCGGAGGCAGTGCGCTAGCGGGATCCGCTACTTTGAATGTCAGCAACGGCCAGTTGGACGGCATCACCCTGGTGCCCGGGAGCACTGCTGTACCTCTGGATGGTAGCCGCCAGTTCCTGGCGACGGGCAATTATTCCGATGGCACACGGGCGGACCTAAGCCTCCTCGCGACCTGGGGGTCGTCGGATGACGCGATCACTACGGTGAGTCCATTCGGATTTGCGAACGCCAGCGGTCCCGGCCAAACCAGCATCAGCGCCAGCGTCCTCAATCCTGTGACCGGGTCCCCGGTCGCCGCCTCGGGGTCGGTGGTCGTCAACCCTGCCGCGCTCGCGAGAATCGACATCTGTGCTGCCACCATTGCCAACCCAGTCGTGAACTGTCCACCCCTCGATCCCTTTCCTCCTCCGCCCGGGATCAGCTTTGCGAACCAGACTCAATTCGGGCTGGTGGCGATCGGTACCTTCTCCGATGGGAGCCGGCAGGATTTGACCGATGCCGTGCGGTGGACCTCCGACAATCCGTACGCTGCTGCTGTCAGCAACGATCCTGGTATTCCTGGGATCACGACCGGCGTCGGCCGGCGTGGAGTGTTGACTGGAGGGATGGGAGGGACAGCCCAGATAACGGCCACGGCCGGTGGGATCAGCGGCAGCGTGATCGTGTCGGTGAGCTTGGTTGTGCCGCAGTCGTTGACCGTCACGCCCGCGAACGGTATTGTGGCGCTCGAAATTCCGCAGCAGTGCAAAGTCACAGGATTGTTCAGCGACGGCTCGAAGCAGGATGTCACCTCGTCGGTGCAGTGGAGCAGTCTGAATCCTGATATTGCCATCGTGAACCCTGGCGGACTTGCCTATTCGACGGGGAAGGGAATCGCACCCGTTTCGCAGGAGCCGTCCCGTCTGGTGGTGGCCCTGGGGGACGTCACGGTCACCATGGTGAATCCTTCCACGACGAGTGTGTTCCCATGGCCGATTGGATCAGTTTTCCAGTTTCACGGACTTACCGTGAGTTCAGGAGACGTTTCGCTGCTGAACGACACTGCTCTTACCATCCTCAGCGAAACCGATCCGGCGGACAGCCAGCATCTTCAACCGTGCAAGCCCGGACAGAGCTGCGACATCCGGTTCGTTCCGCCGGCGCTCCAACCCGCAGCGGGAACGTACACCGTGACCGGCGGAACTGGGCAGGCATCCGCAGTCATCCAAGCCACGATGAACGTCATCGTGAACTCGGTGTTGACGCAGTTTTCTGGGACCACGACGTTGACCGTGCAGTGACCCCTGCGGCTTCGCGGGCATGTTCTTCTTCGAACCGGCGCAGCCGGAATACCTCCGGCGAAGGCATAAGGGAAATTCGCGACTGATGCAGAGTGCGACGGAGAGAATGTTTGGGTCTACTACTCGGACGGACCAGTAGGCGGTTCGAGTTCTTCAGCAACCACAGGCCATCTCACACCCAACCAAATTGCTGGTGAAATGGATTTCAATAGTGATCAGGCGGCCTTGCGGTCTCCATTTGCCATGTGCACGATTGGGAGCGGAATGCGGACACGTCTGAGCAGACCTGACTTCTTCTCGATTGCGTCCACAAGAACTAGGCTGTCGCCCATAACGATGGGCTCGCCGTTCACCTCAAATTCCTCCCCGTACAACTTCATCCGATTCCCGTGTGTGAAACCCAATTGCTTAAGCCTGGTGCAGAGACTCACTGGTTGCTTTGTCATTAGGAATGCCTGTGCTTTCTGTAGCTGTACGCTCCGCTTGGTGGTAAGAAAGGAAGAAGACGATTGCCAACCGAAATTATAGCCCATCCCCACTATGTCTTGCTTCGGCTCAATAGAACCGGCAGTCATATAGCGATCCGATTGCGCGCAAGCGTTGTGCAAGCTACCGTCTCGCCGGCGGCAGACCGTTCACGTCCGGTAAATCGGGCGTCGTAGAGACGCCCGCTGCTTTCAAAAATGCCGCTGCTTCCTCGAAACTGGCGCCGAAGGAGACACCGCGAAACTTTCGCGCGCCTGCCAGGGTAAGAACTCCAATCACCTCGCCATGGTCGGCGATCACTGGGCTCCCGCTCATTCCCTCAGCGGCCGTGATGTCGGTAGCGAAATCGCAATAGCACCCGTCACGGCGTTGGTAGATCTGTCGTCCCATGATGTGTCCGCTGCGAGTCAGCGGCGCCAGCCCCCATCCTGTGAACGCGGTGATCCAGACACCTTCGCCCGGCACCGCCACCCGTGCTCGGATCCGCGCGGGCCGGAGATAGCCCCAGTCCCGGCTGCTTTCCGCAGGACGGATCCGGCACACTGCCAAGTCCAGTGACAGATGCAGGCGGCAGTCTCGGATCAGGAATGCGTGCAACTGCCGGAACCGGCTCCACTCGTCGTCCGGAATCAGCACGCTCAGCGTGCACTCCGATCGCGCCTCCTGAATGACGTGTGCCGCGGTGAGCAGCGTCCCGCCGGAATCGGCAATCACACCGGTGCCGCGGACACGAGTGCGCGCTGCCTGATGATTCTCAGTGCACAGCAACGGAACAGCGGAACGTAACGCGGTCAAGCCAACGGTCGCTTGCGGCCAGGCAGAACCCAGCAGCAGCGGCCACCAGAGGGCGAGTTGGAGGGTCAACGGCCACCCTACGTTTCTTACGGCGCTACGGAACATTGCCCGAGCCATTGTAGACCGATGTTTGGTCTAATCCGACCGCTGGCACGCTGCACATTGCGACTGCGTGTTCAAGATGGCTGTCTAGCTCTCGATTTCAGCTCGCTGGAAGGAAGGCTGTGAGAGCAGCATTCTCTTTTCGCTATTGTCCCGTGATGCCACTGGAAATCTTTTTACCTCGGCTTAACAACACCGCAACACAACCTCGCTACAAGGGCAGTGACACTTCTTTCGCCGCCTTGCGCGGCACTTTTGCACATTCGAGTGGAGGAGAGTTGCAATGGAAGAACCTGTGTCGTCCCCAGAAATGAAGCCGGTGCTCCGGCCCTCAGCCAGTGTTTTGCTCTCTCTGCTTATCGTGGTGCTGCTGTTCGGCAGCGGCATCTACGTTGCCGGTGTCTACCTGAAGTGATTGCGCGACGCGGCAGGTCACTCTATTTCGAAAATGGAGTTCATCCACGGACTGCTGAATGTCAATCTTTGTCCTGCCCACCTTTCAGAACGTCCACTTCAACGCGAACTGCATAATCCGCGGCCCATTCTGGTAGTTGATCACTTGCAGTGTTCCAAAGCCTGATTTTGGGACGAGATAACACTGCTGGTTGAGGCTCACTCCGTCGCCGCAGGTGGCGCCGAAGGGGCTGTACTGTATAGCGCTCACTCCCGTGCCGTTTTGGACGTAGTAGTTCGCATGATTCGCGACGTTGAAGACTTGCGCCTGCACAGTGATGGCGTGGCGCTCGGTAAGATTGAAACGGCGTGTCAGGCCAAGGTCGACTTGCTTCGTCCAGGGGCCATAGAACGAGTCCAAGCCGACCGCGGGGCTGGGACTGCCGGCGTTAATCCCAAGCGCCGAATTCGCCGTGCTCTGCAAAATCGCAGTGTTGTTGATCGAATGGCTCGCCAGACAGGCATCCGAATCGAATTCTGGATCCAGGGGATCAGTGGTGCAAGCGAGGTCGGTCAACGCGGCGTAAGGACGCCCCGACGCGAACTGCATGGTTGTGCTGATGGTCCAATCCGACAGCGCGCCGCGCAACAACCCTGAGTGGAGATGAGATCCGAAAGCGGGCGCATAGACAGCGGCGATCGAAAGGCGATGCCGCTGATCGAGCAGATAGGGCGCATGCGTGTTGCTGAAGTCGAACTGGTTGTTGAAGTCGACGCCGCGCGACATCAGATTTTTTGAAAACGTGTACGCGGTCTGGAAGGCCAGTCCGTGGTTGAAGCGCCGCTGTCCCTGTACGAAAAAGGAGTTGTAGTTGTTGAGGCCGGGTGTGATGAGCGCATTGATCTGGCCAAAATTTGAAGTAAGACGTCCTTCGGCTAACAGGCCTGAGTCCAGGTTCGGCAGCACAATCGACAGGCCGCTGCAGTCATCGGGCTTTGCCGCCGCCGGCGGGCAGAGAGTGTAGGTCGTGGTGCCGATGGGCGCATTCAAATTCAGATCGTACGCGCTGGACGCGATCAAGTGCACGCCATGCGTCCAGGTCGTTCCGACGGTCACGACGGTGTCGCGCAGGATCTCGCGCTCAATCTGCAGACTTCCCTGCAGGATGTAGGGGAAGCGGAAATGCGGATCGACCAGCGAGATGTCGGGAGCGGAGAACTGCGAGAGATCCGTGATCTGGTTGGGAAAGGTCGCGATCTGCTGGTTGGGAGCGAGGTTAGGATCGTAGTCGAGAGAAACCGAGGCCTGTTGCGAAAGCAGCCCATTGGAGACGACTGCGTTGCGGTAGTTCAGGCCGTTGAGGTTCTCGTAGAACATGCCAAGGCCGCCGCGGACAACGGTCTTGTCGAGAGGTTGCCAGGCAAATCCGAAGCGCGGTGCAATCCGCTGATACTGGTTCGGAAACTGGCCGGTGAGCGGGAAAGCTGGATTGGCCTTCGGTTGCGGATAAATCTGGAAGTCTTCCCGGATACCGAGATCCAACGTCAAGCGGGGACGGACCTGGTAGGTGTCGTGCAAGTAAAAGCCGACGTAGGGAACGTTGAACGAGAACTTGGGCTGTCCGGTGCTCTGAAAGAAATTATCGTAGCCTCCCAGGGCAAAATTTTCGAGATCGGTAAAGGTGTAGGTCCCGCGGAAGGTGCCGTTCTGCGCTTGCGCATCAGGATCGAATCCGCCGAAGGCCAGGTCGGTCAAGTGGGTGTCTGTGAATTCGACTCCGAACTTGAAAGTGTGCTTTCCGTGCAGATAACTCACGTGGTCGGAAATCTGCCACAGAGCCTCGTTGGTGCGTCCGCCCGCAAACCCCGCGTTCCCCAG